>NZ_JBXALT010000013.1:147838-163741 GCF_058799755.1 Arthrobacter sp. GW822-FHT05G07 | reverse complement strand
TCGGTCTGCCACGACTTGGCAGTAAGCTCAGTGCCCCGCGCGGCCTTAACCGGACGGGCACCAGAAGTGAAATCGGCAGTCATTCTTTACTCCTCTAAAGCAAACAGCTAAATGAACCAGCAGGGATTTAGCCCAGGTTCTTGGTCTTGAGCCATTCCTTGGCGATTTCGCCGATGTCCTCGAACTTGGCCACACGTCCGTTCATCTTGATCAAGTCCTCCGTGGTGAGCGCAGCAGAGACCTTGTCCAGCGTTTCCTTCACGGTGTCCGTGGACTTCTTCTCGTTGATGACAGGAACGATGTTCTCGGAGAGGAAGAGGTTCTTGTTGTCTTCAAGGGCTACGAGGTTGTTCTCGGCCAGCGCGGGATCCGTGCTGAAGAGATCCGCTACCTGTACCTGACCGGAAAGGAGGGCGTTCAGCGTGAGCGGCCCACCGGCGTCGAGCGCTGAAAATTCCTTGAACTCAAGGTTGTAGACGGACTTCAGGCCGGCCACGCCGTTGAGGCGGGTCTTCCACTCCGGCGGGCCGCCGAGGACCAAGTCCTTGGCAACAGGCTGGAGGTCCTCGATGGTCTTCAGGTTGTACTGATCGGCGATGTCCTTCTTGACGGTCAGGACATCCTTATCCTCTGCTTCGGAAGCGGTCAGGACCGTCAGGCCGGCCGGGATCTTGGTGGTCAGTTCCTTAGCAACGTCCTCGGAAGAAACTGCCTTGGTGGCGGAGTCGAGGTATTGCAGGAGCGCTCCGCCGTACTCGGGCATGAGGTCAATGGAACCGTCCTTGAGGGCGGGGATGGTGACCTCGCGGCTGCCGATGCTTGGCTTTTCGGTAACCTCGACGCCCTTGGCTTTGAGCGCCTCGGCGTAGATCTTGGCGATCAGTTGGCTCTCCGGGAAGTCCGCGGAACCAACGATGATGCTGTCGCCCGAGGCACCTGCCGCAGTGTTGGAGGTGCTCATGGGGTCCCCGCCGCCGCAGGCGCTCAGGGTGATGGCAGCAACGGCCGCCAGGGTGAAACCGGTGAGGTACTTCTTCATGTCAACTCTCCTGGAATGGGCGCTGCAGGGCATGCAGCGGCCAGATGGGGGGTGGGTGGGAGGTGAATTCTGCGCCGAATGCCGGCGCTGGATGATGCTTAGACCGTGACGGGGGTCTTCACGGGTTCGGCCGCGGGAGCCGACTTGATGGTGCGGCGAGTCAGTCCTGGTGAGACAACGCGGCGCGTGATGAAGGCGAGAAGCTGGTCGAAGAACAGGGCCAGCAGGGCAACGAGAACGGCACCCGCAACCATTTGGCCGTAGTCGTTCTGAGCCTTGCCATCGATCAGGAGACGGCCCAGACCGCCGAGCGAAATGTAAGCGGCGATGGTGGCCGTCGAGATGATTTGCAGCAGCGCGCTGCGGACACCGGACAAAACCAGCGGAAGTGAACAAGGAAGCTGGACGTCCGTAAGGATCTTCATGGTGCGGAAGCCCATTCCCTTGGCGGCGTCGACGGCGGCAGCATCCACCGCGCGAACGCCGGCATAGGTGTTGGTCAGGATGGGCGGAACTGCCAGCAGCACCAGCACGATGAGGCTGGGCACGATGTAGCCCATCCGGGAAGGGAACGCAGGTGAGATCAGCAGAACCAACAGGATCAGCAAGCCAACACTGGGAAGTGCACGCAGGGCGTTGGCCAGGCCCGCGATCATGAACACGCCCTTGCCCGTAACGCCAATGTAAATGCCAAGGGGAATGGCAATCACGGCAGCAATGGCCAAAGCGATGAGTGAGTACAGGAGATGTTCGGCGATCAGCGTGGGGATGCCGTCAGCGCCGCTCCAGTGTGCGGGGTCGAACAAGTAGTTCACGATGCCACCACCTTGGGGGTCCACGGTGTCAGCCACCGGTTGATGAGGATGATCAGACCGTCCAGGATCATGGCCAGGACCACGCAAAGCACGATGCCCGCGATGATCGGTGTGTAGAAACGAAGCTGGAAGCCCTGCGTGAAGAGCGAGCCAAGCTGCGGGATGCCCAACAGCGCAGCCACGGACACGAGACTCACATTGGAGACGGCAGCCACGCGCAGGCCGGCGCAAATGACCGGAACACCGACGGGAAGTTCAACCTTCAGTAGGCTTTGGTAGCCGCGGTAACCCATGGCTTTTGCGGCCTGGACGGTGTCCTCGGGGACGGAGTCGAGCGCATCCGCCACCACACGGACCAGGAGGGCCACTGTGTAGATGGTGAGGGCGGCAACGATGTTGAGCGGGTCCAGGATCTTGGTACCCAGGACCAGCGGGAGCAGCACGAACAGCGCCAGGGACGGGACTGTGTAGAGCAAGCCCGCTACGCCCACCAGCAGTGGGTAGATACGCCGGCTCCGGTGTGCCCACCAGCCCAGGGGCAATGCGATCAGCAGGCCAAGGATCAGCGGGGTGACGGCCAACAGGACGTGCCAGCCGAGCAGGAAGACAATATTGTCAAACTGGCGGCCCAGCCATTCGAAGTTCATCGCGCCGTCTCCAAGTGTGGCTCGGCTTCGATGGCCTTGACTACGTCCGTTGCGGTCACCGTGCCCATCAGTTCGCCGTGTTCGTTGACCACGACACCCCGGCGGCTGGGCGAGGAGAGGGCAGCATCGAGCAGTTGGCGCATGGTCCCCGAAGCCGCGGCCGGGATTCCACTCAGATTCAGGTTTTCGCGCTTCACCTCACCGTTGAGAAGCTCCGGCTGAGCCCATCCGAGAGGCTTCCTGCCGCCGTCGACTACCAGCACCCAGGCACCCAGCGCCTTTGCGCGAGCCTCATCCGCGGAAGCGCCAAGCTGAACCACAGCTTCTTCTCCGATAGCCACCGCACCGGCTGTTTTCGTAAATCCGAGCGAGCGGTACCCGCGGTCACGGCCTACAAAATCGGCCACAAACTCGTCCGCCGGAGCCGTGAGCAGTTCGGAGGGAGAAGCCATTTGGGCGAGTTTGCCGCCCACGCGCATCACGGCCACCTGGTCGCCGAGCTTGAGGGCTTCGTCGATGTCATGGGTGACCATGATGATGGTCTTGCCGATCTCACGCTGCAGGCGGAGAAACTCCTCCTGCAGCTGCGCCCTTACCACCGGGTCTACGGCACTGAACGGCTCGTCCATCAGCATGAACGCGGGGTCCGAGGCCAGGGCCCGGGCCACGCCGACGCGCTGCTGCTGGCCACCGGAAAGCTGCCACGGGTATCGCTTGGCGAAGCTCGCCGGGAGTCCCACGCGTTCCATCAGTTCGAGGGCTTTGGTCCGGGCCTTTTGACGGCTCTCACCGAGCAGGACAGGCATGGTGGAGACGTTGTCCACGATGGTTTTGTGCGGGAAGAGTCCGGCGTGCTGGATCACGTAGCCGATCCGGCGGCGGAGCAACGCTGCGTCCATGCCGGAAGTGGGCTGATCGTCCAGGTAGATGGTGCCGCTGGTGGGTTCGATGAGGCGGTTGATCATCCTCAGGGAGGTGGTCTTGCCGCAGCCGGAGGGGCCAACAAGGATGGTCAGCTTTCCGGTGGGAGCCTCCAGGTTGAGGCCGTCGACTGCCACCGTACCGTCAGGGTACGCCTTGGTGACATTTTCAAATTTGATCATTTCTTTTCCATGCTTTCCTGGGGCACTTCATGGTTTCCGTTGGGTTCCACGAGGATGTTGTTGGCAACTTTCACCAGTTCCTCGCCAAATGTCTGGGCCTTCGCCTCGTCCAAGCGGTAGCTGGGCACCACGATGCTGAGGGCTGCCACGGTTCGGCCGCCGATCACAATGGGTGCGGCGACGGCCGTGATGTCGTCTTCAACGCCGCTCCGCACAATGGCGTAACCGCGGCCGTTCTGCCCGCCGGTCAGCACCTTGCCGGCCGCGGAGCCCTCCAGTGGGATGCTCCGACCGACCCAACTGGTGTGCCGGACAGAGCGGGTCCCTTCGACGATGGCGATGTAGATTCCGGTTTCCCCAGGACCGGGAATGCTCAAGTAGCAGGACTCGCCCGTATCGGCCACAAGCTGCTTCATGTGCGGTGTGCAAAGCGATACCAAGGATTCTTGTCCCAATGCCAGGGCTCCCAACTGAATGACACTGGCTCCCGGGCGGAAATTGCCCCCCGGGTCCCGCGTCACGAATCCGCTGCCCTCGAGGGTGCGAAGGAGGC
Organism: Arthrobacter sp. GW822-FHT05G07; assembly: GCF_058799755.1. Taxonomy (NCBI): domain Bacteria; kingdom Bacillati; phylum Actinomycetota; class Actinomycetes; order Micrococcales; family Micrococcaceae; genus Arthrobacter; species Arthrobacter sp. GW822-FHT05G07. The sequence continues at coordinate 159,584 of NZ_JBXALT010000013.1, read as the reverse complement.
GGAGCGCGGTACTGGCAGAGAGATCGACCACACGCGCTGCGTCACTCAGGCTGATGGAACCGTCAGTGCAGACTGCACTAAGGAGGGCCAGAGCCCTCTCGACCGTTCGGGTGGAAGAATCCGCTGCCACTGCCTGACCTGCTTTCAAGTGGTCTACATCACCATGTCTTGCCACTTAGTAAAAATCAATTTTCATCAAATGGCAAGAGTTTTTTCGAACATTGCGAGGAAAGCCCAGTTGCGTGACGCCTGATGCCGCCCAAACGGGCGTGCATGTTTCGGCCATGTAAATAGTCCTGCCAACCCTTGTCATGTGGTGGCATCTGGTTTTTACTTGGTGGCAGTCTTCAATCGGAGGAAAACGTGGAAACCGTCAATCAGCTCTTGGCCTCAATCCAGGACGTGGGCCGCGATGCGGTGCGTGGAGGCTACTCCAGGGCCGTCTATACAACACCCGAACGCGACCTCAGGCAGTGGTTCATTGAGCAGGCCCAGCAACGCGGCCTCGAGGTCCAAACGGACAGGAACGGAATTATCTGGGCCTGGTGGGGCACGCCACACGACGGCGCCCTTGTCACCGGGAGCCACCTGGATTCAGTACCCGGCGGCGGGGCTTTCGACGGGCCCCTCGGAGTCGCCTCCGCACTGGCCGCCGTCGATATTCTCAAGACCCGAGGGGTCCAGCCACCCAGATCATTGGCAGTCACCGTCTTTCCTGAGGAAGAAGGTTCACGCTTTGGCGTCGCCTGCCTGGGGTCGCGGCTCCTCACGGGTGCGATAAGCGTCGAGAAGGCTCTCAATCTGCGGGACATCAACGGCGACACCTTTGCCGACATCGCTAGTGCCAACGGCCTGGATCCCCGTCACATCGGCCCGGATCCGGAGGCCATGGCCCGGATCGGCGACTTTGTTGAACTGCACGTCGAACAAGGCAAGGGACTGGGGCAGGATGGTCCAGCCATCGCGGTAGGGAGCTCAATACTGGGGCACGGCCGTTGGAAAATCAGCGTCAGCGGCCAAGGAAACCATGCTGGCACCACGTTGATGGGAGACCGCGCAGATCCAATGGTGGCTGCCGCGCAGATCGTCCTCGCCATTCGCGACACGGCGGCCAAGCAGCAGGATGCGAGAGCGACCGTCGGCCGATTGACTCCCGTTCCGGGCGGAACCAATGTCATCGCTTCCCGCGTTGATCTTTGGCTGGACGCCCGCCACCCGGATGACGCCGTGACCGCACAACTCATCGAAGCGATATACCGCGCAGCCCAGGATGTCGCAGCCGGGGAAGGCTGCACCGCGACCCTCACGGAAGAGTCCTACAGCGACACAGTCCACTTCGATGCCGGCCTGAGCCGACGCATCACCGAACTACTGCCGGGCGCGCCTGTTCTGGCAACGGGCGCCGGGCATGATGCCGGTGTACTGGCCGGCCACGTTCCCTCCGCAATGGTCTTTGTCCGCAACCCCAGCGGCATCTCGCATTCGCCGGAGGAATACGTAGCCGACGAGGATGCCTCCGCGGGCGCCGTCGCGTTGGCTGATGTTCTGGAGGGACTACTGTGAAGTCCTTCTGGTGCGAGACCGCGGTCATCGCAAGCAACGGCACCCCGGGCGACGACGGGCGAAGTGTTCCGGAGGTTGCCACCGGAGTGCGTGTGGAAACCATCAATGGACGAATCTCCACTATTCACACAGGCGTCCAGCCCGAACACGGCGATGAGATGCTGGTGGGCGTCGCGTTCCCCGCGGCTGCCAACGCCCATTCGCACGCCTTCCATAGGATCCTTCGCGGAAGAACCCATGATGGACGCGGAGATTTCTGGGTGTGGCGAGAGCAAATGTACCAAAGCGCGTCCGAGCTGACTCCGGAGAAATACCAGAAACTGGCGACGGCCGTGTTTGCCGAGATGGTTGTGAGCGGATTCAGCAGCGTGGCCGAATTCCACTACGTCCATCACCAACCCGAGGGTGCGCCCTACGCGGAGCCGCATGCCATGGAACTGGCCCTTGCCCGGGCAGCCATGTCCGCAGGTATCCGACTCACGCTTCTGGACACGTTGTATCTGACGGGCGGAATTGGTACGCCCCTCAGCCCCGATCAAGCACGGTTCGGGGATGCGGACGCCATGGCCTGGCTGGACCGGTTGGCTTCCCTTCGGGACGCGATAGCAGAGGAGTTTCCGTCCGAGGCGGTGGGAGTCGGGGCTGCCTTGCATTCCGTCAGAGCCGTGCCGGAAGAGGCCCTGGAGATTGTTGCCAAAAAGCTTCCCCGGGACATTCCCCTTCACATCCACTTGAGCGAACAACCCGCCGAGAACCAAGCCTGCGAGAAGGCGTACGGCACAACCCCCGCCGGTCTTTTGGCACGCTACGGCCTCCTGTCTCCCAGACTCTCGGCCGTCCATTCCACGCACCTGACCCAGGACGACATCTCTTTGCTGGGCAGAGCATCAGCCACTGTGGTGATGTGTCCCACTACGGAGGCCGATCTCGCCGACGGGATCGGGCCCGCCCGGGAACTTTTCGAATCCGGAGCCACCATTGCGCTTGGCACTGACCAGCACGCGGTGATTGATCCATGGCTCGAAATGCGCACCTTGGAACACGGGGAAAGGCTTGGCTCCGGGCAACGGGGAAGGTTCTCCCCGGAAGAACTGCTGCAGGCGGCCACGGAAGGAGCAGCGCACTCCATGGCCACGCCCATAGCTCCACAGGCCCTGCAGGTGGGCGGGGTCTGCGATTTCATGGTCATCAACCCTTCCTCTACCCGGACCGCAGGGTCCCGGCCCATGCAGCTGGCATTCAGTGCGACGGCGAGCGATGTTACGCATGTGGTCATCGGTGGAGAACTGATTGCCTCGAACGGGGTGCATACGCGTCTCGGCATTCCGGGAGCCCTTCTGACTGAGGCCTTCAAGGAGTTCTCCTAGCGTCGCAAGCTACCGACGGCGGGGCTTGAACTTACCCTCATAAGGCAAGGTCCGCCGTCGTGCTTTGCGTTCAACTTGTTGAGTCAAAGGGCGCGTTCTGCGCCACAGAAACCGGTGAGCGACTACTCAGTCAACTCCCAGCCGCACCACAGCAAGCCAATGCGTTAACTATCTGAATACATGTCACGTCGGTCACTTGACTGGAACTTGGCGGATATGACGTGCCACACTGTGTAGCGCGAGTGCACCGGCGTCCCCGTCGGACAGCCGACGACGTCCCGCACCGCAATCCCACACACCATTCCCCAAGGGAGACCCATGTCCAGTTCCAGCACCGAAGGTGCGGCCCCAGTTTCACGGAAGGTGATCGGCTTGGCCGTCGCCGGCGCAGTGGGCGGCTTCCTCTTCGGCTTCGATTCCTCCGTGGTCAACGGTGCCGTGGATGCGATGGCGGACGAATTCGTCATGAGCGAGGCGCTGACGGGCTTCGCTGTCGCAGTCGCGTTGCTGGGTTGCGCAGCAGGCGCGTACCTGGCCGGCAAAGTTGCCGATCGTTACGGACGCATCCCCGCCATGAAAATCGGTGCATTGCTCTTCCTGGTGAGTGCGGTGGGAACCGGGCTGGCCTTCGGGGTCTGGGACCTGATCTTCTGGCGCCTCGTTGGCGGCTTGGGCATTGGGCTGGCCTCCGTGATTGCGCCTGCCTACATCTCCGAGATCTCCCCCAGGCACGTACGCGGCCGTTTGGCTTCGCTCCAGCAGCTCGCCATCACCACGGGTATCTTCGCAGCCCTGCTGTCCGACGCGGTCCTTGCCAATTCGGCCGGTGGCGCCGATGGCACGTTGTGGTTTGGCATCGAGGCCTGGCGCTGGATGTTCATCGCCTGCGCGGTGCCGGCTGCCGTGTATGGCTGGATCGCTTTCCGCCTGCCGGAGTCCCCGCATTTCCTGGTGCTCAACGGCAAAGAAGACCAAGCCCGCACTATCTTCAACAAGCTCATCCCGGGTGACGACATCGAACGGCACATCCGCGAGATCCGCGAGTCCATCCAGCAGGAAAAGCTCTCCACAAAGAAGGGCTCGCTGCGCGGTAACAGGTTCGGCCTTCTCCCGGTGGTCTGGATCGGCATCATCCTGTCCGTGTTGCAGCAGTTCGTTGGCATTAACGTGATCTTCTACTACTCCACCACGCTGTGGAAGGCCGTGGGGTTCCAGGAAAAGGACTCACTGACGATCTCCGTCGCCACCTCCGTCACCAACATCCTGGTCACCCTTGTGGCCATCGCCTTGGTGGACCGCATTGGCCGCCGCCCCATCCTGCTCACCGGCTCCATCGGCATGGCCGCCTCGCTCGGCGTCATGGCACTGGCTTTCTCCTCCGCAGTTGGCACGGGTTCCGAGATCAGCCTCCCGGGCGCATGGGGTCCCGTGGCGCTCGTCGCAGCGAACGTGTTCGTGATCAGCTTCGGTGCCTCGTGGGGTCCGCTGGTCTGGGTGCTGCTGGGCGAGATTTTCCCGTCCCGGATCCGCGCCCGGGCCCTTGGTCTGGCCGCCGCTGCGCAGTGGATCGCGAACTTTGCCATCACGCTCAGCTTTCCCATCATGGCGGCAGGCTCGCTGCCACTGACGTACGCCATGTACGCGGCATTCGCGGCGGCGTCGTTCTTCTTTGTCATGTTCAAGGTTCCCGAGACGAACGGCATGTCACTGGAACAGGCCGAAACCCTGTTCGTTCCGAAGGGTGCTCCGGTGGCACCGCTGCCGGTCGCCTCGAACGAAGCGAAGTAACTACGCAATGAGCCCCGCGGACTACCGCGGGGCTCATTTGTTATTTGGCTGGGTTCACACCAAGTGTGGCTCGTGCGATGTGAGGAAACTGCGTCCGCCGAAAGCAACCAGGATGGCGATCACCATGGCCACTGCACCGGCGAAGAAGGGCACCTGCGGGCCAAAGTGCTCGCCGAGCTGGGCGGCCGCGAACGGCGCCAGCGCTCCGCCCATCCAGCGCACAAAGTTGTAACCGGCGGACGCGACGGGACGCGGTGAATCAGAAACACCCATGGCCAGTTCCGTATAGACCGTGTTGTTGATGCCCAGCAGGGCACCCGCCACGATGACAAGCACGACGACGACTGTCACTGAGTGCCCCGCGGCCAGTCCCAGCCCCATCAGGTCGAGCATGAGGACGGCCAGCGTGCCGGTGAGGACCTTGACGGCGCCGAAGCGCTTCTGCAGTACAGGGGCGACGAACACCGAGAAGACGGCAACAGCAACACCCCAGCCGAAGAACACTCCCCCGATTCCGTAGGCGTCCATGCCCAGGATGAAGGGTGTGAAGGCGAGGATGGTGAAGAAGCCGTAGTTGTAGAAGAGTGCGCTGGCTGCGGTGGTGCGGAGACCCTTGTGGCCGAGCGCAAGGAGCGGATCCCTCAGGCGGGACTTTTTAGCGGGAGCGGGTGTTTTGGGGAGCAATGCCAGCAATGCGATGAAGGCCGCGGCCATGAGGACTGCAGTGCCAAAGAAGGGCGCACGCCATTGCCAGCCTCCCAACAGGGCACCGAGCAGGGGGCCGAGCGAGATGCCAAGACCGAGGGCGGCCTCATAGAGGATGATGGCCGTGCCGGTACCGCCGCTGGCCACGCCGACGATCACTGCCAGGGCAGTCGCGACGAATAAGGCGTTGCCGAGACCCCAACCTGCCCGGAACCCCACCAACTGCTCAACACTGCCGGAGAGACCGGACAGCGACGCAAACACCACGATGATGGCCAAGCCGATGAGCAGCGTCTTTTTCCCGCCGATCCTCGAGGACACGAACCCACTGATCAGCATGGCGATTGCCGTCACCAGGAAATAGCTGGTGAACAGCAACGACACTTCGCTGGTGGAAGCCTCCAGGTTCTTGGCGATTGCGGGAAGAATCGGGTCCACAAGCCCGATGCCCATGAAGGCGAAAACGGCCGCGAGGGCCGTGGCCCAGACCGCTTTGGGCTGCTTGAGGAGGGAAGCCTTCTCGGCTTGGAGGGTGGTTTCGATGGTTGTTTCGGCGCTTGCTGAAGCGTCAGCCAACTGGCGTGACATTCACTTGCTCCTTGTCGGTGCTTTTGCTGTTTAGTTCTGGAACGAGCTGTTGAGCTTCGCGATCACGGGCAACGCCGCGGCAAGCTGCTCGATCTCCTGGTTGCTGAGGCCCTGAAGCAGCTCGGCCACCATGGCGTTGCGCCGCTGGTTGGCGGACTCGACGGCGGCCGTCCCGGCTTGGGTGATGACCACCTGGACGGCCCGGGAATCGTCGGGATCAGGCTGGCGCGTAACCAGTGAGGCGCGCTCGAGCTTGATGATCTGCTCCGTGGCGCTCGGGACTTTGATTCCCAGGTTCTTGGCGATATCGCCCACTCGGAGGCCGCCGTCGGAAATCATGGACAGCAGGCTTAGCTGCGCGGCGGTTAGCTCACCCTCGGGATCGAGGCGGCGGAACATGTACACGCCGAGTCGAAGTGACTCGCGAAATTCCTGGGCGAGGTCCAACAACCGGGGATCAAAGGTGCTCATATTTAGGTACCCTAATAGTTAGGGTACCTAAATGTCAATCATTGGGGGCAGGCATGGCACCTAGAGCATGAGCTTCATGCCCTCATGACTCGCAACGAAGCCCAGGCGCTCGTAAAAACGACGCGCAGCACTGCGCGACTTGTCCGTGGTGAGCTGCACCAGCGAGCAGCCACGCTCCCGGGCCTGCTCAACGGCCCACCCGATCATGAGCGCCCCGACACCCTGGCCCCGCAGTAATTCGGAGACCCGGACCGCCTCGATCTGCGCACGCCAGGAACCTTTGCGCGACAGGCCTGGGATATAGCTGAGCTGGAACGTCGCGACAACATCACCGTCGAGTTCACCCACCACCAAGAGGTGCGCCGGGTCGCCGTCGATCGCGTCAAAAGCCCGCTCGTAGGGCGCTGGATCGTCGGCATTCTCCCGGGTGGCACCCAATTGGTCGTCCGCGAGCAGCGCGAGGATGCGCGGGAGGTCGCCCTTGCGGGCGCGACGAAGGGTTAAGGTCCCACGCTCGACGGCGGCGGTCAGCAGGGCGGGCGCGGCACCGGATTCAGCAGTCACCAACCCAGCATGCCAGCCCATCTCAACAATCCCGGAACTCAGTATTGCTAAGTACCGGTACTTAGTTCTACTATGTAGTGGTAGCTAGCAATACTGAGTAGTGAAGGAGGTGTCCGATGGGCAAGCAAATGACCGAGATGCTCAAAGGCACATTGGAGGGCATTGTCCTGGCCCTCCTGACCGGAAAGGCAGCGTATGGATACGAAATCACCACGCTGCTCCGGGAGCAAGGCTTCACCGAGATCGCTGAGGGCACCGTGTACGCGCTGCTGGTCAGGATCGAACAAAAAGGGCTGGTGGACGTCGAGAAGCGGCCGTCCGAAAAAGGGCCGCCCCGCAAGGTGTACACGCTCAACACGCAGGGCAAAAAAGAACTGAACGAATTCTGGAACACCTGGAGCTTCTTGTCCGAACGGCTCGAACAGCTCCGCAAGGAAGGAAAATAACATGGCAGCAAAATGGATCGAGCTGGTCACCGGATCGCTCGAACAGAAGAAGCAGTACAAGCAAGCCAAGGCACGGCTGGATGCCCTGCCCGAGCCGTACCTCACGGTAGCCACCGCCTTCAACCGGTACCTGATGTACTACGGCGGCGTCACTGAGGGCGACACCATGGTGCAGATGTTCACGGATCTGGCCGACCTGTGGGAACGCGCAGCCATCGACGGAACGCCCGTGAGCGAGATCGTGGGCGAAGACCCCATCGAGTTCGCCGAGAGCTTCGCCCAGGCCTACGGCGGAAAGCGCTGGATCGACAAGGAACGCGAGCGTCTCAACAAGGCAATCAATAAAGCGAAGGAGGCGGAATCATGACCGCTGCAGCAATCCGCGTAGAGGGCATCGAGAAGTCGTACAAAGACCTCCACGTACTCCGGGGTGTGGACTTTGAGGTGGCATCCGGCAGCATCTTCGCCCTCCTCGGCTCCAATGGCGCGGGCAAGACCACCATGGTGAAGATCCTGTCCACGCTACTCAAGGCGGACGGCGGGTCGGCCGCCGTCGAGGGTTTTGATGTAGCCACCGAGTCGCTCCAGGTGAGGCAGTCCATCAGCCTCACCGGACAGTTTGCCGCAGTGGACGAAATCCTCACCGGCAAGGAGAACCTGATCCTGGTGGCGAAGCTGCGCCACCTCAAGAATCCCGGCCAGATCGCTGACCACTTGCTGGCGCAGTTCAGCCTCACCGATGCTGGTTCCCGCAAGGTGGCGACCTACTCCGGGGGCATGCGCCGCCGACTGGACATCGCCATGAGCCTGATCGGCAATCCGAAGGTGATCTTCCTGGACGAGCCCACCACGGGCCTGGACCCCGAAGCCCGCCTCGAGGTGTGGCAGATCGTCAAGAACCTCGCCAATCAGGGGACTACAGTCCTGCTCACCACCCAGTACCTCGACGAAGCCGAGCAACTCGCGGACCGCATCGCCATTCTTCATGAGGGTCGCATCATCGCCAGCGGCACGCTTGCAGAGCTCAAGCAACTGCTGCCGCCGGCCAAGATCGAATACGTAGAGAAACAGCCGAGCCTGGAGGACATCTTCCTGGCCCTGGTTGGCACAGGTAACAACGAGTCAGTAAAGGACAGGTCATGAGCACGCATTTCTTCGCAGACACCTCTGTTCTGCTGGGGCGGTCCATGCGGCACATTTTCCGCAGCGTGGACACCATCATCACCACAGCGATCACCCCGATCGCCCTGATGCTGCTGTTCGTCTACGTGTTCGGCGGCGCCATCAGGACCGATACCGAGAACTATGTGAATTACCTGCTCCCGGGCATCATGCTGATCGCCATCGCGTCCGGCATCGCGTACACGGCTGTCCGGTTGTTCACGGACATGCAGAGTGGCATCTTCGAGCGGTTCCAGTCCATGCCGATCGCACGATCCTCGGTTTTGTGGGCACACGTACTGACCTCCCTGGTGGCCAATGGACTCTCCTTGGTGATCATCGTGCTGGTTGCGCTCCTGATGGGATTCCGCACCTCCGCCAGCGTGCTGGACTGGCTCGCCGTTGCGGGAATCCTGGCGCTGTTCACCCTGGCGCTCACCTGGATCGCTATCATCGCCGGCCTCTCCGCAAAATCCGTGGACGGCGCAGGCGGGTTCTCCTATCCGCTGATCTTCCTGCCCTTCATTAGCTCTGCCTTCGTCCCGACGGAAACCATGCCGGGGCCGGTGCGCTGGTTTGCTGAAAATCAGCCGGTCACGTCCATCGTCAATACCGTCCAGGACCTTTTTGCTCAACGTCCGGTGGGCAGCGACATCTGGGTAGCGCTGGCGTGGTGCTTGGGAATCCTCATCGTCTCCTACGCATTTGCGACTGCTGCCTACAAGCGCCAGATCGCGTAGTGCCTCGCCAGACCAAATCAACGGCCTAAGCTCCCCTTTCCGCAGGGGGAGCTTTCGCCATGCAGACCGATTCGCCATTGGTCAGACATTAGCTATAGCTTTATCGAACAGATTTGTAACGGCCGTCACCATTGTGGCGGATCCTTCGAAGGGTTCTTGAACTAATGTCCGACCAGACAACACAGGGGAAGCTCCACGTCTCCAGCAGGGACTCCGAGCCCCACCTGTCACGCTCGCTCAGCAACCGCCACATCCAGCTCCTGGCCATCGGCGGCGCCATTGGAACCGGCCTCTTCATGGGCTCGGGCAAAACCATCTCCGTCGCCGGCCCCTCCGTGATCTTCGTGTACATGATCATCGGCTTCATGCTCTTCTTCGTCATGCGCGCCATGGGCCAGCTGCTGCTCTCCAACCTGAACTACAAGTCCTTCAGCGACTTCGCGGGCGACCTCCTTGGCCCTTGGGCGGGCTTCTTCACCGGCTGGACTTACTGGTTCTGCTGGGTAGTCACCGGCGTGGCGGACGTCATCGCGATCGCGGGATACGCCAACGAACTTTGGCCGGGAATCCAGCTCTGGATCCCGGGCCTGGCCACCATCATCATCCTGCTCCTCCTGAACCTCCCCACGGTCAAAGCTTTCGGCGAAACCGAGTTCTGGTTCGCATTGATCAAGATCATCGCCATCGTGGCGCTGATCGTGGTGGGCCTGGTGATGATCTTCACCGGGTTCCAGTCCAACGCAGGAACCGCTAGCTTCACCAACCTCTGGAGCCACGGCGGCTTCTTCCCCAAGGAATTCATGGGCTTCGTAGCCGGTTTCCAGATTGCCGTCTTCGCGTTCGTGGGCATCGAGCTGGTAGGAACCGCCGCTGCCGAAACCAAGAACCCGGAGCACAATCTTCCTCGCGCCATCAACGCAATCCCCCTGCGCGTCATGCTTTTCTACGTAGGCGCCCTGATCATCCTCATGTCCGTCACCCCGTGGACCGAGTTCAAGGCAGGCCAGAGCCCGTTCATTGCCATGTTCTCCCTGGCCGGCCTTGGAATGGCGGCTACGGTGGTCAACCTCGTAGTTCTCACCTCGGCCATGTCGTCTGCCAACTCGGGCATCTACTCGACGTCCCGCATGGTCTACGGCCTGGCCAACGACGGCGACGCACCCAAGCTCTTCGGCCGACTTTCCAGCCGCAAGGTACCCCAGAACGCACTGTTCCTTTCCTGCGTCCTGCTGCTGGCCGGCGTCGCTCTCCTGTACGCAGGCAAGGACGTTGGCGTGGCATTCGACATGGTGACCACCGTGTCCGCGGTCTGCTTCATGTTCGTCTGGTCCATCATCCTGGCCAGCTACCTCGTGTACCGCAAACGCCGGCCCGAACAGCACGCGGCGTCGCCGTTCAAGATGCCCGGTGGCATCCCGATGGTGTGGGTGGTATTTGCGTTCTTCGCGTTCCTCGTCTGGGCGCTGACCACACAGCCGGACACTCTCACCGCACTGCTGGTGACGCCCATCTGGTTCGCCATTCTTGGCGTCGCCTACGCGGTTGTCCGCAGGTCGCCTCTGCATCAGGCCCGCGTGGCCGAGTGGAAGGCGATGGCAGAAGCCGAAACCGCGGTAGCGCGCTAACCCTCGGAAACAAGTAAAGCCCGACGTCGGCACCCAGCTTTTGGGTGCCGACGTCGGGCTTTTGACTTTCTTTAGCGCGGAGTGAGCTACGCCCTCTTACGTCGGCGGCCGGCAATCACTGCCACGCCTCCAGCTATCAAGAGCGCTACTGCGCCCCAGAGTGCGACGACAAGACCGGTTGCGCCCGTTTCAGGCAGCTTTTCCGTCGCGGCGGGAGGATCCGTCGCGGCGGGAGGATCCGTCGCGGTAGGAGGATCCGTCGCGGCGGGAGGATCAGCGGCTACGGGCTGAACATTCACCTCACTTGAATCACTTCCTGAGGGAGCTTTCCCACCAGGTGCCGTGGCGGTGACCACCACAACGTTGAGGTAGGACGTGGTGACGTTGGCCTGGGCGATGACACGGCTGGCCGTCTCACCCGGCGCGAGGGTGGCTACCGGCTCAATGTCTCCCAAGGCAGGGTCATCGAAGCGGACATCCGTAAGCACCGTATTGCCTGTGTTGGCCACGCTGATCTTCCAGTAGACGGTGTCACCGGAACTGATGGTCTCAGTCTCGCCCCACGGCCCGTCCTGGCTGGTGGAGACGAGCTTATCCACCGTCAAACCAGGCACTGCGCCGAAGTAGAACGAATCATCCGAAGCACTCAGGTCAGGACCACCATTGGGATCAGCCGCCGAAGCCCGCACAGTGTTCTTGTACTGACCCTCAACAGCCTTACCCTGAGC
>NZ_JBXALT010000013.1:0-147740 GCF_058799755.1 Arthrobacter sp. GW822-FHT05G07 | reverse complement strand
TCACTGCCAGGAACCAACTGCGGACCCGGAGCAGCCTCAACATCCTCACCATTAGTCGTCTTCACAACAGACAACCCGGTAACAACACCGAAGTAGAACGAATCATCCGAAGCACTCAGATCAGGACCACCATTGGGATCAGCCGCCGAAGCCCGCACAGTGTTCTTGTACTGACCCTCAACAGCCTTACCCTGAGCCGACAACTCAACAGAATCCCCCGGAGCCAACAAAGGAACCGTCTCCGAGAACACCTCCTTGCCGGCACTGTCCTTATCAACAACCAGAACATCCTTCAACGCAACGTTCCCGGTGTTGGTCACCGTGTACGCCCACTTCACATCACTGCCAGGAACCAACTGCGGACCCGGAGCAGCCTCAACATCCTCACCATTAGTCGTCTTCACAACAGACAACCCGGCTTCGCCGGTACGGTACCAAGACTCAGCGGTAGCCGGTGCGGGCTGCTGGGCCAGCGGGGTTCCTTCTGCGTCGGTGGCCGTGGCCGTTGCGGTAGCTGTGTTGTGGTACTGACCTGTCACGGCGGTGCCATGAGCGGTGAAGACCCGGGTTTCGCCGGGTGCCAGTGCGCCTGTATCACTCGACGTGGGAACCAACGTGCCAGTGCTGCCATCCCCTGCCGAATATTCATCGGAAACTGCCACATTTGAGAGCGGCGTCCTGCCTGTGTTGGTTACCTCGTAGGTCCATGTCACGTCCGAACCGTTGGTGACGATTGCACCGGGAGCTGACGAGTAGGCTTTTCCGTTGGTCTTCTTCACGATTCCCAATGCAGGAGCACCAGTAACATTCACAGCAGCCTGGTTAGTAGCGAACTGTACTGGTTTCCCGTTGTAGGTTCCCGCTGCCACGAGGACGTTGGTGGCCTTCTGTCCGAAGCTGGGATCGCCCGTCACCTTGGTAGGAACCACCAAGGTGAAGTCATCGCCGGAAGCCAAGGCGTCAACGAACATCCGGAACGCAGTGGCGTTGACCGGATCAGTGGACCAGCTACCCGAGGTGGCATCTGTGGCGTCGGTGGAGTATTCGATCTTCGCTCCAACTGGTGCGCCCGTTACTGCACCTGCAAGGACGACGTCGAAGTCGTCGCCTGTTGCTACTGCCGGCAAACGGTCAAAGAAGGTGGTATCGGTAACCGGGTTTGGCAGGACGTTGCTGACGTAAACCTGCCAGTATGCGTTCCTGTCAACGGTGGTTGCCAAGGACCAGGGACCAGTTGCCGAGGAACTGGACAACTTATCGAGCAGCAAACCACCGGCGATGTTAAGCGACACACGGCCAGTAGCCTTGGCGACACTCGACCGTGCAGCATCGAAGTTGTAGATGTCTTCGCCGAAGAAGGCACCGTAGCCCGTCATCGCCACCGTCTGCTCGGCCTTGCCGCCATCAGCAACTCCGACGAAACGCGGGTCTGATGTGTAGGCATAGGACTCGACTTGGACGGAGGAGGAGTCGGGGTGGTAAGCCTTGGCAAGGATCGTCACCGGAATGTCGTACTGCCATCCTGTGTTTTCAACCCGGCGGTCTGAAGATTCCTTGGGGTCCCGCATCGGGCTGATCTGATCGTAGGTCAAGGTAACCACCTGCAGTTCACAACCGTCTGCGTCCGTGACCCGAGAGGTGGAATCCACCGTCACCCCGTTGCCGATAGCCGGGATGGGCTCCACTCCCACAGCAAGGTCCGTAACCGGCGTGATGGTCTTGGTGGGGTCGTACTGAACGCCGCAGGGAAGCACCACAGACATGGCGGCATCCTTGTAGGTTTCCGAGGGGTTTTGGTTCACGATGCCGGCCCTGATGGTGCCTGCATCACCCACGCTCAGGACCGAAGGAGCAGAGACGTTGGTGGTCAGGTACACAGAATCCAGAGGGGTAAAGGCATCGGACGCCTCTCCTGTCAGGTCGCCTGCCTTGAGCGTGGCGGTGTTGTTCACTGGTCCTGGCGCAATACCCGCAGGGCTGTTCGCCGCGAGCACACCAGCGGTGATATCGCGGAAGACCGGCACACTTCCTACAGTGACCCGAACCTCCGAGCTCACCCGCACTGTTTCGCCGCCGGGTGCAACGGAGATTCGCCACCCTGTCAGAATGGAGCCGACGGGCAGATCGAGCGTGTTGTTACCGTTGAAAGATTCCCAGCCGCTTGAACCGGTGTTCTGCACGGTCAACGACAATGCTGTGTTGGTTGTTGGATTTGCAGGAATGAAGGTCTGCCACGCATCTGAGAAATCAGTCTGGTACTCAAAGGTGTAAGGGAGATTCTCCGTGGACAGCACCGGGCTGAAGGCCACGTTGATTCCAGTGACATCGTTGTGGTGATACCACCCCTCAGAACTGCTACCGGCTGCGCCGCTATCGGTGACAACGAGGTCGTCGGCCTCCGGGCTGTTCCGCGGTCCAAGGTAGGAGGCATTGACGTATGTGCTTCTGGCTATCATGCCAGCCGAGGTCTGTCCTCCTGACGATTTTTCAATAGCCGCTGTTACGCCACCGCTGGGGCTGAAAGCAGGGCCCTGCGCAGAGGCGGGGGTGCCGGCTCGAACCACACCGTTGGCGTCCGTGGTCTCCAACGTCACCGTGTTGACGGGAGGCTGCTGACCGTCCTCCCAGCCGGCAACATGGTCCGGGTACCGTACGGTAAGCCAGATGCCGGTTCCGCTCCGGTCCAGGCAGTATCCGGTATGGTCATAGCGTTCGTCATTGGTCCAGGTGGCTGCGGGCCATGCACTCGTGTCCCATTGACCAACGCCCGTTGAGGCAGAGGCGAATTCTGCGCCCGCGGGGAAGACGTCCGAGAGTTTCTGCGCAAAGGCGGAGAAACTCATGTAGCTTTCCTCCGAGCACACGTTGAACCTGTACGTCACCTCGCGATGCGTGGAGCCAGTAATAGTGGTGGCAATCTTTTGCGCCCGGTAATCATGCGGACCCGTGACTAGTGAGGTGACCGGCCCGGATGCTACTTGGCCGCTGGGGCCGCCGGTACCGGTCATCTCCGTGGTCAGCGGAAAGCCCTCGTATTTGTGCTCGTTGTCCACCTGCGACACCGTGTACACAACGCTGACCAGGTCCTCGGTGGTTTCGTCGAGGGTCATGCTCAATACCCGGGTAGCGGGATCGTAGCTATGGTTCAGCACTGGCGAAGAGGCACCAAGGGGGAGACCCGCGAAGGTGGTACCTTCCGGAAGTGTTGTGGTCATGGCTACGCCGGTTGCCGGATTGGACGAATCAACGCCGCTGAAATCAACGGTGGCGGTGTAGTTGTAGTTCTGGCTCAGCGGGACCGTTTCGGGGGCGGAGAGCGTGATGGTGAAATCACCGGCGGCTGCCATGGCCGGGGAGACGCCCAGCATGAGTGAACCCGCAGTGACTCCTATGGCAAGCATTGCTGCCGGCAAACGCAGGGCAGAATTCCTTGCCGCAAGGGTTTTTTTCCGGGCCTTGCGCAGGGGCCCCGCGCTCACGTCGGGACTCCTTTCCCGACGGCCGCGACGGCCGGAACGGCCCCATGACGGTAATGCAAACATCCACTGCTCCTTCGCTTAGTCCCGGGTGGCGCCGCCGGCGTGCACAAGACTGGGTGCACAGAACGGGGCGGTTAGGGGTAGAAAGTGAGCGTTCGCTCTCCTTCCTCTAAGTAGTGGGCAGGGTTCCGCAAACGTGACGGAGCGCAATTTCAGTCAGTGAGAACTGTTGATAAACCCTTGAGCCGTAAACGATCAGGCGAAGTAGACACCAATGCGGTTGCCGTCGATTTCCTCGATGCGGATATCGATGTCGTAGACGTCGTACAGCATCCCGGCGCGCATGATGTCCGAGGGTGCGCCTTGGTGGATGAGCCTGCCGTTCTTCATGGCCAGGATGGTGTCCGAGTAGCAGGACGCAAAGTTAATGTCGTGGACCACCAGCACAACGGTCTTTCCGAGTTCGTCAGCCAAACGCCGCAGCAGCCGCATCATTTCCACTGAGTGCTTCATGTCCAGGTTGTTGAGCGGCTCGTCGAGCAACAGGTATTCAGTGTCTTGCGCCAAGACCATGGCAATATAGGCACGTTGTCGCTGCCCGCCGGAGAGCTCGTCCACGAACTTGTCCGCCATGGATGTGAGGTCCAGCTGCCGGATGGCCTCGTCCACATGCTCCAAGTCCTCGATCGTCGGGCGGCCGCCGCTGTGCGGGAAGCGCCCAAACGCCACGAGGTCGCGGACCGTGAGCCGCATGGTCAGGTGGTTTTCCTGCCGAAGGATGGCCATGGTCTTGGCCAATTCTTTGCTGGGGGTCGCGGCCACATCCAGCCCGGCTACGGAAATTCTCCCGGCGTCCATGGGCTGGAGGCGGCTGACCAACGAAAGCAGTGTGGATTTGCCCGCACCGTTGGGGCCGATGATGGACGTGATGCCGCCACGGGGAATCTCGCAGCTGACATCGTCCAGTACGGTGGTGCCGCCGTAGCGCTTGGTGACGTTCCGGACGGTAATCATGGGCGGATTCCGCTCATCTTAGCGGTCATTTCAGCGAGCCTTTCAGCAACAGGTAAAGGAAGAGAATGCCGCCGGTGAACTCAATGATCACGCTCAGAGCCGCGGCGAACCCGAACACACGCTCCAGCAGCAGCTGGCCACCCACCAGTGCGATCGCACCAATGAGGACCACGATCGGCAGCAACCAGGCGTGCCGGAATCCACGGCAGAGCTGATAGCCGAGGCTGACCACCAGGAGCCCGAAGAACGTCACAGGACCCACCAGCGCAGTGGAAATCGCCACCAGCAGCGAGCATGCCAGCAACACACGCATCACCACACGCTTGTGGTCGACGCCCACGTTGATGGCTACTTCACGGCCCAGCGCCAGGACATCCAGGGTGTGCCTCATGCGCCAGACGCCAAAGCACACGGCAGCGACCAAAAGCGCGGAAACACCCAAGAGCCCCGGGTCCACATTGTTGAAGCTGGCAAAGAACAGGTCCTGCAGGATGATGAACTCGCTAGGCTCCATCAGCCGCTGCAGGAGCGAAGAGAAACCGCGGAACAACGTGCCCAGAACAATTCCCACGAGCAACAGCAGATGCAGCGATCGCGTGGCTCCGGTGAACATCCACCGGTACAGGAACGCGCTGAACCCCACCATCAGCAGGATCTCCAGCCCGAACTTGAGCGTGGAGGGAGCCGTAGCCAGGGTCGCAGCACCGGCCACGAAAGCCAGCGCGGTCTGCACCAGGATGTACAGGGAATCGAAGCCCATGATGGACGGCGTCAGGATCCGGTTGGCCGTGACGGTCTGGAACAGCAGCGTGGACACGCCCACCGCCACGGCCACCAGCAGCATCGCGGACACCTTGATGGCCCGGCGCGGCAGGATGTAGGCGATGTTGCCTTTGAGGTCGATGGTCAGAAACACCGCAACAAGCACGACGGCGGCAATCGCCAAAATGGCGATCACCAGTCCGGGAGGGGTGCTTCGGACAGCGTCCCGCCAGCGAGTGCGCGCGGATACGGGAGCGACGGGTGTCAAGGATGGAGACGGCACGGAGGTTTCAGGCATTGCGTTTCCTCAGGAGCAGGAAGAGGAAGAGGATGGCGCCAAGGACAGACATGACCATGCCCACAGGAACCTCGTAGGGGAAACGGATGGTCCGGCCGATGATGTCGCAGAGCAGCACGAACGCCGCTCCAAAAAGCGCAGTCCATGGAACTGCCCGGCGGAGGTTGTCGCCGAACAGCAATGAGACGATATTGGGGACCACGAGTCCCAGGAAGGGAACAGCGCCAACAGTGGTGACAACGACGGCGGAGATCAGCGAGACGATCATCAGGCCGAGCCGCATGGTGCGGGCGTAGTTCAGGCCAAGGTTGGTGGTGAAGTCCTGGCCCATGCCTGCCACGGTAAAGCGGTCAGCAGCAAAGAGGCCCACCAGCACCAAGACAGCCACGATCCACAGAAGTTCATAGCGTCCACGCAGCACGCCGGAGAAGTCACCGATCATCCAGTTGCTCAGTGTCTGCAGGAGATCAAAGCGGTAGGCAAAGAACGTAGTGATTGCTGCAATAACGCCGCCCAGCATGATGCCCACCAAGGGAATGAGTAGGGTGTTGCGGGCCGGGAGCCGGCGCAGGATCGCCAGGAACAACGCCGTGCCGAGGATCGCGAACACAGACGCCACCAGCATCTTGGTGAGTATTGGAGAGTCCGGAGCCAGCACTGTGACCACCAGAATGCCGAGTGTGGCCGACTCCACGGTGCCCACTGTGGACGGCTCAACGAACCGGTTCCGGGCCATGAGCTGCATGATCAACCCGGCGACGGCAACGGCCATCCCGGCCAGGACCACAGCCAGGGTCCGCGGCACCCGGGACACCCAGAAGATTTCCCAAGCGCCGGCGTCGTTCGCCAACAGCGCGGGCAGTGAGACGTCACTGACCCCAACGAAGATGCTGCCGACGGCGATCACCAACACAACGGCCGCAGCCGCAACCAGGCGGGCGGTCTCGCCAGTCCGGTTGCGGCTTGCTGGTGCCGTGGGGCGCACGGCTGTGGTTGTCACTTCAGTTAAGGCTAAGCGACCGAGTCGGCCACTGCGGTGACCATGGCCTGGACGTTGTTCAAGCCATAGCCCACGATGTACCAACCTGCGGGATCCAGGTTAACGATCTTGCTGTTCTTGGCGGCGTTGGTGGACTTCACGAGCTCGTTGTCCAGGATCGGGTTGGCCGTGGAGCCGGCCGTGCCAATCGCAGTGTCGCGGTTGATGACGTAGAGGATGTCCGGGTTGGTTTCCTTGATGTATTCGAAGGAAACGGCCTCGCCGTGGGAGCCCTCGGACTTGACGTCGGCCGCCGTCGGAACGCCCAGGACGTCATGGATGATGCCGAAGCGCGAGCCCGCGCCGTACGCTGTGACTTCGCCGCCGGAGGTCAGGACGATCAGGCCCTTGCCGGCGGTAGCTGCCTTGGCCTTGGTGTCGGCCACGGTCTTGTCTACCTCAGCGAGCTTGGAAGCGACTTCGTCTTCCTTCTTGAAGATCTTGCCGAGCTTCTCGGTCTGCGCCTTGAAGCTTTCCATCGGCTTGGCCGCATCCACGGAGAGATCGATGGTGGGGGCGATCTTGCTCAGTTCTTCGTAGGCGCCGGCGGTGCGGCCGGAGACGATGATGAGGTCCGGAGCAGCGGAGCTGACAGCCTCAAAGTCCGGCTCCTTGAGCGAGCCCACCTTGGTGTACTTGGCCTCGGAGAACTTCTTGAGCGCCTCCGGGTAGCTGGCTTCGGGAACACCGGTGGGCTCGACGCCGAGCGCGTTCATGGTGTCCAAAACGCCCAGATCGAACGTGACAACCTTTTCCGGGTTCACGGGAACGTTGGACGTGGAGCCCTGGGCGTGCTCGATGGTGATGGTGCTGGCTTCCTCGGGCTGCGAAGACGCCGTTGCCCCGCCTCCACACGCCGTAACAGTCAGCAAGGCAGCGCCTGCAGCCAGTGCCCCGATGTAGCTCGACAGCCTCTTCTTCACGCCTGTACTCCACTCACTAATAAGTCATAGATGTGTTGCCTAATTGCCTGTTGACTCTATTAGTAAGGTGAGGCTAACTTCAAAACCGAAAGGCTCTCCAGCGGGCAAAAGTGACGGAACTCACTTGTTTTTCTCCCGCCGGAGAGCCTTTATGACAATCGGTTGTGGAAATTACGCTTCAGCCTGCCGATCCTCCACGAGCTTTTGCAACGCCGGGAACAGCGGGTGCGTCGGCGTCAGTTCCGTGATTCGTTCGACGGCGGCAGCCGCGTCCAGTTCGGACAGCAAGTTGGTGAGTTCCACGGCTTCGTCGTCGTTGCCGTCGTCGAAACGGAGGGCTGCAGACATTGCCTCAAGCAATGCCGCCGGCGTGACGCCGCGTTCGGCCAACTCCGCCGCCGGACCAACGAACCGTTCGTGCCGGCTTAGCTTCCGCAAAGGCGCCCGGCCCACGCGGTTCACGGTATCCGGCAGGTGCGGGTTGGTGAAGCGGGAAAGGATCTTCTGCACGTACGCTTCCTGCTCAGCCTCCTCGAACCCGTGCTTGGCCACCAGCAGTTCCTTGGTTTCCTCCAGCACCGCCCGGACCTTCGCTGCCACAGCCGGATCCGCCATGGCATCGGAGATCTTCTCAAGCCCGGCTGCGTAGCCGAAGTACGCAGCAGAAGCATGGCCGGTGTTCACCGTGAACAGCTTGCGCTCGATATACGGCCCCAGCTCGTCCACGAAGGTAGCTCCGGGAATCTTCGGGGCGTTGCCACCGAACGGCGTACGGTCGATGACCCACTCGTAGAACGTCTCCACAGTGACGTCCAGGCCCTGGCCTGGCGCCTGGTTGGGGACGATGCGGTCCACTGCGGTGTTGGCAAAAACCGCGACGGCGTCCAGGTCGCCGGCGGAGTCGTCCCAAGCCGCCCGGATCTCCGTGTGGAGGAGGTCCGTGGCATTGATGGCGTTCTCGCAGGCCATGACCTGAAGGGGTGGCAAGTCCGCGGGCCGGACGGCCAGCCCGCGGGCGATCACCGGTGCCACGAACTTCAGGATGTGCGGCCCCACAGCAGTGGTGAGCACATCCGCCGTCGAGATTTCCTCCACAACAGCAGCTTCCTGCGAAGCGGAATTGAAGGCACGGAAGCCGCTAACGGTCTTGACCGCCGGGTTCTCGCCCACCTCGTGGACGTCGTAGCTGCTTGCCGAGGCGAGCTGGCTGATCAGCGCGTCCGCAACATCCGCGAACACCACCTCATAGCCGGCCTCGTGAAGCAGCAGCCCCACGAAGCCACGCCCGATGTTGCCTGCCCCAAAATGAACTGCCTTCACTATGCGTTGACCTTTCCGAACAGCTCCAAAACTTCATCAACCGTGGTTGCCTCTTCCAACTGGGCCACCTGTGCCTTGTTGGTGAAGATCTTGGCGATCGAGGACAGGATGTGGAGGTGCTCATTGTTGAGGCCTGCCACGCCAACCACAAACTTCACTTGCTTGCCGCCCCAGTCGATGCCCTCCGGGTAGCGGATGATGGACACTGCCGAGTGGTTGATGTGTTCCTTGGCATCGTTGGTGCCGTGCGGGATCGCCAGGAAGCTGCCCATGTACGTGGACACGGATTCCTCGCGCTCGTGCATGGCGTGGACGTAGCTGACATCCACGGCACCGCGATCCAGCAGGAGCTTTCCGGCCTCGTCAATCGCTGCGTCACGGTCGGTTGCAGTGCCGTTCAGGACCACGCTTTCGCGGAGCAGGACACCTTTTCCTTCGGCGGCTTGACCTTCGACGGCGGCAACCGGCTCGGCGACATGCGCACCGTGGCCGGCGGCTACTGAGGTTGCGGCGGCGGGCTGGGCTCCGGCGGTGGATTCCGCCGTCGTTCCTGCGTCGGAAGCCGCACCTTCAGTGTTGCTGCTCCGGACCAGTTCAACAATGTCGTCGTACTTGGGGCTATTCATGAAGTTGTCCACCGAGTAGTGGACGGCGCTGGCCGTCCTCGGCTGGGCGCGTTCGGTCAGATCCTGGTGCGTAACCACCACATCGTAGCTGTCGTTGAGGTTGGCGATCGCCGAGTTGGTGACCTTGACCTCCGGGAAGCCGGCCGCCTTGATCTTATTGCGCAGGACCGAGGCACCCATGGCACTGGAACCCATGCCGGCGTCGCAAGCGAACACGATGTTCTGGACGGGGCGAGTGAGGACGGTACCGGCCTGGGCGCCAGCGTTGTTCCCGGTAAGTGCCGAGGAGACGGAGCTCTTCTTGCCCTTCATGGCCTCCATGCGGGATGTAGCTGCGGAGAGGTCGTCCTCACCCTTGTTCTTGGAGAGACGGAGGATCAATGAAGCGATCAGGAAGGAGGCAGTGGTTGCAAAGACCACGGAAAGAATGACGCCCAAGTAGCTATCGCGGGACGTTTGGGCGAGCACGGCGAAGATCGAACCGGGGGCGGCCGGCGCCACCAGGCCTGCGTTGGTGACAGCGAGGGTTGCGATGCCGGCCATGCCGCCACCAATGGCAGCGAGGATCAGGACGGGCTTCATCAGGACGTACGGGAAGTAGATCTCATGGATGCCACCGAGGAAATGGATGATCGCTGCACCGGGAGCAGAAGCCTTCGCGGCGCCGCGGCCAAAGAACATATACGCCAGCAGGATGCCGAAGCCCGGGCCGGGGTTGGCTTCGAGGAGGAAAAGCATCGACTTGCCCTGCTCCAGCGATTGCTGGATGCCCAGCGGCGTCAGCACGCCATGGTTGATGGCGTTGTTGAGGAACAAGACCTTGGCCGGCTCAATGAAGATGCTGGTCAGCGGGAGGAGTCCGTTGTTGACGAGGAACTGGACCACGTTCCCTGCGCCGGTGCTGAACGCCGTCACCAGCGGTGATATGCCGTAGAAGCCGAGGAGGGCTAGGATCGCACCCCAAATACCGGCGGAGAAGTTGTTCACCAGCATCTCGAAGCCAGGGCGGATCTTGCCGTCCCACAGGCGGTCGAGTTGCTTCATGGTCCAGCCACCGAGGGGGCCCATGATCATGGCGCCGATGAACATCGGGATGCCGGCGCCGACGATGACGCCCATGGTACCGATGGCGCCGACGACGCCACCTCGGACGTCATGGACCATTTTGCCGCCCGTGTAGGCGATCAGCAGGGGAAGCAAGTAGGTGATCATCGGGCCGACCAGGCCCACGTTGGGAACACCCTCGGCGTTGGTGCCGAAGCCACCGAGCACAGGCACAGGAATGTACCCCTTCTCGATGAACAGGGCCGTGATGAGGCCCCAGGCGATGAAGGCGCCAATGTTGGGCATGATCATGCCGGACAGGAATGTTCCGAACTTTTGGACACCAACGCGCACGCTGGTGCGGGGCTTCGCAACGGTCTCTGTTGCCATGTGAATTCCTAACGTGTGTCCCGCTGCGGCGCGGGGTCAGTCGATATAGATCGAGAGAGAACAGCCTTAGGAGCTGCTGGAAATGCGGTGAAGCCACTCAAGGAACAGCTTCAATTCAGAGCTGGAAAGTTGGTCCGAATGCGAGGCCTGCAGTGCCGCATTCAGGGCGATTGCCGCAACAACCACGGACGACTTACCGGAGTCGTCCGCTGCGGCGCCACGGGCGGTGTCCGTGGAGACGGCAAAAATCATGGAATCCCGGGTCATCGTTGAGAGCTCGAGGTTCCGTTCTTCCACCGGTTCTGCGATCAACATGAGCGTGACACCCACATTGGCCGCCAGAATGCTTCGCGCCGCTTCGCGGGGCGGCACGTTGATCTGGCCGGAGATAGCGGCCTTGTTCAGCATCTCCTCCAGAAGCGCTTCAGCATCGGCCACGATTGCTGGGCGGCTTTCCGGCCGGATATTGCCGAACATCACCAGATACAGATGGGGTTGACTGAGTCCGAACTGGACGTGGTTGTCCCACATTCGCCGGACATCTTCCAAGGGCTCCCCGGACGGTGCAAAATCCCGCTCCCCCGCCACATACTCTTCAAATCCGGCTGAAACGACGGCGTCGAACAGGCCTTCTTTGTCGCCAAAGTGGTGGTAAAGCGTGGGCGCCGTGACCCCGGCAAGCTTGGTGATCTGGCGCGTTGAGACCGCTGACCCCTCCGAATTCGCCAGCAACTCGGCAGCTGCGCGAAGCAACCGAATTTTGGGCGGAAGCTGGTCATCGAAACTCATAACCGCTACCCTAGCACCTATAGCGTTGCTATATGAAGTGGCTCACAAAGGAATTTTGTAGGCTAGTTTTCGAGGCTCCCGGTGCCGTCGCCGGAGGGCCTGAACCAACAAGCAGGAACAGAGGATTCAGTGCAGAATTTCCAAGGAGTAGGGGTAAGCCCTGGCCGCATCATTGGTTCCGTCCGCCAGATGCCCAAGCCGGTGAGTGAGCCGCCGTCGGGAGATCGATTGGCTGCGGACGTGAGCCCGGAAGACGCCGTCGCGGGCTTGAAAGCGGCTGCGCAAGCCGTCCATGACGAACTCAAGGGACGCGCGGACAGTGCTTCCGGCGACGGCAAAGCCGTCCTCGAAGCCACTGCCTTGATGGCCAAGGACACCATGCTCCTGAAATCGGCTGCCAAGCTCATCAACGCCGGGTCGTCGGCCGAAAGGGCCATCTGGGAAGCCGGCGCGTCCGTCTCCGAAATGCTGCACAACCTGGGCGGCTACATGGCCGAGCGTGCCACCGACGTCCTGGATGTCCGCGCCCGCATCGTGGCCGAACTTCGCGGCGTCCCCGCTCCCGGCATTCCTGCCTCCGACACGCCCTTCATCCTGGTGGCCGAGGACCTCGCTCCCGCCGACACCGCAACACTGAATCCCGCGGTGGTGCAGGCGCTGGTGACTTCAGGCGGCGGCCCGCAGTCCCACACGGCCATCATTGCGCGTTCGCTCGGCCTGCCCGCCGTGGTTGCGGCCCATGGTGTTGACGACATCGCGGATGGAACCGAGGTGTACGTGGACGGCGCCGCTGGCTTCGTTGCCGTTTCGCCCACCGACGAGCACCGTGCGGCAGCTACGGCCTGGGCGGAAACCTCCGCCACCCTCGCCGAATTCGACGGAAACGGCACGACGGCGGACGGCCACTTGGTGCCGCTCCTCGCCAACGTCGGTGGAGCCAAGGACGCCGTGGCAGCTGCCGCTTTGGGCGCCCAGGGAGTGGGCCTGTTCCGCACGGAGTTCTGCTTCCTGGAGCGCGACACCGAACCCTCCGTGGACGAGCAAGCCGCAGCCTACAAAGCCGTATTCGACGCGTTCCCGGGCAAGAAGGTGGTCCTCCGCACCCTTGACGCGGGCGCCGACAAGCCGCTCCCCTTCCTCACGGATGCCACCGAGCCCAACCCTGCACTGGGTGTCCGCGGCTACCGCACCGATTTCACCACACCAGGCGTTCTGGAGCGTCAGCTCGAGGCCATCGCCCGGGCAGCTTCGGAGTCCGAGGCAGACGTTTGGGTCATGGCCCCCATGATCTCCACGGCCGCCGAAGCCGGACGGTTCGCCTCACTGTGTGCCGCCGCCGGAATCCAAACGCCGGGTGTCATGGTGGAAGTTCCCTCTGCCGCGTTGACTGCTGCCACCGTGCTGCGCGAAGTCGGTTTCGCCTCTTTGGGCACCAACGACCTCACCCAGTACGCCATGGCCGCCGACCGCCAGCTTGGACCCCTCGCGGAACTCAACACTCCGTGGCAGCCTGCCGTGCTTCGGCTCGTGCAGCTCACCGTCGAAGGTGCGGAGCAGGAAAGCTCTGGTCGCGAAGGTACTGCCAAGCCCGTGGGTGTCTGTGGTGAGGCAGCAGCTGACCCTGCGCTCGCCGTCGTGCTGACCGGCCTGGGCGTCACCACACTGTCCATGACCGCGCGCTCCCTGGCCGCCGTCGGGACTGTGCTGAAAACCGTCACGCTGGAGCAGGCCCAGGAACTGGCCCGCCTGGCCCTTTCCGCGCCCAGCGCCACCGAAGCCCGGGACTGGGTCCGCGCCAAGCTGCCCGTGCTCGAAGAACTCGGCCTCTAAACCCTGTCTGTTTCTGTCGAAGGAGAAACCATGCCCGAACGCACAGCCACCATCGCCAGCCGCTCCGGCCTGCACGCCCGTCCCGCCGCCTTGTTCGCCGAAGCCGCGGGCGAGCAGCCCGTGGAGGTCACCATCGCCATGCAGGGCGACCCTGCCGATGACGCCCTCGACGCCGCCAGCATCCTTTCGCTCATGACCCTCGGCGCCGCTAAGGGCGACGTCGTTGTGCTGCGGGCCGAGGGCGACGGAGCCGACGCTGCGCTGGACGCACTGGTGAAGCTGCTGGAGACGGACCTGGACGCAGAGTAGTTTTTGCCCGGGCGGCCGTTTCGATGGTTCCCTGCCAACAGTGCCGTGCGCACGGCATGACCCGCAGGGAACCCCCGAATCGGGCAGCCCACTCCCACAGGCTAGGCTTCTGCCATGGCATTGATAGCTCCCCGCGTCACTCCTGGCTTGCCCGCCGACGACGCCCGGAATCTGGCGCGCTCCCTCCAGGACAGCGACGACATCACCGTGTTCGTGGATGGCACGGTCCACCGCCTGCCGAACGAGGCCAGGGACGCCGTCGTCGACCTCCTCGCAAGACTGAGCCGCGGCGAAACGGTGACGGTGAGCAGCGTCGAGGAAATGCTCACCACATCCCAGGCTGCAGAGCTCGCGGGCATCTCTCACACCTATCTGCGCAACATGACCGATCGCGGCGAAATACCGGTGGAGTACCGGGGAACGCATCGTCGGATCCGGCAGGCCGCCATCATCGCCTGGCTGGAAACGCAGAAGAAGAGGCAGCAGGCCGAGGCGAGCGCAGGAGCTGACGAATCCACCGATTCCCACAGCTAGCCACCCCACATCACCAGCATGCTGTTCAATAGCGGTATGGCAACAAGCTCCTCTTCGACCGTTTGGCCCGTGGTGCACCATGAACGCCGCGCCCTGTTGCAGGATCTGGAGCCGCTTCCGGCAGCTCAATGGCAGACGCCGTCGCTGTGTGCCGGTTGGAACGTGCACGACGTCCTGGCTCACGTAATCGACAGCGCCAAGACGACGAGGTTGAGCTTCATCCGCCGGCTGGTTGCCTCCCGAATGGATTTTGACCGTGATAACGCCGTAGGTGTGGAGCGCGAAAAGACACCAGAGCCTGCGCAGACGTTGAACGGGCTGCGCGCGGTGCTTTCGCGGACCTCGGGTCCGCCGGCAAGCTTGGCTACCCGGCTGGTTGAGGCGTTCGTCCACGGAGAGGATATCCGGCGCCCCCTCGGAATCCGCCGCGATTACCCTCCTGTCCACGTTGCCACCGCCCTCAAGTACCAACTCAGGACTACAACCAAAATGGGCGGCGGCAAGGAGATCGCGCAGGGCTGGCGCTTGATTGCCACCGACACCGCGTTTGACCACGGGGATGGTCCCGCAGTTGAAGGGCCGGCGATCGCGCTGCTTCTTGCCGTGTCGGGACGGCCCGTGAGGGACGACGAATTGAGTGGCCCGGGCGCACCGGTTTTCCTGCAACAATTGGGAATTCAGTGAAAGCAGGAGCAAAGATGACCGCGCTACTCTCTGCCGACGTCGAAGTCTTGGGCCTGACCGGTCGGATTCTTTGGACCGAGGGCACGCCTGCGCCGGAACCGGACGCCGGGCCCATGTCCGAGCCCGCATATATCCTGATCCACGGCATCGGGGTGTCGCATCGATATCTGGCACGGCTGCATGCTGTCCTCGCGGCGAGCGCGCCCACGTATTCACTGGACCTTCCCGGTTTCGCCGGGACTCCCAAGCCTGGGCGCCAGCTTTCAGTGGAGGAATACGGCGCGTTCATTGCCGAGGCCCTGAAGTCCCGCGGTATCGACTCCTACGTGTTGGTGGGTCACTCCATGGGCGTGCAGTTTGCCATCGAAGCGGCCTTGCACGCCCCCGAGCAGCTCAGGCAGTTGGTACTGATGGGGCCGGTGGTGGATTCGCGGCACAAGAATGTGTGGCGGCAGTCGCTGGCCCTGACACTGGACGGAATACTCCGCGAGACCCCCACGTCCAACTTGATCGTCATGTCCGATTACCTCCGCTGCGGCCCTCGCTGGTACCTCACGGAACTGCCGGTCATGATGAAATACCCCACGGAGAAACGCCTCGCCGGAGTCCAGGTTCCGGTGCTGGTTCTGCGCGGGAGCCGGGACCATGTGGCGGGCCCCGAATGGTCGCTCCGGCTTTCGCGGGCCGTGGCCCAGGGGCGACTGGTGGAGATCCCGGGCGTCGGGCACGTGGCTCAGCACATGCGTCCCAAGGCTGTGGCGGATGCCATCCGGAGCTTCGTCACCGCCACGACTCCCCACCGCTGAAGGTAAAGTACGACGCCGCCCCATGGCTTGGGCGCCCCTTGTTGGGTCAGCACGTCCCGGCTAGGCTGACGAAGCAAGCACAATAGTAAGTTTGCTTACGAAAGGGCTGATCGTGACCGACAAAAACTCGAATGAAGAAACCCAGGGCTTCGGCGCAACCGGCGCAACCGGGCCTTACGACACCACCTCCGATGCCGACAGCATCCACGACGATCCGGACATGCGCCAGGACGAAGACGATGACCCCGCCGCTTCCGCCAACCCTGATCCCCTCGACGGAAATGTCACAGGCTTGGAGCCGGGCGGCGGCGTGCCTCCGGGCGAAACCCCACCGGCCGAGGGCAGCATGAGCAGCGACCAAGGCCACGAAGAGTAGGGGCTAGGGCAGCCTCAGGATTTCCCCGAGATCGTAGTCGGCAGGCTCTTCCAGTTGCGAGTACGTGCAGCTCTCGGGGGTCCTGTCCGGCCGCCACCTACGGAACTGCGTGGTGTGCCGGAACCTGTCGCCTTCCATGTAGTCGTACTTTACTTCGATCACAAGTTCGGGGCGCAGGGGCACGAAGGAGAAGTCCTTCCCCCCGCTCCACCGGCTTTGGGCGCCGGGCATGCGTGAACCCCCGGCAGTTTCATCCTGATTGGCCCACTCACCCCATGGGTGCTCGCTGAGTTCAACCTGGTACGGCTCCAGTTCTGCCACCAAAGCCTCCCTGCGGGCCATAGGAAACGATGCCACCACTCCCACATGATGCAGCCGGCCAGTGTCATCGTGCAGGCCGAGCAACATCGAGCCAACAACTTTCGCGGTCTTGTGCCAACGGAATCCCGCCACCACACAGTCTGCCGTGCGCTCGTGTTTGGTTTTGAACATCACGCGCTTGTTGGGTTGGTAGGCCCCGTCCAACGGCTTGGACAGCACCCCATCCAGTCCCGCGCCTTCCAACTGCACGAACCATTCCTGCGCCCGCTCGAGATCCGTCACTGCGGGGGTCACATAGACAGGCGGATCGGCCTTGGCGAGCGTACGCTCCAAGATGGCGCGGCGCTCGGAGAACGGCTTGTCCATGAGGTTCTCGTCGCCCAGCGCGAGGATGTCGAACGCAATCATGGACGCCGGGGTCTTCTCGGCGAGCATCCGGACGCGGCTGTCGGCGGGGTGGATCCTTTGCTGGAGTACCTCGAATTCGAGCCTCTTGCCCTCGATCAGGACGATCTCGCCGTCGATCACGCATTTGTCCGGCAGGTTCTTCCTGAGCGCCTCCACCACCTCGGGGAAGTAGCGGGTCATCGGCTTCTCGTTGCGGCTGCCCAGGACGATCTCGTCGCCATCCTTGAAGACGATGGTCCGGAACCCGTCCCATTTGGGCTCGTAGTGCCCAACATCGGGGATTGTCGGAACGGATTTGGCGAGCATGGGCGAGACGGGTGGCATCACAGGCAGGTCCATAGACAATGTCTACCTGCCGGTGCACGCCGAAGCTAGTGTTAGGCCATGGATATCTCGCTCGTGTTGGCGGCAGTGCTCGGATTCCCGGCCCTGCTGGCCGGCGTTTGGTACTGGTCATCGCGCCGGAGCAGCCAGGGCAAAGTCCGGCGTGGAGCCACCGGCGGAATGCTTGGAGTCGTGGACGAGATCTTCCGGCCGGAAACTCATCAAGCTGTGCAGATCCAGAAGATCCAGCATGAGCTACCTGCCCCGGCGCCAGCCCCGAAGCCTAAGTCATAGAACCCCCTCGCTTGCTCAGACCTACCGCCCGTTACATTAATGTGACTTTACTTTCCGGCTCATGTACCGTCGTAGGGCGACCCGTATCTCCGCTGGGCCGCTTCCGGATTGACGCCGAGCTCTGCCGCAATCCGGGATCCGCCAGACCCGCGGCAGAGACGGGGGACCCAAAAGTTCCCGGACTTACTTCAAGTCCTTGGGGTGAAGCCGCTTAGGCGGCCGGACGGCCTCGTCCGAACCCGACAGCTAACCTCGAAGGCGTTGAGAGGCAACCACCATGTCCCCAACCATGGATCAGCCGCGCCGCGCCCAGACTCAAGGCGAGCGCACCAAGCCAACCGGACGCCGTCGGGCCCAACCCAGCGGATTCCTCACCAGCGCGCAGGCGAACGCCGCGACGCCCGAAAACGCCGTTAAGACAGGCACAACGAACACAGGCACGACGCCGGAACCCGCCACTGCGGCCATGCCCACGGTTGCGATGCCCGCCACTCGTGCGGAGGTTCGTGCGGCCGAGCGGCAGAGGGCAGCCCAGGCTGTGATCGCGCCCGAACTATCGGCCCCCGAAAAGTCCGCGACCGAGCAGGCGGAACCGGCAACTGCGGCGATTCCCGCCGTTGAGGCCGCTCAGGCTGCAGCGCCGGCGTCCACCACACCGGGACCTCCCACCGCGGCCATTCCCATCGTGCCGCCAGCCGCCACGACACAGGGCTCCCAGGAAGACGAGACCTCGGAACCCGCAACCGCAGCTATTCCAGTGGTGCAGCCTGAGACCTCGGAACCCGCAACCGCAGCTATTCCTGTGGTGGCCGCCCGCGCGGAGTCGCCGCGCGGCAAGTCCCCGGCGCAGGTTGCTGCAGCCGCAACGGCCTCGGCGTCCTTGGCCAGCCGCAAGGACGTTCGACAGCCTGCCGCGCGCACAGCAACCAGGTCCAACTTCGGGGCGGGGTCTTCATTTGGCCGCGAACCTCATGCCGCGCTGCGAAAAGCCGCGTCGGTCAAACACATGAGCCAGCGCATGGCCGTGGTTGCCGGTGCCCTTGGCCTCGTGTTGACGGCCGGAACGTTGGGGCAGGCCCTTGAGCTTCCTTTCTTCGGCCAGGAGACCCCGGTCCAGGAAGCCAGTGGCAGCGATGGCCGCACCTCGGCTTCGGCGTCGCCCGCGCCCAGGGCGTCCTACTCCACGGCGTCATCGCCGTCAGCTTCGTCAACAGCAACGGAGACTTCGGAGGCCGGCCAGCCGGCAACGGTGGCGGAAGCACCTCAGGCCGTGTCGCCGTCGTCGACTGCGACCCCCAAGGTATCCCTCGCGGACCCGGTATGGGTTCCTTCAGCCATACCGTCCTCTGTCCCGGCCGCGCCTGGCGCTGCCAGCCCGGTCCCCACGCAGCCGGCTCCTGCGCCGAGCGAGGTGCCGTCGGACACGATCACCACGCCGCCGTCCCCGACGCCGACAACCACGCCGACGCCCACGGTGACACCCACGCCCACTCCGACACCCACACCAACAGAAACTGCTACGCCGACGTCCAAGCCACGGCCGGGCAAGCCGCAGGCCGCAACCACACCGCAGCCCAGCGAGTCGGCTCTTCAGGACATCCTGGATGCAGCCCGGACGGCCCTCAAGTGAGCACCCGGCTGCCCCGCACCTCCACTCATGTGGGATGGCATAGCCGGCACTGCAGCAGCAGCCGGACTGCCACGTTCCGCCGCCGGATGGGGCGCTGGAGCTGCCAGCGTCTGCGGCGCTCGTAAGGACCCTTCAGATGCGCGGCCGCCCCGCCCAGCGCCGCGCCTTCAGGGCCGCATGCAACTCGAGCCGGATCGCGCCACTCAACGGATCAGCACCGATGAGTTGGCGGATCCGGCCGAGCCTGTTGTAGATGCTGCTCCTGTGGAGATGAAGTTTGGCAGCGACGTCCTGAACTGAGCCGTCATTGTCGTACAGCAATTCCAGGACGGGCAGGAGTTCGCCGTTCTTGTCGTGGTCCTCAAGCGTCTGAAAATGCACCGATCCTGTGTCATCCCAGCCGCCGGGCGCCACCAAGCGGTCGAAAAGTTGATAGACACCAACAGTCCGGCTGTCCACCAACTCTCCCAAGGGCTGGTCCACTGCAGCCGCCTGCGCAGCAACCTTTGATTGACGGTACGCGCCCGAGAGCTGCCGGATGACTTGGAAGGGTTCGCTGATGCCCAGGATCACCCTGTCCACCTTGCGGCCCGCGCGTTTTGCAAGCTCCAGCTGATAGTGCACCAGTACTTGGGCGTGGTCCGCCCGGCCGCCCGACTCGCGGAACAACACCACCGAATGCGTCTCCGTTCCGGCGCTGAACAGGGCAGCGTTGACGCCGATAGTGGACTGCAAAGCCGCGGAACGGTGCGTCAGGGTAGCGGCAATGGGATCGACGTCGGACCTCGCGCCATCAGGGTCGAGGATGGTCACCAGCTGCCACGGACCGCGGCCCTGGATTTCCTTCCAACCCGCGACGGCGGCCACAGCGTTCGATTCGCCGCCGCAAGCTGAGAGAAACTCCTGTTCACGCCTTCGCCGGAACTCCGATTCAGCCGTATTGGAATCAAGGAGCAAGCCCGCCAACAGGTCCAGCTCGTCACGCACGCCGGGCAACTCAGCGAGTATCGCCGTCGCACTCTGTTCTTCAAGGTCCAGCTGTACCCACAAGTACCCCACGCGGAAACCGCGGACCAAAAGCGGCACGCACACGCGGCCCAACATGCCGAGTTCATCATTGGCGGGAACCACGACGGGTCGCACCGCCGTGGCAATGCCGTGAGCGAGCTGCCAGGCGCTGACGTCGCTGGGGACCCGCTTGCTCAGGAGGAAGTTCACCCGGACGCGGTCGGCGTGGGATTGGTTGGAGCTGTAGGCCAGGAGAACGCCGTCGAGGTCCTCCAGGGACAGTCCTCGGCCAAGCTTCAACGCCACGCGCTCAACGATCTGTTCCACGTCCTGCTGCATCCCGAAAGCGTACCAACAGCAGGCGACACTTGACGCTTCAGTCCTCGACAAATGTCGAGCATCATCGCTGCAGAACCTTGATTTTGCGGGGTTCCGGCGTGCTGGCTGCTCGGAGTCCATGTCGCCTGCCTCACAGCCGGATTTATTCTGGAATCACAGCCCGCAACACATTTTCGGCCGAAGAGGCCGCTAACGATGGAGCCCACAGATGATCATCGGCGTCCCCAAAGAAATCAAGAACAACGAGTTCCGCGTAGCCATCACGGCCGCTGGCGTCCACGAATTCCGCACCCACGGACACACCGTTCTGGTTGAACGCGGCGCAGGCCTCGGCTCGGGCATCACCGACGAGGAATACTCGATCGCCGGCGCCGAAATCGTCAACGAAGCAGATGACGTGTGGGCCCGCGCGGACATGGTCATGAAGGTCAAGGAACCCATCGCGGCCGAGTACCACCGTTTCCGCAAGGGCCTCATCCTCTTCACCTACCTCCACCTCGCCGCAGAACCCGAACTCACCGCCGAGCTCATCAACTCCGGCGTCACGGCCATCGCCTACGAAACCGTGCAGGAAGGCCGCACCCTTCCGCTGCTCGCCCCGATGTCCGAGGTCGCAGGCCGCCTGTCCGTCGTGGTCGGCGCATCCTCGCTCATGGCTCCGGCCGGCGGCAAGGGTGTCCTCCTGGGCGGAGTACCGGGCGTGCGCCCGGCCAAGGTTGTTGTCCTCGGCGCCGGTGTTGCGGGAACCAACGCCGCCGCCATGGCGCTGGGCCTCGGAGCTGACGTCACCATCATGGACATCAACATCAACCGGCTCCGCGAACTGGATGCCCTGTACCAGGGCCGCCTGAAGACCGTAGCCTCCAACGCCTACGAGATCGAGAAGTCAGTTATCGACGCAGATCTCGTGATCGGCTCCGTCCTGATCCCCGGCGCCAAGGCACCCAAGCTGGTCACCAACGACCTCGTTGCCCGCATGAAGCCGGGCTCGGTTCTGGTGGACATCGCGGTTGACCAGGGCGGCTGCTTCGAGGACACGCACCCCACCACCCACCAGGAACCGACGTACAAGGTCCACAACTCGATCTTCTACTGCGTTGCCAACATGCCCGGTGCTGTTCCGAACACCTCCACGTACGCACTGACCAACGTCACCCTGCGCTACGCCGTGGCCCTGGCCAACCTGGGCGTCAAGGCCGCTTTCGACCGCGACCCCGCACTCGCCGCCGGCCTCAACATCGCCGCAGGCCACGTGGCACACCACTCCGTTTCCGAGGCGCACAACCTGCCCCTCGTCAACGACTGGCACACGCTCGTTTCCGCGTAGTTCCAAGGATTAACAAGCGCGACGGCGGGGTGCGGCTTCCACGAGAAGCCGCACCCCGCCGTCGTGGTTAACCCGCGGGGATGCTTGGGTCTGCCGGGAGCGACGGGATGAGCTGCGTCGGAACCGGCACGGGAACACCCGATGGGCCCAGCTTTGAGGGATCAATCTTGGAAGGGTCGATACCCGGCGGTGTCACGGGTAGAGCTGGAGGCGTCGGGATAACGCCGTTGCCGGGGTCCTTCTGCGCCGGTGCCTTGGGCGTGTGCGGCGACGCGCCACCGGGCCCCGGCTGAGGAGCGGGAACGGCGGGGTTGCCCGGCGCGTCCGGCGTAGGCTGCGGCTCCGCCGGAACAGGAGCTTGCTGCGGCTCTTCCCGGACAGGCAACGGCCCGGGGGTGGTGCCCGCGGGTGCACCGGGCTGGGGAGCACTACCGGAACCCGGGCTCAGCTGCGAGACCACGGAACCGATCGCTGCCCCGAGATGCTGGAAGGCCCCCGGCAGGCCGCCCTCTGCAGCGACGGCGGCCGTAGCACCGCCGGCCAAGGACACAGCAACAGCGAGACCCGCGATGGCCGTGCGGCGCTTCTTCCGACGCCGGGCGGCAAGTTCGTCTACGGGCGCGGGTTCCGGGGCTACCGTGGCGAGTACCGCCGTCGGTGCATCCGACACCGCGGACGGGCCGTCCGCCGTCGTGATGTGCTGGGTGGCAGTGATCCCCTGGGGGGCAGCTATTTGCTGGGTGGCAGCGGCCGGGCCGCCGACCATGAGCGCGCGAACAGCCTCGGACGGCAGAGGGGCAGTGCCCGCCAGGGATCGGAGCTCAAGTAATTCAGTGCGCAGCTCGGCGTCGTCCGCGAGTCCGGCATCGGCCAGCAGGTGGTCGATTGCCCGCTGGTCGCTGAGTCCGCGGGGCGCAAATTGTTCGCTCATGATGTGCCGTTCCTTAGTAGTGCACGCTTCTTCAGTGCACTCAATGCCCTGCGCTGCAGTTGTTTGACGGCGCCTTGGGATTTGCCCATGATCGCCGCGGTATCTTCCACTGAGACATCGGCTACGACCCGGAGGGCCAAGACCTCCCGATAATCGTCGGGGAGGTCATCCAGAATCTCCGTGACGCCCAAGCCGGCGACCCGCCCGAACGCCTGGTCCTCCGCCGATGGCGCCCGCCGAGCGTCCAAGTCCGCTTCATACGGCGTGGAGTCGGGCGTTCGTTCCCGTTTGCGATAGTGATCCACCATCCGGGCGTGGGCTATGGAGAACAACAGGGTCTTTGCTCCTTGGAGCCCGCCATGCAGCGTTTCCAGCTTTGGGTACAGGGCCAGGAATACGTCCTGCGTCACGGCTTCGGGGTCGTCCACGCCGCGTGCCCGGAGGTAACCAAACACCGGTCCGGCGAAGTTATTGTAGGCAGCCGTGAAGAGCAGGGCGGGATCGTCCTGATCCGCCTGCACGTATTCATCAGCCAAAGGGTCAAGCACCCGTGGATGTCTCCGTCCCACATTATGTAGCGGGGCTCCTTGTCCTAAGCCAAGGAGCCCCGCCCTTAAACCGTAACCGCTGCTTGCTTAGCGGACAGAATCGAGAGACGCGCCGGGAACAGCCGGAACCTGCGTCGGCAGCTCAGGCGTCGCTGGAACGGCAGGTACAGCGGGGACAGCCGGCGTTGCGGGCACGGCGGGTACTGCGGGTACAGCCGGAACAGCAGGCGTTGCAGGCAGTTCGGAGGTTACGGCGGCGTCTGCGTCGGCCTCTGCCTTGGCGGAGCCGTCAGCCTTCAGGCCGGCGGCGTTACCGGCTTCGACCACGGCTTCGCAGTGCGCCTCCACCTTGGCTTCGCCACCGGCAGCGATGGTCAAGGACTCGAAGCCCGGGACCTTCGCATCGGACTTCAAGCCGCCATTGAGGAAAGCGGTGCAGAGGCCAAACGCCTCCGGAGACGTGGCGTCTTCAACTGCCGCCTTGGCATCGGACACAGCGTCCGTGGCCTTCGCCTGGCCGGCCTCGGCAGCCTCAGTTGCAGTGGACTGCGCGGTCTCGACGGCGTCTGTCGCCTTGGTCTTGGCGGTTTCGGCTGCGTCGGCTGCCTCAGCGGCCTTCTCAGCAACCGGAGCCGGCGCGCCAACGAAGTCGTGAGCGGTCTGCTGGATCCCAGCGGGAAGTGCGCCGTTGAAGGCAGCGACACCGGTTCCGCCGGCAGCTACAGCTCCGGCAGCCAGGACGCCCGCGGCGACTTTGCTGGTGGCAAGGACAGTGAACAAGGACATGAAACCCTCCGACAAACGATTTTGGGATTGCCCCGGCCGCGGTTGGGTCGCGACCGGATGATCAGCGTGCGGACGTGGCCCGCACTCCCCTTACATCGTTCGCGGCACCGGCGAGGTTACGCGTTGTCCTGAAATTCTTTTTTGCCGGGTTTCATCGCCGACGAATGTGGGTGTCGCTCACGAATCTAAGCGGCCAGCGCCCTGGCTTGTTCAATCAGCGTCAGCACCGCAACGGAGTCGGCTGGATTCACCGGCGCCGGAAGCGCGGAGGCGGTGCCGCCGTCGTCGAGTTTTTCAGCGAGAATACGGTAGAACTCGGGGTAGGCGCCGTGCTCAGTGGGGATGATGCTGCGCTGCCCGTTCAGTTCCAGCGTTCCATGATTTTCAGCAGGCTCGACGCCGTACTCCGCGTCCGTAGGCAGCCCGCCGCCCAGCACAAAAGGCTCCTGCGGGTCGGTGCCGAACTTCACGAAGCCGCCCTCAGTGCCCAGAATGCGGAAGCGCGGGCCGTGGAGGTGGCTGTTGAGGTTGATGGTGACGTGGCTGATCACACCCGACTCGTGCTGGAGGGCAAGGAAGACATCGTCATCGGCGCTTTCCTGGGGTCGGCGGGCCGTGATCTCAGCAAAGGTAACAGTAGCGGGGCCAAAGAACCGGAGAGTGAGATCGAGGACGTGGGTGCCGAGGTCGAACAGGACACCGCCGCCGTCTTCCGCCGTGGCACTGGCTTTCCACGCCTTGGCGATCTCCGGTGCCCAGCGCTCCATGCCCACCTCAAACCTGGTCACGGTACCCAGCGTTCCGGCGTCGAGCAGTTTCTTCACGGTGAGCGAGTCTCCGTCCCAGCGCCGGTTTTGGTAGACAGTGAGGACGCGGCCCAGCTTCGCCGCGAGTTGGATCAGTTCCTCGCCCTGGGCGCTGTGAACCACGAACGGTTTATCAACGACGACGTCGAGCCCGGCTTCCAGCGCAGCTTTTGCGAGCGGGAAATGGGTTGCAGGCGGTGTGCCGAGGACAATGAGGTCCAGTTGGTCGGCCAGTGCCAGGATGTCCTGCGGGGTGTTCACGATCCTTGCCTGCGGGTAGCGTTCCCTGGCTTTCGCTTGGCGCCCCTGGTCCGAAGTTGCGATGACGGCCAGCTCGTAGGCGGGGTTGCTGGCGATGAAGGGCGCGTGAAAGACGCTGCCAGAGAGCCCGAAACCGGCGACGGCGGTACGGATCGGCGTGGAAGTCATGACCCTAGGCTACCGATCCTCTCTCACGTAATAGCCCTTTTACGCCAACCCTCTATCACCGGGTGAGAGAGCGATCCGCCCAAGCACGTGGGAAGTGAGAGAGCGTGGGGACGGCGAAGGCCGGGAACCTCCCCGCACTGATGAATCAGCTCAGGGGTTCCCGGCCTTCAGGAAACTGCACTTTGGGAAACTACAGCGGGAAGGCTACTTCTTGGTGCCCTTTTCCCAGCCGATGGTGGTCCAGTCAGGAACGTTGGAGTTGCTCTTGAACAGGGACGGACCGTAGTTGGCCAGGCCCGTGCGCACGAACTGGATCTCCGGGCCGTTCAGCACGGTACCCATGGAGAAGTACTTCTCCATGTGCTTCTTCTCGACCTCCATGGCGGCCTTGTTGCGTTCTTTGTCATCCGAGATGGTTGCCAGGCGCTCAATTTCGGCATCCAACTCAGCGTCGCCGAGCTTGTTCTCGTTGGTGGTCGACTCGTAGAACTGCTTAACCCCGCTAGTCGCATCCGCGCTAACGGTGTAGCCCGAAATCGTCAGGTCAAACTCTCTGGACCCGAGAACCTTCTGGAAGTCCGCGTCACCGCGCTGGTCGATAGACACGTCCATGCCAGCGGCTTGGAGCTGCTTCTGCAGCGTCTGCGAGGTGGCAGCCTGGGTGGGATCGTCGCCGAAGTAGGTGACCTTGAAGGACACGGGGACGCCGTCCTTAGCCATGATTCCCTTGTCGTTGGCGGTGTAGCCGGCGTCGGTCAGGACCTTCTTGGCAGCCTCGGCACCGGTGTCCTTCACGGGGTAGTTGTCCTGGTAGTACTCAGAGAACGGCATGAGCATCATGGAGCCCGAGCTCTCTTCGGACCAGTTCAGGCCGTTGAAGCGGACATCGCGGATGGCCTTGCGGTCCACTGCGGTGAAGATAGCCTTGCGTACAGCAACGTCGCTGAGGGCAGGCCGCTCGGCGTTGAGGTTCAGACCACCGGCGAACAGTCGCTGGCCGCGGCGAACTTCGGCGTCCTTGGTTCCTTCAAGCTGCTTATAGCGGCTCAGGGTGCGAGCGTCAGTAGCATCAATTTCGCCGTTCTTGAAGGCGGCGATGGTTGCACTGGGTTCCATCTGGCGCCAAACGATCCTGTCGAGGACCGGCTTCTGGCCCCACCACTTATCGTTAGGGACCATCGTGACGGTCTTGGCGGTGGTGTCGTAGTTCTCCACCTTGAACGGGCCAGCCATCCATTCAGGGTGCATGTTGCCAGCAAAGCCTTTGTTGAAGGTCTCCGCGTTGTTGACGGCCGGGTGGATCAGACCGAAGAAGAGATCCTCGAGGGGGAAAACGGGCTTGCTGGTGGTGACAATGACTTCCTTGTCGTTGGCACCAGCTACGACTGATTCAACAAACGGATATGACCCCGGGTTGACGATGTCAATCGCCTTATCTTCGCCGCGGGACATCTTCCAAGTGTTCTCGAACGTCTTGACATCGATAGGCGTACCGTCGTTCCAGGTTGCCTTTTCGTTGACCTTGATGGTGATGGTCTGTTTACCATCCTTGACTTCGCTCTTCACCTCTTCGCAGAAGTCCTTATTCGGCTCAGCCTTGCCGTCAAAGTCCAGCTTCCAGCAACCGCCGATCCCGCCGCTGCTAAGGCCTGCCGGATTGACTGGAGTCAACACAGCTGAGGTGGCGGCGCTGTTCCCGACGTTGGAATTATTGTTGAAATCCGGCCCGAGATCCACGGTTGGCAGTGTCACCGTGCCGCCCTGCTCCAGGTCTTTTGCTTCCTTGGCGTTGACGCTAATCAGCTTGCTGATATCGCCGCCGCTCTCTTCGGCCTTCTGAGAGGCCGGACCCGACGGCGTTCCCCCGCCGCAAGCGGTCAGCATGAGCGTCGCTGCGAGCGCTACGCCACCGATCGTCGTGTATTTTTTCATGGTTTGCCCTTCATGTTTACGACTGGAAATCTTTGCGAGTTGAATAACAGGGTTTCAATCGATGCGTCATATGTCGTCAGGCATGCACCACCAGCATGTCAGCATCTATCTCTCCGTCCGGGAAGAAGCAGGCGAAGTCCTGTGTGCCTTCCTTCTCCGCAGCCAGTGGCGGCTCCAGAGTAAGGCACTTCTCTTGCTTTGCGGCAGGTAGTGCGGCAAAGACAGGACACCGGGTGGCAAAATTGCATCCCTTGGGAGCATCCAACGGGCTTGGAAGGTCACCCTGGAGGATGATGCGTTCACGGGTGCGTTCCAGGTTGGGGTCCGGCACCGGGATCGCGGACAGCAGGGCCCGGGTGTAGGGGTGGCGCGGGTTGTCGAAGACATGGTCCACGTCCCCTGTCTCCACGATCTTGCCGAGGTACATCACGGCAACGCGATCGGAGATGTGTCGGACCACCGAGAGGTCGTGGGCCACCATGAGGTAGCTCAGGCCAAGTTCGGCACGGAGCTTGTCCAGCAGGTTGATGACACCGGCTTGCACGGATACGTCCAGTGCGGAGACCGGTTCGTCCAGGACAACGAGCTTCGGATTGACCGCGAGCGCGCGGGCGATGCCGATGCGCTGGCGCTGCCCGCCGGAGAACTGGTTGGGGAAGCGGTTCACGTGGTCCGGTTGCAGGCCCACCAGCTTCATGAGTTCCATGATGCGTTTCTTGATGGCAGCCTTGGGCATTCCCAGGTTTTCCAGGGGTTCGGCCAGGACTTCGTACACCGTGAAACGCGGGTCCAGGGCGCCCGTGGGGTCCTGGAAGACCATCTGCATTTCCTTGCGCATGGCCATCTTGGTCTTGTGATCGGTGGCCACCTTGTTGCTGACGCCGCCGATGACCACTTCGCCCACCTGGTCCGGGTGGAACTCCATGATTTCCAGGAGCGTGGTGGTCTTGCCGCAGCCGGACTCCCCCACAATGGAAACGCACTCACCTTCGCGGATATCAAAGCTCAGGCCATCCACGGCCTTGACCGTGCC
Source organism: Arthrobacter sp. GW822-FHT05G07 (assembly GCF_058799755.1). Taxonomy (NCBI): domain Bacteria; kingdom Bacillati; phylum Actinomycetota; class Actinomycetes; order Micrococcales; family Micrococcaceae; genus Arthrobacter; species Arthrobacter sp. GW822-FHT05G07. The sequence continues at coordinate 119,401 of NZ_JBXALT010000013.1, read as the reverse complement.
GATCCGTCGCTTGATCAAGGCACCCTTGAGCAGCGGGAAGTGCTTCTTCACGTCCTTGAGTTCCAGGACCTTTGCGCGCTCGGCGCGGGCTACGCCGTCGAACTTTGACACTGGCTTGGTCGGCGCGTGGAAAATCTTGTGGGCGTCAGCGTTACCGGACAGTTCGCCAGCCTTGATGCAAGCGGCTTTGTGTCCCAAGGTCTGTCCCTCAACACCGGGCACCGGGAACAGTTCCGGTTCCCCGTGCAGGCAGGCATCGCTGACCATGGGGCAACGGGCAGCGAAGGAGCATCCGGTCACCGGCAGGGCCAGGTTGGGCGGCGTCCCTTCAATGGGAACCAACGACTGCCTGGTGGCGGTGTCAACACGGGGAACTGCGCCGAGGAGGCCCAGCGTGTACGGCATCCGCGGGTTGTAGTAGATGTCCTCCACAGTGCCGGTTTCCACAGGCTTGCCCGCGTACATGACCATGATGTCGTCGGCCATGCCGGCCACGACGCCGAGGTCGTGCGTGATCATCACGACGGCGGCGCCGGTCTCCTCTTGCGCGGTGTGCAGGACTTCCAGCACTTGCGCCTGGATGGTGACGTCCAACGCCGTCGTGGGTTCATCCGCGATAAGTACGCGCGGATCGTTGGCGATCGCAATGGCGATCATCACGCGCTGCCGCATACCGCCGGAAAATTCGTGCGGGAAGGCCTTCAGCCGGTCCTTGGGGCTCGGGATGCCCACCATGCGCAAAAGGTCGACGGCGCGGGCTTCTTTCGCCTGCTTGCTCATTGTCGGGTTGTGGACAGTCAGCGCCTCAATAATCTGGGTGCCCACCGTGTAGACCGGAGTCAGCGAGGACAGCGGGTCCTGGAACACCATGGCGATGTCACTACCGCGGTGCTTGCACATGGCTTTGTCGCTGAGGCCCAGGAGTTCCTTGCCCTTGTAGCGGACGGAGCCTGTGATGTCCGCGGTTTCGGGCAGGAGTCCCATGATGGCCATGGACGTCACGGACTTGCCGGAGCCGGACTCGCCCACAATGCCCAGCGTCTTCCCCGGCATGAGGTCGAAGTCGACGCCCCGGACTGCATGGACCACACCGTTCTCGGAGTTGAAGCGGACGTTCAGGTCGCGGACGCTGAGGACGGCATCGCCGGGTGCGTAGAGTCCGGCGTCGCGGAGGCGCTCGGCGGGAGTGGTGTTGGTGCTCATTTGGTGGTCTTCTTCGCAGTCTGGGGCTTGGCCTGCTTCGCCCGGCCGATGGAACTGGAGCTGGGGTCGAAGGCGTCGCGGAGGCCGTCGTTCATCATGGCCAGCGAGCCGGTCAGCAGGAACATGACGGTGAGCGGAACCCAGAACATCCACGGGAAGGAGGACACCTGGCCGGTCGCTTGCCCGATGAGGACACCGAGGCTGACGTCAGGGAGCTTGATACCGATGCCGATGAAGGAGAATGCCACTTCGGCCAGGATTGCGCCGGTGATGCCACGGGTGAAGTCGAGGACCAGCAGTGAGCCGATGTTCGGAACGAGGTGGCGCCATACGATCCTGCGGGACGGGACACCCATGTAAGTGGCGGCTTTGACGTAATCGCGCTGCATCAGGGACATGGCCAGCGAGCGCACCAGGCGGGCGGTTCCCATCCAACTGAAGAACAGGAGCACGACCACCAGCAAGAGCCAGCTGGGGAGGTCCTTGAGCCCACCACTTCCGCTGGTTGCGACGGCGACCACCAGGATGGCGGGCATCATGATGAGCGCTTCAAGGATGAACAGCATGGTGGCATCCACCTTGCCGCCGAAGAACGCCATGGTGCAGCCGTACACCGCAGAGATCAGCACGGACACGCCGCCCACGATCAGGCCGATGAGAATGGAAGTCCGGGTGCCATCCACAATGAGCGCCATGAGGTCGATGCCGGCCTGTGTGGTCCCCAACAAGTGGTCCGGCGACGGCGGCATACCGATGTTTAGCGGATCAAGAGTGTCCTTGTCCCACGAGGTCAGGAACCCGCCAAAGATGGAGAAGAGGAACAGCGCCAGGAAAATGAACAAACCGGCGACGGCGGTCCGGTTCCGCATGAAGCGACGGAAGATGATCCGGGACTTCCCAATGACGACGTCCTGGTCGGCAACCCGGGCTTCGTCGATTTCCGCAATGGGATCAATGATGTTGGTCATTACTGGACCCTCACTCGTGGATCGACCAGCGTGGTGGCGAAGTCGGCAAGGATGGCGCCGATCGCGAAGATCACGGAGCCGTAGGCCAGCGTGGCTGTGGCTACGTTGACGTCCTGAAGGCTGATGGCCTGGATACTCCAGAGGCCGATGCCGGGCCAGGCGAAGATGGCCTCCGCGAAGAAGCCGCCCGTGAAGATCGCCGGGATGGTGAACGCAATGCTCTGTGCCACTGGGATGAAGGAGACACGCAGTGCGTGCTTCCTGATGGCCTGGTTGCGGGTCAATCCCTTGGCCCGGGCGGTGCGGACAAAGTCCGCGTTCACGTTGTCCAGGAGGTACTGCCGCTGGGCGATCTGGTAACCGGCCCAACCGAAGATGGTCATCGCGAAGGTGGGCACGGCGTAGTGGGCCACAAGGTCGACGAAAGCCGGCCAGCCTGGCTCAATTCCCGGCGTCGAAATTCCCGTCACGAAGAAGATGCGCTCGCCCACTGCCTCGTTGATGCTGATGGCGCCCAGCTGCACCAGGAAGTAGGCGATGGGCGCGGGGAGGATGTGGACCAGGTAGCTGTAGGACGTGATGACGCGGTCTTGGAATTTGTACTGGCGGGCGGCGGAGTAGACGCCGAGCGCGACGCCGATGATCAGTGTCAGGATGATCGAGGCGATGAACAGCCGGGTGGAGACCAACACGCGGTCCGCGAATTCGGCGTTGACGAAGGCCCCGTTCGGGCTGCGGCCCCAGTCCCAGCGGGTGATGATGCCCCAGAGCCATTGAATGTACCGTTCCCACGGGTTCAAATCCGGATCCAGGCCGAGTCCCCGGAAGGACGCCGCTACCTGTTCGGGGGTTGGCCGCGGGATTTTCTCCTGCTCCAGTACTGCGGGCTTCAGCGACGAGACCGCCAGGAAGTACCCCGCGCTAGTGGTCAGGAAGATCATGATCAGGTAAATGCCCGACCGCTTCATCAGATATTTCAGCATGTCGGGCGGCTGCCCCGAATCGTGGCAAAACTCAATGCTCGTCCTTCCGCGGTTCCCGGCTGTGGCCGGCGTCAGCTACGAATTGGCGCAGCGGGTTCTTGGGCCCCCCGCACCCCTTCAGTGATCACCAGCCCTGTATGGCATGCGTCACATTCAAGAGGAAACTACCACAATAACTGCTTCACGTTTTGCTTCGAGGCGTCCGGTTTCGCGCCTGCAGCCAGATTGTTATGTGCAGGTTGCGCCATGTTTACGACGCCGGCAGCATTGTTGCGCTGTCAGCGGGACGGATGGGGGCGCTAACAGTGCCGGCTGGCGCCGCGGTGTGATCTAAGCGGCGCCCAGGAGCCGAGTGACCAGATCGCGCCATGACTCCGCTAGCCGGGTGGGGGAAATGCCGCGGACACGGACGTCGTCCACTATCCGCTCAGGGTCCAGCGCGTAAGTCAGGGACATCGCCATCACCCAAGGATCCGCGATTCCCGCCTCCCGCAGCAGGACCTCCATATGTCGATGCGAAAGTTTGGTCGCCGGGACATCGAACCTGTTACGGGTAGCCGCCCCGGCGGCTTTCAAGAGCTCGCCGTTCTCGAGGACAAAATAGATGCGCCCCTCCCCGAAGGCCACCAAGCGATCCAGCGGTGCGGCCCCCGGACCAAGCGGCGGCGGCCCGAACATGAAGCCGTGCTGGAATTCGGACTCGGAGTCACTCAGCAGGGTCATCATGAGCCCGGCGCGGCTACCAAAGCGGCGGAATACTGTCCCCTTGCCAACTTGGGCCTTGCAGGCGAGCGCATCCATGGTCAGCGCTTCAGCGCCAAACTCGGCCACCAAGTCCCGGGCAGCATTAAGCAAGCGCTCGCGATTCCTCGCTGCATCACTGCGCTCGTGGGGCGCACCCAGGGGCACGTCCGGACGGATTGGGATCGAGCTCACAGAAATATTCTAGACCCCGGGAATAGAAAGCGGACCATAGTCCGTTTAGTATCGGTGAAGGCCCCAAAGCCCAGACATCGCAGGTCGGGTCCGCAAGGCACCCGGCCAGACACAAGGAGACACCATGTCCAAGAGCACTGTTCTTACCCTCGTCGGCAGCCTGCGCGCCGATTCCCACAACAAGAAGCTCGCCGAAGCCATCCAGCTGAACGCACCCGAGAACGTTGACGTGCGGATCCACGGTTCGCTGGGCACCATCCCCTTCTACAACGAAGACATCGACGTCGAAGGCCAGGTTCCCGCCGAAGCCGCCGCCCTCCGCGCTGCAGCAGCCGACGCCGACACCATCCTGCTGGTCACCCCCGAGCACAACGGCACCATGCCCGCCTCCCTGAAGAACGCCATCGACTGGCTGTCCCGCCCGTTCGGTGCCGGCGCCCTCTCCGGCAAGCCGACCGCCGTCGTCGGAACCGCCTTTGGCCAGTTCGGCGGCGTGTGGGCCCAGGACGAGGCCCGCAAGGCCGCTGGCATCGCCGGCGCAAAGGTCCTTGAAGACGTCAAGCTGGCCGTTCCGGGTTCCATGATCCGCTTCGCTGAATTGCACCCGAAGGACGACGCTGAAGTTGTTGAGCAGATCAAGGGCATCTTCGAGCCCCTGACCGCCGTTCAGGACGAAGAAGAAGCAGCAGCTTAGTCTCTACGCTTTTGATGCCCCTGTCCCGCTTTCGGCGGGGCGGGGGCATTCGCGTTTCTTCAGCTTTGCCGTGCCGGGCGTGACCAACTCTTGTCCGAACCGTCACCCTAACGGCATGTTGTGATCCGCCGTCCAGTCCTAACGTAGGAAGTACAGGTGGACGGACAGGAGCGCGGGCTGTCATGCATGCCGGACGGGGAACAAAAAGTACGACGGCGATCACGGCCGCCTGCCTCCTCTTCGGCCTGTGGGTGGCTGGCTGCACCGCAGTGCCCGCTGGACCTGAAGATTCCGAGGTCGCCGGACCGTTGCCGACAGTTTCCGTGACTCCCCCTGCCGTGCCCAGTACCGGGCCGGTGGCTTCAACCCCTGCGGCGTCGGCTTCAGGGACTTCAGCCCCTGCGCAGCCCAGCCCGGGTACTCCCTCGGTTGCCGTCCCGGCTGCGCCGCCCGCACCATCCACCGCGCCCCCGAGCAGCCCTTCGCCTGCGCCGACCCAGCCGGTGCCCGTCGTCGAGCCTTCACCCCAGCCGGGCACCAGCGCACCCGAACCAACAGCGACCGCAACGGTCATACCCGTGGACTCTGCCGACTCCGGACCAGCGGTCTACTACGTAGCAATTGACGACGGCGGCGCCCGCGGCGTGCGGTTCGGATGTAACGACAGCCTGGTACCGGTCAGGGGCGTTGCCGTGCCCGGCGATCCGTTGTCCGTGGCACTCGGCCGGCTGCTGGAGGCCGGGATGCCGGTGGACAGCGACGCGGCCCTCTACGACGCCCTGGCTGATTCATCCCTGCGCTACCTCTCCGGCTACAAGAGCGGGGCAACAGTGGTGGTAAACCTCAGCGGATCACTGCGGCCCGGGGGTGTGTGCGACATTCCACGGATCCAAGCTCAACTGACCCAGACCATAGTGCAGGCCAGTGGTGCTTCGCGTGCCGAGATCTACGTGAACGGCCGGACATTGACGGAGGCGCTAAGCGTGCGGTGATCCCGCGCCTGCCGTTCTTCAGGGAGTGGCTACGCCGTTGCGATAGCCAGCACCCTCCGCAGTGCCCACGCCACACGCAGCAGGGCAAGAACTGAAGCGAAGGCCAGCACGAAGACCAGCGCCTGAGGGATCCACAGGCCCGTGACGGCGTCTCCTTCGAGGATCACCGTGACCAGGGCAGCAACCACCAGCAGGCCCAGCCCAGGGATGGCAAACAGGAACACCTCGCCGATCTGACGCCGGTGGGTAGCGGATAGTTTCTCCAAGGGAAGTTCGCGCTGACCCGGTGCAGCCTTCTTTCCCAGCACGTTGATCAGCATGGAAACACTGGTGAGGGTCAGGCCAGCCGTAGCCCCTGCCAGGGTCGCGAGCGTTTGGAAGAGGGTACGCCGGGCGCCGGGGTCCACGTTCTCCAGCATCAATGGTTGACGCGCAAGCAGGGCGATTCCCAGCCACAGCAGCACGGCCAGTGCAGCCCATCCGAAGTCAGCGCTGGGGTGCAACAGAAACCAACGCCACAAAGTCCTGCGGCGGCCGGTTCGCTCTACGTCAACCTCGTACAAGCTCATGATCCGCACCGCCTTGGTTCTCCCCTGGTGCGTGACTGGCTGGTACGTGCCTGGCTGCTTCCGGACTAGCCGCTACGTGACCGCCCTTTTCAGCGCTCTCCACCGCGGCCGCCAAAGCTGCCCGAACAGTGGCCATTCCACCCGCAACGATGTCCGGCACCAAACCTGAATCAGCCGAGCCCTTGATGTCCGGCAATGTCCTCGCGAAAAATGCCTCGTTGTCCCTGGCCTGTTTATTGAGGATGGCGATAGCCTCAGCGGTGGACTTCTGAGGATCATTGAAGACGTCCGGATCCACTTCGATGTGCGAGATGAACCGCTCCTTCAGCAGGTCCACCACCTCACGGTCCCCCGTCAGGGAGTCCTTGCCCTCCGCCACAACATAATCGAAATGTTCCACGGACCCGGCCCTGCGGAAGAGGTCGATCAGCTGTTGAATGCGGTCACGGATCCGCTGTTTGTCCTCTGCCTTGCCGGACCTGCCCACGCTCAAGGAAATACGGAATGTACCCTCATTCATGAGGCGCGACGCGCTGTCCAGGACATCAGCCCACTCGCCCTCCATGAGCTTCCCGGACAGACGTTCGGCGGGAAGGGCGAACTCGAAACGGCTCACCTCCAGTCGGGTGAGGATTTCCTCGATATCCTCGCGGACCACCGGCACCAGGGCTGGCTCAAGCCCCAGCATTCCCTCGAGATACTCGCCCATCCTGGACGCGCGGGGGCCGTTGCCGCTGGTCAGCACAGCGATGACATTCCTCTTCAGGAAGGCAAAGTAGGTGGTCTCCAGCAGATGGTCACCCGGGGCCAACGGCAGAGGCTTCCGCCGCCCGAGCGCATCTCCCACACTCGGAAGATTGGTGTCCCGTACCCTGTCCAAGAGCAGCACGGGGTGCGGCGACGACGCCACAGCCTGCGCGAGCAACACTGTGCCGTCAACACTAGTGAAGTGCCGGTCCGTCCCGGCATCCTGGGCCTTCTTCAGCACCTCGGCCACGCGGCGCGCCGGAAATGGCCGGCTGAGCCCGTCACCGTTCAGCTGCTCGATCCGCCAGAACTGCACACTGCGCCGTGCCATGGACCCTCCCCTCGTCTTCCGTGACCCACGCTATCGGCGAGGTCCGACATTAAAGCCGAGTGCCGCCGTCGAGCCTTTCAGCTACCTCACAAGCTGTACCGGGCTCACAAGCTGTATTTGGGCCCCGGGGCGAACAGCGAGTCCATCTCATCGTGGCTGCGCGTCCCGGCCAAGCCCGCCCAATTGCCATCGTCCAGGATTTCCTTAGCCACCCGGGCCACCTTGGCGTAGGCCGCCTTGGCTGCGTTCCCGCCGATGCTGACGCGACGAACCCCGGCGTCGTGCAGTTCCAAGGGCGAGGGATCTCCGACGCCCGCCAAAGCGTTGAGCGGCGCCGGAATCCGGCTGGACAGCTCATGCAGGGCATGCAAATCCACGACGCCGGGTACAAAGACTCCGTCCGCGCCCGCAGTCAGGTAAGCCTCGGCGCGCCGCAAGGTCTCGTCAAAGGCCGCGTCGGGGAACTGACCTGACAGGTAGGTGTCCGTGCGGGCGTTGATGAACAGCGGTATACCGCGATCGTCCGCAACAGCACGGATCAAGGCAAGGCGGCGTGACTGTTCCGCGATGTCAGTCAGCGGCTCCACGGCGGAGTCTTCAATGTTGATCCCCACAGCGCCCGCGTCCAGGACGGCGTGGACAGTGGCGCGGAGTTCGTCATCGGTGCGTCCGTAGCCCGTCTCGATGTCTGCCGACACCGGCAACCGGGTAGCCCCAACCACTCGACCGAGCGCGGCCATTGCCAAGCCCCACGGCACGTGGTCCCCGTCCCGGAACCCCAGGCTCCAGGAGACGGCCGAGCTGGAGGTGGCAATCGCCGTCGCACCTGCCTCCTCCACAACGCGGGCGGAAGCCGCGTCCCAGACGTTCACCAACACCAGAGGCGTTGGCCCGGCGTCGTGAAGTTTGTGGAAGTTTTCGGCCTTGGTCACGGGTCCCCGGTGCGCTGTCATAGCTACATTCCAGCCCTTCCCGATCCCGGCGTAAAGCTTGGCCTGCGAAAATGGGACGATTCGAAAACAACTGTTGCCTCTTTAGCAACATCGAGGAGTATCCTGTCACTGTGACCCACGAAACATTGGATGCCGGCGCAACGCTGCCCGCTGAAGCCATCGACGCCATTGAGCGGGCCGCCACGGCCGCCCACCCGCACGAGGAATTGTTCTCCGCGCGGGCCGCCAACATCAAGCAGTCCGCAGTCCGGGATGTCTTCGACATCTCCATGCAGCCGGGCCTTGTCTCCCTCGCTGGAGGCAACCCCTACCTGCAGTCGCTGCCGCTGGAGAAGCTGGGCCAGACCGCTGCCCGGATCATCGCAGAAGAGGGCATGACTGCCCTGCAGTACGGTGGCGGCCAAGGCACCGAAGAACTCCGCCAGCAGATCTGCCAGATCATGGCAGCCGAGGGAATCACGGACGCGCTCCCCGAAAACGTCGTCATCACCGCGGGATCGCAGTCCGCACAGGATGTCGCCACCAAGGTCTTCTGCAACCCCGGCGATGTTGTCCTGGTGGAGAACCCCACGTACGTGGGCGCCCTGAACACGTTCGAGGCGTACCAAGTGCAGGTGGAACCTGTGGAAATGGACGACGACGGCCTGGTACCCGAGCTGCTTGAAGCCAGGATCGCGGCACTCCAGTCCGAGGGAAAGAACATCAAGTTCCTCTACACGATCCCCAACTTCAACAACCCTTCCGGGATCACCCTGGCCGCGGAACGCAGGCAACGGATCGTCGATATATGCCGTGAGGCAAATATCATTGTCCTGGAGGACAATCCCTACGGACTCCTGCGGTTCGACGGCCACCCCATCGCGCCGATGCGCGCCGCCAACCCGGACGACGTCATCTACCTTGGCTCATTCTCCAAAATTTTTGCCCCCGGACTGCGCATTGGCTGGGCCCTGGTTCCCGCCCACCTGCAGCGTCGTTTCTACTTGGCCTCCGAGGCCGTCACCCTCTGCCCGCCGCCGCTGAACCAAATGCTCGTCTCGGCATACCTGCGCGACTACGACTGGGAAGGGCAGATCGACACCTACCGGGCCCTCTACGCGGAACGCTGCAAAGCACTCCTTTCCGCACTGGAGGAGCACATGCCTGCGGGGCTCACCTGGACACGCCCGGACGGTGGCTTCTTTGTTTGGGTCACGCTGCCTGAAGGCGTGGACACCTATCCCCTGCTCGGGAAAGCCATCGATGCCGGCGTCGTCTTCATCCCAGGGGCAGCCTTCTCCCCTGCCGACGGCCCCTCCAACAAGCTGCGACTCGCCTTCAGCGCGGTACCGCCGGATACGATAGCGGAAGGTGTCCGCCGATTGGCCCCTGTCCTGGCGGATGCCATTGAAGCTACCAATGAAGGAGCACCACAATGACCGGAGTTGTGATCGTCGGAGTAGACGGCAGCGAAACGGCGATGAGGGCGGCGCAGACTGCCCAGCAGTTGGCAATCGGCCTCGGCGCCAGCCTTCGAGTGGTCAGCGCTTTCGACAGCAACCGAACAGAGGTTGTTGAGATCGGCACCGATAAGTGGATTGTCTCCGACGCCGCCGAAGCTGAGGCTGTGGCCCGTGCCGTAGCCGAGCGCCTGGCAGATGACCGCCTCGAGATCACCTACTCCGCGGCCCGCGGCAAACCGGGTGAAGCTTTGGTCAAGGAAGCTGAAGTACAGGATGCCCGCCTGATCGTGGTGGGGAACCGTCGGATGCAGGGCCTGGGTCGCGTCCTCGGGAGCGTAGCCAACACCGTTGCACACACCGCACCCTGCGACGTGTACATCGCCAAGACCGACCAGCCGTAACGCGAGCTGAATCACGTCGCCGGGTGGGGAGCCTCACCCGGCGATTGGCGTAATTTGAGCCAAACCCCGGAAGTCATCGTTATAAAATCGAGATGCCCCCAATGGCGCGTGCCACCTCCATTTACTGACTTCAGGGGATCATCTTCTTGCTTACTTTGCAGCCGCGCCAGCGCGTGGGACACGACATCCTGCTTGCCCGCCACGGCAACCACATCAGCACCATGCGCTACGACCGAACCAACGATCGCATCATCGCCATCCTCGACGACGGCTCCTGGGACAGCGCCCCCAACATGATCACTCCCGGCCTTGATATGCCGGAGACCATCAGCAGCGTTTTCCGCAAGGATTGGCGCTTCCTCTCCTTGGCCTGCGTTGCCATGGTCACCGTTGCCGCCATCGCGATGGGCATCAGTGTCGAGATGGCAAACAATATGTCCACGACGGAACTTCAGGCACTGCTGGTCAGCTACCCGGCCTTCTAGCGCCTTCCCGTTCCTACGGTTTAGGCCCCGCGGGGAGCGCATCCTCATCGGCGACCAAGCCGTCGTCGAACGTGAGAGCTACCTGCCCTCCCGACTTCCGCCTGCGCACCAGGAAAATAACAGCTCCTACTGCAAGCCACGCGGCGCCCAGCAGGTACGTGAACCAGGCCAGCGAAGTCCAAAGCCAGGCGATGAAGGCAAAACCCAGCACCGGCATGACCAAGTTGCGCATGGTCCCCGCTGTTCCCCGCTTCCGCAGGTCAAAAAAGACCACCTTGATGGTTGCCAGGTTCACCACGGCGAAGGCCACCAGAGCTCCGAAGTTGATCATGTACACCGCCTGTTCCAGCGTGATGACAAGGGCGATCAAGGACACCGCGGAGACAAGCGTTGCCGCGAAGTATGGGGTTCGGAACCGTGGGTGCAGCCTTGCCAAGGCCCCGGGCAGGATCCCGTCCCTGCCCATGGCGTAGATGACGCGGCTGACGCTCATCTGGGCAGCAGTACCGCAAAGGACCAACCCGCCAAGGTTCACGATCACGAATACCACCATGAGCACATCGCCTCCGGCGCGCTGCATGAGTTCGGTCCCCGCAGCATCGAGGTTCTCGATTGACCTCCACTCGGGAGCGATGAGACTACCGGCCACGGAAAACAGGGTGTATCCCAGGCCAGCAAACAGCGTGGACAGGATGATGCCCCGCGGCACATCGCGCTGCGGATTGCGTGTCTCTTCGGAAAGGGTGGACACGCCATCGAATCCCAGGAAGGCGAAGGCCACAATGGCCGCGGCCGCCATCACCGGCGCAATCCCACCCTCCCCCAGGGTCAGAGGCCGGGCAAGATTGTCGAAGGACAGGTCCGGGGCGTTAACCACAGCCAGGACAAGGAACACCAGAATCACCAGAACCGAGGCCGCCACCACCACGATGTTCATCTTCTTGATCCATGCAACGCCGATCACGCTGAAGAGCCCCACCACCAAAAGGCAAAGCAGGACGGCGAGCTGCGGCGCTATGACGGGCACCAGGCTATTGAGATACAGGCCGAAGAGCAGGAAGTTCACCATCGGCAGGAACAAATAGTCCAGCATCATGGCCCAACCCACCAGGAACCCCACTGGGCTTCCGAACGCACGGGAGGCGTAGGCGTAAGCTCCACCGGTTACGGGGACGTGCCTGGCCATCTGGCCATAACTATGCGCGGTGAACAGCATCGCCACCAGCGCAGCGACGTAAGCGGCCGGTAGGTGCCCGTCGCTGATCTCGGTCCCCGCACCGTAGACCGCCACCACGGACAGGATGCCCATGGAGGTCAGGCCAAACGCGATGAGCGACGGTAGGCCCAGAACGCGTCTGAGCGTAGGGACCGCTGCCGGGCCATCCATTGTGCTTCTTCCAGTGATGGTCATGGGTTCTCCTCGATGCGATGCGGGTCACATAAATGAATGTTGTTCATTAGAGTAAGTCGCCGCATGGTCCATGTATAGCTTTGGTATCCCAAAAGTTCTTGAATGACGACTCCCCGCGATCATGCTTGGCTAGATTGCAGGGCCCGTGGTGGAAACTTCTCTGGGGGCTGAATGTTTGGTATACCTATAATGAGTACAGCGAAAGGACTCCGATGACTGCACCAGAGTTAAAAATCAGCAGTAGGGGCGAGCCTCCCTATGGACGGGGTCTCATGATCACGCCTGGTTTCGTCGACGTGCACATCCACCCGGACAAAACCACCTGGGGCTCCGGCTGGATGTCCCGCGTACCAGCGCAAACACTGACGGACCTCATAGGGAACGATCTCCGGGCACAGCTCGCGTTTCAGGACAGCGTCGAGGACCGAGCTTATGCCTTGATGAGCCATGCCGTCCTCAACGGGACCATGGCCATGCGGGCGCACGTGGATGTGGGACCGCAGATAGGCCTCAGGAACATGCACGGTGTTCGTGCAGCCGCTGAGCGTTTGGCTCCGTTCCTGCAGGTCCAGGTGGTCGCATTCCCGCAGTTCGGCCTGCTGAGCAACCCCGGCACACTTGACCTCATGGAGGCTTCCCTGGCGGAAGGGGCAGACCTCGTGGGTGGGATCGATCCGGAGTCGGTGGACGGCGACCTGCATGGACATCTGGATGCCGTCTATGCGCTGGCCAACAAGCACGGCAGGGACGTGGACATCCACCTGCACGACGTCGGCGCGGACGGCTTGGCGCAGCTGAGTGTCATCGCTGAACGCACCGTGGCCGAAGGCATGCAAGGGAGAGTCACTATCGGGCACGGTTTTGCTCTCTGCGATGCCTCACATCCCGATCTTGGCTCTACGTTGGACGCCATGGCCGAGGCAGGAATCTGGATGGCTACCTGCGCCCTTGGAGCCGATCCCGTACCGGATCTAGACCTTTTTGAAAAACATGGGGTCAAGGTTGCCCTCGGCTCAGACGGAGTCCGCGATGCCTGGTCTCCGTTCGGCACCGGCAGCATGATGGATCGCGCGCACCTGCTGGGTTACCGCACAGGAGCCTCCACCGATGCGGAGTTGGAGCGCTGCTTCCGGCTTGCCACATCAGCTGGTGCAGAGCTCATTGGATCAGCCGAGGTGAAGAACTTCTCCGGCCCGGAATCCGTTGACCGGCTCGAATTCGCTGCGAACTCCATCCCGGAGCTGGTAGTTGACCGATCCGCTCCACTGAGGGTGGTGCGGGGTGGCAGAGCTGTGGCCCTCCAAGCTTGATCGGACGGCAGCTAGAGCATCCACTCCCGCAGCAGCCACCACAGGCCTGCGATCACAACGCCTCCAAACAACGAGCCTGCAATGACCTGGGCCAAGGTATGGGCCCGCAGGACCAGCCGCGACCAGCCAACAGCCGGCACGAGAAGTAGCAGAGGGAGCCAAGCCGGCCCGAACATGAGGATGGCTATGACCACTGCAGCCGAAAGCGCCGAGGCATGTCCGCTCATTTTCCAGAACGCGCTGACAACCGCCAGTACCCCGATCCCGCCTATGAGCGCGATGATCATCACCGTGACACCCACTGGACCACTGAGCAAGTGCAGCACGAGCAAACCAACCAGCACTGACACCAGCGTCATCAGAAGCAGCGCGGGCCGCTGACGGCGGTCACTGACATGGTGGTCCGTGATCCTTCCCAGCTTCACCATCACCAGGACATACGCCAGCGGAAGTACGCAGACGAACATCGCCGCGAGCAGCCCGAACCATAGGGTGCCCGGGAACCCGGGTTCCGTCGCAGGGCTGATCAGCAGAAGGGCCAACACAACAACGGGTGGCTGGAAAACTTCCGTCAGCACTCGGGCAACCCTGCGCCACGGCCCTGTCACCAGTTGAGGGGGCACATGGCCTGTTTGGCCTGTTTCCTCTGTTGCAGTTCCGCACCCGGTCGCTGTTCCGGTGCCTCTTGCTGTCCCGCTGCCTGGGCCGGACCGGGCATTCTCGTCAGTCAAGCAGGAGAGCCGGTTCTTCGAGAATGGAGGCCACGTCCGCCATGAAGCGCGCGGACAAATCACCGTCCACCACGCGGTGGTCGAAGGAACCGCCAAGAGTAGTGATCCAGCGCGGGATGACCTCGCCGTCCAAGACCCAAGGCTTCTGCTTAATGGTTCCGAACGCAATGATGGCTACTTCGCCCGGGTTGATAATGGGCGTTCCTGTATCAATACCGAGTGCGCCGATGTTGGTGACAGTCAGGCTTCCACCCTGCATCTCAGCCGGCTGTGTCTTCCCTGCCCTGGCCTTGGTTGCCAGCTCATTGAGGGCCAAGGCCAATTCCTTCAGGGACAGATCCTGGGCATCCTTGATGTTGGGGACCATGAGGCCGCGAGGAGTTGCAGCGGCAATTCCCAGGTTCATGTAATGCTTCACATGGATCTCCGCGCCGCCTTTACCATCGGCGTTGTCCACCCACGTCGCGTTGACGCTGGGGTTGCGTGCGGCGGCCCAAATCACTGCTTTGGCCAAGATGAGCAGGGGCGAAACCTTGATGCCTTCGAAGTCGCGTGAGACCTTCAGCCGCTTGACGAACTCCATGGTCCTGCTGGCATCCACATCCACGAAAATGCTGACGTGCGGAGCCGAGAAAGCTGAATCCACCATGGCCTTGGCGGTGGCCTTGCGCACGCCCTTGACCGGCATCCGCTCCACGCGCTGATCCTGCGGCTTCTTGGACGCCCCCCAGAAGCTGTCCGCTTGGTCATGCTCAGCATCACGTTGGGCCTGATAGCTCACCAGGTCCTCGCGGGTCACTTCACCGCGTTGGCCGGTAGCCACCACATCAGCGAGGTCGATTCCCAGATCGCGGGCGAATTTGCGCACAGGAGGTTTTGCAAGGACCTTGTTGACCAGACCACTGATGGTTCCGCTGATAGCGGCACCGCGGGAGGCAGCAGCCTGCGGCGCTTCGGCTGTGACGGGTTGCGCTTGAGCGGCAGGCGTCTGGGTGACGGGCGTCTGGGTGACGGGCGCGACGCCGGCGGCTGCCGCCGTCGTGCGGTGTGCAGCAGGAGTTTCTGCTGCCTTGGCTTCCAGTGCGGCTTGGTGGTCCTGGACAGTACCTTCTGCGTTCTCCGCGACCGTAGCTGCCTCAACCACCGGCCCAGCCGGGCGTTTGCGCGCACGGCGTTTGACGGCGTCAGCCTTGGGCCCGGAACCGACCAACGGGCCGCCTGCCGGACGGTTGTCGTCGCCTTCGTCGTCGACCAGCAACTTTCCGTAGAGGGGCATCTCGACGGCGGGTGCCTCCGGGGCAACCGGCGTCACGGGTGCGGCATCCCCATCCTGTCCTTCCGAAACAGCGATGATCGCCGTGCCGACCTCCACTGTGATGCCTTCCTCCACCAGCAGCTCAGTGACAGTGCCTGCGAAAGGCGAGGGCAGCTCAACGAGGGACTTGGCGGTCTCGATCTCGCACAGGACATCGTTGATGGCAACGACGTCCCCCGGCTTGACCTTCCAAGCCACTACCTCGGCCTCGGTCAGGCCTTCGCCAACGTCCGGCAGGTTGAATTTCTTTACAGTCACAGTGGTCCTCGATTTCCGGTTACCCGGCAGCGAAGCCGGGCTGGATCAGGGCGGTTAGTAGGACGGCGGTGAACAGGCGGTCCTGGTGGAACCGGCAGTTCTAGTAGGACAAGGAGCGGTCGAGCGCCTCAAGGATCTTGTCGATGTCCGGCAAGTAGTCCTCTTCCACCTTGGCAACGGGGTATGGCATGTGGAAGCCGCCAACTCGAATGACAGGAGCCTCCAAGTGCAGGAACGCCCGTTCACTGATGCGTGCAGCGATCTCGCCGCCGATGCCGCCGAAAGTGGGGGCCTCGTGGGCCACGATCAGGCGGCCTGTCTTCTTGACCGATGCTTCCACGGTGTCGAAGTCCAAAGGTGAGATGGAACGGAGATCGATGACTTCAATGCTCCGTCCGTCCTCCGTGGCGGCGTTGGCGGCCGCCAGTGCGACCGGCACCAGCGGGCCGTAGGCCACGATGGTTGCATCCGTACCTTCACGAACAACGTGCGCTTTGAAGGGATCCTCGGAGAGACCGGCATTATCCACGTCCACTTCACCCTTGAGCCAGTATCGGCGCTTGGGTTCGAAGAAGATGACGGGGTCCTGGCACTCGATGGCCTTTTGGATCATCCAATAGGCGTCATGAGCGTTGGACGGCGAAATGATGCGCAGACCCGCAGTGTGGGCGAACAGCGCTTCAGGTGACTCGGAGTGATGCTCGATAGAGCCGATGCCGCCGCCGTACGGAATGCGGATGACCACCGGAACGGTCAACTTGCCGAGGCTGCGGGCATGGATCTTGGCCAGTTGGGTGGTGATCTGGTTGAAGGCCGGGTAAACGAAGCCGTCGAATTGGATCTCGCACACCGGCGAGTATCCGCGCAGCGCCAAGCCAATGGCTGTGCCGACGATGCCCGATTCAGCCAACGGGGTGTCGACGACGCGATCGTCGCCGAACTCTTTGATCAAGCCATCGGTGACACGGTAAACACCGCCCAGGTGTCCGATGTCCTCGCCCATCAGCAAGGACTTGGGGTTGTTCGTCAGTGATGCCCGGAGACCCTCATTGATGGCCTTCGCAATGGTCATTGTTGCCATCAGTTAGCTGCCTCCTGGTCGCTTTCGAAGCCGGCCGAGTATTCCTCGAACCACGCAAGTTCTTCCGCAATCAGCGGGTGTTGTTCTGCGTACACACTGGCGAAAGCGTCGCGGATATCCGGGACCTCGAGGCCATGTGTTGTGCTGCGGACGTACTTGGCGAGTTCATCGCCGTCGGCCTTCACTTGGTCGAAGAACGCCTCGTCCGCCAGGCCTTCGGTACGCAGGTACTTCTCCAAGCGGTCCAGCGGATCCTTTTCGCGCCAGGCAGCTTCTTCCGCGGATTCCCGGTACTTCGTGGGGTCATCGGCAGTGGTGTGTGCACCTACCCGGTAGGTGTAGGCCTCAATGAGCACAGGGCCCCGGCCCTCGCGGGCGTGTTCGAGTGCCCACTCCGTAACGGCGTGGACTGCTATGGCATCATTGCCGTCCACCCGGATACCCGGGAAACCGTAGCCCTTGGCACGGTTGGCCAACGGAACCTTGGTCTGGACCTCGGTGGGCACCGAAATGGCCCAGTGGTTGTTCTGGCAGAAGAACACAACCGGAGCGTTGTACGACGCAGCGAAGACCATGGACTCATGGACGTCACCTTCGGAGCTGGCACCGTCGCCGAAGTACGCGATCACCGCGGCCTTGGGGTCTGTGGAATCAGCGGCGGCGAGCTTCTGGTCCCTCTGGATACCCATGGCATAGCCAACGGCATGGAGAGTCTGGGCTGCGAGTACCAAGGTGTAAAGGTGGAAGTTGTTCTCCCGCGGGTCCCAGCCACCGTTGGAGACACCACGGAACTGCTTGAGCAGCTCGGCAAGGTCCACGTTGCGGACCAGAGCGACGCCGTGTTCGCGGTAGGTGGGGAAAATGTAGTCCTGGGACTGGCTGGCGTGGGCCGAACCGATCTGCGCGGCCTCCTGCCCGGTCAGTGGCACCCACAAGGCAAGCTCGCCTTGGCGTTGCAGTGCCGTGGCTTCTTGGTCAAAGCGCCGGATCCTGGCCATGTCGGTGTAGAAAACACGGAGCTTCTCCGGATCAATCCGCTTGGCGTAGTCCGAGAAGACAGGATCGGAACCCAGTGTCCCGTCAGGTCCGAGCAACTGCACCATTTCTACTGGTTCGCCTGGCGCGGCTGCTGCCGCGGTGGTTGCCGCGAGAGTTTCTTCCGTCCCGGGGGGCAGTTGTGTCGAGCCCATTCCGTCTCCTTGCTTGCCGTGGCGGGGCGCCGGGCAATGTCTGTCGCTGGGATATATGCCTGTTCCGGAATGCATTCCGGAACAGGCATATATTTTGGCTTTCGTCCCTTACTTTATCGGCAGTAAGTTGCGTTGGCGCATTTGTTAACCGCTAGGAACCTTGCGGAGCCTTTGTATAACCTGCACAGAGATCCAGGAACCGGGTGCTGGCTTCCACCTCGCCGATACTTACCCGGACACCCTCGTTTCCAAAGGCACGGACTGACAAGGCCTGTTCTGCCGCCAAGGCAGCAAACTCCGCGCTGTGCTCCCCGAGATTCAACCAAACGAAGTTGCCTTGAGCCTCCGGAACAAACCAGCCCAACGCTCTCAGGCCGGCCGTCACGCGGTCCCGTTCATCCACCAGGCTTTGTACCCTTTCCACAACCTGATCGAAATTCTCGATGGAGGTGACCGCAGCACGTTCCGCAATTTGGGAAACGGCAAAGGGAGTGGCCGTCACGCGGAGGTGCCGGGTCAGCAAGGGACCGGAGACACTGTAGCCAACGCGCAGACCAGCCAGGCCGTGCGCTTTGGAGAAGGTCCTCAGCACTACCACGTTGGGGTATTTGCGGTAGAGCTTGATGCCATCCACAGCGTCGGCGTCCCGAACGAACTCCTGGTACGCCTCATCGATGACCACCACTACGTTGGGCGGCACTGCTTGGATGAAGCGTTCCGTTTCCTCGGCCGTGAGGATCGGTCCGGTGGGGTTGTTCGGCGTGCACAGGAGGATCACCTTGGTGCGCACGGTGACTGCAGCAGCCATAGTTTCGAGATCGTGACGCCCATCGTGCAGCAAAGGGATTTGCACACTGGCTGCCCCAGCGAGTCCCACGCAGATGGGGTACGCCTCGAAGGAACGCCAGGCGTAGATCACCTCGTCCTGCTTGCCGTCATCATTCTGCCCGGCGAACGTCGCCAGGATCTGGTTCAGCGCCCCAAGGCTCCCGGCTCCGGTGACGACATCGTCAGCAGGAACATCCAGGAAGCCAGCCAACGCGTTGCGAAGTTTTGTAGCCAATGGGTCCGGGTACCGATTGATGTCGGACTGGTCTGCGATTGCCTGCAACACTGCGGGAATCGGAGGCAAGGGGTTTTCGTTGGACGACAATTTGTAGCTTGTGAGGCCCTCAATCGCGGCCGGGGGTTTACCGGCCGCATATTTGGGGAGCCTGTCCACGACCGGACGGGGGATGACGCCCTCCGGTACGTTGTCAGTAGTAGTCATGGTTTCAAGCCTACTTGCCCATCCGCGGCTGACACCGAGCTCTTTAACAGGCGTGTGTGAAAGCATGGGCCCATGGGTTCATTCATCATTCGTGTCCTTATCAACGGGCTTGCCCTGTGGGTTGCAACCTGGCTGCTGCACGGCATGGATATTTCCACAAGCGCCACCCAGTCAGCCGCAGCCAACGCCGGACTCACCCAGGGCGCGGACACCGCCGGCATTATTCTGGCGTACCTGTTCATCGGCCTGATCTTCGGAGTGGTCAATGCCTTCGTCCGCCCCTTGGTTAGGCTGTTGTCCCTTCCTGTGACCATCCTGACGCTTGGCCTGTTCACCATAGTGATCAACGCAGCCATGCTGTACCTGACTGCATGGCTGAGCACGTTCACACCTGTGCACCTCACTATTGATTCCTTCTTCTGGACAGCAATCCTGGCCTCGATCATCATCAGCATCATTTCCATGGTGGCGGGCCTGATTCCAGGTGCCCGCAAGCGGTAGCAGTCACCTTGCGCCGGCCGACGACCTGGACTCCGGAAGATTTGGAATCCGAAGCGTTTCCCGACGGTCCGGCAACGGATCACGCTTCAGTTTGAACCTGGTCACTTTGGCCGCGCCGCCAGCACCTACTATTCCTGTAAATGCCATTGTCGAAGCCGCCAGAGATGGATCGCGGCTCGCAACGACCAGCTCGGCTCCTCTCGCATAGTTCTCCTGACCGTGTCCTGGCCCGATACCGGGGTCTTCCCCTTCTGGAGTTTTGACTTCATCGGTCAGCGTGACGGTCACCCTGTCTTTTGTATCCGCGTTCATCCGGCCGTCCGTGCCAGGGACCCAGTCCTGAACGTGTTCCAGATGGAGTGAGCTGATGCCGGGCTCAGGAGTGATGTTTCCAACAGGGGCTCCCGCTGTCAGCACATACTTGAGGTCGAATTCACTGAGAAAAGCTTTGTTCCGGCTCAGGTTCATGGCGTGAATACCGCCTTGGCTGTGTCCCACAGCCACCACTTGGTCACCCGCTTCGGCACCCGCCTCACGGAGTGCTTGGCCAACGGCCGGCACAACTTCTTCGGAGTCGTAGCCCACAGCCTCGCCAATTCCTTGGACGTCTAAGGGATTGGTACCGGGTGAATCAAGCTGGGTTCCCGGGATGAGCACCATCCATGAAGCGGAGCCGTTGGTTTCAAAGCCAATGACCTCAATCTCGCCGTCGTTAAGGGAGTGAAGCTTCTCGAGGCGCCGGAGACTTTCTGCCATAGTCGGCTGCAAATCCTCGGCGCTTTCATCCATCTTTTCGATGCTCACCGGGCGGGGCTGATAGACGGCCACTGGTGGCGAATCAAGAAGGTGGTGCACCACGTCTCCCACCCCATAGCCGTCGGGGATGCTGCGGTTGTAGTTCTCCTCCGTAAGGTCCCGCCCCAGCGCGAAAATGCCATGTGCGCCGGAGAGCACATATTGATCGAGGCCCAATGCGTGCGGTCTGGAATTCCTGGCCTCGGCTTCCACATAATCTCTGTGGCTGGCTCGCACGCCGGAGCTGACCCCCACCAATTCCTGGCGAACCCGGCCCACTTCCTTCCGACCCTCGGCAACAGCGTTGAGGGCGCTGCAGCCTGTGTCATAGGAGTCGTAGAGGAACGGCTCCAAGGCGTCCTGAATGCGACGGGTCTCTTCCTCTATGCCAAGAAGTTGCCGGACCAAATCATCAAGCTGACCGGCACCTCGAAGCAGTTCTTCGAGCTGAAAGGAGATCCCTCCCACGCCGCCCCGGATGGATAGGGATCCGTCCTGAGCCGGGGGCAGCGGCAGAGGTGCTGCCCCGGCTCCCACTGGAGCTGAATCAGCCATCATGGACCTCTCTCGCCCGAAACGGAGACGTTCTGGGAGTGACGGAGCACCAAAGCAACGGCGGCTTCCACGACCTCACGCGCACGCATCAGCGCTGAAGCGTGCAGGGCAAGGGTTGTCCGGTAGGCGCGCCCTGCGGGAGAAAGCCAATCCTCCACCTGCGCTCTCCGTAGGGACGCAAGGATAGCGTCCACTTGGTCCACGCACGATTGCATTCGCCACGCCAGCCTCTGGACTTCGTGGCTTCGGGAAGCACACTCCAGTGGATCAAAAGTGGGCGGGTTGGGTGCAGGCATCAAGCCGACGCTCATTGTCTGTGTTCTCCATTGGTTGTTCTGCTGATGGGTAGGCTAGACGCTACGGAGCAGAAGAACCCAAAGGAAGCGCGGCCGTCGGCTATGTGGATAACCCGTTAGCCCGTCCACATAGCCTCGTCATCGACTCCATGGGCCCGCGCGGAACATGAAAGAATAGACCTCATGGCTGAATCCCTCCGCGTGTCCCTCGCTTCCGAACCCCTCGCCCTTGGCCCCCTTGACGGCCGCTACCGTGCCGCCGTCGCGCCCCTCGTGGACTACCTGTCCGAGGCCGCACTTAACCGCGATCGCGTTCACGTTGAAGTTGAGTGGCTCATCCACCTGACCAGCCAGTCCGTTTTGCCAGGAGCGGGCCCGCTGTCCGACGAACAGGTGGCCCAGCTGCGCGCCATCGTTACCGAATTCGATGCCGCGTCCGTTAGCGAACTCGCCGAAATCGAAGCCGTCACCGTCCACGACGTCAAAGCTGTTGAGTACTACATCGGCCGCCGGCTGCCTGCCATCGGCATTGAGAACCTCACGGCTCTGGTCCACTTCGGTTGCACGTCCGAGGACATCAACAACCTCTCCTACGCCGTGGGTATCAAGGGCGCAGTGGAAGATGTGTGGCTGCCCAACGCCGCCGCCCTCGTGAAGCAGATCGAAGCCATGGCCGCAGCAAACCGCTCCGTGCCCATGCTGTCCCGTACGCACGGCCAGCCCGCTACGCCCACCACACTGGGCAAGGAACTAGCTGTTATCGCGCACCGCTTGAACCGCCAGTTGGCGCGCATCGCCAAGACTGAATACCTCGGCAAGATCAACGGTGCCACCGGAACGTACGCAGCCCACGTGGCTTCAGTCCCGAGTGCCGACTGGGAAGCAGTCGCCAAGACCTTCGTGGAAGGCCTGGGTCTCACGTGGAACCCGCTCACCACGCAGATCGAGAGCCACGACTGGCAGGCCGAGCTGTACGCGGACATCGCACGCTTCAACCGCATCCTGCACAACGTCTGCACTGACATCTGGAGCTACATCTCCATCGGTTACTTCCGCCAGATTCCGGTTGCCGGGGCCACGGGTTCCTCCACCATGCCGCACAAGGTCAACCCGATCCGCTTCGAGAACGCCGAAGCCAACCTGGAGATCTCCAACGGCCTCCTGGACACGCTGGGTGCCACCTTGGTCACCTCCCGCTGGCAGCGCGACCTCACGGACTCCTCCTCCCAGCGAAACATCGGGGTCGCCTTCGGCCACTCGCTGCTCGCTATCTCCAACGTAGCCAAGGGATTGAAAGCCCTCGACGTCGCGGAGGAAGTCCTCGCGGGCGACCTCAACACCAACTGGGAAGTCCTTGGCGAAGCCATACAGATGGTCATGCGTGCCGAGGCAATTGCCGGTGTCGAAGGCATGGAAAACCCCTACGAGCGACTCAAGGACCTCACCCGCGGCCAGCGCGTGGACGGCGCCCGCATGCAGGAATTCGTACAGGGCCTTGGCCTCTCCGCAGACGCCGAAGCCCGCCTGCTCGCACTGACCCCGGGCAAGTACACGGGTATCGCGGACAAACTGGTGGACCACCTGCAGTAGGGATCACCTGCAGTACTACTGAACGCTCAACGACGGCGGGCCAGGGCTGGGTGCCCCGGTCCGCCGTCGGCGTTAATCCGCAGTCGGCGTTTAGGCTGGTGAACAGAAGCGCGTTCCTTCCCGGTTGCTGTTACCAGCAGGTCAACGGGGCCCGTGAGACACGGTGTACCGGGCTGTTCCGGTGCTGAGTCGGCTGGTTGGCTGGGAGTAACCGGGCAGGAGCGCGGCAGGCCAGTAAGACCGAAACGGTTACGACGTTAGGAGCGGAGCACTCATGAAGCTCCTGTTGATTAGGCACGGACAGACGCCCGGCAATGTGGCTGGCCAGTTGGACACCGCGTTCCCGGGCCCCGGACTGACTGAACTCGGTGAACGCCAGGCGGCCGCCCTTCCG
The DNA here is from genome assembly GCF_058799755.1 of Arthrobacter sp. GW822-FHT05G07. Classification (NCBI taxonomy): domain Bacteria; kingdom Bacillati; phylum Actinomycetota; class Actinomycetes; order Micrococcales; family Micrococcaceae; genus Arthrobacter; species Arthrobacter sp. GW822-FHT05G07. The sequence continues at coordinate 96,000 of NZ_JBXALT010000013.1, read as the reverse complement.
GAGGCGTTGGCCGACGAGGCAATCGAAGCCCTGTACACCTCAACCCTGCTGCGCACCCATCGGACCGTAGCTCCTCTGGCGCGGGCCACAGGATTGGAGCCGACAATCCTTGAGGGTGTCCATGAGATCGAGGCCGGTGCACTGGAGAAGAAAACTGACCACGAATCCCACCGCCGCTACATGGGCACGGTCTTCGCTTGGACAGACGGAGACTTGGATGTGCGCATGCCGGGAGCGTTCAGCGGGCACGACTTCTTCGCCAGGTTCGATGCTTCCGTTGACAAAGTCGCAGCAGCGGGTCATTCGACGGCGGCAATCGTCAGCCATGGTGCCGCGATCCGCTGCTGGGCCGGGCGCAGGGCAACGGACATCGATACCGTGTTCGCCGAAACGCATCAACTCCCGAACACCGGGATCGTGGCACTGGAAGGGGACCCCGAAGGCGGATGGCGGGTGCTGCACTGGGACCAGATCCCTGTCGGAGGCATGGCGTTGGCAGACCGAACCGCCGAGGACCCCACGGGCGAGGCACTCCAACCCTGATCCCCGCGAGCCTGCTTCGGCACGTCGCGAGGCCGGGCCCGCAATTCTCCCGACGCTTACGCGCAGGAAACACCACGGTAACCACAGCTCCCTAGGCTTAAGACGCATAGACACCTCCGACGAAACCCGGCGAATTGAGGCACAAATGCAGACGAACCCACGGCTCAACATTCGGCAGGTCACGTGGGCCAACCCCGTGGGCGCAGACCTCCGCGCCGCACAGCAGGCAGAACTGGATTCACGCTTCGGAAGCACGGACCATGAGCCCGGCCCTCCACCGTCGGAAGCCGACACGGCGGTCTTCGTGGTGGCTTACGAGAAATGCTCAGGACAGCCGCTGGGATGTGGCGGGCTCCGCATGCTGGATGAGAACACGGCCGAAATCAAAAGGCTGTACGTGGTCCCCTATGCCCGGGGATCGGGAGTGGCGAGCTCCATCCTGGCAGCGCTCGAGGCCCAGGCTCATTCCCACGGGTTCACTGTGATTGCAGCGGAGGCCGGATCGGCACAGTCAGATGGCCGGAGCTTCTACGAAAGTGCCGGTTTTGCTCCTGTGCCGAACTTCGGCCCGTACATAGGTATCAACGAATCGTATTGCTACTCCAAGCGGCTCGATTCACACAGTGCTTCGCACACGGCAATGGCCTAGCGGAGGGGACTGGTCTGGCGCGGCGCCGCAACATCAAGCGAAGGTTGCCCCAGTTCGATAATCTCGGATTATGGAAAAAGCAGACATCACCTTTCGCACCCGTAAATGGGTGCGGCCCGAGGACCTTAACGCCAACGGCACACTCTTTGGTGGAAGCCTGCTGAAGTGGATCGATGAAGAGGCCGCGATCTACGCCATCCTCCAATTGGGCAACGGCCGCGCCGTGACCAAGTACATTTCCGAGATCAACTTTGTGAGCTCCGCAGTCCAGGGCGACTTGGTGGAGATGGGGCTTACCGCGAAGCGCTTCGGTCGCACGTCCCTGACCATGCGCGCCGAGGTCCGCAATATGATCACACGGGAGGCGATCCTGACCATCGAGGAAATCGTCTTCGTGAACCTCGGGCCCGATGGCCGCCCGCAACCGCACGGCTACACGGAGATCACGTATGACCGCGACCGCATCCCCACGCACCACCTAACCGAAACGCTCGACGAAGACTGAACCACCCGGCGTCGGGCGCTTTATCACTGCAGGTACCGGAACACAGTCCATGTGCGGGAATTCAGGCGGCAGTCGGGGGTGTGCCGCGCACTGAATGTCGCCTTCCGGCCGGCCCCTGCCGAGCGAAACATTGCCTTGCCCCCACATGCCAGGCAGACCAACTGCTGCCGCCGTGGCTCCTGCCAGTATTCGTCGTGGTTATCAAAGTCCTCGGCATCCCAGTCTTTCCGGTCGGCGAGGCACAGTGCCCTTCTCATCGGCTGTGGCTTTCGAGTAGTAAACAGCACTTATACGGGTGCTGGCGGCCGCGATCAACGCGGCCGCCAGCCTATATATCCGGTGACGGGAGTGTGTGTCACCGGAACTTTTGGGGCGCCTGAACTGAAGCCGTTAGCGCCGGTCGAACGTCAGCCCACCGGGCACCTGGAACGTCGGCATAAGTTCGAGCATGCCCACATTCACGTGCCGCGGCGTTTCGATGGCGTAGTCCAAGGCGTTGACGATGTCATCCGTGGTCAGCGACTCGTAGCCCTCGTAGTAGGTCTGCCAGGCCTCTTGCATGGCCTCGGGCGTGCCGCCCATGTTGCGGCCGAAGATCTCGGTTTCCACACGGCCCGGGCAGATCTCGGTGACGCGGATGCGCTTGCCCACGGTGTCGTTGCGGAGCTGGCGGGAGATCTGGTGCACGGCGGCCTTGGTGGCGTGGTAAACCGTGTGGCCGTAGAAGTTGTAGGTGCCGGCGATCGAGCTGATGTTGATGACGTGGCCGAGGTCGCGTTCCACCATGCCTGGCAGCACCAGGCGCGTGAGCTGCAGCAGGCCGCGAAGGTTTACGTCCACCAGTTCGTCGATGTCGGCTTCGGAGGAATCCAGGATGTTGCCCGGGCGGGAAACGCCGGCGCAGTTCACCAGAACGTCCACCTGGAGGTCATTTACGACGGCGGCCAGCGCGGCCGTGTCCGTCAGGTCCACTACGTGCGGGACGGCTCCGGTGCGGTCGGCCAACTCGGCGAGGCGTTCCTCGTTGCGGGCAACGGCGTGAACCGTCAGTCCGCGCTTGGAGAGGCGCTCGGCGATGGCTGCACCCATGCCGGTTGATGCTCCGGTGACGAGGGCGGTGGTGTAATCGGAAAAAGTCATTGGGTCCTCCAAAAGGTGGGGATCGGTGGGGCTCAGTGCGCCGGACCTGGAAGCCCGGCGCACTGGCCGCAGGTATGCCGCGGTGGGTGGGGGTTAGGCGTCGCGCAGTGGTTCGTGCGCCCGGTCCTTGACCGTGCTGACAGCGATCAGTGTGCCGAGGGCGGTGACCACTGCGTAGAACGCGGGCATGTAAATGTTGCCGGTGCTGCCGATCAGCCAGGTCATGAGCAGCGGGGCGGTGCCGCCGAACAGGGCCGAGGAGATGTTGTAGCCGAGGCCGTATGCGGAGTAGCGGACGCGGGTGGGGAACAGCTCGACGATCAGGATGTGGATCACTGCGGTGTGGCCGGCGAAGACGATTGCCATGATGCAGGCGCCGAGGATGGCCAGGCCCATTTCGCCGGTGGCGATGAGGGCGTAGGACGGGATGCCTAGGACTGCCATGGCGATCGCGGAACCGGCAATGACCTTCTTCCGGCCAACGCGGTCGGACAGGGCGCCCATGAACGGGATGGCGATGCAGATGACAACCAGGCTGCAGGCAGTGACCAGGAGGGCTTCGCCGATGGTGAAGTTCAGCTGCTTGCCCTTAAGGAACGTGGGCATGTAGGAGAAGAGGACGTAGTAGCCGGAGCCATTCATCAGCGGGATGAAGAGAGCCAGGAGCATGGCGCGGCGGTGTTCCTTGGACTGGAAGGCTTCCTTGAGCGGGTTCTTGGAGAGACCGCCCTCTTCCTTCAGCTTCTCGAAGTTGGGGGTGTCGCTGATGGCCTTGCGGATGTACCAACCGATGATGCCCATGGGGATGGCCACCAGGAACGGGATACGCCATGCGAAGGAGCCGAAGCCACCGCCGTCGATAGCTGCTTGGGTGAGCCAGGGCGACATGGAGAAGGCTACCAAGGTACCCGTGAGCAGTGCTGCGAAGGAGGCGATCTGCGCGTAGGAGGTGATGATGCCGCGCTTGCCTTCCGGGGCGTGCTCAGCAAGGAAGGTCATGGCGCCGGCAGCCTCGCCGCCAACGGAGAAGCCTTGGAGGAGCCGCATGAGGACCAGGAGGATCGGAGCCGCGATGCCGATGGCTGCATAAGGGGGCAGCAGACCGATACCGGCGGTGGCAACACTGATCAGGAGGATGACGAAGACCAGGAGCTTTTGCCTGCCGATCCGGTCTCCGAGGTAGCCACAAACCACTGCGCCGAGCGGGCGGACAAAGAACGAGACCGCGTATCCGGCGAACACGAAGAGCAAGGCGTTGTCCGGGTTGCCCGGGGCCAGGAAGACGAGAGCCAGCGTTCCCGCCATGAAGGCGAAAATGCCGTTGTCGTACAGTTCCACGAAGATGCCAACACAACCTGCGGTGACAACCTTGCGGGTTTGGCGGCTCGTGAGCCGCTCATGCTGCACTGGTGCAGCGTTGGTGCTTGCGGTCATGACTTTTCCTTACTGAGATGAGCGTAGCAACGCCTACTGGTATGACGACAGGGTTTTAGCTGCATGCCGCAACTGGTAGGTCCTGCCACTGGGGACGGCATCCGATGCCAAGGAGTCCGAAGACGGTGTTGACGGATTCGCGGAGGGTCTCAAGTTGGGCCCGCGACCGCCTATGGGCGGCAGTTGCTTCTGCCACTGTGGTTTTCCGAAAACGGACCTTGTCCCCTGGCCTTGCTTGGGCCAGGACATCCAGTCCGGTGCTGGTGACCACTGCAAGGACCGGGTACCCGGCGGTGACGCCGCGTCCCCGGTGCAGTACCAGCAGTTCTTCCCTTGAGGGAACCTCGACGGCGCCCACTGGCACGCCGCGGGAAAGGACCTCACCGCTTGAGGTTCTTTCCGGAAGTTCTCCGCCGAGCCGCAGGCCAATGTGGTTGCTACGGCCGCTTACGACATACTCCGAGGTGAAGAGCAATTCACCGGATTCGCCAAACTCTGCGACGTCCGGGCCGTCGGTCACATCGACCGAAAGGTCTGTTCCCATGCTTGGGCGTTCAAGGCCCAGCCGGAAGAGGGGAAGGTCGAAGTACGGCTGGCGTACAGGACTTACGCTGCGCCGGCTAAGGAGCGTGGTTCCTTCCTGAAGCTGAAGTCCGAAGCCCACCACGGTGTCCGGGGCTGCGCTGCCAAGCAGTGTCCCTGCCTCGATGGAGCCGTGGATGGCCAGGTAGGCACGGAGCCCACGGTGGATTCCCCGGATGGACACGGATTCGCCTGCCCTCACAGATACGGGTTCCCACTGGCTGCAGGGGCGTCCACCGACTGTCAGCGTGAGCGGAGCACCTGTAACGGCGATCAGGACGTCGCTGTTCGCTTTCATCCGGAAGTCGAGGGCCGTGATCTCCAGGAGGGGATGGTTGTCCAGATTTCCGGCCAAAATGTTTGCAGCGCGGGCCGAGTATTGGTCCAAGGCACCGTTGACTGGAAGTCCAAAGCGGGGTCCGCGGAACCTGCCAAGGTCCGTGACAACCGAGTTGCCGGGCTGCTGGATCAGGATCTCGCCGCTCACGGCAGGGGCTCCAATTCCATGGGTTCCAGTTCCATGCCCACGAACTCGTGGAAGTCTTCGGAGCGGATCTGCCGGAACCGCAGGATGTCGCCCGGCTTGTAGGGGACCAGCGGTTCGCGGCGGATATTGAGGACTGACAGCGGCGTCTGACCGATCACGCACCACCCTCCGGGAGCGGCTGCCGGCGCGATGACTGCCTGGCGTCCGGCTACTGCCACCGCACCCGCAGGCACACTGAGCCGGGGATCCTTGAGGCGGGGTACAGGCCTGGGGAACGCGGGACCGTCCATCATGGGCGAACCCGCGGGGGCACCCAGACAGCGCACGGTGTAGGTCTTTTCGGTGTGGAGGCGGATGACTTCTTCGAGGTCAATCCCCTGATGCTGTGCAACGCGTTCCAGGTCGGGACCGTAGTCGCCCCCATAAACCACCGGAACGTCGAATTCCCGAGGCGCCTGCGTAACATCGCCGGCGTGGCCGAGTTCCAGAAGCCCGAGCTTGACGAAGGCGCGCACTTGACGGGCCGAAACCAGGATGGGATCGAACTCCACCAGCACGGAGTCATACGTAGGAACCGCGCCCTGGAGACCCTCGGCACCGCAGCTTTCCAGCCAGTCAGCCAATCGGTGGACTGTCAGCCAGTTGTCTTCACGGGCTTCAGAAATGGCGACGACGCGAAGCGCGGAGTCTCCGGATTCGTGGACTTCGGTGGGAGCCACTGCCAGGACCGACATGTCAGGCCGCCTTCCTCTTGGCATCCATGACCTCAGCCAGCGGGGCGATGCGGACGCCAGCGGAGATGAGTTCCGAACGGATCTGCCGAGCCAGCTCAACAGCACCGGGGTTGTCCCCGTGGAGGAGCAGCGTATCGACGTCGATATTAATGTCGACGCCGGTGGCGCAACGGATCTTTCCGTCAACCACCATGCGCAGCGTGCGGTCCACGATCTCTGTGGGATCGTGCAGCACTGCGCCGGACTGGCTGCGGGGAAGCAGCGTGCCGTCTTCCTGGTACGTCCTGTCCACGATGCCGACGATTGCGACATCCAGCCCTGCTTTCCGAGCGGCGGTGGCGAGTTCGCCGTCCTGGGCGACAACAATGAGTTCGTTGTCGACGCGGGCTGCGGCGTCAGCCACAGCCTGGGCGTAGTCGGCGCGGACAGCCACGAGGTTGCCGAGCCGTCCGTGCGGCGCGAGGTGCGTGACCTTAGTGCCGTGGAAAGCGGCGAAGCCGTTCAGTGCACCCAGCTGGTAAAGCACGTCGTTCTGTACCTCGCTGGCAGAGAGGCCCATGTCGCGCCGACCAAACCCACGCAAGTCGGGGAAGCTCGGGTGCGCTCCGATGCCCACGCCGCGGCGAACGCATTCTGCAACGGTGGCCGCCATGATGTCCGGATCACCGGCGTGGAACCCACATGCGATATTGGCGCTTGAGACAATCTCCAGGAGCTCGGAATCGTCGCCAATGGTGTAGGCGCCAAATCCCTCTCCGAGATCCGCTACAAGATCAATTGTGGACGTCACGTGGTTCTCTTTCCGTGGTTTAGCATTCGGGGCTGGAAATGCAACAAATAGTCCGCAGGAGGATTAGTTGAATTCCCGGAGAATGGCAGTCGCTTCTGGAAACCAATGCGTTGCCTGAAGTTCTTTCTAGAAGTCTCGCACCGGTCAACCACGTTGCACAAAGACCTAATAGCTATCCCGTGATAGCTCTCCGTTATGACCTGCACCACCCTGTACTGTGGCTTGGGTCCCAGTGGTGTCCGGATAGAATTTCCCTTACGCATGCCACCCGGGGACGTGGCCCTCCAGGAAGGCAGACCCATGGATACGCGCAAACTCTCATACTTCGTGCAGATCGTTGATTCAGGCAGCATCACCAAGGCTGCGGCCGCGCTGCACGTGGCCCAGCCCGCCCTCAGCCAGCAGGTGTCAGCACTGGAGAACGACCTCAAGCAGCGCCTCCTGATCCGCAGCAAGCAGGGCGTTGAACCGACAGCGGCCGGGCACACCCTCTACCGCCACGCGCAATCGATCCTGCGGCTGGTGGAACAAGCCCGGCAGGACGTGGCCACCTCCGGAGCTGCTCCCTCCGGCCGGGTCTCCATTGCGATCGCGCCCTACAGCATGGCTTCAAGCCTGACGCCCCAGATCATCAGGGAAGTAGGGCGCCGCTACCCGGATATCGTGGTGCACCTGACAGAGATTTTTGGTGGCGTGTTGAGCGAGGCCATCAAGAACGGCCGCCTCGATATGGCGCTCATCTACGAGCCTGGAAAGATCCGCGGCGTTCAGTTCACCACCATGATCGTGGAGGATCTCCATCTTGTGGTTCACCCTGACGTGGACATCGAGCACGGCAAGGACACGATTACGCTCGCGGAAGCGAGCACAGTGGGCCTGTTCCTTCCGGAAAAGAACCACACACTGCGACAGCTCATCGAGAAGGGCTTGGCGGACCAAAAACTGCCGCTCCGGCTGGTGGGCGAAGTGGAATCGGTGCCTTCACTGACCCGGCTCATCCGCGCCAACCTGGGTGGCACCGTCCTGCCGAAGTCGGCCGCAGATGCCCTCTTCCCCGACCAGGACTTCAAAGTGTTGCGGATCGTTGAGCCTGGGCTCCAGAGCAAGATCGCACTCTGCACCCCTGACCACGAGCCACTGTCAGAGGCCGCGTCGGCCGTGCTCATGGTCGTCAAGGAGATGCTGCACCAACAGCTGATCAGCAAATACGGGACGGACCCCGTGCAACTGCCGGCCCATCCATAACAATCCCTTATCCGGACAGACAGCTTTGGTCTTATTCACAACCGATTTAATTTCCTAATATCGAATTAACAAGAAATTCGAAAGCAGCTCACGGATTCCGCGGGCACGTTCAAAGGAAACAACGGTGAAAAAGATCAGCACGGCCGGATGGGTTTCAAATCCAACCCGCGGAACGATCAGCGCACGAACCGGATTTCACTGCCCACGGAATGGCTTTTGGCGTCCGATAGGCGGCATAGGCGAACCCCTGTTTGTCTTCGAGGGGAGCCTCATGCCCGCCCACGCCGGCAGCAGCATCGAATGGCATCTGGTGGACACGCGTCCGGGGCACTCTGGACTCGACTGACCGGTCCCGGAACCGGGCGGCCCGGGCGGCCCGCGCAACCCGGCCACACGCCGTCGTACTTCACCCCCTCAGCTGCCGCATCCAAGGCGTCCTGCCACCGCAGGGCGCCTTTTCTGTGCCTGGATACCACCTGGATGCGGCCGGTCTGCCGTCAAAACAGCACACCAGTCAAAACAGCACACCAAAGGGGCCGGCCTCAGCGTCTTTCAAAGACGTGCCACCGGCCCCCGGAACAGCGATCAGTCTTCGACCAGGAGGCCTTTCTCCTTGAGCTTCTCCGTCAGCCCGCAGAGCTCAATGGTGTTTCCGCCGTCGTGGTAGAGCTTGATGAGTTCGCGCTCGTGGTCGTCGCGGGCCTGGGACAGTGCGATGACTTCCTCGGCCTCCTCGCGGCGGACCACCACCACGCCGTCAGCGTCACCACGGAGGATATCGCCCGGGTAAATGATTTCGTCACCGAAAACGATCGGGTGGTTGATCGGACCGAGGGTTTCCTTGACTGTGCCCTTGATGCTGACGCTGCCGGAGAAGACGGGCAGTCCCAGCTCAATCAGGTCCTGGGTGTCGCGCACGCCTGAATCGGTGACCATGGCGGCGATGCCCTTGGCCTTCATGGCATTGCCCAAGACGTCGCCGAACGTGCCGGCTTCGGCCATCTCCTGCGCTCCGACCAGGACGACGTCGCCTGCCTGGGCGTAGTGGATGGCCACCTGGAGCATGAGGTTGTCCTGCGGTGCGCAGGCGACCGTGACGGCAGGGCCGCAGAAGGACATGGAGCGGTCGATCGGCTTGATCCTGGAGCTCAGGGCGCCGCGGCGGCCCTGTGCTTCGTGGATGGTTGCGGAAGAGAAGGCCGCGAGGCGGCTGACGACGTCAGCCTCGGGGCGCTCGAACTTGGTCTTGACGTGGATCATTTTCGGGTTCCTTCAGTTTTTGGGGAGGCTAGTTGAGTGCGTTGACGGCATCGCTGATGGAGTCCACGCCGGCGTTGATGGTCTCCAGCGAGGTGGCGAAGGAGATCCGGAAGTACGGGCCCAGGCCGTAGGCCGAACCCTGGATGACGGCCACGCGGGCAGCGTCCAACAGGTAAAGGGTGAAATCTTGGTCGTTCTCGATGACCTTGCCGTCGGGCGCGGTCTTGCCGATCACGCCACTGCAGTTCACGTACGCGTAGAAGGCGCCTTCCGCCGGCGCAACGGACAGCCCGTTGATGGCGTTGAGGCCCTCGACGGCGGCGTCCCGGCGCTTGCGGTACACCTCCACGCTGTCGCGGACGAAGGACTGGTCGCCGTTCAGTGCCGCCACTGCGGCGGCTTGGCTGATGGACGACGGGCACGACGACGTCTGGGACTGCAGCTTGTTCATGGCCGCAATCAGGGGCGCGGGTCCCACGCCGTATCCGAGCCGCCAACCGGTCATCGCGTACGCCTTGGACACGCCGTTGACCAGCAAGATGCGGTCTTTGAGCGCCGGGGCAGCAGTGACCAAGCTGGTGACGCGGCCGTCTCCTAAGTGGATCTCATCGTAGATCTCGTCGGTGAGGATGAAGACGTGCGGGTGCTCCTCAAGGACCGCGCCCAATGCCTGGAGTTCCTCCCTGGTGTACACAGCGCCGGTCGGGTTGGAAGGGGCGTTAAGGATGAGCCATTTTGTGTTGGGGGTGATGGCCCTTTCCAGGGCGTCCGGGGTGAGTTTGAAGCCTGTGTCTTCGCCGCACGGGACGATCACCGGGGTGCCATCGTTGGCAAGGACCATGTCCGGGTAGGAAACCCAGTAAGGCGCGGGGACAATCACCTCATCGCCCTCGTTGAGCGAAGCCATCAGGGCTACGTACAGAACCTGTTTGGCTCCGCCGCCAATGGTCAGTTGGTTCCGCTCGTAGTGGTGTCCCGTGTGGCTTTCGATCTTGCGAAGGATCGCGGTCTGGAGATCCGGCGTACCGGTCACCGAGGTGTACTTGGTCTCTCCATCTCTGATGGCAGCGACTGCTGCTTCTTTGATGTGGTCCGGGGTGTCGAAGTCCGGCTCGCCGACGGTCAGGTCGATGATCGGGATGCCTTCAGCTTTAAGTTCGCGGACGCGGGCGGCCGCGGCGACGCTCGCTGAGGACTTGATGCGGGTGACCCTCGACGCCGGCAGGTAGTCGGACATGTCTCCTCCAGGAAAGTGGGACTCAGGACGCGCGGATTCGCGTATCCCCTTTTTCGAGACTAGGGATTCGCACGCCCTGTGGATAAGACCTAATGTGCGTGGATCTATAAGGGGCTCTTATGACGCGGATCTCTTTGTGGGGTTCCGGAACCCATTCGGCGCACAGAATGCGTATAGACGCACTCTGGGGCACATCTTCCATGCACTTTGCTTATGGGTTCACGCGGTATTGGTATTTCCTTGGACCGGTGAACACTGCCTAGATTCGAGGGATCAGAAGTGCTGTTCCGAAACTGAAAGGGAGCCAATGACAGCCCAAACCAGCTCAGCCCCCGCTGTTTCAGGCCAAGCCCGCTCGGCCACCGGACGATATACCTACCGGGCCAAGGCCCTACGTCCGCAGCCCACGGATCACACGGATCACACGGATCACGCCAAGCTGGCGCATGCCCTCGGCGTGCATCGGCAACTGCTGTCCCACGCAACGAGCGCCATCCGTACCCTGACCGCTGCCAGAAACGAGCTGATGGCGCAGGCGATTGAGGATGGGCTCACCATCGCCACTGTTTCAGCGGCCACCGGGGAGAGCATGAAGGCGGTCAGGACCATCGCTTTGGCTTATGACGATCTCCACCCGAGCGGGCTCCCCCGCAACGTCCATTTGTCAGCAATGAAGCAGAAGAGCGACGAACTCAGGGCCGCCGAACGTCATCGGGCCCAGATCACCGAACGACGCGAAGCCCTGATTGTGATGGCCCTCCGCAACCAGGTCTGCGATGACCTGGAGCTTGCCTCGCTGACCGGACTCACTCCGGACCACATCCGCCGGTCAACGCGGGGAATCGCCCGTCCTGCCTAGCTTTCGCAACGCACCCTGTGCGTTCCCTCCCGGTTGGCTCGCCCGGCATGGCGGGTCACATCAGCCAAGGACCCGAACGACGCGGGATCACGCGAGCCGTGCACAACCATCCGGCGTGCGCCTCCGGGCAACTGGGAAGGAAGGACCGCCCGATCGTTGAACCCCGGAGCCACGGAGGGTAGAACGGATAAATGAGCAACGACGTGAACTCTTGGATGGATCAGTACTTACGCGCGTGGACCTCGAACAACCCTGAGGACATCAAGGCCCTCTTTACCGAAGATGCCGTCTATTCCGACAGGCCGAACACTGAAAAACAATGGAACGGCCACGAGGAGATCGTCAAAGCGTGGGCTGATGCTGGGGACAAACCCGAGGACTGGACCTTCGAGTGGACGCTCCTTGGCCGGGACGGTGACACCGCTTTTGTGCAGGGCCTGACCACGTACCTCAACGGGGAGCCCACCTATGACAACCTCTGGGTGATCCGTTTCGCCGAGGACGGCCGAGCCCGCGAATTCACCGAATGGTACATGGCCCGCAAGCACACCCCGCCCGCACCCAACTGAGTCAGTAGCTTTCGCGCTCAACCGTTTCAGCTACGGGAATGAACTTGTCGGCAAAGCCCTCGGAAGCCCGGGCGAGCACAGCAACGTCCGCGCCGACCAAGACAAAGGAGGCACCGGCGTCGAGATAGGCGCGGGCTGTCGCCTCGTTGAAGGCATTCACGCCGGCAGGCTTGCCCGCTGCTTTGGCGGCGGCGAGGCAGTGCTCGACGACGGCCCTTACCAAAGGATTTTCCTGCTGTCCCAGCAGCCCCATGGAGGCGGCGAGGTCCGAGGGGCCCAGGAAGATGCCGTCCACGCCGTCGACGGCCAGGATCTCCTCCACCGCCGACGCCGCAGCCTCCGATTCAATTTGGACCGTGAGGCTGATGGACTCGGAGGCGTTGGCCAAGTAGTCCGGGACGCGGTTCCAACGCGACGCGCGGGCCAAAGCCGAACCAACTCCCCGGACCCCGAGTGGCGGGTACCTTACCGCAGCAACGGCGGTGGCTGCCTCGAAGGCTGAGTTCACCATGGGGATCAGCAGGTTCTGCACACCGAGGTCAAGGTATTGCTTGATGACCACGGTGTCATTGACCGGCGGCCGGACCATGACTTTCAACGGGTATCCACTCACGGCATGAAGCTGCGCCACGATGGATTCCAAGCCGTTGGGGCTGTGCTCTGCGTCAATCAGCAGCCAGTCCAGCCCTGAGCCCGCACAGATTTCTGCCACCAGGGGACTACCGGAACAAACCCACATTCCAGCCAACGGACGGCCGGCCTCGGAGAGGGCCGAATAGAAGGTGGGGCTCAGCTGAAGTGACATGTCACAACTCCCAACGGTCCGTAGTCCGCGTGCACGGTATCACCTTTGTACACCCATAGGGGGCGTGTAAACGAGCCTGCCAGGATGATATCTCCGGCTTTCATTGAGTCTCCGTGAGCAGCGATCTTGTTGGCCAGCCAATGGACTCCGTTGGCTGGGTGATCGAGCACTCCGGCGGCCACCCCGGTCTCCTCCACGGTCTGGTTTTTGTACAGAATCGCAGAGACCCAGCGCAGGTCGACGGAGTCCGGCCGCACCGGGCGGCCGCCCACCACCATGGCGCCCATCGCGGCGTTGTCCGAGATGGTGTCCACGATGGTCCGGCCCTCCATTTCGATCCTGGAGTCCAGGATCTCGAGGGCCGGAACCACGTAGTCGGTCGCGTTGAGCACGTCGAAGATGGTGCAGCCCGGGCCCTTCAAGGCGGACTTCAACACGAAGGCCAGTTCCACTTCCACCCGTGGGTGCGTGTACTGGTCCCACGCGACCGAGCACCCGGTCTCCAGGACCATGTCATCGAAAATGGCGCCGTAATCCGGTTCCGTAATGCCCGTGGCGGCCTGCATGGCCTTGGACGTGAGGCCGATCTTGCGCCCCACCAACGTGCGCCCGGCTTCCTCGTTCCGCCGCATCCACAACTGCTGCACGGCGTAGGAATCCTCCACCGTCATGTCGGGGTAGCGGGTGGTGAGGCGCGGGACCGGTTTGCGGTTCCGGCCGGCTTCGAGGAGCTCGTCGGCAATGGCTTCGATCGTCTTCGCGTCCAACATGGTTTAGACCTGCGCCCCCAGCTTGAACCCCTCGGCAGCTTCGCCGGATGCACCCTCGGGACGGGTGTAAGAGAAGCCATCGGCGCCGACCGTGACTGCCATCTCGGACTTGTCCTCGCGTTCAATGATGGGCTGCGGGTTGCCGTCCAAGTCCAGGACCAGGGAGGCCTCGGTGTACCAGGAGGGGACCACGGGGTTGCCCCACCAGTCGCGGCGCTGGTTGTCGTGGACGTCCCAGGTGACGGTGGGGTTGTCCGGGTCGCCGGTGTAGTAGTCCTGGGTGTAGATCTCCACGCGGTGGCCGTCCGGGTCCAGGATGTAGAGGTAGAACGCGTTGGACACACCGTGGCGTCCGGGGCCGCGTTCGATGCGGTCGGAGATGCGGAGGGCGCCCATCTTGTCGCAGATCTGGATGATGTTGTGCTTCTCGTGCGTGGAGAACGCGATGTGGTGCAGGCGGGGACCGTTGCCGCCGGTCAGGGCGGTGTCGTGCACGGTCTGCTTGCGGTGCATCCACGCGGCGTACGTGACGCCGTCAGAATCCTTGATGTCCTCGGAGACGCGGAAGCCGAGGTCCTCCAGGTACTTGCGTCCGCGCGGGACGTCCGGGGTGACCTGGTTGAAGTGGTCCAGGCGGACCAGTTCGCCGGCGGAGTAGAGGTCGTAGCGCTGGGTGAGGCGTTCCACGTGCTCCACGTCGTAGAAGAACTCGTACGGGAAGCCTAGCGGGTCTTCCACACGGACGGAGTCGCCAACACCCTTGGTGAATCCTTCCTTGCGGCGCTCCACCCGGCAGCCCAGTTCGCGGTAATAGGCCTCGGCTGCGTCCACCTCGGCCGGGGATTTCACCCGGTAGGCGAATGCTGCAGCGGCAGCAACGGGGCCCTTGCGGAGGACCAGGTTGTGGTGGATGAACTCCTCGAAGGAGCGCAGGTAGATGGTGTTCTCGTCTTCTTCGGTGACGTGCAGGCCCAGGAGGTCCACGTAGAACGCGCGGGACTTCTCAAGGTCCGTGACCACGAGTTCCAGGTAGGCGCAGCGGACGATGTCCGGAGCAGGAACCGTAGGAGTTGGGATCGGGCCGGTGAAAGGGTTGCTCATGATGGTCTCTCTTCGTTGAAAGGGGTAGGTGGGGAGCTTAGGCGCCGAATTTGGGCGTGTGGACTGAGCCGAGCGTGATGTGCACGGCCTGCTGGTCGGTGTAGAAGTCGATGGAGCGGTAGCCGCCCTCGTGGCCCAGGCCGGAAGCTTTGACGCCGCCGAAAGGGGTGCGGAGGTCGCGGACGTTGTGGCTGTTGAGCCACACCATGCCGGCCTCCACGTTCTGGGAGAAGTTGTGGGCCCGTGTCAGGTTCTGGGTCCAGATGTAGGCCGCCAGGCCGTACTTGGTGTTGTTCGCCAAAGCGAGGGCTTCGTCGTCGTTCTCGAAAGGCGTGATGGCCACGACGGGACCGAAGATTTCCTCCTGGAAGATCCGGGCATCAGGCGCGACGTCGGCAAACACCGTAGGTGCGATGTAGTTGCCTTCGGGCAGGTGGTCGGGTCGGCCGCCGCCGGCCAGGAGGCGACCCTCGGACTTGCCGATCTCCACGTACGACGCCACCTTTTGGTAGTGCTCGGGGTGGACCAGCGCGCCCACCTGGGTCTTGGGATCGTGGGGATCGCCCACCACGATGTTCTTGGCCCGGGCGGCGTACTTTTCGCAGAATTCGTCGTAGATTGCCCGTTCCACCAGGATGCGGGAGCCGGCCGTGCAGCGTTCGCCGTTGAGGGAGAACACGCCGAACAGCGCCGAATCAATCGCGGCGTCCAGGTCGGCGTCCGCGAACACGACGCACGGGGACTTGCCGCCGAGCTCCATGGACAGGCCCTTGAGGTTGGCGGCTGCATTGCGGAAGATCGTCTGGCCCGTGGTGGTCTCGCCGGTGAAGGAAATCAGCGGAACGTCCGGGTGCTTCACCAAAGCATCGCCGGCTTCTTCGCCCAGGCCGTTGACCAGGTTGAACACACCGTCGGGGAGGCCGGCGTCCTTGAAGATCTGCGCCCAGAGAGACGCGGACAACGGCGTGAACTCGGCCGGCTTGAGGACCACAGTGTTGCCGGTGGCCAGAGCCGGGGCGAGCTTCCAGGACTCCAGCATGAACGGGGTGTTCCACGGCGTGATCAGGCCCGCAACGCCGATCGGCTTGCGGTTCACGTAGTTGATCTGCGAACCGGGGACCTTCATGGCGTCATCGAACTGGGCCACGATCAGGTCCGCGAAGAAGCGGAAGTTCTCGGCAGCGCGCAGCGCCTGGCCCTTGGCCTGAGTGATCGGCAGGCCGGTATCGAACGTTTCCAGCTCGGCGAGGCGGGCTTCCTGTGCCTCCACCGCATCAGCGATCTTGTTCAACACCCGGGCACGCTCACGCGGCTTCATCTTCGGCCACGGACCGTTGACGAACGCTTCGCGGGCAGCGGCGACAGCAAGATCGATGTCTTCCTTCTGGCCGGCCGCAGCAGTGGCGTAGTTGCCGTTGGATACAGGGTCCAGGACATCAAACGTCTTGCCGGACAGGGAGTCAACGAACTCGCCGTTGATGAAGTGCTGGATGTGGGACGGCAGGTTTTCGGGGATGTAATGCTTGGCGGTCTCTACTGAGGTCGTCATCGTTGAAGTCCTAACTAGTGATCAGGGTTTGCTTGGGCGAGGTAGGCGTCCAGGGTGGCGGCGCGGTGTTGGCGGGCCGCTTTCTCGATGGTGTCGGCGTCTGCTGCGTTCTCGATGAGCCGCAGCAGTGCCTCATGTTCGCGCACCGATTCCTGGGCTCGGCCGGGGACAAAACGGAACGTCGACGAGCGTAGCGACGCCAGCCGGTTCCACCCCCGATGCACGAGGTCCAGAATGTGCGGGTTGGGGCAGTGTTCAAAAAGGACGCTGTGGAAGTCCTGGTTCAGCGCGGTGAAGCGGACGGGATCGAAGTGCTCCAGGCACTCACGCATTTCCTCATTCACGGCACGGGCGCGGGCAATGGCTACCGAATCGATCAGCGGTGCGGACAACGCGGTGGCTGCGCCCTCCACGATGCTCAGAGTCTGCATCGTGTACAGGTACTCGGTGGGGTCGATGCCGGACACTGTAGCGCCCACATTCCGCTCGAACTTCACCAGCCCTTCGGCCTCCAGCCGGCGGATCGCTTCCCGGACAGGGACCACACTGAAGCCAAGGTCCTCGGCGATTTTGGCGAGCACCAGCCGGTAACCCGGCGTGTACGTCCCCTCCACGATCCGCGCCTTCACGGCGGCGTAGGCCTGCTGGGACTTGCTTTGGGCGGCGGCGCTTTCGACGGCGGTTTCAGTCACTGTGGGCTCCTTGCCGGCTTTGCCACTCCTGGAAGCGTGCCTGCCATTCCTTATTCATCGGATACAGCCCATCTACGCTGTTGCCTTCCTGGACCATCTGGAAAATGAACGTCTCTTCCTTTTCCTGCTGGATGCAGTCGTCCACCAGTTCTACGGCGATAGCCGGCGGGATCACCAGGATGCCGTCCGAGTCGGCCACGATGATGTCCCCGGGCTGCACGGTGGCTCCGCCGCAGGCGATGGTGATGTCCGTGTCCCACGGAATGTGCCGGCGTCCCAGGACTGCAGGGTGCGGGTTGGCGAAGTAGGTGGGCATTTCCAGGTCGGCCACGGCCGAGTAGTCGCGGACGCCGCCGTCGGTAATGATTGCAGCGGCCCCACGGACCTGGGCACGCAACGCGAGGATGTCGCCGACCGTGCCGGTACCCTTCTCCCCGCGGGCTTCCATCACCAGGATTTCGCCTTCGTTCACGGAGTCGATGGCCCGCTTCTGTGCGTTGAATCCGCCGCCGTGGGTCTTGAACAGGTCCTCGCGGTTGGGAACGTAACGCAGGGTCCGGGCCAGGCCCACCACCTTGCGCTCCGGGCGCGTGGCCTGCAGGCCGTCGATGCTCACATTGTTCAGTCCGCGCTTGCGCAGCTGGGAGGACAAAGTAGCGGTGGCGACGGATTCCAGCTTCTTCTTGAGATCCGGAGTCAGTACCGAAGCATTGTCGGGAGCAGGCAGTCCGGCGGCTTCGCGCGAACCGTACGCCTCTTCCCGCTGGGTGTCATCGGTCTTGGGCCGGGCACCAAAGTCCGCGAACGGCGTCGTACCTTCCGTTACTTTGGTGGCCAAACGACCGCTGCTGAAATCGCCGCCGGTGACCTCAATTTCGACGACGTCACCCGGCTTGGCAACCGAAGCGCCGGCCGGGGTGCCGGTGAGGATGATGTCGCCCTCTTCGAGCGTGAGCAGCTGGGAAAGGTCCGCCACGAGCTGCGCGAACGGGAAGAGCAGGTCCTCGGTGGTGTCATCCTGCACGAGGTCCCCGTTGTGCCAGGTGCGGATCCTCAACTGCGTGGGGTCCACGGCGTCGGCCGGAATCAGTGCGGGACCAACGGGAGTGAAGCCGTCGCCACCCTTGGACCGAACGTTGGAGCCCTTGTCCGCGTACCGGAGATCGTAGACGCCGAGGTCGTTGGACGCGGTGACCCATTCGACGTGGCTCCATGCATCGTCCAATCCAACGCGACGGGCGGACTTGCCGATGACCAAGGCGATCTCGCCCTCGTACCCGAGCAGTTCACAACCGGCTGGGCGCTCAACGGTGCCGGGTGCGTCCGCGGATCCAAGTGCCAGCGAAGACGACGGCTTCAGAAAGTACGACGGCTGCTCGGGAGTGCGCCCACGCTGGGCCGCGCGGCTGGGGTAGTTGATGTGGACGGCAATAACTTTGCGCGTCCGGGCCAGCATGTCCTGGCTGACTTCCTGGGTCCGGAACTCCAGTGTCACGGCGCCTCCTCCTGATCAAACATTTATCAAGTACGAAATCGTATACGATAACTATGGACCGGGAACGTGATCCGCGTCAACCCCCTCATCAAACCCAACTGACTCGCAATAGTGGTTGTCATGAGCGCCCAAAACAACCACTATTGCGAGTTAGTTGGGTAGTCAGGAGGGGCGGGCGTGGCTTTGGGCAATGAGCAGGAGCAAGGGAAGCCGTTGAGGTTCGCCGATGGCCCGGAATGGGAACACTGGCTCTCCGAGAACCATGCCACCCGGACCGAAGCCTGGCTGGTCATCGGGAAGAAGAACTCGGGCGCTGGCCTCATTGAGATCCAAGACGCCCTGGACGGAGCCCTCTGTTTCGGCTGGATCGATGGCCAACGCAAGGGCTACGACGAGAAGACTTTCCTGCAGAGGTACTCCCGCCGCCGGGCTCGAAGTTCGTGGTCCCAAGTGAATGTAGGCAAAGTGGAGACGCTGATAGATGCAGGCCGCATGCGTCCGGCCGGATATGTGGAAATAGACGCAGCCAAAGCCGATGGCCGTTGGGAAGCGGCCTACGTTTCCCAAGCCAACGCCGAGGTGCCGGAAGATCTGGAAGCTGCACTGGCACGCGACCCCGCGGCCCGCGAGGCTTTCCAGCGTCTCGGCAAGACCAGGCGTTACCTCGTCATCCTCCAGGTACTTAAAGCCCGCACTCCCGAGTCGCGCGCCAACGTCCTGTTCAAGGCAATGGAGAAGTTGGCGAAGGGAAACTAGCCACTCTTACAAACTGTCGGCGGGCTCCCGTAGGGTACCGGCATGGACATCATCCTTGTACCCGGTTTCTGGTTGGACGCGTCGTCATGGGAGGAGGTGACGCCGCCCCTGAAAGCAGCTGGCCACAGGGTTCATCCGCTGACGCTGCCAGGGCTGGAGTCTGTGGATGCACCACGTGCAGGCATCGGCCTCCGTACCCACATCGACGCCGTAGTGGCGAAGGTAGATTCCCTGGACGGCAAGGTGGTCCTGGTGGGCCACTCAGGTGGCGGCGCCATCATCCATGGCGTGGCCGATGCCCGCCCTGACCGAGTGGCGCGCGCCGTTTACGTTGACAGCGGACCGCTCGGTGAGGGCGGGGTCATCAATGATGAACTGCCCGACGACGGCGACGACCTCCCGCTGCCGCCTTGGGAACTGTTCGAAGACGAAGACCTGGTTGACCTGACGGATGAACTGAAGGAAGCCTTCCGTGCGCGGGCCATCCCGGAGCCTAAAGGCGTTGCCGTCGAGCAGCAACACCTGGGCGACGTCCGGCGCTACGACGTGCCGGCCACGATTATCGCCTGCCAGTTCCCCTCGTCGCTCCTCAAGGAATGGATGGATGCCGGACACCCGTTCACGGCGGAACTCGCCAGGATCCGGGACGTGGACTATATCGATCTCCCCACGGGACACTGGCCGCAATTCACCAAACCCAAGCAACTGGGCGAGGCGATTTTGACCGCGGTGGAACGCGTCAGCTAGCTACTTAGTGGCGGGGCGGCGTATTAGTCGCCGGTCCTTCCGGCGCGGCGCCGCCCTCGTCAGTCCAGTCGCTTCCCGTGGTGTCATCCAAGGCAGGATCGGACACAACATCCGACTTGATGGTGGGCACGGTGGTGACGGTTGGTTTGGTAACGGCGGGCTTGCTGTCGGAAGAGGAACCGGGATGTTCGCTGCCCTTCGGGGACGTGATGCCCGGGAACATGGTCTCGGCCTTTTCCATCAGCTTCTTGCCGGCCTCATACAGGTTGTCCAAAATGTCCGGCACCGACTCTTGGACGGCTTCCGTGGCCTGGTGGACGTTCTCTTGAACCTCAGGGTTCTTCCAAAGCTTCTCAGTGCCTCCCCGCACGCGGCGATACACCTCCGGCCAGGATTTGGATCCCCACACGTAACCGACAGCCACGCCAACGGCGAACAATGCTTTGCCTTTCACAGCAATCACTCCTTCCGAGGTGTTTGTCCTTCGACAGTAGTCCCGCTGGCCGCACCATGTCACCTGCGCCTTGACCGCGAACCAGTTAATCCGGATTTGCCGAAATAAAACTACCAACTAAACTCTTATGCCAACCAACGGATAACCGCAGGAAGTAACCGCATCACAACCCGAGGAGTGAAAACCATGGGACTGGGCGACAAGATTAAGAACGCTACTGAAGAAGCAGTTGGCAAGGTCAAGGAAAAGACCGGCGAAACCACCGGCGACAGGGACCTGCAGGCCGAGGGCCTTGGCGAGCAATCGAGGGCAAACCTCAAGCAGTCCGGGGAGAAGATCAACGACGCCGCCAAGGGAGTCGCGGACTCTTTCAAGGGTCACTAGACCGCGAATCCGCGGCATTCCGGGGCTGCAAGCAAGGACGGACTAATAGTCAGGTTACTTGCTACTAGCCCCGGGAGCCGCTAGCGTTGCTTGTGTAGTACCGAGTCTGACCCAATCAGCAGGAGTGCTTTATTGGCTATATTTCATAAATTCATCGGGGTTGCATAAATAGTTCCACTCCCCCACATTCCATAGGGCCTCCAGGGCCCCATTACGGTGCCTACACCTTGGAACAGGCACCCGGTGAACTTACTCGCTTCATCACGTTCATGGAATTTCCATCAACAAGAAAGTAGGAGCAAAAATGGGTTTCTTTGGTTTTCTTCTGCTCGGTCTTTTGGCCGGCGCTATCGCAAAGCTTATTCTTCCCGGCCGCCAGGGTGGCGGCTGGCTGATCACCCTCCTCTTGGGCGTCGTCGGCGCTCTTCTGGGCGGTTGGATCGGTGGCCTCATCTTCGGCACCGGCCTCCAGGAATTCTTCTCCCTCACCACGTGGCTCCTGGCCATCGGCGGCTCAATCATCGTGCTGCTGATTTACGGCCTGGTCACCGGCCGCAAGGCACACCATGGCTAACAACCAGAACCGCGACGCCAACGGCGAGGAACTCGACGGCCAGTACACCGAAGGTGATTACGGAGACGCAGGGGCGTCACCGGAAACCCTGAAGGATGACGCCGGCGGTGACTACACGGAGGGTGACTACGCAGAAAAGACAGTGCCCTCGGCGGATGCCGAGCTCGACGAAAAGAACACGGAAGACACCCCACGGGATCGTCCGTTCTCATCCGAACCGGATGACGAAGCGTCGGGCACCAGCCGCCCGTAACATCTAAATACAGCCAAGAACCCGGAGGACTGCAACCGCAGCTCCGGGTTCTTGCGTTGTCCGGGGCCTGATACTTTCGGGCATGGATTGTTGGGGCATTGGAGCGGAGGTCCGCGTAGCGTCGGTGAAAAGAATGGAGACAGGATGCAGGGCTGGAACCGGGCCATTGAACTCATCGAGCAGGATCTCACCGCGGAGATCGAAGTGGCAGATTTGGCGCGTGCCGCTTTAACCTCCGAATACCACTTCCGGCGGATGTTTTCCTCCCTGACAGGCCTGCCGATCTCCGAGTACATCCGCAGGCGGCGCCTGACAGCGGCCACTGCGGAAATCCTGGAGGGCAGGGCTGTGCTGGACGTTGCCTTTCGCTACGGGTACGGATCGGCGGAAGCATTCACCCGCGCGTT
Organism: Arthrobacter sp. GW822-FHT05G07; assembly: GCF_058799755.1. NCBI lineage: Bacteria > Bacillati > Actinomycetota > Actinomycetes > Micrococcales > Micrococcaceae > Arthrobacter > Arthrobacter sp. GW822-FHT05G07. The sequence goes on along the minus strand of NZ_JBXALT010000013.1, from coordinate 73,979 downwards.
CAAGGCCATGCACGGGCTCAACCCATCCCAAGCCCGATTGCCTGGAGCGGTTCTCCATTCCCAGCCTCAACTGAGGTTCCACGTCCGAGTCGAAGGAAATACCGACATGAAGCACCGCATAGAAGACAAACCTGCTTTCCGCCTTATCGGACTGAAAGCCCGTGTTCCGCTGGTCCACGAAGGACCCAATCACGCCATCATCGAGTTTCAACGGGGCCTGGACCCCGCCGTCACCGCACGCATGCTCGAGTTGGCGGATGCGGATCCGGCCGGGCCCTTGTCAGTCACTGACAACATGGAAGAACAGCGCACCGAGGGAAGCGAACTGGATTACTGGCACGCAGTGGCTTCTACCAAGCCTGCCCCTCCGGGCTTCGATTCCCTTGAGGTCCCGGCAGGGCTGTGGGTGGTCTTTGAAACCGAGGGAAAGTTCCCGGAAGTCCTGCAGGGTATGTGGGCAGACGCCGCCACGGAATGGTTTCCGGCCAACCCCTACAGGTGGGCGCCGGGACCGGAAATGCTCAGTGTTCAGGTGGAACCAGACCGGACGCATGGCCGCGGCCAATTGTGGATCCCTATTGAAAGGGGAGATCTACCCTGACGGAGCTGATTCGAGGAGCTGGTAGATCTCGGCCAAGGGCAGCACGTTCTGCCGGTACTCACGAATAAGAACCCGCAGCACTGACTCGGCAGCCTCTGCATCCTCCGTTCCAATGGCCTCGGCTGCGTAAACCGCCTTGATGTTGTGCGCAAAGGCATCGGCGGCCGTTTGGGCAATGCAGTTATGGGCAGAAATGCCGGCGAGAATGACCGTGTCGACGCCCCAATTCCTCAGGCGCATCGCAAGATCAGTTCCAAAAAAGGCACTGTCCCGGGTCTTGATCAACCGTGGAAGATCGGCAGTGAGCAGCCCGGGAACAAACTCGGCCTGCTCACTGCCCCTGAAGATGAAGCCCTGATCATCGTCAAGCATGTTGAGGCTCCACGTGGATTTATCCCGTTCGTGAACGGTTTCCACCAGGAGGACTTTGGACCCGGCTTGGAGCGCGGCGTTGGTCAGCGAATTACAGGCAGCAACAATTTCCTGCCGACGCCCCTTCAAAGAAGGGTCTTCGAAGTAGGCGTTCTGCATGTCGATCACCAACACAGCGATCATTGGCTGTCCCCCTGCTTAAAACCCAACCTCATTGAAACGCCCCGCCGCAGCTCAGAGTCCCTTGCCACCCGTGACGGGAAGGACGGCGCCTGACATGTAGGATCCTTCGTCGGATGCCAGCAGCACGTAGGCAGGTGCCAGCTCAGCCGGCTGGCCGGCCCGGCCCAGCGGGGTGTCCTGCCCGAAGGTGGGGAGCTTGTCCGGCCATTCGGTGGCAGGAATCAACGGGGTCCAGATAGGGCCCGGCGCCACTGCGTTGACGCGAATGCCCTTGGGACCGAGTTCCTCGGCCATGGCCTTGGTGAAAGCCACTTGGGCTGCCTTGGTCATGGCGTAGTCGATCAATTGCGCGGAAGGATTGAAGGCCTGGATGGATGCCGTGACAATGATCGAGGCACCCGGACGGAGATGTGGAATGGCTGCCTGCGCGGTCCATATGAGGGAATACAGATTGGTCTTGAAGACCCTGTCGAACTCCTCAGTGGGGATGGTCTCCAAGCCTTCGCGGTTCTTCTGGTAGGCCGCGTTCAACACCACCACGTTGAGCCCACCAAGCTCCTGCACGGTTCGTTCCACAATCTCAGCCGCAAAGCCCTCATCCCGCGCATCCCCGGGCAACAGCAGGACCTGCGCTCCGCACTCACGGATCCATTCCGCCGTCGACTGTGCGTCTTCCTCTTCCTCCGGCAGGTAGCTGATAGCCACGTTGGCACCCTCTCGCGCGTAGGCGATGGCTACCGCGGCGCCGATGCCGGAGTCGCCTCCGGTGATGAGGGCGGTCTTGCCCTGAAGGCGCCCATGCCCCACGTAGCTCTTCTCCCCATGGTCCGGTTGCGGATCCAGCGGCTTGGTGAGGCCCGGCTGTTCCTGTTCCTGCTGGGGGAATTTGCCCGAGTGGTACCCGCTGCGGGGATCCGATGGCGCGGAGGTGAGGCGGTTCCCGTCGGTTCGCTGCTTGTCTGTCTGGTTCGGATCACCTTGAGTCATGGTTCTGCCCCTTTTTCAGATTTCACTGCATGGTACTGATTCTCTACACGGTACTTTTTGCCCTGTACCCCGCTTCCCAAGCTCCTAAACGCCGTCAGAACTAGGTCCGCAGAGTCCTCGCTTTGACCATGAGGAACAACCCATAGGAGATGAGCCCGAGTGCCACAGCAGCCAGCAAATACGGACCATAAGGCTGCTCCCTCAGGGCTTTCAAACCGCCGTCAAGCCCGGTTGATTGCTCGGGCTGGGCGCGAACCGCGGCAATGACCACCAGCAATCCAACGAGGAACAGGGCGATCCCCTTGGCGATGTAGCCCACCACGCCGACCCAGAGTTGGAACTTGTGCACGGCCTGGCTGGACGACAGAGAGAGGTCCTTCGTGAACGTCTGCCGGAAGCCCCTCACCGCAAAAACGATGCCGGTGATCGCTACTCCGGCGCCGATGGCGACCAGCAGGAATACGCCGAACGGCGCCTTCATGAGAGTGACAGTGAAGTCGCTGCTGGATTCACGGCTGTTCTGGCCCTGTCCTACGACGAAGGACATGATGGTGGCAGCCAAAGCAGCGAACACAAGGGCCTGCCCCAGGGCCGAGAGCCTCTTGGTCAGTTTGTTGTCCGAGGCGTTCCGGTAGCCCAGGATGGCATTTCCCAATTGCCATAAGGCCAACGCCGCACAGGCTGCGAAGCAGGCCCAGAGCAGGAAGGGGCCGGCTGGCTTGTTGGCCAATTCGGTCACCGCACCACTGACATCGGCCTCACCGCCGCGGCCCACCGCGAGTTGGACTGCGATGACGCCGATCAGCACGTGCAGCAGCCCGCTCACGGCGTAACCGGCCCGGGCAACAGCTGCGAAAGTTCGCGAATTCGCGGCTTCCTCGGCCACATCAGCGGCCTTCCTCATCTCTTCCTTGATGGCAAGCCTCCTTATTTTCGCGTTGGACTCCATCGTCCCTTAAACGACGTCGGGCAGGCACCCCTTGGTCCCTGCCCGACTCAAAGGGTGCCCGCCCGACTCAAAACTTGAAGGGACTTAGAATCCGACGACCGACTGTGGCCAGATGCTCCGGAGACCCGCGCCCAGGGGATTGAACGGCTCGCGCACGATCACCACGGCACGGGCCTGGCCTGGAAGTTCCCCTGACTGGTGGGCAGCCTCCGCTGCGCCTGCATGGGCATCGGACTTTACGTGGGTAGCGCCGGTGTTCATGGACTTGGCGGTGATCTGCTCGGTCATTTCGGTGGTCCTTCCTGGAAGTTCCCGTCAGCTCCATTGGCTGATGTTTCAACCATCGGACGGGCTCCTCAAGAAGGACGCCGGGTCATCTCAAGATTTCCTCAAGATTCCGAGCGGGCGTCAGAAAGCGAGCAGCACCTCCAAAAGCGGCCCGGATTCCAAGGCGAGGCACGCGCTCACGCGGGTGCCGTCGTCGAGCAGTTCGATGGAAGGCCCGACGGCGGGCGGAACCCAAGCCGGCGGCTCACCGCCGAGGTACACCAGCGAAGCGAAGCAGCTGCGTTCCCCGGACAGCGTGCCCTCCAGGTAGCCGCAGGCTGCCTGCTGACCAAGGGGTGAAACGCCTTCCGCCCGGTAGACGCCGCTGCCGGAGTACCCGTGCAGCGGCCACATGGCTGTGTGAAGCCCACCGGCCGTGAGCACGCCGTGGTGTTCCTCTACAAGGAGTGCATCGGCCAGCGCGTAACCGCCATCGCGGACGGCGGTTACGCGCTGGCCGGAGCCAGCCTGCGCCACCACAACGTGTACCCGAAGCTCATACCCGCATGCTGCGGCGGTTCCCGTCGCCACCCGCCAGGGCGACTTGGCGGGATCATCGTTGTCACTCCACACGGGGGCGTGCCAGCTGGCCCCTTGCCGGCGCCGTGCCCCGAGCCGGTGAATTCTTGCCCTGCGGCTGGGCGTTGCGGAGCCGTTGAGAATCGCGAAGTGGTTATCCACAGGATGCCCGGTAAACAGGGGCGCTGTGTGGCTCGAATACGCGAGTCGGCGGTAGAGGGGATCGTCCGGGCCCGGTGCGTAGTATTTGTCGCTGCCGTGGTTGAGCAGCCGGGCGATGCCGTCCGAGGCGGTGGAGTGAAGCAGGTAGTTGGGTGCCTCAGCGTATTGGAGGCCATCGCTGACTTCCACAGGTGACTCCTCCTCCACAGCAGTCCACACAGGATGCTCCGCGGGCAAAAGGAGGCCGACGAACGCCTTGGATGTCCAGTATGGCGATGCGGGACCCGAGTATTCCTGCGTCATTGGTTCAAAAGCGCCGAGCCAGCCGAGGGACGGCAGGCCGCCGTCGTAAGCGCCGCCGTCGAGGAAGTACTTCGCTGCGCCGCTGGCGGTCCGGCGGGTCTGCCCGGGGTTGAGCGGCGTCGCGGCGATCGCCTCGCCCAAGAACAAAGGCGCGACGGCGGCGTAGCGGTAGATGAGCGAGCGGCCTTGGAAAACAGGGGCACCGTTCGAGCCAAAGAACCGGACATGGTCCTCAAGGAATGCAGCAAGCCGGGTCCGGTAGACCTCCAGCCGGTCATCAGCCCCGGGGTGCCTGCCGGAGGCGAACTCCGCCCACAGGATCGGGTACAGATGCATAGCCCAACCGCAGTAATAGTCGAAGAAATCGCCGGTGCCGTCGTTATCCCCGTCCCTGTACCACCCGCCGCCCACGTACCAGTCTTCAAGCCGCTGCAGACCGTGCTCAATCTGCTCCGCGTTGTGCTCAAACCCGGCACCGGCCAGGAATTCGGCGATCATCACCTGGAAGAGCACCCAGTTGTTGTCCACGCAAGTGCTCCGCGAGGAACCCTGCAACCATGCGGCAACCTGCTCTTGCTGCGCAGCGGAAAGCGTGTCCCACAGCCATGGCTTGGTGAGCTGGAGGCCCAGGACGATGGACGCCGCTTCCACCATCGGCTGAGAACGGTCGGTAATCGGCAACCACGCTTCCGAGCTGTCGGTCCGCGTTCCTTCCAAGAGCCCCTGCCGGTAAAGGTCCACATGGCTGTGGGGATCTCGGCCGTGCTCACCCGCAACCCGGAACGCCATCATCAGGAAGGTCCGGGCAAAGCCCTCCATGCCATCGGATAAAACCCCCGACGACGACGGACGGCCGCCCAGCCGGATCAGCGCCTTTCGTGGGGAAAAGAAGGGGCGCACCGCGAGCAACTGCTGATCGGCGAAGGCAACCCAGTGCTCCCGTGTCCACCCGGTCATGGGGCTGAGCTCAAAATCCGGGGCGGGCATGGTGAAGGCGGTTGCCATGAGTCTCCTGCGGGGGCACGTAGTAATAGCCACCGTAGGCGCCGCATCGATAGACCGGGGCGAGGTGAACAGAAATGAACCCTTTCCGGGCTACCTCAGGAGCCGCTCTATGGCGTCGAAGCTCAGCCCGGATGCGATCGCGAGGTCGGGAAGGCCTGCTCCTGCTGCCGTCGCGCTTCGCACGGCGCGCACCAGGCCATCTTCTGCCTGGTCCATTTCCCATCGGAGCCCCTCAGCCCGGGCCGCCGCCGTCCCTACGTCATCCAACAGACTGATTCTTTTCGAGGACGTGGAGGCGGAGAACTAGTTATATGGCCATATAACTAAATATGCCAGCTCATGCCTTGCGGAAAAGTGATACACATCACGTGAGTGTGCGCGTGAGAATACCCGGTCCACCACGTCTTATACATGACGGCGCACAAGAACGCCGCAACCCACGGACAGGAGCTATCGCCATGACGATCCAAACGCACACCCCCGCAGACGTACCGGCCAAGAACACGCAGACTCCCTCACCAGCCCTTTTGGGCGCACCTTCACCCAACAAGGGCAAGGACGGACGCGGCGCCACCACCGTTGCCGACGGCGTAGTAGCAAAGATCGCCGGAATCGCCATCCAGGAAATCCCCGGCGTGCACGCCCTCGGCGGCGGCGCTGCCCGCGCAATCGGCAACCTCCGGGAAAAAGTCGGCCAAAAGGACCTTACCCAGGGTGTCAGCGTAGAGGTCGGCCAAACCCAGGTGGCTGTTGACGTAACCCTGGTAGTTGAATACCCCCACCCCCTCCAGGAAGTGGCCGACAACGCCCGTGACGCCGTTTATACAGCGATCGAGGACCTGGTTGGCATGGAAGTCACCGAGGTCAACGTCACCATCACGGACATCCACGTACCGTCCGAGGACGCAGGCGCTGATGACGCCGAGCGCGAGCCGAGGGTGGCATGAGCCCCACCATCGCAGGTTTGGCGATCGGCGCCGCCCTGGCGCTCGCCGGACTGGCGTTCGGTTTTTGGGGCCTCCTACTGACGGCCTTGTTCATGGGAATCGGGGCTGTGTTGGGCCGTTCCGCCGAGGGAAAGCTTGACCTTCACGGGGTGCTGGATGCCCTGCGGGGTAAGCGCTCCTCCTCATGAGCGGGACCATTTCCTGCCTACCGGTCCATGCCACTGCCGGAGCCCGGCTGGGCCACAACCGCATCACCCACACTGCGATTCGAACCACCCTGGAAGCGCTCACCGCCCGCGCCTTTCGGGTGGACAGGAGCAACGTGTCGGCAGAGTTGAAGGACGACGCCGGAAAGCTCGGGGTCAGCGTCTCGGTCAAGTTGGCACTCCCGCCGCTCCTGGAGCCGCGCATCGGTTCAGGCACGGTCTTTGACATGGCACAGTCTGCCCGCGCTGACGTTGTGTCCCGCGGTGTGGAACTGACCGGATTGGAAATCGGCCGGGTAGACATCCGCCTCGTCGGCGGCCACCAGGAACAGCAAAGGAAAAGGAGAGTGGCATGAGCAAGGATCCAGCAGTCCGGCGTCTGGTCCGCAGGGAAACGCACTCTTCCAGGGCGGTCCCGTCCATAGTGGCTGCTTCGATCCTGCTTGTTGCCTGCCTTTGGCTGACACTCGAATTCATCCTATGGCTGCTCAAGGACCAGCCCTTGCTGGCCAGCCCTGCCCAGCTCTTCCGGTGGCTTATGGAACTTCCCCGCACCACGATCCCGCTGGGCATGACAGGAGCCGGCGCCGGACTTGTACTCCTGGGGCTGGTGCTTCTCGGACTCGCTCTGGGGAAGGGACGCAAACGTCGCCGGGCTTTTGGCAGCGACCGCGCGGCAGTAGTGGTGGACGACGAAGTACTCGCGGCAGCCCTCTCCGGCAAGGTAAGGCTGGTTGCCGGTCTTTCGCCTGGACAGGCGACCACCACCGTCAGCGCGCGCTCCGTCCTCATCCGGGTACGTCCGACGTCGGGTCATCCGCTGGTGGGCGAGGACATCCGGGCAGTTGCGGACAGCGAACTGGCCTCCTACGGACTGGGACGCAAAGTAAAGACCAACGTCCAGATACTGCATGAAGGAGCGGTCGGGCAATGAGGAACACCAATCGGGCACTCAACCGCAGCCTTCTCTCCCTCTTGGGCATCGTCCTGCTGGGCGCCGGCGCCGTACTCATCGCGGCCGGAACCCTCCCCGGCGCGGCAGAGCTGTGGGCCACCACAGCATCTTCGATACGGGACAACGCACGCAATCTGACAAGCACCGCGACGCTGCCGGAACCCGTCCGAAGCTGGTGGATGGTGGCGGGTGTAGCCGTGCTGCTGGCAGGTGCCGGACTCGGTGCAGCATGGTTGGCCTCCCAAGGGGGCGGCCGGACACCGCGTCTGGCCGAGCATTCAGATGGCATGGCCGGCCGCACCGTGATAGATGCCGGGCTGGTCTCCGCCGCCGTCCGTGAAGCCCTTGCCGGTCACCCCGACGTGCTGGCGACTTCAGTCTCCGCATGGGAATCACCGCGAGGCACGGCACTCCGGCTCCGCTTGGAAGCACGCAAAGGAGCGTCCCCCAAGGACCTCACGGACACGGCAGAACAGCTACTCCAACAACTGGATGCCTGGCTGGGACGTCCAATGCCCGTCCTGGTCCGAATTACCAGCGGCACCCGCACACAAGTGTCCGGAACAAGACGCGCCCGGTAATCACAGCTCCAAGGCTTTCCAGTAAGTCACGCAGGGCACCACAGTGCAGTGCACCGAAAAGAAACAGTGCAGTGCACCGAAAAGAAAAGGGAACACCATGGGAATCAGCGACAAGATCAACAATGCAGCCGCCGACATCAGCGAGAACATCAAGGACGGCTTGACCAAAAAGTAGGCCGGCGTCCGGGACGGTTCCGTCGCGAGACGGAACCGTCCTTCGTCATCAGGGGATCAAAGTGCCGGACTCACCGCACTGGAAAGGCAGAACGTGACTGGTTCACCCCCGGCGCAGCACAACGTGGCGCAGCAGCACCTGGACCTCGTACCGGATGCGCTGCTGGCCGGCCGCGCAGCAGATGGTGATACTGCCGCCTTCGAAGCACTCGCCCGACGCTACGGCCCCTTGATGAGGGCAACGGCGCGCCGCCTGACCGGCACAATGGCTGACGCCGATGACGTGGTCCAGGAAACGCTGATGCAGGCTTGGAAACAGCTGGACAGCCTCCGGGAACCCGCTGCCGTCAAGGGCTGGTTTCTTCGCATCGTGGCTACCCGCAGCATCGACCATCTGCGGAAGCGCCGCAACCATGAGGCTTTGGATGACATGGAAAACCGCAACGGCGCCCCTGGCGGACCAAGAACGCAGGATCCGGAAAGCAGCGCCGTCAACGCTTCGCGGGTGGCCGCATTAAAGTCGGCGCTCGCGCAGCTTCCCGAGGAACAACGGCGGTGTTGGGTACTGAAGGAATTCAATGAGATGAGCTACGAGGAGATTGCGCTGACATTGAATATCAGCCCGACCAGCGTCCGCGGCCGTCTGGCCCGGGCACGGATTGCCCTTGCACGCACAATGGAGGAGTGGCGATGAAAATCCCCGGCGACACCCTGGAGTGCGGGCACAGTCTCGCGGAACTGAGCACCTACTTGGACACGGGAGAGCTTGAGGATCCCACCCATGTGGAGGGTTGCCCCGAGTGCCAGTCGGGATTGGCCGCACTGCGGAGACTCTCCGAACTTGGCAGCGAATTGCTGACATCCGATGTTGCCGATGCCGGATCCGGCAACGACGACTGGATGCAGTCCATCCTGGACAACCTTCGCTTGGAACTTCGGCCGGGACGCATCATCCCCCTCCGTCCCGGAAACCCCATGGACTCCCTCGGGGAGACGGAAGGCTCAGTGTCGGCCCTGATCCGTTCAGTGGCCGACGCCCTCCCCGGAACAGCCGTTGGCAGGTGCCGCCTGAACGGCGATGTCACAGTGCCAGGTGCCGGCATCACCGTGGAGGTGGACCTGGCGGTGGTCTTCGGACACTCCATCGAAGAGCGCGCCGCAACCCTGCGCGACGAGCTGGCTGAGGTCCTGGCCGTCCAGACGGAACTGAATATCCAATCGATCAACATCACCGTAACTGACGTGCTGGAGCCACCGGCCCCTGCCCGGCACACCACACCCACCACGGAGGAACAGCCATGACGGAGCCTGCGGAAACTGCCAACCACTCCCACGCCGTCATCTCAGCTGACGTGGCCAAGGAACTGCTCGGCATTGTCCAGGCGGTGGCAGGAGTGGTGTCGGTCTACCCAGCCCAGCCCCTGTGGCAGTCCATTGCCGGGGCAGCGGTGGCGGCAATCACGGGAGAGGCTCTTCCGCTGATCGGCGTAACGGTCAGCCCGGACGGCGTGGCAGTCAAGGCCAGGATCGGCGTGGGCACCGTCCGTCCCGCGCCGGAAGTAGCCCGCGAAGCAGCCGCTGCCGTCCGTCAGCATCTGCACCCCGCATCAGCCGCCGTCGAGATCCTGGTGGTCAAAATAGGTCCATAGTCACCTGGGCATCGTCAAGTTCTGGTTCATAATGAACAAACTGAACACAAGTGAACTTGATAGGTGGAACCTGCATGCTTGCCGAGGATCGTCAACAGCTCATCCTCCGAGAACTGGCCCTCCACGGCTCCCTGAATGCCGGCGAATTTGCGGCCAAGCTTGGAACATCGGGGATGACAGTGCGGCGCGATTTGGCGGTGCTTGCGGAGCAGGGGCTGCTGGAGCGGGTCCACGGCGGTGCCATCGCAGTCGGGGGAAAGCCCACGGCCAGTCCAAGCGCTCAGCCGTCAACGTCGTGGCGTCCGGGCGGAAGGCGGCCCTTGGCGACGATCGGCATGATCGTACCGTCGGCGTCGTACTATTTCCCGGGCGTGATCCGCGGTGCCGAAGCGGCCGCGCAGGAATCCGGGGTGCGGTTGGTGCTGGGGGTTTCCAACTATTCGGGCGCCGAAGAGCGGCGGCAGTTGCGCAGACTCTACGAACACGGTGTGGACGGCATCCTGGTCACGCCAAGTGAGCAGTCGTTGGCCGGCACTGAGACCTTGGATCTGCTCGCGGAGGCTGAGGTTCCCGTGGTGGTGGTGGAGCGTTCAATCGACGACGCCCTGGACCACGGCCGGCTCGAATCGGTGCGGAGCGACCATGTCCGCGGCTCGGAGATCGCAGTCAACCACCTGCTGGGGCTTGGGCATCGGAAGATCGCGATTTGCCTTCGCGAGAACAGCCCCACCGCGCCGCAGCTGATCGATGGCTTCCATGTGGCAATGCAGCGGGCCGGGCATGCGCGCGACGATTCGATGGTCCGCGCCATGTCCCGCGCCCAAAACGATCCGCAGGCCCACCGTGAGCTGGTGGACGGGATCCTGAACTGGTGTGCCGATTACGAGGTGACTGCAGTGGTTGTTCATACCGACGAGGACGCGCTCCAGTTTGTGAGCGCTTGCCTGGAACGCCAGATACGCGTCCCGGAGGACTTTGCGATCGTCTCCTACGACGACGAGATCGCAGCCCTTGGCGCTGTCCCGCTCACCGCTGTGGCACCACCGAAGTACGACGTCGGCCACCAGGCTTTGGTGATGTGCCTCAACCGGATCGGCGGCAAGCGTGGAAGCACGTCCGCGTTGCAGCGCGTGAATCTCTCCCCGGCGCTGGTGGTGCGGGACTCGACACAACCGTAGCGCTGCCCTCGCAGCCTGTTTACTTCTGTTCACTTCATTGATCATGTTCACTTTTGTGGATTTCATAGTGCCTAGTCATAGGTGCCCCCCCAGGGCACGCCACGACTTCGCATCGTGAACTTCAAAGGAGAACAGAATGAAGCGTCGCCAGCTTCTGCTTGGAGCAGTCAGCCTCATGGCCAGTACTGCCCTCGTCACCGGCTGTGGGAGTACCCCGGCAGCCACGCCAACCCCCACTCTCACCGAAGACCCCAGCGGCACCATCACTTTCTGGTCCTCCATGGCCGGGATGGACAAGGTGGCCGAGGCGTTCAACGCCAGCCAGAGCAAGATCAAGGTCAACTTCGAGACCATCCCCAACGGCGGGGCCGGCGGGTACGCCAAGCTCTCCACCGCGATCACAGCAGGCAACGGCCCGGACGTTGCCACCATCGAATACCCGCAGCTGCCGCAGTTCGTCAGCAACGGCCAACTGCAGCCGCTGGACGGATACATCAACAAAGCCGAAACCGTGGACAAGCTCACGGATGAGACCAAGGCATTGGTGCAGTTCGGCGATCAGACCTACGCCCTTCCCTACGATGCCGCCCCCATGATCATGTGGTACCGCAAGGACATGCTGGACAAGGCCGGTGTCTCCACGCCCAAGACCTGGCAGGAATTTGAAGAAGCGGGCAAGAAGATCAAGGCGGTTGCCCCGGAAGCACACCTCGCCAGCTTCAACCCTAACGAGGCCGCGCTGACTGCGGCTCTCTCCTGGCAGGCCGGTGCCAAGTGGTTCGGCACAGAAGGTGATAGCTGGAAGATCGGCGTCAACGACGAAGCAACCAAGAAGGTGGGCACCTACTGGCAGAAGCTGATCGACCAGAAGATCGTCAAGGTTCAGCAGTCCTTCAGCGACGAGTGGTCCGCAGATCTGGCGAGTGGCGCCGTCGTGGGTGTCCTGGGTGCCAACTGGAGCGCAACCGGCATCCAGAAGCGTACGGAAGCAAGCGGCCAGAAGGGGCAGTGGATCGCTGCCGAGGTGCCCAACTGGGGCTTACCCGCGGACGCGTTCTACGGCGGTTCCAGCTTCAACATCACCAAGAGCAGCAAGAACCCGGCAGCCGCCGCCAAGTTCATCGAGTTCCTGGCCACCAGCAAGGACGCCATCACCGCCCGCGGAAACACCGGCTCCGCCTACCTCGCCTTCCCCGGCCTGACCCCGGTTGCGCAGGAGGCATTCGACGCCAGCTACTTCGGCAACGACATCTACTCCGTCTTCGACAAGGCCTACGCCTCGATCACGCCGGGATGGCAGTGGGGTCCCAATTGGGACATCACCAACACCGCTCTCAAGGACGCCTACGGCACGCTGACCAGCGGCGGCAAGGTGCTGGACGCCGTTGACACGGCCCAGGGCGCCACGGTGGCCGGACTCAAGCAGAACGGCCTCTCCGTCAAGGAGTAGGCCCGCACGGAAGGACGGCCCGTATCCACGGGCCGTCCTTCCAGCGAGGAGATTAATCATGGCTACCCCAGCACCCACCAAGCAGTCCACCACAGTGGAACCAAACCCCCGGGCACACTCCAAACCCCGCGCAATGTCCGGAACCGGGGGCCGCACGGCTGCACTGTTCCTGACCCCGTTCTTCATTATTTTCGCCCTCGCAATGGTTGCGCCGGTCATCTACGCCGTTGTGCTGAGCTTCTTCGCACAGCAAAAGTCCGGATTGGGCTTTGGCGAGGCAAAGACCGCTTTCGTTGGCTTGGAGAACTACCTGCAGGTCCTGCAGTCCGAGAGTTTCGTGGGCGGCATCGGACGCCTCGCGTTGTACTGCCTGCTCTACATCCCCTGCATGGTGGGCGGTGCCCTGGCCTTCGCGCTCCTGCTGGATGCCGCCGTGGCCCGTGCACGCAAGCTCTTCCAGCTTCTGGTCTTCCTCCCCCATGCGGTTCCGGGCGTCATTGCCGCACTCATCTGGGCGTACCTTTACACCCCTGGCGTCAGCCCGATCGTCTCGGCATTGGAAACCGGCGGGATCTCCCTGAACTTCCTGGACAATCAACTGATCCTGCCGTCAATCGTGAACATCGCTGTGTGGGAGTGGACGGGCTACAACGTGATTGTGCTCTTCACCGCCCTCCAAGCCGTTCCCCGGGAAATTTTGGAAGCCGCACGCGTGGACGGTGCCGGTGAAGTCCGGGCGGCCATCAGCATCAAGCTGCCCCTGATCCTTCCGGCGTTGAGCGTCATCATGCTCTTCACCGTGATTGGCACGCTCCAGCTGTTCACCGAGCCCTCCATCATTTCCAAGGCCACGGCCTCCGTCACCAGCACCTGGGTGCCGAACATGTGGGCCTACGACGCCGCGTTCAACCGGCACAACCTCAACCAGGCCGCGGCTGCCTCCATCATCATCGCGCTCATGGCCGCCGTGCTGTCCTGGGCCGTAACCCGCTTCAGCTCAAGGATGAACAAAGCATGAGCACCTCAACGTTGTCGCGCCCCAGGGCCTCAACTCCCGCCGGGCCGCCGAAGAGGCGTCGGGTTGCCCGCAACGGCGGCTTCGCCAGTTCGTTTACCGTGAACGCCCTGCTGATACTGGGCTGCGCCTACATGGTCCTTCCAGTGGTGTGGCTGTTCTTCGCCTCCACCAAGAACACTGCGGACCTCTATGGAACGGCCGCCTACGCTTTCGGTGAGCCGGCGTTCATGGACAACATCAGTGCTGTCCTGAATCAAGACGGCGGACTGTTCCTCCGGTGGATGGCCAACTCCATGTTCTATGCGGCGTTCGGGGCGATCTTTGGCGGCCTGATCTCGGTCATGGCCGGCTACGCGTTCGATAAGTTCCAGTTCCGCGGGAAGGACTCTTTCTTCGGCATAGTCCTGGTGGGCGTCCTGATTCCCAACACCGCAACTGTGCTCCCGATGTACCTCCTGGCCTCCGTCTTCGGCATCACCAACACCATCTGGGCCATCCTCATCCCAGTGCTGTGCAACCCGTTCGGTGTGTACCTGGCCAGGGTCTACTCCGCCGCTTACGTTCCGGCAGAAACGCTGGAAGCAGCCCGCGTTGACGGTGCCGGCCCCATCCGTTCCTTCTTCTCCTTGGGTCTGCCCATGATGATGCCCGGCTACATCACCATTGCCCTGTTCCAATTCGTGGGTGTGTGGAACAACTTCATGCTCCCGCTGGTCATGCTCCAGGATCAGCAATTGTTGCCTGTCAGCGTCGGCATCTCCATCTGGCAGGGCTACTCCATCCCCCAGCCCGAGTTCACGCCCATGGTCATCACTGGCTCGTTGCTTTCGATCATCCCGCTGTTGGTGGCCTTCATCATGCTGCAGCGCTTCTGGAAGTCCGGACTAACCGCAGGAAGTGTTAAGTGAGCTTGAATGTTGCCTTGGCCATGCCGTCCCATACCGCGCGGGCGGTGTTTCCGCCCAGGAGCCTGGAGCCGTTGGAGCCCGGCCTAAACCTGCTAAGCCGGGAGCCGATCCAGGACTTCACTACACCGGAAGGCCGTTCGTTGCTCGCAGAGGCGGACATTCTCATCACCGGTTGGGGCTGTCCGATGATCGACCACGACGTCCTCGATGCCGCACCCCGCCTCCGTTACGTCCTTCACGCCGCGGGCAGCGTGAAGCACCACATCGGTGACGCCTGCTGGGAACGCGGCATCCACATCAGCTCAGCCGCGGACGCCAACGCCATCCCGGTGGCCGAGTACACCGTTGCCATGATCGTCCTGGCCAACAAGCGCATTCTTCAGATCGCGCGCGCCCTGCACACCACCAGGACGGATGTCCTTGCGGAGCAGCTTTTTCCGGACATGGGCAACTACCGGAAGCGCGTCGGCATTATTGGTGCGTCAAAGATCGGCCGGCATGTCATCCGCCTGCTTGCCCCCTACGACCTGGACGTAGTGGTTGCCGACCCCTACCTGTCCCCCGCTGAAGCGGCCGGTCTCGGCGTCGGGCTTGTCAGCCTTGACGATCTTGTGGCGGGCTGTGACGTGGTCAGTCTCCACGCGCCGTCGTTGCCCTCCACAAAGAACCTCATCGACGCCGGGCAGATCGAGCGGATGCGGCCCGGCGCCACCTTCATCAACACTTCCCGCGGCGAGTTGGTGGACCAGGATGCGCTGCTCGCCCGAGTAGAAAATGGCGATCTTTACGCCGTCCTGGACGTGACCACGCCGTGGGTGCTGCCTGCCGAGTCCCGCCTGTATACGCACCCCAACGTGCTGCTCACACCCCACGTGGCGGGGTCGTTGGGCAACGAACTCGAGCGCATGGCGGCGAGCGCGGTGGACGAGGCCTTGCGGTTGTCCCGCGGGGAGGAGTTGCGGTTTCGGGTGAAGGAAGAGGACCTGGCGTTTACGGCTTAGGCGGTCTGGCAGCATGTGGACGTAACGCACGACGGCGACCTCCCGCCGTCGCGCGTTTGCCGCTTTTTCGCTTGTGGCCGGCTTAGCGTGCGTCCTTCTTGGCTAGGCGTTGGGCGCCTTGCGAGAGGCTGGAAGCGGACAGGAGCGCCTCGGGCTCGGTTGCCACCCGGCGCTGCCGGGTGGCAACCGGCGGGGGTTTTGTTCTCCTCACCGCCGGCGTGGTCACTACGGAGATCCTCCACGGCCCGTTTGACGATCCTTGACCTGCCGATCATCGCTTTGCTGATCCGGTTCCAGGAGCCAGGCCATTGCCTCCGCTTCGGACGTAAAGAAACGGGTGGGGCAGGGTGCCGGTTGGGCGGCCAATTGGTAATCGACAAGGATGCGGTCAACGGCGTTTTCACCCAGCAACGCGATTCTGGAAGCCGCACAGGGTTCGATGAAAACGTCACGTGCCGCGCGGCTCAGGTGGCTGGCGTTAGCCATCCTGACCAGTAAGGGATAACGATTGCCGGCAGCGACTTGGTTGACCGCGTCCACGGCTGCACGGGCATTGCCCGCTTCGATTCTGGCCCCAGCGTCCCACGCCAACAACAAGACGTTGTCCGGCTCGAGACGGAGGGTGTAATCCACGTCTTCTGCCTCAGCCATAGAACTGCTCCATCTCTGCAGGATTGCAGGATTGCCCGCGTTCCACGGACTGACTCCACCCTGCACCACGCTCAATGACGCCGTCTCATCCGAAACGAGTGATTTTTGGCGTAAATCGAGCGTGGCGTCCGGGCAGCCTCTGGGAAGGAGCGATCCGGGCAGCTCTGCCATGGCACGAGCGGCCCTTTCCGCAGCATCCTGATCAGGTGCGGATTGTCGTCACTCCCTTAGTGGGACGGCGACTCCGCACCTTCACTTTCGGTTTCTTCCGCGCCGGCCTGCGCGTACGAGGCAGACACGCGACGGTAGACCGGTGTCAGGAATGCGATCAGTGCCACCACAATCATGATGAGTCCGGCCACCAGGAACACCAACGCTATGCCGCGGGAGATTCCCTCACCCAGCAGGGGTTCAAGTTGGGCTGCCCCTTCTGTGGATCGGGCGTAGGGGATGATCCAGAATTGGGCGATCGGGGCAATAAGGAACGCGGTGATGGGCGCTGCGGCCGATTCGAACGCCATGGCGAAGCCGAACACCCGGCCTTGCCGAGGAAGTGGCACCACTTTTTGGATGACTGTTTGCTCGGCGGCCTCCACTACGGGAACCAGTGCCAGGTAGAGCCAAATGCCCACAATGTAGAGCCAGGCCCATTCCCGCAGTGTGAACACCGCGCCGAGGAGCCCCATCAGGGCCACCGCGATCAGCATGGTCCGCAAAGGGTTGGAGCCGAGCCCGAACTTTCCGATCAGTGCGCCGCCCACAATGAATCCGGTGGCACCCACCGCAAAGACAGTTCCCCAGATTTCCACCGAGAACATCTCCAGGCCGTAGGGGTCCATTAACGCCATGTAGACGCCGCCAATGAAGTTGTTGAACGTGGAGAAGAGGATCAGCGCGAACAACCCGGATATTGCCATGACGGCTGCCCAAGACCCACGCAGGTCGAATCCGCCTTGCGCGTCGGAGGCAGCTGCCCGCACTTCCTCCGGCAAACGCAGTGTGAGCAGGTGTAAGAACGCCAACGCAGTGAGGACCAAGGCGACCACTACAGTCCAGCCCATGCCCAGCAACCCCACAGACAACCCGGACAGCACCGAGGTGACGATGAACGTGAGCCCCTGCACCATGCCCACGAGTCCGTTGGCGTTGGCTCGTCGATCAGGTTCCACCAGGATGGTGACCGTAGTGGAAAGGGCAATATTGCGCATGTTCTCCACCACCGCGCCGATCAGGATGATCATGGTGAAGATCCAGAACCACGGCTGCATCAGGTCGAGTAGCGCCTGCTCAGGTGTCAGGAGAAACATGATGCCGGAAAGGACGAACATCACCAGGGTGAAAATCGCGGCGAAACGCATCACCGCCAGTTTGCGATAGCGGTCCACGAGAGTGTCAAAGCTGATGCTGGAGAGGGCGATCAGCAACATGTAGGCGCCACCGATCACGCCTGTGGCAATGACATTGCGCGTTTCCAAGTACACCCAGAACGTCAAGGCGTACCAAAGGTAGCTGGTGGTGATGTTGGCGAGGGCGGTATTCACCAGGATCCCGGTGAACGTACGGGACCTTTGCGCGGGAGTTCGTTGAGATAGATCGATAGTGTCAGTAGACGCGGCCGGGGCCGGTTCCTGCTCGGTCATGCGTCCCAGTAAACCACTGCATCCAAGCTCCCGGTAGTATCGGCAGGGAATCCTAGAGACGCTTGGGGGAAATGTTTTATGACGCGTGCACAAGGGCAGCTCGCCTTTACCGACGACGTTAGCCGGGACCTGGAATTACAGGAATATGGCCTGGACCCTGCAGTGGATTCGACTCTTCTTCCCAATGCCGCCGTGATGAGCGCTCTGCAGAACCTCGTGCGGCTGGCCACGGAGCTGTGTGGCGCTCCTTTCGGCGTGGTCAATATCATCAGCGCGGAGTACCAGCACCAGATCGGTGCCTGGGGTGTGGACCCCGGCGTTTGCTCGCGCGAGGATTCCATGTGCGCCAAGGTCTTCCTCTCCCGCGAGAGGACCGTAGTGGAAGATGCCTCCAAAGATCCCCGTTTTGCGGACAATCCCTTTGTCACAGGGGAGATTGGCAATGTTCGCTTTTATGCGTCCGTCCCGCTGCAGACAGAATCGGGCTTCGTCCCGGGAACGTTGTGCGTATTCTCGGACAAGACCAAAGAACTGCGCCCCGAACAAATCAGCATGCTGGAGGTCTTGGCAAAACAGGTAGTGGAGCTGCTGGAACTCCAGCATCGAACGGTCCAACTCGACCGAACGTATGCCGAGCTCAAAGACAGCAATGCGAAACTTGCCGCATTCGCCGGACGCGTCAGCCACGATCTCCGCGTTCCCCTCACCACCATCCTCGGCTACGTGGAACTAGTGGAGGACGACCCCGATGTGGAGCCTGCCAGCACCGCGGCCAAGTACCTGGACCGCATCGGCTCCAGCGGTCGGCGGATGCTGGGCATGCTTGAAGATGTTCTGAGCTATTCCCGGGTGGGCGGCGCAATTCAGCCGGCCAACGTTTCACTCCGCCAGGTCACCGAAGAAGTTGTCCGCGATTTGGCCATCGAAAACGACGGCATCGTGGACGTGGAAGATCTGACGCTCCATGCAGACAGGGGCCAGCTCCGGACGCTGTTGCAGAACCTGCTTTCCAACGCCATGAACTACCGCAGCCCCGATCGCGATCTCCGCGTCAGGATCAGCGGGGTTGCCAACTATCATGGCGCCACGATCTTTGTGGCAGACAACGGCAAGGGCATCAAACCCGAGGACCGTGCCAAAGTACTGGAACCCTTGGTGCGTCTGCGGCGGCAGGGTGACGGCCCGGGCTCCGGGCTGGGCCTGGCCACCTGCAGCAGCATCGCCAAAGCCCACGGAGGCGAGCTCTCCTTGGCTGAAACCCCCAACGGCGGAACCACCGTGACAGTCAGCTTTCCAGCCGGTCTTTAGCCGCTCCGGGGTGTCTCCAGGTACTTGGGCTTTGCACCTGCCATCATTCGAGGCATGACCACCTGGTACGCCCGGTAGGAAAGCATGAAGCGGCCCGCCCCAGTCCGCTTACTGTTCACGATCCCGCTCGTAGTCATCGTGCTCTTCATGGCCGCCTGCGTGCCCATGCCCATCCAAGCGGCGCCCACCGCACCAATCGCTGTAATCGGGACGGCTCCGTCCAAGGTCGGCCCGGGGAGTCCGTCCATCGTGGACATGACAACGCGCACGGCCGGGGCTTCCCCCACGGTCGCGACGTGGCAATACATCAGCGGTGCCGAGGCCTTCAACAGCAAACTCGACGCCAGGCTGCTCAGCATCTTCGATGCCCGAGGCGGCGGACGCCATGAACCCGCGGCACTGCCGGCCACCCCCGGCGCCCTCCTGGCCGACGGGGTCTCGGTCATCCATGGAATTGTGCTGGCCACCGGGAGCGTTGTGGGGTCCAGGTTCATGCAAACAACCATGAACGGAGGCGTCCGCACCGCCCGCATCGACGAAATCACCTACGAGGACCTCGGCACCGGCGTTGTCAGTGGCAGTGCCACCCTGATCCACCCCGCCATGACCGGCACCTTGCGGACAATACTTGGCGAAGCAATCGGCCACCCGCCCCCCACCCAGCCTCCAGCAGCAGTTTCCGATGCTGAGCTGCTCACCGCCGTCGCCTTTACCTCCAGCGGGGATCTCAGCGTCACCGTTCACCGGGACCCCGGAACAGGCGCCGATCTGCCCGACACCGTCACAGTGGTCTTGAATGCGGACGCCACAGACGATGTCATTTCGCCTGCTGGCCAAGCCCTTCGCACCGCCGTCATCGCCGGTGCACCGTTCAACGCCCCTTCGCCCGCCCCGGGCGGCCTGGCCCACATCAACTGCGACGTCGTGGCCTGCGCTGCACTCACTTACGACGACGGGCCCAATGCGCAAACCACCCGGCTCTTGGGGATCCTCGAAAAGCACAAAGTGTTTGCCACGTTCTTCCAGCAGGGTGGCTACGTCCGGGCAAATCCGGGAGTCGCGAAAACCGTGGCAGCAGCGGGCCACACCATCGCAAACCACACCATGAGCCACCCGTATCTGACCAAATTGGCGCCGGCCAGCATCCAGGGCGAGGTAAGAGGGGCTCAGGACGCCATTGAAAAAGCAACAGGAGTGGTGCCGGCTTACATGCGGCCGCCCTACGGAGCGAGCAACACGACGGTTGCGGCTTCCGTGGGGCTCCCGCAGATTATCTGGGATGTCGACTCCCTGGATTGGCAGTCAAAGAACAAGGCGGTTTTCCTCCCCAGGATCATGGGCCTGGTCAAGCCGGGATCGGTCATCCTCCTGCACGACGTCCACGCGTCCACCGTGGACGGCCAGGACCAACTCATCACCCAGCTCAAAGGCAAGGGCTTCTACTTGGTCACCCTCCCACAGCTTTTCGCCGGGATCGAACTGAAGGCGGGCGCCTCCTACAAGTGCCGCGGTGCCGCACCGGGGTGCGTTGCCGGACGCTGAACTTCCGGACCTTGGCGCACGACGGCGGCGGGTGGCCGTGGTGCGTTAATTCACGCCGGCGGGGCTACTTGCCCTCTCCGTTTCCCTTGGCTTTCTCAGGCTTGTTCTCGCTCTTGCCGCCGCTCTTGTCCTTGGCAAGGTCCTGGCCGGGCACCACAGCGGGGGCAGGCGCCGGGACTGGTGCCTGCACTGGTGCCTGTGCAGGGGCCTGCGCCGGCTCCTGCAGATTGACCGCCTCAGCGGGCTGGGCGTCGGCGGGGACAGCGTCGACGGGCGCCGGCGCGAGAGATACAGCGGGCACCACCGGCGCAGTGGGCTGCGGTTCGGCCTGGGAAATGCCGGTGTCTGCAGGCTGGGAGGGATCCGCCGTGTTGCCTGTAGGAGTAAGCCCCTGGGAGAGGATCAGCAAAGCGAGCGGTATGGTGACCGCCGCTGCGGCCACGCTCCTGACGGTCTTAGGCCGGCGTTTACTGAAGCCCCTGAGACTGGTAACAGTGGCTTGCCGCTTGGTTGGCGTGCGGAGTGGTGGCCGGGACGGAACGGAAGGAAGCAGCGCGGTCCTTCGCCCCGACTGGATCCCTTCTTCGGCGAGCGCCTGTTCAACGTGCTGCGCTGTGGGGCGCTTTTCGGGGTCCATGTCCGTCATGGCTTCGAGGAGCTCACGCAGCGGGCCGGGCAGTTCCACGGGGACCTGCGGCGCCCGGTGGAGGCGGGCTGATGCCGTTTCAATAGGTGTCCCGGGGTACTCAGCCCGCCCGGTGAGGCATTCGAGGAGTACCAGGCCCAGCGAGTAGATGTCGCTTGCGGGGGTCAGCGAAAGACCCTGTGCCTGCTCCGGGCTGAGGTATTGGGCGGTGCCAACGGTGAAGCCTGTTGCGGTGAGGCGGTTGTCGTTCATCACCAGCGCGACGCCAAAGTCCGCCAACTTCACTGTTTGCGCCAACCCGTCGTTGTCGGAGACCAGGATGTTGGCAGGCTTGATATCCCGGTGGATGACGCCGTGTTCGTGGACCTGGGACAACGCTCCGGCAATCCGGATGCCAATGCGGGCAGTCTCCGGAACGGTGAGTGGCCCGTCGGACAGCACGGCTCGCAGGTCGCGGCCCTCAGCGAGTTCCATCACCAGAAAGGCGCGTTCTTCGTCGTTCCGGGTATCGACGCCAGCATCGAAGGCTGCGACGAGTCCGGGATGGTCAAACCCTGCCAGAAGCCGCATTTCGTTTTCCTGCCGGCCGCGGAAGGAGTCATCTCCGGAGCCCGGGAGGAATATCTTGATGGCCACTTCGCGGCCCAGCAGCAGGTCCGTTGCCCGGTAGACAGTGGACATGGCGCCCCTGCCCAGCACGGGTCCCAGCTGGTAGCGCCCGTCAAGTGTGTCGTCGATGGAATCGGGGACGCGGGAGTCCACGGCCTCTTCATTGTTGCCCACGAATGGTCACGCCCTTCAGGCCCACTTGGGTGCCCCGGACCAACCCGCCGTCCGACGCACCAAGCAATGCCGTCAATCAAACTCACGATGGCCGCGGGGCCGACTGCTTCAGCCCCTTACGGCCCAGGCAAACAGCCCAAGCAGCATCATCCGGTTACACCAGATAAGTCATCAGGATACTGATTAACCAGCAGGGAGGGCAATGCGGAGTATCGGCGAACGCCGGAATCAGGCGCTGCGAACCCGATCCACGGCCCTGCGAAGTACCCCGGACTGAACACCCAACGACCATTCAGCCACGTCAGTGACGAACCGGGTAAATGCCTCGTAATCAAAGGACGCTGGATTGTTGACATAAGAGCCCACGCCGTCGATGGCCACCCATATCCGGATGCATGCAGAGAACGGGTCATCCACCGCGAAGTCACCGGAGGTAACACCATCCTCAATGAGTGCTGTCAGCCGCGACCTATCCAGGTATTCCTGCGCCAGCAGCGCCTCGGACAAGGCCGGAATGAAGCGGGACAGGTGCCGGGCATTGAGCCACAGCCTGGTGAGCTCGAAGGCGCCATTCCCCTCTATGCGTCCGATGAGGTGGGCCATTCGCTCCAGGGGAGTCCCGCCGTCGGGGAACAACTCTTCCCGCTCCTCCGAAACGGCGAGGACGAAGGCCGCGATCACCAGGTCCTCGGCGGCCGGGTAGTAGTGGCTGATCAGCCCGGGGCGCACACCCAGCCGGTCAGCTACGGCGCGGAGGGTGATCCGCTCCAGCCCCTCATTCAGGGCGATCGAAGCAGCTTCGGCCAGAATTTCGGCGCGGCGCTCGTCAGGTAATTTTCGAACACGTTGGGACGTGGGGCTTGACACCATGCCCATCAGTCTATTGGATTAGTGACCAATAGCACGTTGGTCATGCGACCAATAGCGTCCCTGGACCGGTATCCCAGCGTTGCGAACCGGTCCTTGCCCGAGAGGAACAGCGTTGTCCCAGCACCATATGACCGATGCGGTCAGCTACCCCGAACCCCTTGCCCACCCCGAAAAACGCGGCATTGAACTCATCGAATCGTCCGAACGCCATGGCCGTGCCCGGGACCTCTTCCCGGTGTGGGCCGCCCCAAACGTCAGCGTCCTCAACTTCACGGTGGGCGCCACGCTCATCCTGCTGGGCATGGAGCTCTGGCAGGCTTTCCTGGTCATCATCGCGGGCAGCCTCCCGTGGATCCTCACCGGCATCGTGGCCACCAGCGGCCCGGCAGCAGGCACCTCCGGCTCCGTCATCACAAGGGCCATCTACGGAATCCGCGGGAACAGGGTGGTTGTCGCCTTCTTTGGCTGGTTCATTTCCGCCGTTTTCCTGGCGCTCAACTGGCTCGCGTCCTCGTTCATGGGCGCTGAGCTCCTGGCGCAGATTGGCTTCACCGATCCCGTCCTTGTGCCGGTGCTCGTCACCATTATTGTTGCCGCCATCACCGTGCTGGTGGCTGTGTTCGGCCACAGCCTGATCCTGCGCAGCTACCCCGTGGTTGCCTCGGTGTTGCTTGCCATCTTCCTGCTGGTGACGGCCTTCGTCCTGCCGCACGTGCAGTGGGGCTACACGGCTCCTGCACCGTTGGAGGGTCTGCCGCTATGGTCTGCGATGACCATCGGATTCGCCATCCTCGCTTCCTCTCCCCTGTCCTACTCAAATAGCCCGGACCTGGCGCGATACCTCCCCAGATCCACCAAGCCTTCGCACATCATCGCGGCCACAGCGCTCGGTGGCGCCCTGCCAGCCATCTTCTTCACCTCAGTGGGCGCATTGCTCGCAACAGGGATTGACTCCGCCGCGATGGATCTTGGCATCGAATCGGCGCTTCTGGCCCTGCTCCCGGCCTGGCTCGGGCCCATCTTCGTGGTGGGCGTCATCATCAACACCATCGCGCTCAACGGCATGACCACCTACACGGCGAGCATGGCGTTCCAGTCCATCGGCGTCCCCATCCGCCGCATCCCCTCGGCGGTGGTAGTTGGAGCGATCGGCACAGCGCTGACCATCTACCTCGTCATGTCCACCAGCCTGCTGGACGCCGTGAACCTCATGCTGCAGCTCTTGGTCCTCATCTCCGGACCCACCATGACAGTCTTCGCCACCGACGTCATCCTCCGACGCAACCGCTACAGCGGCGATGACCTCTTTGACGAGCAGCCCGGCAGCCGCTTCTGGTACTCCGGCGGCTGGCACGTCCCCGGCTTGCTCGCCATCGGCCTTGGCGCAGCCGTGGCCTCCCTGTTCCTCACCAGCTCTGTGTGGACCGGCCCTATCGCCGCGGCTATGGGCTTCCTGGACCTCTCGGTGCCGGTGTCCATGGTGGTGACAGCCGGGGTCTACATCGCCCTGACGCGCCTCGCCGCGAAACGCCGCCCCACCGCAATCCCCTCCATCGAAGGAGCCCCCGCATGACCACCACCGGAGCCCATCCCCCGCGTTACGTTGGCGCCGCCGGCCAACCCACCGTGGACTCTTGGCAGGAAGGCCCGCATAACCGGTGGACCTTCGCCCACCTTGGTGAAATGCTGCCGACGGCGTCAGTCACCCGCCACTTCCCGGCCGCCCCGGCAGCGGCTACTGAGCGGCTGGATGCCCTTGCCGTTCCAGGCCTGAGCCAACGGCTGGAGGAGAGCTACACCGACGCATTCCTGGTCCTGCACCGCAACAATGTCATTGCGGAGTACTACCGCCCTGGCTTCGCCCCCGATGACCTGCACCTGGTCATGAGCATTTCGAAGTCGATGTGCGGCCTGGTGGTCGGGGCCTTGGTGGATTCCGGAGACATCGTCACGTCCGACCGCGTTGTCCACTACGTCCCCGAACTCGCCGGATCGGCCTATGACGGTCCCACCATCCAGCACGTGCTTGATATGGCCATCCACCTCAACTACAGCGAGGACTACATGGATCCCGCCTCCGAGGTGCAGACCCACGACCGCTCCTCCGGCTGGCGCACCCGCCGGGACGGCGACCCCCAGGACACCTACGAGTTCCTCACCACGCTCACAGGCAACGGAACCGTGGGCCGCTTCCAGTACTGCTCCGCGAACACGGACGTCCTGGCTTGGATCATCGAGCGCGTGACCGGGCTCCGCTACTCAGAGGCCCTGTCCAAGTACCTGTGGTCCAAGCTCGACGCAGACCGGGACGCCACCATCACCGTCGATTCCAGTGGCTTCGGTTTCGCTAACGGCGGGGTCTCCTGCACTGCCCGCGACCTCGCGCGGGTGGGCCGGTTAATGCTCGACGGTGGCGTAGGTCCGGCGGGCCGGGTGGTGTCCGAGGGGTGGGTCCGCAGCATACTCGCTGGCGGAGACCGGGAAGCCATGGCCGACGCTTCCTTCACCGGCATACACCCCCAGGGCTCCTACACCCGTCAGTGGTGGTGCCCGGGAAACGAGCGAGGCAACGTGACAGGAATCGGCATCTACGGCCAGTACCTCTGGATCGATCCCGCCACCGATACCGTGGTGGTCCAGCTCTCCACCTGGCCGGAACCGGATAGCGGCCACCTCCACGAGCTCCAGAACCAGCTGCTCCTCGATGTCAGCCGCTCCTTGGATCAGCCCCTCGCATCACAAGAGATACCAACAGAAGAAACAGCCCAGGAAAGCAAGGAATCCGCAGCGTGACCACCCAGCTTTACACCAACGCCCGCATCTTCACCTCCGATACCCGCCGCTGGGCTGAGGCTATGCTCGTCCAAGGTGAACGCATCCTCTACGTGGGAGACGCCCACACAGCCGAACGCCTCCGCCCGGACGCCCAACCAATTGACCTTGAGGGCCGCTTGGTGGTCCCCGGTTTCGTGGATGGGCACGCCCATGTTGTGGGCACCGGCGAAGCCCTGGGACAGGTCAGCCTGTGGGGTGCCCGATCCGTGGAGGAAATCCAGCAACGAATCAAGGCAAGGGCCACCGAACGCCCGGATGCCGTGAGGATCCTGGCCACTGGCTGGCTGCACGGTGCCATCCCAGGCGGTGTACCGGACGCGGGGATGCTGGACGCCGTAGTCCAGGACAGGCCTGTGTATGCCTTCGCTTACGACTTCCACTCGGTGTGGGTGAACTCCGCGGCGCTGACTGAACTCGGGATTGATGACCACACTAAGAACCCGCACGGCGGCACCATCAAACGCGACTCTCACGGGCACGCCACCGGCTACATCGACGAGAACGCTTTCTACGACATGGTGCTCCCCTTCCTCGACTCCCAGGTAGGCGAAGGCGAACACGGGGCCAGCATCGCCGCAGTCCAAGAGGCCTACCGCGAAACCGGCGTCACCACAGCCTGCGATATGGGCTTCAACGAGACCGACCTCGAGGCCTTCAAACGTGCCGACAAAGACGGCACACTGACCAGCCGGCTCATCGCCTATTGGCGTGTTAACAACGCTGGATCGGCGGAGGAAAACATCGCCCAGGTACAGCGGGCGGCCGCGCTCGCCGTCGAACATGTTTCGCCGTTCCTGCGCGTGGTGGGCATCAAGGTGATCATCGACGGCACTATCGACGGGTGCACGGCCACCCTGGGTATGCCGTACGCCGATGGTTCGAATGCGGAACCGATCTGGAGCCTCGAGGAACTCGCGCCAGTGGTTGCCGCCGCAGATGCCGCCGGTTTGAAAGTTGCCATGCACGCCATAGGCGACGAATCGGTGCGGATCGCGATCGGCGCCGTGGAACACGCCGTTGCGGAGAACGGCCCCCGCGAGCGCCGCCACCGCATAGAGCATCTTGAGTTGGTGGACAGGGCCGACGTCGATCGCCTCGCCGCGCTGGGTATTACCGCCAGCATGCAGCCGGTCCACGCCGATCCCGCTATCAGCGAGAACTGGGCCGCCAAATTGGGTGACGACCGTGTGGAGCGCGGCTTCCCGTGGCCGTGGATCACCCAGGCGGGAGCGCGGCTGGCTTTCGGCACGGACTCCCCCACCTCCCCGCACGCACCGCTGCCCAATATGTATGTGGCCACCACCCGCGCTTCTGCTTTGGACGCGTCCGCTGGAACAAATGTCCCGGAGTTCGCACTGCCCCTCGCGGAATCGATCCAACATGCAACGCGGGATTCGGCCTGGACGTGCGGCGCGGAGCACGAAATTGGTCGGCTTACTGCCGGCCTGTACGCGGACTTCGTTGTCTTGGATACGGACGTACTCGCCACAGAGAGCCCTGCCTCGCTCCTCGAAGCCAAGGTTGTGCGAACTGTGGTGGGCGGACGCACAGTGTTCGAAAGGGACTAACCCGCCTGCCGATCCGGATTGCCCGCTGCTCCGAATCAGTGTCAAAGGTGGATCACTGTCAAAGGTCAGGAGCAGCGGGTCGCATGGAATTTCTGCAGGAAGCGTCGCGGTCGGGCAGCGCAGCGTTATCGGGCGTTGCTTCGCCGCGGCTCGAGGTGATCGCCACGGCCCTGGGGCCGTGTGTGGCACGCGTACAAGAATCCTCGGAAGGTGGCGGTGACTTCGCTGACGTTTACCTGCACGGGGCCGCGGGGTCGTGGACAACTTTCCAGCCGCTGCTCTCCGATACTCCAGAACGCGACCGCGTCCTCATAGACCTGCCGGGCTGGGGCGATTCCACCCAAGGTGCGCAGCTGGAGACGGCCACGATCGAAGCCATGGCGGGTGCCGTCGTCGAGGTTTTGACTGCCTTGGGGAACAACAAGTGGAACATCGTGGGCCATTCCATGGGAGGTGTCCTGGCCCTGCATATTGCTGCGGCATGGCCCGGATCCACCGTCAGCGTCGTGGTGGTTTCGGCAACCACTCTTGGAGTTGCCGGATCGGTGAAGAGCCCGTGGCGTGGGCTTGCCAAGATGCCATGGTTCGTGGGCATGCTGCTGCTCATGAACACCACCGCAGTCTTCGGAAACGCGGGAAGAGCCTTGATCCGCGGGGTCGGGCACACGCCATTGATGCGGCTTCTGCTGTCACCACTTTTCGCGGACCCGGCAGCCGTCCCCTCGGGCCTCATCCGCAGGCTGGCACAGGAAGCCCGGCCAGCCAGCTTCAGTGCAGCCGCGCGAGCCATTGCACTGTACGACTTTGGCCAGTGGCGCCGTATCAGCTGCCCCGTGCTGGCGATGCGTGGCGACCACGACGCCTTCACGCCAGCATCCGACCATTCCCAGCTGGCCTCGCTCGGCCCGCATGTCCAGATCGTGACGCTAACGGAGTGCGGACACTTCGCGATCGCCGAGCAGACCGCCGTCGTAAAGCAACTGATAGAGGAACTGCGGCAACGCTGAACGCCCGACGGCGACCTCCCGCCGTCGGGCGTTTGCCTTACGTGACGTAGCGAACTGCGGCCCGGCAGGACCTCAGGGCACAATGGAGAGCATGACCCTCACAACTTTCGCCCTCGTCCGCCATGGCCAGACCGATTGGAACGCGGAGCGCCGGTTGCAAGGGTCCACTGACATTCCGCTGAACGACGTCGGTCGCGGCCAGGCGCGCGACGCCGTCGCCTTCCTGTCGGACCAGCCTTGGGACACCGTGGTGTCCTCGCCCCTGGGCCGCGCCGCCGAAACTGCCGAGATCATCGCCGATGGACTGGGGCTGAAAGTTGCTCGGCTGGTTCCGGAGCTCACAGAGCGCAGCTTTGGTCCTGCCGAAGGACTTCAGGCCGGGCCTGAGCTGGAGGCTTTGCGCATCCCCGGAGGTTTCCGCGGCGGCGAAACTGACGAGGCCGCCGCTGATCGCGGCATTGCTGCCTTGGAAGAGCTGGCCGAGGAGTTCGCCGGCAAGCGCGTCCTGGTGGTGGCTCACGGCACTTTGATTCGGCTGACCCTGAGCCGGGCCATCGGACGCACCTTGGACAGCGTGCAGAACGCGGTCCTCAACCTGGCCCATCACCATGTCACGGACGGCTGGCAGCTGGAGTACTTCAACGGCGAGCGGGTCACGGCCGGCGTCGAGTCCTGAGCTAGGCTGCTACCGCGCTTCGAGGCGCGCCTTCAGCTGCTCCGCGTAGTCCGTGTACGCGGCGGCGATCTCTTCCAGGTCAACCGTTTGGGGGAAGTCGATCACGGGCTGGTGTTCCGCGAGGTAGGTGGTGGTTTCTTCGACCACGAGTTGCTCGTCGAAGCCCTCCAGCCCAACCTCAGCAAGGAATTCCGGGTTGGTGTGGACCAGGGATTCCCCGGCTTGTCCTTCGGATGCCCAACGCACCAAGTACTCGTTCTGGTTGACCATTTCAATGTCGAATGACTTCTCCATGGCAGCAGCCTACGCCGTTACGTGGCGGCTGCCGGCACACCGCGGGCAGCGATGAGGTCCAGCAGAGTCTCGGCCTCAAGGCCCAAAAGTGCGGCCGCCAGGCTCCCCATCAGGTCCAGCACATACTCACTGCCGGCACTTCCGGCCAGCACATCCATGACAAGTCCATCTTCCTGGGCAACCAGGGTGCGGGCGATCTTGGCCGGGTCCAGAAGGGGAGCGAACTCGCCGGAGCGGGTTCCGGCGTCGATGATTTCACGGTAGACGCCTTCCTGCGCACGGGTGAGCTCGTCTTGGATCCGGCGCTGCTCGGGGTCTCGCAGCATGTGGGGCCAGTATTCGTAGAGGATCCGGGAGACATCATCGTCAAGCCCGGCAGTGGTTCCCGCGCTGATGACCGCGGCGAGCCTGGCTGTGGGGGTCATGCTCTGATCCACGGCTTCGGCGAGCTTCTCTAGAAATCTGCCGGAGGAAGCCTGCACGGCGGCAGCGATGATGTCGGCATGGCTGCCGAAGTAGTAGAGCACGGCGTTTGCGGCCATGCCTGTCTCCGCGGCAATGGCGCGGAGTGTGGCCCCCTCAGCGCCGTCGCGCGCTGCAACAGCCTGGGCTGCCGCCACTATTTCACGGCGTCGGATTTCCTTCTTGTCTGCCTTGGCCACTACCGCTCCCCCGGGGACTCTTGAAAATTCCTGTTGACATTGACTCTAGACCGGTATTGAATGGCATTCAAATTTGAATGTGATTCAAATTACTGATTCAACGAGGAGTCTCCGTGTCCCATCCCCCTTCCCGCATCTCACTCGCCAAAGACCCAACCCCGAAGGACCCAACATCCAAGGGCCTGAAAGCCGGCTCCATCGGCATCGGTCCAACAGTCGCCCTCGGACTGGCCGCCGTCGCCCCCGCCTACAGCCTGGCCGTGACCCTGGGCTTCGTGGTCCTTGCCGTTGGGGCGAGCACCCCTGCAGCGTTCCTGCTTGGCTTTGTCCCCATCCTCTTTACCGCCCTCGCGTTCAGGGACCTCAACAGGGAAATGCCTGACTGCGGCGGCGTTTTCGTCTGGATCACCCGCGTTTTCGGACCGGTTGCAGGCTGGTTCCTTGGCGGATGGGTGCCACAGATGGCCACGTTCATTGCGAGCGCCGCACTAGCTCAAGTGGCCACAACCTATCTGCTCAACTTCCTTGGTTTGGCCTGGATCGCCGCGGAGCCTATCGCAGTAGCTGCCATCGCGTGTGGGCTGATCGTCCTGAGTGCTTGGATCGCGGCGAGGGGAATCGAACTATCCGCCTGGGTGCAGTATGCGCTGATTGCCCTCCAGCTGGTGGCGCTTGGCGGTTTCTGTGTCGCGGCTTTCGCGGCGATGGCCACGGGCACCTCCGTCGGAACGGCAGAAGGTGGCGCCGCACAGCCAAGCCTGGAGTGGTTCAACCCCTTTGCATCCGGCGACATGTCCGGGCTCGTGTCCGGCGTCATCCTGTGCCTGTTCATTTATTGGGGCTGGGATGCGCTGATAGCGGTGAACGAAGAAACCACGGACCGAAAGGGAACGCCCGGCAAGGCCGTAGTCATCACCACCGTCATCCTGCTGTTCTTCTACGTGGTGACGGCCACGGCCGCCGTGGGATTTGCCGGGACTGCGAGCATCACCGATCCTGAAACCGTCTCTGATGTCCTCTCGGTCCTCGGTCCGCAGGCGACAGGAGATGTGTTTGGCCAGGTCATCATCCTGGCCGTGGGCCTTTCAGCGTTGGCAGCACTGATGACAGTAGCTGTCAGCACGCCGCGGACCTGGCTCAGCATGGGCACCTATGGTGCGCTCCCCAAGGCGACAACCAAGATGCACTCCAAGCGAGGAACACCCACCACCTCCATCGCCTGCTGGGCGGTCATCACCATGGCCATAACCTTGGGACTAACGGCAATCAGCGCTGACTTCATCGGGCTGGCCATCCTCTCCGTGGGCCTGATGATCGCGGCTTACTACGCGGCCACCGCCTTGGCATCCGTGGTGTACTTCGCCCCGCTGATGCGCACCTCTGCATCCGCCCTGATCCTGAAGGGCCTCCTTCCTGGTTTGGGAGCACTTCTGATGATCGGAGCGTTCGCGTACAGCGCCGTGGACATGCTGTCCCCTGAATACGCGGGGCTGGCCTGGCTGGGCATCGGCTCGGTGTTCTGGATCGGCATCGGTGCGCTGGCCTTGGGCCTGGTGGTCACCGCGATCTTGAGGACCAGACTGCGCCGCTTCTTCTCCAGCAAAACCATCCCCCGCGGAAACGTCACCACCCGGCACCAACTTCCATCCATTCTCAGCAACGAAACCGAGGCATAAATGCGCATCCTGTCCACCGCAGCACTTCAGACCAACCCCGTCCCCCACGACCTCGAGGCCACGTGGGCCCGGTTCGAGGCCCAAGCCGAATCAGCCAAGAAGCTCGGCCCGGACGTGGACGTCATCGTGGTTCCGGAGCTGCTGCTGTCCGCGCCGGGCGAGTTCCTGCTCCCGGACCCCGACGGCGAAACGCGCTCTGCCGCACCCATCCCCAGCCCACTTACCCACCGCATCTCCGCACTGGCCCGCAGACTTAATGTCTGGCTCATACCCGGTTCACTGCTGGAAACGGACAACGGGAACACTTACAACACAGCCATCGCCGTCTCCCCGCAAGGCGAGATCGTGGCCCGCTACCGGAAGCTCTTTCCGTGGCGCCCGTTCGAAACCACCACGCCCGGCGATTCCTTCGTCACTTTCGACATCCCCGGCTGCGGACGGATCGGCCTGGCCATCTGCTTCGACGGCAGCTTCCCCGAAGTGGCCCGCCAGCTCGCGTGGCTAGGCGCAGAAGTCATCATCCAGCCCACACTCACCACCACCCGGGACCGGGCCATGGAAATCGTCATGTCCCAGGCCAACGCCTTCGCCAACCAGGTGTATGTGGTGAACGTCAACGGCGCATCCCCCTCCGGCGTGGGCGAAAGCGTCATCGTCGACCCGGAGGGCACCATCATGCAGCAGGCTCGGGGCGGCGAAGAGATCCTGTTCGCCGTGCTGGACTTGGACCGGGTCACCCAACTCCGCCGCTATGGAACGCATGGCATTAACCGTCCGTGGGCCCAGCTCCGGGACCAGGAAGGTATGCTGCGCTTCCCCATGTTCGGGGGCGCACACTTCCAAGCGCCGGACTGGAGCGGGGATTCGGTGGACGCGCGACAAGCCAGCACTACGGCCTGACGACGCACCCAAGGTGAGAAGCGTTCGACGGCGGGCTGCCGCCGTCGAACGCTTTTCCCTCACCCTAGAGAAGATCAGGTTACTTACTTCTATACTGGCGTTGTGATGGCATCACTGTGGTTCGGATTGATTGCCTCCAGCGCCTTGGTCATAGGCGCTTTCGTGGGCGTGCGCTTCGAGCTGCCGAAGCGGCTTCTGGCCATCCTGCTGTCGTTCGCGGCGGGGTCCCTTATTACCGCCCTGGCGTTCGAACTGTTCGAGGACGCCTACGAACAAGGCGGGATCGTGCGCGCGGCGTTGGGACTGCTGGCCGGCGCCATAGTGTTTACGGCCCTCAGCGCCTTGCTCGATCGTTGGGCGCAGCCCGGAGGCAAGTCCAAAACCAAGGCCGCGGACGAAATACAGGGCAGCCCCAAACTGGACACCGACGCCGCCGCTTCGGACAAAGCTGCCACCTCCGCCTCAACGCGCGGCGCGGCCGGCATGGCATTGCTCGCGGCCGTGACGTTGGATGGCGTGCCCGAAAACCTCGCCCTGGGCATCTCCCTGGGCGAAGGATCCGGCGGCTTGGCACTGCTGGCGGCCATCTTCGTTTCCAACCTGCCAGAGGCCTTGGTGGGCGCATCATCCATGAAGAGCCAAGGCCGGAAAGCCGGGCCCATCATGCTGCTTTGGAGCGTCTGCGCAGTGCTGCTGGTTGCCGCCGTGGTACTGGGCGCGGGGCCTTTGTCCTCCGCCGAGCCCGCAACCATCTCCCTGCCTTTGGCCTTTGCAGCGGGAGCCGTGATCGCGTCCCTCGCGGACACACTCATGCCCGAGGCCTACGAGCACGGCGGCCCGGCTGTGGCGCTAAGCACCGCAGCTGGATTTGTTTTGTCGTTCACGCTCTCGCTCGCCTGAGCCGCGGGAGGCAAACACAAGAAAAAGACACGACGGCGGAGGTCGCCGTCGTGCGCTTTCTTCGCTGGTTGCGGCTGCTAGACCTCGGGGCGCCGCTCAACAACCGTGTGGGGATCGCCGCGGCGCTCAACAACGGTACGGCGGGTGCGGTTGGACATGGCGATGGAAATGATGAGGCCGATGATGCCTACGCCTATCAGGATGTAGCCAACCAGTACCTGGTCAAGGAAGGGAATGATTCCGGGGGCGAGCGCGAAAGCCAGAATAGCTCCGATGGCAATCAGGGCAATGGAAGAACCGATTCTCATAGCGTGCTCCTCATGTTTGTTCGGCGCAGTCAGGGTCTGCAGCCGAATCTGTATCATCAGGATACTTATGACCTACCGCTCCGACCAGACATTGCCGCGCCGCATTAGTCAGTATTAATCAGTGGCCGTAGCGCTCAGCCACCCGGGCGATCGCGTCCTCAGGGGTGGGCGGGGGGCCGAAGACCTGCTCCTGGCGGGTGGTGTCCGCCACGTACTTTCCGGTCTCGAACCACGCCACCATGCTCGCCATATCGGCCACCAACGGAAGGACCTTTGACGTGACCTTGCCGAGTGCGGCGATCGCTCCGGAAGGTATGGACATCACCTTGACCTGCTTGCCGGCCCGGCGACCAGCCAGTTCGGCGGCTTCATGAATGCTCAGGGGCCTGCTCCACCCAATGTCGATGCGCTCCCCCTCAACAATGTCAGCATCAACCGCCTCCGCAAGGTAAGCGGCGACATCGCTGGCCAGCACGAACGTGAGCCGGGCATCCTTGGATCCGAGCCACACGAAGCGCCCCTTCTCGAAGGGATCACCACCCATTCCCACCGCTTGGTCAAAGAAAGCACCCGGACGGAGGGCCACGAAGGGTACCCCGAGCTCCTCGAATTTGTCCTCGGCCAGTTTCTTGTTCCAGAAATGGGGAATCTGGGGAGTTTGGTCACTGGTGACGATGCTGATCAGCACAAAGCGAGGCACACGGGCATGCTTGGCCGCGACAGCCAGATTGCTATTGCCGAAGGTGTCTATGGCTTTGGCGTTCTTGTCATTCCGCGTGTAGCCGGCCGCCGTCGAAATGGCCGCGGAAACGCCCGTCATCGCAGTGACCAAGGAGGCGGCGTCCAGCATGTCACCCCGGGCGATCTCTACGCCTTTGGCCTCAAGTTTGGCGGCGTTGGACTTGGGCCTCACTAAAGCGCGAACCTTCTTTCCGCGCTTGAGAAGCTCGTCCACCACCTGGCCGCCCAGGAAACCCGTGGCGCCAACAACAAGGACAGGCAGGTCTTCGGCCACAGTTTCTCCTCCAGGTTCGTTCCTAGGGTCAGTGGTAGCACGCGATGGGAACTGCGGGCTAGGGTGCGCCGCGCCTTCCCAGCTATAGTGCACTCAAAGTGCAGTATGATGCACTAATGGATGAAAGCACCACCACACTTTCCTTGGCCATCGGAGCCCGGGTTAGACAAGAACGCCAAAACCGCGGATGGACCCTTGATCAGTTGGCTGAAGCTGCCGGCGTGAGTCGGCGGATGATCATCAACGTGGAGCAGGGAGCCGCGAACCCCAGCGTCGGGACACTACTGCGCATCAGTGATGCCCTAGGCGTCGGACTTCCCGCACTGGTTGAATCCCCACGCCCCAAGCCGGTCAAAGTGACCCGCAGCGGCGAAGGCGCATCCTTATGGACCAGCGAGCAGGGCGGACGCGGAGTCCTGGTCGCCGGTACCGAATCTCCGGATGTGGTGGAACTGTGGGACTGGACCTTGGGCCCGGGAGACCAGCACGGCAGCGAAGCCCACGCCGCTGGAACCAAGGAACTCCTGCAGGTTCTCCACGGCACCCTGACCGTGGACGTTGACGGGTATATGAACACCCTTGAGGCGGGAGATTCCATGACCTTCCCGGGCGACGTCGCCCACTCCTACGCAAACCCCGGCACAGATCCCGTCCGATTCTCCCTGGCAGTGTTCGAGCCTGGCGTGGGCTCAGGACACGTGCAGGAGGCTGGCTCATGAAGACCCGCCAACGCATCCCCGTTCCACCGTGGGGGCTCGCGGTTGCGGCCATGATCTCCGTCCAGCTGAGCTCCGCTTTCTCCGTGGACCTCATCGCCGACGTGGGTCCGGCCGGTACCGCATGGCTGAGGTTGAGCATGGGTGCCATCATCTTCCTGGCCATTGCCCGCCCGCCGCTTCGCTCTGTACGCCGCCCTGACATCCTGCCCCTCCTGGGCCTCGGCGTAGCCACAGGCCTCATGACCATCATGTTCCTCGCCGCGATTGAGCGCATACCGCTGGGCACCACGGTGGCCATCGAGTTCCTCGGACCGCTGACGGTGGCAGCAATCCGGAGCCACAACCACAAGGCCCTGGCGTGGCCGGCGTTGGCGTTGGCCGGGGTCGTCCTTTTAACAGAACCCTGGCATGGCGAGATCGACGCCCTTGGTGTGATGTTCGCAGCCATCGCGGCCGCTGGCTGGGGTGCCTACATCCTGCTGACCCAACGAGTTGGTGATCGCTTCACGGGAACCGGAGCACTCTCACTCACAGTCCCGGTGGCAGCTGTTACGGCCGCAATCGTGGGCGTCCCACAGGCCGCCGGACACCTTAGCTGGGAAGTCCTGCTGGCTGCCCTCGGAGTCGCCGTACTGATGCCAGTGCTCCCCTTCATCCTGGAAATGATGGCCTTGCGACGCATGACGTCCACCGCTTTCGGCACGCTGATGTCCCTGGAGCCGGCATTTGGCGTGCTTCTCGGGCTCCTGGTGTTGCATCAACAACCGTCCATCATCCAGTTCGTTGGCATCACACTGGTGGTGGTTGCGGGCGCTGCGGCCCAGCGCGGCGGGGACAGGCGCCCGTCGTCACCAGAACCCGTCACCGGCCTGGAACCGCCCCTTCCCCATGCCCTACCTGCCACCAGCCCACGAAACGAGGTCTGAGCATGTTCACAGGACTGAGCGCCTTCCCCTTGACGCCGCTCACCAACGACTCCCTGGACGAACGGTCCTACGTTGGACTCATCGAACGCCTGCGTGATGCACGCGTGGACTCCATCACCGCACTGGGATCCACCGGCTCGTATGCCTACCTGACACATGAAGAACGACGCCGCGTGGCTCACCTCGCCGTTCGGCACGCCGGGAGCGTCCCTGTCTTCGTGGGTGTGGGGGCTCTCCGCACCTCGCACGTCCTGGCCAACGTCGAGGCTGCCGAAGAAGCGGGCGCCTCCGGGGTGTTGCTGGCGCCGATGACGTACCAACCGCTCACCGAGGATGACGTGTTCGAACTGTTTCACACCGTCACCTTCCACTCCTCCCTTCCGGTGATCGTCTACGACAACCCCGCCACCACCCACTTCACCTTTCACCCAGGGCTATACGGCCGCATTGCCCAATTGCCCGGGGTTGCCTCCATTAAGATTCCGGGCAGCCCGAACACCATGCACCTGGAGGAACGGGTGCGGGAGATCCGATCACTTGTGCCGGACCACGTGACCCTCGGCATTTCCGGCGATGCCAACGCTGCCGCCGGATTGAGCGCTGGATGCGACGCCTGGTATTCGGTGATCGGAGGAACCTTGCCCGGCATCGCCCAACGCATCACACATGCTGCCATCAACGGACGGCCCGGTGAAGCGGCCTCCGAGTCCGAGCGCCTTGCGCCCTTGTGGCAACTTTTTGCGGATTTTGGTGGAAGCCTGAGAGTTGTCGCCGCCATCGCGGAACAGCTGGGACTGGCCTCCACCAAGAGCCTGCCGCTACCCATCCAAGGCCTGGGCCCTGAGCAGCGGGCCCGCGTTGCCGGGGTCATCGAGGAGCTTGGCCTGGGAACCTAGCGCAAGAAATCCAGCGCAATAATCCTGATTCGGGAATCCTGCCAGGCCTAGATGGCGATGACCACCTTTCCGCGGGCCTTACCGGCATCGAGATACCGCATTGCGTCCGGGACCTCGGCCAGCGGATAAACGCGATCGATGGCCGGGGCAATGGTTCCCGATTCCAACAGTTCGGCAAGATATTCCAGGTCCGCTGCAGTTTGGGTGCCCACGACCATGGTGAGCCGCTGGCGAATGAACGGGGAAAGAGCCACAGCGCGGAATTGCCGGTCCAGGCTGCCGGTCCATGAGCCACCTTCCTCCCCACCGGTGATCACGGCCGTCCCCGTTGACGTGAGCGACCGGCGAAGACGGGAAACGGAAGGATTGCCTGCGATGTCGATAATGACGTCGTAGGACTCAGCGCCGTCAGCAAAGTCCTGCTTGGTGTAGTCGATCACCCGGTCTGCACCGAGGGCTCGAACCAGCTCCACTTTGGCCGTACTGGCCACACCCGTGACTTCAGCGCCAGCCGCTTTAGCAAACTGCACCGCATAGCTGCCCACACCGCCCGAGGCGCCGGTAATCAAGACTTTTTGCCCCTTCGGCATCCGCCCAGCCGCGGGATCGATGCCGCCGGCGCGCACAGCGATCAGTGCCGTGCACGCAGACACTGGCACTGCCGCTGCCTGCTCAAAGCTGATAGTGGCGGGCTTGAGGGCGAGCTGCTTTTCTCGGGCAGCGGCGAACTCGGCAAAAGTTCCCTTCCCTGAGCCGAAGACGTGGTCACCCACCGCAAACCGGGTCACCTTCGCGCCCACGGCTTCCACGGCGCCAGCGAGGTCCAGCCCGGGAACAGGGTTTTTCGGAGCCCGGAAACCGTAGGCCAAGCGCAGCGCATACGGCAGGCCGGTTGTGACGTGCCACGTCCCCCGATCGAGCCCGGCAGCTCGCACCTTCACCAGTACTTCGTTGTCCGCGATGGCCGGGCGAGGGACCTGAGCCTCGTGCAGGACATCGGCGGAACCATAGGCTTCCTGGACGATGGCCCGCATAGTGGGACCGGGCAGGGACTGATCCCTGTGACGGCGCGATTCTTTGGCTTGCTGACCAGTGGTCATGGCCGGACCTTTCTAGTGCGGTGTTGTGCCTGACGAGTCTTTCGTACGCTGTACTAAATACGCTACCGTACACTGTACTAAACCGCTAGAGGGCAGCATCGAACCGAGGGAGATCCCGTGACCACCGCAGCATCCCAGCGCCTGCCCCTGAGCAGGGAACGAGTCCTGGAGTGCGCGGTTGCACTCGCCGACGAGTCCGGATTGGCCGCGCTGACCATCCGTACGCTTGCCCAAAGCATGGGAACCAAGCCCATGTCCCTCTACTACTACGTAGCCAACAAAGACGAGATCCTGGACGGCATCGTGGACATGGTTTTCAGCGAAATCGAGCTGCCGGCACCGCAAGGGGACTGGCGCGAGGAAATGCAGCGAAGGGCCCGCGGAGTGCGCTCAGCACTCAGGCGCCACCCGTGGGCAGTCGGGCTGCTCGAAAGCCGGTCCGCGCCGGGACCTGCCACGCTGCGGCACCATGAAGCAACGCTTGCAACGCTGAGGGAGGCCGGGTTCTCCGTCCAGCTGACAGCACACGCCTACGCCCTATTGGATAGCTACATCTATGGCTTCGCCCTGCAGGAAGCAGCCCTTCCGTTCGAGGGGCGGGACACCGCGGCCGAGATCACCAACCCCATCATGGAGCGTTTCGCCACGGGTGAGTATCCGCGCATGGTGGAGATCGCCGTCGAGCATGTCCTCAAACCCGGCTACGACTTTGGCGACGAGTTCGAGTTCGGCCTGGACCTCATCCTTGACGGTCTCCACCGACTGAAAGCCGGCGAGGAGTAGAGGCCTTCCGACTGGAGCTGCGAGTCTCATTGGAGGCACTCAGGCCGACGCGGTACGGTCAGGCATAGCCGACGCCGAGTGAGGGAGCTGAGTTCATGGCCAAGATCGAGGACTATGCAATCATCGGGGACCTGAACACGGCTGCCCTGGTGGGGCGCAGCGGTTCCATCGACTGGATGTGCCTGCCGCGCTTTGACTCCCCTGCTTGCTTCGCCGCACTGCTGCACACGTCTGAGGCCGGCCGCTGGCTGCTGGCGCCCGCCGGGACACCGGAGGGTGGCAACTGCACGCGGCGCCAATACCGTGAGGACACCCTCATCCTGGAAACGGAATGGGAAGTGGACGGCGGCTCGGTCCGGGTCATCGACTTTATGCCCGTCCGCGACGACGCCGTGGATCTGGTGCGGATCGTCGAAGGACTGTCCGGCGAGGTCACCATGCAGATGGAACTGGTCCTGCGCTTCGATTACGGCCGGGTGGTGCCGTGGGTCCGGCACGGCGAGCACGGCATCAGCGCGGTGGCCGGCCCCGATTCGGCCTACCTCACCACCCCCGCACCCTTGGTGGGCCGGGACAAACGCACCGTCAGCGAATTCACTGTCCGCGCCGGCGAGCGCGTTCCGTTCGTGCTGCGTTGGGCACCAAGCCACGAACGGGAGCCGCGCCGGATTAATCCGTTGCGGGCGCTGGAGGCGACGGAGGCGTTCTGGCTGGAATGGATCGGCCGCAGCGAAATGACGGGCAAATACAAGGAGCCGGTGGAGCGGTCCCTGATCACCCTCAAGGCGCTGACGTACGCACCCACAGGCGGCATCGTGGCTGCTGCGACAACGTCCCTGCCCGAGCAAATCGGCGGACCCCGCAACTGGGATTATCGATATTGCTGGTTGCGGGATGCCACTTTGACCCTGCAGTCGCTGCTCGCAGCGGGCTACACCGAGGAAGCTTCCGCTTGGCGCGACTGGCTGCTGCGCGCTATCGCCGGTGACCCGTCAGAACTCCAGATTGTGTACGGGCTCGACGGCGCCCGGAGACTCCCGGAAGCGGACATCCCTTGGTTGTCGGGTTACGAAGGTTCACTGCCCGTCCGCACCGGAAACGCCGCCGCTCCGCAGCTTCAATTGGATGTGTGGGGCGAAGTACTGGACGGGCTTTCGCTGACCCGGGCGGCCTCCCCTGATGGCAGCGTGGATAGCTCCTGGGATATCCAGGTCGCCTTGATGGAGTTCTTGGAAGGGGCTTGGGACCAGCCGGACAACGGGCTGTGGGAAATGCGCGGCCCGAGGCAGCACTTCACCCATTCCAAGGTGATGGCGTGGGTGGCTGCTGATCGAATGGTCAAAGCCGTTCGAACGTCAGGCTTGCCCGGCCCTGCCGATAGGTGGTCCGCCCTCCGCAGCGAGATCCATGCGGACGTCATGGCCAAGGGCTTCGACGAGAAACTCAACACCTTCGTCCAGTCCTACGGCAGCACGGAACTGGACGCGAGCCTCCTCCTGATTCCGCGCGTCGGCTTCCTGCCGCACCGGCATCCGCGGGTCGCAGGAACTGTGGACGCCATCCAGAGGGGACTCACTGACGACGGACTGGTCCTTCGGTATCGCACGCAGTCCGGACATGACGGACTTCCGGGCGACGAAGGCGTTTTCCTGGCGTGCTCGTTTTGGCTGGTGGATGCGCTGCTGGGAATCGGCCGCTCCGACGAGGCGACCGAGCTGTTTGAGCGGCTGCTCAGCCTCCGCAACGATGTGGGCCTACTCAGCGAGGAGTGGGATCCGCGGACGCAGCGGCACCTCGGCAACACTCCGCAAGCCTTCAGCCATTTCCCGCTGATTCACAGTGCCCTGCAGCTTCACCAGGGTGAAGCCCACAGCAGTGACACGCCGCTCCATAGACCCAAACATCCGGGCCGGGCCAGCGGCTCTACCCTTCGGAATGATCCTCGCCTTCGGTAGCTGATGGTTC
Source organism: Arthrobacter sp. GW822-FHT05G07 (assembly GCF_058799755.1). Taxonomy (NCBI): domain Bacteria; kingdom Bacillati; phylum Actinomycetota; class Actinomycetes; order Micrococcales; family Micrococcaceae; genus Arthrobacter; species Arthrobacter sp. GW822-FHT05G07. Next base: position 32,834 of record NZ_JBXALT010000013.1, on the reverse strand, counting down.
GCCCTTGTGGCTCGCTTCCTCCAAGTGGAGGTCCAGCTTGCGTTCGGCTTCACGCCGACGCTGGCCGACGGTCCGCATCTGCTGTGTGTTCGGGTCACCCCGATCTTCTGACGCTGCGCCCAAGGGCGCGGCGGGCTGCACATTCTCTTGTTCGCCCATACAAACAATGGTCCCATCACCAGTTCGTCAGCGATAGCTCAGCGGACGTTGTGACGCCCGCCCTGCGCACTCTTCCGAGTTTTTGGGGCGCAGAGCGGGCCTCACACCATGCAACTAGCGGCGCGTCTCGCCCGTACCGGTTCCTTCAGTTTCAATACGTTCCTTGCGGACTTCCTCGTCCACCTGGACTTCATCAGTGACGGTGTCCTTTTCCAGGCGTACGCGCTCCACCGGAACGGTTTCCTTCTGCACCACGGGCCGCTCCTCATGGAGGGTGACCTCGTGTTCGCTCTCGGTCAACTCCGCCCCGGACATGGCGTCCCCGGCGTTCGCATCCGTGATGGGCTCGCGTTCCAGGCGGACCTCCTCGCGCTGCACCGGAACCGTGGTGGTGACGTTCTCCGTGGTGATGTATTTGCGCAGCCGCGCCCGGCCAGTGGCTTGCTTCTCCGTGCCCACGTTCAGCCGTTCTTCCGAACGGGTCATGGCATCATCGCCGCGGCTGGCGTCCGTATCCCGGGTGTAGCTGGCGTCCGTATCCACGGCGTCCCTGTCCACCGTGTCCCTGGTGCCGGTTGTGCCTGCAGTCCCCACTGTTCCGGTGGTGGTGCCGGCGTAGTCATCGTGACCGCTGAAGCCACTCTCGCCCTCAAGTCCATAGTGGTTGTACAGGCGACTCTCCTCGCCCGGATCCAAGTGCCCGTCCTCGGCAACACGCGGTGCGTCCTTGATGTGGTCCTTGCTGAACGGGACCACCACATCGTCGCCTTCGACTGTGGCTTCTTGAAGCGGAATGAACGATTCCGAACTGCCGAAAAGACCTGTCTTGACGGTCACCCAGGTAGGTTCACCCGTGTCATCGTCGGTGTAAAACGTGCCGATGGAGCCCACCTTGTCACCTTCAGTGGTGCGGACGTTTCCGTTGAGGCCCATCAGACGGTCAATGTTTTCCCTCGCGAGCATGATGTCTCCTTGGAATGCGGTTCTCTTACTGTGGAGTGCCAAGCGGGCTGCATCACCGGGCGTGGTTTCCGGATGCCGGAGCGGGGAGCAAGTTTCAACCCGTCGACTTTAAGGAACACCAATACAGTAAGCATGCTTAGTGTTTGCTTGGCAAGCCCTAATTATGGAGAATGAGTGGCGCTTGCCACACTGCCCGCTGGCCCGTAGGCTCGAAGCGGAGAAATCAGTACTTGTGCCCAAAGGTATCCATTCTCCCTTCCCGCCAGGGTTCATCATGTCTGCTCAGCCAGAACACTTCCCCCTTCCAAGCCAAACCCCCGCGCCCGCTCCGCTCCACCTCCTCCAGCTCGGCAACCATTACCTCCACTGCGGAGTTCCCATGCATGCAGGCCTCGGGAAGCAACACGTTTTTATGGTCGAAACCACCGGCCAATCCATTGACCCTGAGCTGGAGGTCTACCTCAGCACCAGGGTTCTGCACTGCGACGAGTGCGGATTCCAGATGGAGATCCCCGACTAATCTCCACTTGGTCTGCGGAGCTTGGGTGGGCGGGCCGTCCCGGGTAGCGTGAGCCAAAGACAGGTTGCGCCCCGCCGCGAGCGGACGATTTCCAAGGAGCTGGCCCATGAGCAGATCCCACCGAGCGTCACAGCATGAACCGGACACCGCCGTCGAACTCAATCCCCTGTTCAGCAGGCCCGGAGAATCCACCATCTTTCCCCGTTTCACCCTGCCGGACGGTGAATCCTTACCGGCCACGGCCTACCAGGTTGTGCACGATGAAGCGATGCTGGACGGCAACTCGCGGCTGAACCTGGCCACTTTCGTTGGAACGTGGATGGAGACGGAAGCCTCCAAGCTCTACGCCGAGACGTTCGACAAGAACATGATCGACAAGGACGAGTACCCCCAAACGGCTCTGATCGAAACCCGTTGCTGGCGGATGCTCGCGGATCTGTGGAACGCTCCGGATCCCGAGAAGAGCATCGGCACCTCCACCATCGGATCGTCGGAGGCCTGCATGCTGGGTGGCTTAGCCTTGAAGCGACGGTGGCAACACGCAAGGCGTGCAGCGGGCAAGTCCACGGAGAAACCCAATCTCATCCTCAGCTCCGCCGTTCAAGTGTGCTGGGAGAAGTTCTGCAATTACTGGGATGTGGAGCCCCGTTTTGTCCCGGTCTCAGCCGAGCACCCCACGCTTGATGGCCATGACCTGGACCAGTACGTGGACGAAAACACCATCGGCGTGGTCGCCATCCTGGGTGTCACCTACACCGGGAAGTATGAGCCTGTGGAACTCATCTCGGACGCGTTGGACGAGATCCAGGCCCGCCATGGACTGGACATTCCCATCCACGTGGACGGGGCTTCCGGAGCCATGGTGGCACCGTTCCTGCAACCTGAAACGGTGTGGGATTTCCGGCTCCCCCGCGTCGCATCGATCAACACCTCCGGCCACAAATATGGGCTGGTGTATCCCGGACTGGGCTGGGTGGTGTGGCGGGACGCGGCGGCGCTCCCCGAGGACCTGATCTTCCACGTCAGCTACCTCGGCGGGGACATGCCCACGTTTGCGCTGAACTTTTCACGGCCCGGCGCCCAAGTGCTGCTGCAGTATTACCTCTTCCTGCGCCTTGGCTTTGCCGGGTACAGGTCCGTCCAAGCGACGTCACGGGATGTGGCCCTTTACCTCTCCAGCGAAATCGGTGCCATGGACGCGTTCACCCTGTGGAGCGACGGCTCGGACATTCCGGTATTCGCGTGGCAACTCAGCGACGGCCACACGGAACACTGGAACCTGCACCATCTCTCGGAACGGCTCAGAATGAACGGCTGGCTGGTTCCCGCGTACCCCCTCCCTGACGGGTTGAGTGACGTCACGGTCCAGAGGATCGTGGTCCGCAACGGTTTCACCCGCGACCTCGCCTCCAGTTTCCTGGCTGACCTCAAGAAGGAAGTGGACTACCTCGACAGTCTCACGGCGCCGATGCCCACCGACAAGCAGTCAGAGGGCTTTCACCACTAAGCACTGGAAGGGAAGTTGGTATGTGCCGTCTCTTCGGGCTCCACGCCGGTCCCCGGCCGGTGCGGGCCACCTTCTGGTTGTTGGACGCCCCGGACAGCCTTTCCGCGCAAAGCCGGCGGGAGCCCGACGGCGCCGGCATAGGCACGTTCGATTCTGCCGGCAAGGCGCACGTGGCCAAACAGCCTTTGGCCGCATGGGAGGACCACACTTTCGCCCGTGAAGCGAGGGACTTGAAGAGCACAACGTTCCTGGCCCACGTGCGGTATGCCAGCACTGGCGCGCTCACCATGGTCAACACGCACCCGTTCGAGCAGGACGGGCGGCTGTTTGCGCACAACGGCGTTCTTCACGGCCTGGACCAACTCGACCAGCGCCTCAACAAGCTCGGCGTGATGGACCTGGTGTTGGGTCAGTCGGACAGCGAACGCCTTTTCGCGCTTATCACGGCGGAAACGAGGCGGGCCGACGGGGACGTGGGGGCAGGTATCGCGGCGGCCATCAATTGGGTTGCCAGGGATCTACCCGTTTTCAGCCTCAACTTCATCCTCACCACCGCAACCGACATGTGGGCGCTGAGGTACCCGGCCACCCACCCCTTGTATGTGCTGGAAAGGGATCCAACTGCGGCACCTGATCCGTCCGCCCCGCTGGATGCTCGAAGCAAGCGAATCCGTTCGAAGAGCACCGAGCTCTCCCGTTCTCCGCATGTCCTCTTCGCCACCGAACCCATGGACCCGAACCCCGGCTGGCGGCCCATGGAATCCGGCGAGCTGGTTCACGTGGGCCGGGATCTCGCCGTCACCTCCACTGCGCCCTTCCCGGATGCTCCTGCGCGTCTGCTCACGCTCGCCGATCTTGAACCGACCGCGGCGGCGTCGCAACAGCCTTGACCGCCACTTCTGCAGTCCGTTCCCAACGCGACAAACGCACGACGGCGACCTTCCGCCGTCGTGCGTTTGTCGCCTTTGCGCGGCGTCAGGCGGAAGCCGGCTTCCTGAGGAACACCGCAACGGCCACGGCAGCCGCGACGCACATGGCCGCATTCACCCCCACCGCCACCGTGACGCCGCTGAGCACGGCGGGAGCGTCCGATGCGCCGATAGCCACCAGCTGGGCGGTGAATACCGCGCTCATCACCGGAATGCCCATGGTGATGCCGATCTGCTGGCTCATGGTGGCCAGACCCGTGGCCATTCCTTGATCAGAGTCGGGCAGCCCGGACGTGGCGGTCACCATAAAGCCGACGATGACCACCAGGTTGGCGACACCCCCAATGAATGTCGCCACCAGCAACAGCCCTAAGGACGCCGGATCTGAGCTCAGCCACACCAACGCTCCGGTAGCCACTGCCTGAACCACAAACCCATACACGATTGCCCTCTTGCTGCCCACCCTCGCGATCACTCTTGGCCCCAGCACGCCGCCGAGGACGGTGCCCAGGCCCAGGACGGCAAAGGAAAGACCCGCCGCGAGCGGCGTATAGCCGAGGACCTGCTGCAGGTACAGGGTCAGCAGGAACACCAGCGACGTCTCGGTGACGAACGCCAGAACCCCGGCGATGTTGCCCCACGCCACACTTGGACGCTTGAGGATGCCGAGGGGCACCAGCGGGTGCGGGGCACGGCTTTCAACCCTGGCAAACACGGCAAAGAGAACGACGGCGGCCGCAAGCGCACCTAGCGTCAGAGGCTCGGTCCATGAGTGTTCGGCGGCATGGGTAAGGCCGAACACCAACGTGAGCAAGCCCAGTGTGACCGTGATGGCGCCGGGAACGTCGAGCCGGACCTTGGACGATGGTCGGCTTTCGGCGAGTACAACGGGTGCGATGAGGAGAACTGCTACCGCAACGGGAACATTGATGAAGAACGCCCACCGCCAGCTCAGGAGCTCGGTCAGCAGCCCACCAAGGATTGCCCCCGTGGTGAATCCGGCAGCCATCAGGGAGCCGTTGAGCCCGAGTGCCCTGTCCCGAAGAGGGCCCTCCGGGAACGAAACCAGCAACAGCGACAACGCAGCCGGTACCACCATGGCTGTCGCGATGCCTTGGCCAACCCTTGCCAGCAGCAGCCACGCCGGTTCAGTGGCGAGGCCACCAGCCAGGGAAGCTACCCCGAGCAGTGCCATGCCGATCAGGAACATCCTCCGGCGTCCCGCCAGGTCCGCTACGCGCCCGAAAAGCAACGTGAGGCCGGCTGCGCACAGGGCAAAAGCCGTTGCCACCCATTGGAGGTGCTCCAGCGAGAAGCCCACGTCTGAGCCGATGGCAGGCAGGGCGACGTTGAGGATGGAGAAATCCACTGCCAGCGTGAAACTCGCAGCCAGGAGGACAATGAGCGCCAGCCGCTGCCTGGTGGTCATGCCTTGTTTGGCTACGCCTGTTACTGGCTCGACGTGGGGATGACTGATTTTGTTGGATGTTGGCATGCCCCCAGCGTGGCCGTGTTCGTGTTTGGCAACCACACCCCGTTGTGGGTACCACTGGCAGTGACAGGACAATGCCGGCCAGCACATGAACAATGGGGGCATGGGTACACACAGTGAACTTGGGGAGTTCCTTCGCGTCCGGAGGGCAGCCTTGCAGCCAGATGACGTCGGCGTTCTGAACTACGGCATCCGGCGCGTCCCTGGCCTGCGACGGGAGGAACTGGCCATGCTCGCCGGAGTCAGCACCACGTACTACACACGGTTGGAGCAGGGCCTCAGCACTAATGCTTCAGAAGCCGTGATCGGTGCGATCGCCCGTGCCTTGAACCTTGACGAGGCCGAGCGCGCGCACCTCTTCAACTTGGCGCGCCCCGGAAAGGCGAAGCGGCGCATGCCGTTCAAACCGGACAAAGTGCGGCCCGGGACCCTGCGACTGATCCAGTCCATGTCCGGTACCCCGGCCGTTGTATTGGGTCGCCGAAGTGAAGTGCTGGCGTGGAATGCCCTGGGGCACCGGCTCGTCGCCGGCCACCTGGAATACGCCGCCCCGGAGACCCCGTCCTCGCGTCCCAACATGACCCGGCTGTTGTTCCTCGACCCCCACACACGGGAGCTGTACACGCGCTGGCCAGAGGAGGCCAGCCGTGCAGTAGCGTCGTTGCGCCTTGTGGCAGGAAAGTCCGCCGATGATCAGGAACTGGCTGCCCTGGTTGGTGAGCTCACTTTGAAGAGCCAGGAGTTTGCGAAGCTCTGGGCCAAGCATCCAGTGGAGAACTGCATGTCCGGAGTGAAATACATGCAGCATCCGGAAGTGGGTCATCTGGAGCTGAACTTCGAGGTACTTACGCCGCCCGATGAGTCCGGGCACCGGGTCCTCCTCTATGCCGCAGACCCGGGATCTCCGGGAGCGGCGGCCCTGCAGCTTCTCCAAGGTGCGGGTGATTTCGAAGGCGCGCTGCGCAGCGCGGCTGAAATCGACCGCTGAGAAAAATAGTAAGCCTCCTTGCTTTCTCGCTGATGAGGATGTTTTGCTTGACTATGAAAGGCCAAAGCCCAGGCATCCGGACAAGGAGCTGACATGGCAGACAGAAACATCGCAGGGTCAAGCACACCCAGGGGCCGCAGGAACGACGTGGTCGCTGCCGAGAAAGAGCTTTGGCGGCATCAAATGGGGCTCGGCCTTCTTTGGCTGGCTAACGGCAATCGGGATGACTGTCCTGCTGAGCGCCTTAGCTACCGCGATCGGCGTCGGCGTGGGAGCAGCGAATTCTTCCAACGCCGAACAAGCAGCGGAACAGGCGCAACAGAACGCAGAGACTCTGGGCATCGTCAGCGGCATCGTCCTGGCAATCGTCTTATTCCTGGCGTACTACTGCGGTGGTTACGTCGCCGGACGCATGGCCCGTTTCGACGGAGCGAAGCAAGGGCTCGCGGTGTGGCTATGGGGCATCATCGTCGCCATCATCGTAGCGATCCTCGCGACTGTGGCCGGGAGCCAGTTCAACATCCTCAGCGATCTCAATGGCGCGCCCCAGATCCCCGTCGACGGAAGTCTCATGACCGCCAGTGGCATCATTGGCCTCGCCATCGCGTTCATCGTGCCCCTCATCGGCGCCATTCTAGGTGGCAAGGCCGGAATGCGCTTCCACCGGAAGGTGGACCAAGCGGGGATCGACCATCAAACGGGAGTCGCCGGTTAGGCCACGAGCGGTCAGGGGCGTTTGAAACCAGGCTTCGAGCTACGTTCTTCGATGGATTCAAGCTCCTGGAACAGCGTGATTTGGAGCCCGCCGGGTGCTTCGAGCCGCGAATTCAACGACTTCCACGGGGTTTCCCTGGGTTCAGCAATCAAGGTGCCTCCTGCTTCGACCAAGTCTCTAGTGGCCGCGGCGGAATCATCCACTTCGAAGGCGATTCGAATCTTGGCACTGGGCTGTCCGTCGGCCTCAACCTGGTCGATCAGCCGCACCTGCGCGGGGTTGGAAATCTCCAGCGTGGCTCGGCCGGCTTCCAAGATGGTGACGCGGGCGTCCCCTTCCCCTTCAAAAGCAGCCTGCTCCGACAGGCCCAGGGTGTCGCGGAAGAACATCAATGCAGCCTCGTAATCCTCAGCCTCCACGACGAGGCGCAACTGCCGGACCGGTGACTTTGGGCTTGGTTCACTTGTCATGTCTGTACCGTAGGACCTGACACCAACGTGAGGGCAAATACTTATGCGTATCGGCGAACTCGCTGCAGCGACCGGGGCTAGCGCGCGTTCACTTCGCTACTACGAAGATCAAGGCCTTCTCAGTCCGTTGCGCTCACAATCCGGGCAGCGGACCTACAGCCACGACGCTGTTCAGCGCGTCGGGTTAATGCAGCGTCTCTTCGACGCCGGACTCTGCAGCAAAGCAATGACTGAACTCCTGCCCTGCATCACTGATCCTGGAAAGCGGACATCGGAATTGCAGGCCCGGCTCCTGCGCGAACGGGCAAGACTCAGCAACAACATCGCTGTGATCGAGCGCCACCGCGCGTCCTTGGACCATCTGATCGACGAACTGCGCACTTTATCCACATAGCGGCGATGAGGGCTGATGCCTGATGGACCCAAATGACATTGTTGATTTATGGAAGGCATTGGGCAGACATTGGCGCGGCGGGCGGATTCGTCCGGTGCCGACGGGCTGCCGGGACGCATCCCCCTAAGAACGACAGCGGTGCCCGGTGAGATCGCAATCGGTCATAAGCGCTCGACGGCGGTAGCCTCCACTGCGGGCAACCCACTCACCGCTGAGCTGCTTCACGGCTTGGAGTCGATCGCCAACTCCTCGGAGTTCCAGCGGGACCGCAGGGTTGGCTCAAAACAAGGTTCGCCAACGAAATCAATTACATCGAGTGAGGACTTAGAACCACGCAGCGGCTGCACCGGCACCGTCCCGGGGCTGACTCAGGCGCTCGGCCAGGGGGCTGCCCTGTTGGAATCGATGCGCTCGACCGCTGCCGCGGAGGCCCGGCTGTTTGGGTTTGTTGAGGCCGCGGATTTTGCCGGCAGGGTCGAGGAGATCTCGCGATCCGTGGAGTATTTGCAGGTGGTTGCGGCGCACGCCGTGGAACGAACCCGGACGGAAGCACAGCATGCGCAGCCGGGGGTGTCGGCCGCAGCGCCGGAATGGCGGACAGGCTGGACTGAACCGGCGGGGCCTTCGACGGTTCCCGCAACCTCAGCCTCGGCGGATACCGTCCCGGCGGGAGCAGCAACTCATACCAGTACGGCCGTCGCGGGTGCGGGCAATGCGACGGCGACGGCATCCGCCAATCCTTTGGATGATGGGTACCGGAACGCGGCGGAGTTCCTTCGGGCACGGTTGCGGATCGGCATCGGCGAGGCCCGGCGCCGGCTTGCCCTCGCCGCCGAGGTCCTCCCCCAAGCCGGAATGACCGGCCAGGTCCTCCCGGCCCGGCGTGAAATCCTCGCCGACGCCATCGGGTCCGCGTCGGTGCCCTCCCGTTCGGCAACGATCATCAGTACCGCCCTGGACAAAGTCCGGCACCTCGCAGAGCCCCAGACCATCACCGACATGGAACACGCCCTCACCACCACCGCCATCGAATCCGACCCGGACTTCGTCACCAAAATGGCCAAACGATGGACCGACCTCATCGACCAAGACGGCCCCGAACCCACTGAAGAAGCACTCCGGCCACTCCAAGGCGCGTTCCTCCGCCGCCGACGCCGCCACGGACTCCACCACCTCGAAATCTTCGCCACCGCCGAACAATACGAAACCCTCACCACCGCCATGAACGCCGCCACCAACCCCCGCCTCAATGGTCCGGAGTCCGGCACGGCACCCAGCGAAGGCCCGGATCAAGGACCTGGCACAGGTTACCCGGCCGGATCAGGAGCCGACGAAGCAACCATGCAAGAAGCAGATCTCGGATCAAGCGGCCCGGATCTGGACCGGCGTTCGAGGGCGCAGAAACTCCTCGACGGTCTCGTCGGTGCGTGCAGCGTCGCCATGAGCACCGGGAAGCTGCCCTCCAACGGCGGCCTCCGACCCCAGGTCACCGTCACCATCGACCGCCGCGACCTCTTCAACCAACTCCAACTCAGCCCCACCCAGCCCGGCTCCGGGAACCGGCTCAGCACCGGGACCGCCACATTCCTGGGCCCGATCCACCCGAACACCATCCGCAAAATCGCCTGCGACGCCGACATCCTCCCCGTCCTGCTCGGCAGCGACTCACGCGTCCTGGACATCGGCCGCACCACCCGGATCTTCCCACCCCACATCCGCAAAGCCATCACCGCCCGCGACCAAGGCTGCGCCTTCCCCGACTGCACCATGCCCGCACCCTGGTGCGAAGCCCACCACACCACCTACTGGTCCCACGGCGGCACCACAGGCACAAACAACGGCACCCTGCTCTGCAGCCACCACCACCACCTCATCCACAAGGAGCAATGGCGCATCGACATGACAACAGGCATCCCCTGGTTCATCCCCCCACCCCACGTCGACCCCCACCAAACACCCCGACGCAACCACCACCACACACCCCACAAGACATGAGCGAAAGGTGGGAAGAGCTGGAAGCGGATTGCTGTTTCGGCGATTCAGCCACTCACTGATACAGCGAGCCACCAAACCAACAGCCAGTGAGTCACCGGGTGCTGCTAGTGCAGCATGCGGCCTGCCTCCACCAGGATTACCGGGAGGTCGGCCAACCTGTGTACGACTCCGCCAGGTATGCCTTGGCGTGCTCGGACGTCACAACGGAGTGCAGCTCACCAAGCTGGCGGGCGCGGTCGAAGTCGTCGGCGCCCGGCACGGTGTGCAGCATGGACGTCATCCAGTACGAGAAATGTTGGGCCTTCCAGACACGGTCCAAGGCGCGGTCGCTGTAGGAATCGAGCAACGCAGTGGAGCCGCTTGAGTAGAACGAATCCAAGCCTTCGAACAGCACCTTGACATCGTGTATCGCCAAATTGAGGCCCTTGGCGCCAGTGGGTGGGACGGTGTGCGCGGCGTCGCCGGCGAGGAAGAGGTTGCCGTGTCGCATGGGGGTGTGGACGAAGCTGCGGAACGGCAGGACCATCTTTTCCAGGACCGGCCCTTCTTTGAGCTCAAACCCGTTGCCGTTGACTCGCTTGCGGAACTCGGTCCAGATGCGTTCGTCGTCCCAGTCGGCCACGTTCTCCTTGGGGTCGCACTGGAAGTACATGCGCTGAACGGTTTCGGTGCGCTGGCTGATCAGGGCGAAACCGTTCTCGGAGTTGGCGTAGATGAGTTCGTCGGCGCTGCGCGGGGCCTCGGCCAGGATTCCGAACCATGCGAACGGGTACTCGTGGAAGTACCATTTGCGGTTGGCTTCGGGGATCTGGAAGCGGCAGTGGCTGCGCGACCCGTCGGCACCCACCAGGAAATCGGCTTGGATTTCGAACTCCTGGCCCCCGGCGTCGGTGAACCAAACTTTCGGCTTGCCTTCGAGGTCGTGCACAGTGGTGTCCGTAACGCTGTAACGGACGACGCCGCCGTCGGCCTCCCGCTTGGCGGCGAGGTCCATGAAAACGTCCGTCTGCGGGTACAGCCACACGGATTCGCCTACGAGTTCCTTGAAGTTGATGCGGTGGCTTTCGCCGTTGAATCGCAGTTCGATTCCGTCGTGTCGGTCGCCTTCGCGCAGCACCCGGTCCGAGACGCCGGAATCAACCAGCAGGTTCACAGTGCCATGCTCGAGGATTCCGGCGCGGACCGTTTCCTGGATATCCTTGCGACTACGGATCTCCACCACCACCGATTCGATGCCCTGCTGAGCCAGCAAGTGGGAGAGCATCAAGCCGGCGGGGCCAGCGCCCATGATGGCGACTTGAGTGGTGATAGCTGTGCGTGCCATGGTTTTCCTCGCTTCGTTGCGTATCCCGGCTTGCTCGGAAGCGGGGATGAGTCTGGAATTAGTGTGGCCCGGGTTTCGTGATGAGCGTTACAACAATTCCGTTGAACGGAAAGCAGATCTAGTCGGCGAGTTGGCGCCCTATCCCTCGAGCCGCCGTCTGGAGCGCGGGCACAAGCGCTTGGAGCCGCATCTCCGCAAGGGGCACAACTACCCCGAGCGCCGCCACCGTGCGTCGCTTACCGTTCATCACCGGCACGGCAATGCCCCACGTGTCCGGGTCCACCACGCCAGCCAGTTGCGCGTACCCCTGCTGCGACGCTTCGGCCAGGTAATGACGCACGACGTCGGCAGTCACCTTTCCGAACGGATCCGCGAACTGCTCCAGGTACTCCGCCTGCAGTTCACGCGACTGGTGTGACATCAGGGCCAGCCCTGCTGAGGAAATATGGACAGGCATCCTGCCGGCGATCTGCGCCCTGTTGGCCACCGATCCCCGCCGGGAAAGCCGCTCAACGAAGAGCGCCTCCCATCCGTCAAGCACGGCCAAGTTCACATTCTGGTTGAGGACCTGCTGGATGTCCTCCATGAACGGCATGGCTGCCTGCCGGAGGGCAAGCGTGGGCGAATTCCGGTTCACGAGCTCCCACAGACGCAGCCCCAAGCGGACAGTCCCCCCGGCCCCAAGATCCAGAAGTCCGTGTTCGGAAAGTTGCCGGACCAAGCGATGGGTTGACGAAAGCGGGAGTCCGGCGCGATGGGCCAGCTCGCTCAGCTGCAGCGAGGGCACCCCTTCCGGAAAGGCCTCGATCAATCGCACCACGCGGTCCACCACAGAATCGCCGGATGCCGAGTTGGCCACGATACACTCCCTTGCCTCTTGGTCACTGCCTCTTGGTCGCTGCCTCTAGCCGCTGCTTCTTGGTTAGTGTCTCGTCTTCAATATGACGTGACACCCCAAAGCATCTTCCATTCAATGGTAGAACGTGTGCCAGACAACATCATGCGGTGATACAACTCTCATGAATGACCGACCGACCGTTCAGCGGTCGGGCCCACTGAGAAGTACCGAGGACGCTATGCCAACGATGTCATCTGCCCGCCGCTCCCAATGGCCTGTTTGGCTCTGTTGGCTGGCCATGGTCCTGGACGGCTTCGACCTCGTGGTCCTGGGCACCGTCATCCCAACACTCATCAAGACCGGCGAGCTTGGATTCGACGCCGTCGGAGCCACCTTCGCAGCCACCATTTCGTTGGTGGGCGTGGGCCTCGGCGCTCTCTTCATCGCGCCGCTCTCCGACAAGTTCGGACGCCGCAAACTGCTGATCGCCTGCGTGGCAAGCTTCTCCCTGTTCACCATCGGAGTTGCTTTTGCCCCGAACGTCGCCGTCTTCTCCCTGCTTCGCATGCTGGCCGGGCTCGGCTTGGGCGCCTGCCTCCCTGCCGCCTTGGCCTACATCAACGACTACGCCCCGGCCGGATCCGCGGGCAAGTCCACCACACGGACCATGACCGGGTACCACGTTGGCGCTGTTGCAACGGCACTCCTGGCCATTTTCATCGTTCCAAACTGGCGACTCATGTTCATCATCGGTGGCGTTGCCGGCCTGGTGCTCCTGCCGTTCTTGTGGGTCAAGTTGCCTGAATCGCTCCGTGAAGTAACGCCCGTGAAGGCCGGCTCAGCACAGGCCGGCTCGCCAAGGGCTGCCGAACGAAAGCCGAGCGAATCCGCGAACGCAACAACCGGCGTCGAGCATTCAACCGTCGCCAAGCCAAAGACAGGCTTCCGGGACCTCCTGCAGAAGCCCTATCCCATGGTTGCCGTGGGCATCGGCATCGCGTCATTCATGGGCTTGCTCCTGGTTTACGGCCTGAACACGTGGCTGCCGCAATTGATGGCCGCCGCCGGATACCCCGTGAGCACGGGCCTGACCCTGCTGCTGGTCCTGAACCTCGGCGCCGTGGCGGGTCTTTTCCTTGCCGGAGTTCTGGCCGACAAGCACGGGACCAAGAAGATTGTGCTGATGTGGTTTGGATTGTCCGCGGTGTTCCTGGCGATTCTGAGCGTCAAGATCCAGAACGAGTTCCTACTCAACGCTGCGGTGTTCGTCACCGGCGTCTTCGTCTTCAGCTCACAGGTGCTGGTCTACGCCTGGGTCAGCCAGCTTTTCCCGCCCCGCCTCCGCGGAACTGCACTGGGCTTCGCAGCAGGAGTGGGTAGGCTCGGTGCGATCGTTGGGCCTGCCGTGACCGGGACCCTGGTGGCCGCGAACATCGCCTACCCTGCGGGGTTCTACGTATTCGCCGCAGCCGGGATCCTGGCAGTGGCCGCGCTATTCGTGGTGCCGCATGAGGTCAAGACCGCTGACACCAGTGTGCCGGTAGACCACTAGACGCCACGTTGGCCGCTAAGTCGTGCGAGGAATCATCGACTGGCAGAGCGACTCCCGAGCCTTCCCCAGCAACTGCGGTCCGGCAGCGAAGCAGCGGTCCGTAGAGTTCTGAAGCGCCGGGAATGCCTCCACTGCGGAGTCGAAGTGGTCTTCCCGGATCATCAGCTCAATGGCCCGGCACTGGTCTTCTGTGTCCAGGGCGCCCACCATGGCCGAGGAAACCTTGAGGCTGAGGATGGCGTCCATGCTCGCGTCGACGTCGTGCCGGCACAAGCCGTTGGAGATCCTCAGCATCCGGTCGGGCAGCATGGACAGATATGTGGAGAGAAAACGGAGCGCTGGTGTTGAGTCTCCCAACTCGTCAGCCAGCACTGTCAGCTTGCACGGTTCAAGGGCTGTTGCCTCCGGCGTTGGGTCCGGGTCCTTACTCACCGCTGGCTGCCTGGGGAGCTGCGACGCTTTCCGGCTCTGACTTGCTGGGGTCTTTGGTCCAGATGGAGGCGAGCATTCCGATGACCAGGATGGTGGGTGCGCCGTACATGAGGGTGTTCATGACGATGGGTTCGCGGAGGGTGCGGATGGCGTTGCCGACGTAGGGGATGGTGGCGATTTGTTTGTCCACGGTTTTGCCTTGGAGGGTGGCGATCCAGGGGTCGATGCCGTTGTTGGCGTCGCCTTTGGTTTGGACTGCTACGCCGCCGTCGGCGGTGGTGGTGATCTCGGTGATGCGGTGGGTTTCCACCCGCTGGTCTTCGACGGGGATGTGGTAGGTGATGACGTCGCCCACTTTGATGTCCGTGACGGGTGTGGGGACGGTGACGACGACGTCGCCGGGGTTGATCAGCGGCGCCATGGAGCCGGTGAGCATGGTTGAGGTTTGGTAGCCCAGGATCCGTGGTCCGATCGCCAGGAACAGGAACACCATTGCGCCCAGGATTAGCATGCCCGCACCAATTCCCCTGGCTACCTTGCCGGCGACCCGCCGGAACGCACCCGGTTTGCCGTTGGCTGTTGTTGCGGCCGCAGCTTCCGTAGGGATCACGACGGCGGCAGTAACCTTCCCGGCGGAACGCCGGCCATGGACTGCGGGTTCGCTGATGGTGGTGATGGCGCTCATTGCCTGGCGTTCCTTCCGTGGCTGGGTGGGTCTACCGGCGGACCTGATCGGGCAGGGGGGCGCCCGACCAGGCCCGGCGGGGCTGTTGTTGTTTCTAGGGCAGTGCTTACTTGGTGGTTTCGGTGCGTTGGGTGCCGGTGAAGGCGAAGGCGATGGTGGATGCGGCGCCTTGGAAGTCGTTGTTCGCGGTGGTGGGGAACGCGGTGGTGACTTTGAGGTTGTCGGTTTTGGCCGAGGTCAGGGAGGTGAGGTTGTTCAGGGCCTTGTTCGCTGCGATGACCGGGCCGGAGGCCAGGACGGTGGTTTTGGTTCCGGTGCAGTTGTAGGGTGCAGCGGCGCCGGTCCAGGCTACGGAGCAGTTTTCGATGGTCAGCTGCAGGCCGTTGGTGGCGTCCGTGGTGAGCAGGGATGCGGTGGCGCCGGCGGAGGTGGTGAGGGTGACGTTGTTCAGGTCCGAGTTGCCGGTGTTGGCCAAGGTGACGAGCTTTTCGACCTTGTCGCCGGGCAGCAGGCCCGTGACGGGGACGTTGAGGGTGTTCGCGGGGCCGGGTGCGCCCAGGGCGATGGTGACGGTGCCTGCGGTGACGGCCTGGGAGGCGGAGGTGGAGGAGGTGAACGCGCCGTAGGTGCCCATGCCGGCGACGGCGGCTGCGGTGCCGACCAGTGCGACGGAAGCGAGGATCTTGCCTGAGGTGGTCTTGAGGCTGATGGCCATCTGAGTATGGTCCTTTCGGGAGGCCACCGCGGGTCCGGCCGGCCGTTCTTTTTCAGCCTCTCTGGCTGACAAGAACTACTGTGCCGGGCCCGGATCAAGAACCAATCCTGTGTTCGGTCAACAGTTCCTCAGGAAACCCTCAAGACTTTCAGCAGTCACACAAGGTGCCATGTGCAACACTTCATGATGCACGTGAACGGCCGATGAGAGGGCAGGAAAAATGCCAATGTGGTTGCAGGCCTTGATGTGGGGAACGCTGGCCGGCGGTGCCTTGGTCCTTGGGGCGGGCATCGCGTGGATGTGGAAAGTACCGCCCAAGATCGTGTCCACGGTGATGGCATTCGGCGCGGGTGTATTGATCTCAGCGTTGGCGTTCGAGTTGGTTGACGAAGCCGTGGAGGGCGGCGGCTTGCTCCCCACAGTCCTCGGTTTCCTCCTGGGCGCCCTGATCTTTGTGGGCTCCAACGCCCTGCTGGCCCGTGCCGGCGCCAAGCATAGGAAACGCTCCGGCGGCTCTCAGCCTTCCGAGAAAGACTCCCCCGGAAGCGGCACGGCCATCGCAGTAGGTGCCCTCATTGACGGCATTCCCGAATCCGTGGTCCTCGGCGTCGGACTCCTCGCCGGTGGAGCAGTCAGCCCCGCCATGCTCGCCGCCGTTTTCATTTCGAATGTTCCCGAGGGGCTCTCCAGCACGGCAGGCATGAAGAAGGCCGGGCGCAGCCCCGCGTACGTCTTTGGTACGTGGATCGGCATCGCTGTGTTCAGCGGGCTTGCTGCACTTCTGGGGTACACCGCATTGGAGAACGCTCCGGAAACCGTGATCGCGTTCATCACCGCCATCGCCGCAGGCGGCATCCTTGCTATGCTCGCCGACACCATGATTCCCGAGGCCTTCGAGGAGCATCACAACCTGACCGGGCTGACTGCCGCCGTCGGCTTCCTGAGTGCCTTCACCATTCATCACGTGGGCGGCTGACGCGCTGCACCGGCATGAGCGGGGAGGGCTGGGTCTAGAAGGGCAGCAGCCCAAGCGCCGGCACGGCAACCGCCGTCGAGATTGCCATGGCCGCTGTATTACCGATGACAGGATGGAATCCGGCCGGCAGCCGCGCGGATATGGCCTTGGCTATAGGCGGCGCAAGGACCGCTCCCACTACGGCCCCACCCACCATCGCCGTCCAGGAGCCGCCGTACGCGAGGACTGTTGCAGGAGCCACTGACACGACGGACGCGTAGGTGGCCGCCCACCCGCCGTCGCGGTACCAACCACTCCATAGCGTGACGCCGATGGCCGACGTCAGCGCTTGGGCAAACAGTATGTGTGGCAACAGGCCCGTTCCGTACGACGACAATCCCGGGTTCAGGACAAACGCCGCGCCCACGGCCAGGATCACGCAGGCGCCGGCGAGTTCGTTGGCAAAGAAGTGGGTTTCGGTGAAGTCCCTGAGGACCCGGCGCGCCGCCCACTGGACGTCCCTGAGAAATTTCGGGATAGGGCCCGACGGCGGCAGCTCGGGTTGCGTCGCCGGCCGAGGCTCCCGCAGGACAAGCCACGGCAGCCGCCGGGCAAGCATGAACGAGATGACCGACCCCACTGACATAGCGAGGACACACGCCACCACGGCTGGCAGGCCAAGCGGCGCAGAGACGGTAGGGATGAACAGCAACGCCAGCGGTGTGGTGGTGGCTGCCCCCAGGATGGCGCCGGTGATGCAAGTCCGCCACCCCGCCCCGTAGAGAAGAACCATGGCAGGGGCGACGCACACCAACGGCACGAATGTTGGCTGCCACCCGTCGTCCAGCATCCATCCGAACGCCAGGTTGGACAGCATCAGACTCAGTGACGCCGAGGTCAGGACCCACGGCCACAGACCTGTGCCGTAGCTGAGCGTGCCGGCCCATTTCGCGCCTCGTCGGCCGGCCCACCACGCAGCCGTGGCACCCGCGAGCAGTCCGAGCGCTGCAAGATCGGACTTGTAGAACAAGGGCTCGGTCATGTCGCCGAAGAACCAGCGCAAGGCGGCAAACGCCGAAACGGTGGTGTCCTGCGGCCAGCCCTCGTAACCGGGGCCAATCCGCGGCGAATGCTGCGCCAGCCAGTGGAGGAGAAGTGCGAATCCTCCGATGACGGCGGCAATTCCAAATGCTCCCAGGGCGGTGCCGGCGGCGGTGCGTTCGCCGCCTGTTTGGAGCGAAGGTTCCGACGACGATTCCGCCGGATTTTCCGACTGCGGGACGGCGTTGTCGGCTGCGAAAGAGTGCGTCATTGGTGGCCCTAAGCGTGCGGAGTGGCGTGGCTTTGAGCAGCGTAACGGACCGTTGGATGCAGTCCGCAGCCGCCGTGCTACGGGAGATTTGTGACCGACCGGCGCCCAGGCCCCAGGGCTGCCCGTGGTCGAGCCGGGGCCACCGGCGCTCACCCTTAGTGGGTGATCTTTCTGTTCAATCGTTACCTATCCTCTGAAGGCACGCGCAGTTGGGCGTCAGCGAATTGAGAATGGTGTTGTGGTCCTGCCGGGGATCGGTTCCCGTGCCGGATGATGGCGGTCCAGCCCCGGGCCGAATGAACGATGGGAAAGACACCATGAGCTTTTTGGAATCGTTGTGGAGCATCATTGTTGCTTTTTTCTTTATTGCTTACCTGATCCTCCTCTTTCAGATCATTTCCGATCTTCTCCGCGATAAAGCCCTCAGCGGTGGCGTCAAAGCATTGTGGATCCTGTGCCTATTTGTGGCTCCCTTTATCTCCGCATTGATCTACGTGATCATGCGCGGGAAGGGCATGGCCCTACGCAGTGAAATACGGGTCCGGGAATCCGTTGAAGAGGCGGAGAATTACATTCGTGAAGTCGCCGGAGCCCCATCGCCCACCCAGCAAATCGAAGCAGCCAAGGCACTGCTTGCGGCTGGAGATATAACCGAAGCCGAGTACGCTCGCCTCAAGGAGATCGCTTTGGCCTGACTCAGGCTACGGTCCGCCATTCCCGTACGGCCGAAAGGGACCGCATGACGCGATTGAAGGCATTTCCGCTGCTGGAGGGCGGACCGTTTCGATTCGGCCTCATCGCAGCGCTCGGTGTACTGGTCGCCCTGGCCTTGGGCTCCGCCGTCATCACGCTGCGGTATTCGCTGACCTTGATCTTTGCGGCCCTGTTTATTTCACTGGGGCTCTATCCCTTGGTTCGCTGGCTGGAACGCTGGAAACTCTCCCGCGGTGGCGCCGTCCTTGCTGTGGCGGTTGGCTTCCTGGTGCTTGTAGTGGTGCTGATCCGTTTCATTGTCCCGATTCTGGTGGAGGAGGGCGCCGCGCTGGTCCGGGTGCTTCCTTCCAGCTTTGATGCGGTGGGAGAACAGGAATGGTTCCGGGACTTCAACGGCTCCCTGGGCGGAGCACTGTCGCCGTTGCTCGAATGGCTGGAAACCTCGGCCGCGGATCCAAATGTGTGGCTTGCCATTGGCGGCGGCGCCGTGCAGGTTGGCTACAACGTGGTCAACGGAACCTTCGCCGTGATCTTCGTAGTAGTCCTAACGCTCTACTTCGTGGCCGGGCACGAGGTCATGAAGTCCAACCTATATGCGCTGGTTCCGGCTTCCCGCCGGGAATCTTTCGCTGATATCTCGGAAACAATTATCGCTTCCGTGGGTAAATACCTGAGTGGAATGTCAATTCTCGCCCTGCTAAATGCGATCTTCACCTTCATTGTCCTGTCGGTTGCCGGGGTGAGATATGCGGCAGTACTCGCGGTCCTGGCATTTCCCATCACCCTCATACCTTTGGTGGGCAGTGCGATCAGCACCGCAATCATCACAGTGGTTTCGCTTTTCACGTCTCCCGCAACTGCACTGGTGGTTTTCCTCGTCATGCTGGTCTACATGCAGGTGGAGGCCTACGTACTGACGCCCCGGGTAGTGGGGAAGGCGATCAGCATCCCGGGCTCCTTGGTCCTCATCGGCGCGATGGTGGGAGGGACGCTTCTGGGCCTGCTGGGGGCGCTGATAGCGTGCCCCATCACCGCCTCGATTCTGCTGATCATCAAGAAGGTTGTCATACCGCAGCAGAACGCCAAGTAGTGCGGCATGCAAGGACTACTGAACGACGTCGATGTTGTCGCCTTGATCTTGTTGGCGCTCCACATCGTGCTCGGATCAATCGCGGCGGTGATGGTCTCAGCCAATCGCCGCCCGTCGTCCGCCATTGCCTGGGTACTGGCGATTATCTTCATCCCCTACCTGGGAATGGTGGCGTTCCTGCTGGTGGGCCGCGGCAAGCTTCCCAAGGCTCGGCGGGAGAAGCAGCGCGCCGTGAACGAGCTCATACTGGGACGGACGCCAGGCCTCTCAGCAGTCAGCCACAGTGAGGAGTGGCCCGCCTGGCTGCGGTCCGCCGTCGAACTTAACCTCCGTCTGGGCGCGCTGCCCATGGTGGGCGGCAACCGGGCCGAGTTGCTGGAGGACTACAAGGGTTGCTTCGATCGAATGATCGCGGACATCGACTCCGCCACGGAGTACGTGCATGTGGAGTTCTACATTCTGGCGTTGGATCCCACTACGGCTCCGTTCTTCGAGGCCATGGCCAGAGCACGCGCGCGTGGCGTGGCGGTCAGGGTCCTGTTCGATCATTTGGCGGCGGTGCGTGATCCCACGTATCGGGACATGCTGCGCGCTTTTGAGGGGATGGGCGCCGAATGGCATGCCATGCTCCCCCTCCGACCGTTCAAGGGACAATGGCAACGCCCGGACCTGCGCAACCACCGCAAGCTGGTGGTGGTGGATGGAAGGGTGGGTTACACGGGTTCGCAAAACCTCATCGACGCGTCCTACAACAAGAAAAGCAACGTCAGGCGCGGGCTCCAATGGCACGAACTGATGGTGCGGTTGGAAGGGCCAGTGGTGCGCGAGCTCAACGCCGTGTTCGTCACTGACTGGTACAGCGAATCCGAGACCCTGCTGCCGCTGGACACCTCCCCGGTTGTCCTCGGTTCCGCGCCCGAGCTCATCGACGCCCAGATCCTGCCGAGCGGCCCCAGCTTCGACAATGACAACAACCTCAAGCTGTACACCACGCTCATCTACAAGGCCGAGCATCGCGTCAGCATCACCAGCCCCTACTTCGTGCCCGACGAAGCCATCCAGTTGGCCATCATTACGGCCGCCTCCCGGGGCCTCAGCGTGGAGCTCTTTGTGTCCGAAGTGGGCGACCAAGCCATGGTTTATCACGCACAGCGTTCCTACTACGAAGTGTTGCTGCGGGCCGGTGTCCGCATCTACCTCTACAAGGCCCCGCAGGTCCTGCACGCCAAGCACTTCACAGTGGATTACGACGTCGCTGTGATCGGCTCAAGCAATATGGATGTCCGATCGTTCAGCCTCAACATGGAAGTCTCCGTGCTGGTTCACGGACGCTCCATTGTGGACCAAATGCGGGCTGTTGAAGACGGCTACCGGGAAGCCAGCACGGAGTTGCTGCTGGAGGATTGGCTCCGGCGGCCAGTGGGCCACGTGGCACTGGATAACCTGGCCCGGCTGACGTCGTCGCTTCAGTAGCCGCTCACGTCACTAGCCCGGCTGGGTTAAGTCAGTCGTCCAGCTGGAGATACCACGTCACGCCGGCACTGATACCCCTGCCCAGCAGCAGCGAGAAAGCTATTGCCATGACCACTGCGAATTCGGTGGACAAGCCAGGCAAAAGCCCTGAAAGGGCACCAATGCCAACGGAGTATGCGGACCACAGGATGCCGGCAGCCACTGAATAAAGGATGAACCTTCCCCGCGGAACGGGCGTGATGGCGCTGGCCACGTTCATGGTGAGCCGCCCCAAGGGAACGAACCTGGACGTCAGGACCCACGACGCTGCGTGCTTGGCTAAGCGCTCCCGGGAAGCGTGCAGGGCCTTCTGGGTCCGGGGGCCACGGAGTATCCTCCAGTTGGCCATATCCCGGTGCCGGACCAGTTCATACGCCCCCACATCGCCGGCCACGGCACCGGCCAGCATCGCCACCACCAACAAGAACCCGTTCGGAAGGTTATCCGTCGCTGAAAGAGCTCCCAATGCCACAAACAGGGACGTCGTGGGAATTGGCGGGAAGACGGCAGACAACGCCACGAAGATCGCTCCGAGCGGGTAGACCCACCCGGAATCCGCGGCGCTCATGAAGTCCTTAAAAGCCTGCACGGTGAAACCCCTCTCCCGGGCCTCGTCCAAGCGTCTCACGGCCGCCAAGATCATCCTTACGTCCTGGAGTCGCCACGCGGATCGCCTTTACCGGGTGAATCCTCGATACCCCGCCCTACACTGAAGGAGTGGACGACCAAGGTGGTACCCGCCCGGACCTCTTGAGCCTGAAGCCAACTGCGGTCCCCCGGCTGCCCTTGGTCCTGCTGGCTCGATCCCGACTCGTGGCCAAGCTCGACGACACGGCCGATACCGTCCTCATCTGCGCCCCTGCCGGGTACGGAAAAACAGTGCTTCTGAGCCAGTGGCTGGAAGATCAGGCACACAAGGTGGCGTGGCTCAGCCCCAACCAACACAACAGGGAAGCGCTTTGGCCCGCGATGTTGCAGGCGCTGAGGCGATCCCCGGCCATCCCGCCCGGTGCACTCAGGCAATTTTCCGGAGAAGAAGAAGATGCCGTGGAAGTCCTGGGTGACCTGGCCCAGGAGCTGGCCTCCACCGGCACCAGCGTTCGCCTGGTCATCGACGGAGTGGACGGCTTCAGTTCGGATGAACGCGAGCGTTGGATTCCGGCGCTGCTCAACCAATCCGGACCACCCATCCAACTGGCACTCGTTGCACGGGACAGCACTGCAGTTGATGCCGGACCTGCCCGGCTCAGCGGCCGCATCGTGGAACTGCGCTCGAGTGACCTGGCTTTCAGTCTTGAGGAAATCAACGTACTGGCAGCAAAGACGACCACCCTGACGGGGATGCACCAACGGCGCGAGCTGTTCAGGCAGACCGCGGGCTGGCCTGCCTGTGTAGTCCTCGCGCTGCGTTACCTGCGCGAAGCCGCCGATACCGAGGCCCCCTTGGGAGACATCGCTGCCAACAACCGGCAGCTCTCCGATTACCTGGACCACCACATCATCCGCACCCTTTCCGGTGAAGAACGGCATGTCCTTTCCAGTACCAGTGTGTGCCGCGTGGTGGTTGCTGCTCAGGCCAATACCCTTGCAGGCCACCGGAACGCCGGAAGCATCCTCTCCAGCTTGGCCGATGACCGCGACCTTGTTGAATCGGCAGGTAGCGGGCGGAAAGTCTTCCTGGTCCATCCCCTGATCCGTGCGTTCTTCAGGGCCGAACTGGCCCGGAAGCAGCCAGACGAACTACTCCGCTTCAGCCGGATCGCCGCCCAGTGGCATGAGCAGGCCGGCGAACCCGAAGCGACGCTCAGGCACGCCATGGACTCGGCGGACAACGGCCTGATCGGCGAAGTCCTTGAACGGCACGGCGCATCACTCCTGGGGTCCGGTGAAGTCATGCAGGTCCGCCGTGCGATAGCGGCTTTGCCCGATGCCGCCTTCGCCACGAACCCCACGCTCTGCGTGGTTGCCGCCCTGGCACACGTGGAAAGCCGTCAGCCCACCACCGCAACCCGCTACATGGCCGCGGCTAACCGAACCCGGGCAGACGACTTACCTCCCGATCTCCGCGAACTGCAGGCATTGGCAAAAGCACGCCTTTCCTGGTTCAACGATGGCTGGGAAGATCAGGACCCGCAAGCCACGGCGGACTATGCTGCCCTCCGTTTCTCGAGGCAAAGTGATGTCCGCATCGAGGCGAGAATGGTCAGCGTCACCGCCGCACTGGTGGAAGGGAAATATGGAACCGCGGAGAACGAGGCTTCCGCCGCCCTGATGGAGGCCACCGAGGCGGGCAACGCCTACCTCGCCGGCAAGGTGTACCTCAAACTCGCCGCCACCTACTCCATGCAAGGCCAGCTACGCCGTGCCAGTCACTTCCTGCGGCTCGCCGAGGACAAGCTTCCGGCACACGTGTGGACGGCCGGAGCCGGCAGGTCGGTTGGAGCCCTGATGCATGCCTCTGCTGCGCTCCTCCGAGCGGAACCAGCAGAAGCCCTGCGTTTCGCTGCAGCCGGCGTTGCCGAACTCGGTCAACTCGGGGCTGCCTCCAAGGGTGTGGGAGCTGCCATGCGAGCCACCTTGGAAATAATCACTGCGTGCGCGCACATGGATTCCGGGGACAGGCGCAACGCTCTTGAAGGCATGCGCCAAGCCCGCCTGCGCATCGGCAGGGACCATCTCTTTGCACAACCCCTGGCTGCCTGCATCGCTGTCATTGAGCACACGGCCGCGCTGGTACTGGGGCATGCCGACCATGCCCGGGAGGTCCTGGAATGGGCGGAGGAGCGAATACCAGGAACGGGTGAGCTTTGCCTCCTCCGCGCCCAGGGTCCAGCAGGGATCAGCCGATTCGACGCCGCTGCCGATCGGCTCAAGCCGTTTCACACCGGTGCGGTGAAGCCCGTGCTGGAATGGACCCGGCTCCACGTTAACGTCCTGGAATGCTCCATGGCCATCCGGACCGGACGACGGTCACTTGCCGGCAAAATTCTGGAAGAAGCCCTGCGTCAAGCCGACGACCTGGACGTGCTCCGGCCCTTGGCAATCGCGCCCCACGAGGTCATTGATCTCCTGGTGGAAAGGGCAGGTTCCTACGGACCCCAAGAGACTCTCGCTCAGCGCCTGCTGGTTTTGCGGCCGCCCACCGATGCCCGGCGGGCGCAGGCCTTGACTCCCCGGGAACGGGAAGTCCTCACTCTTCTTCCGTCTCACTTGTCGCAGGAACAGATGGCAGCGGAACTCCACTTGTCCGTGAACACCGTGAAGACGCACGTTCGGATTATCTATTCGAAGCTGGGGGCCGGTTCGCGGCATGACGCGGTGGCCGCAGCCTACAAGAGCGGATATTTGCCGTAGCCGTGACCTCGGAAGACGCCGCTCATCGACCTGGCCCTCGGCTACTCAGCCGAATAACAGCCTTTAACTCCTGGATAACCCCCGGAGGGCAGCAAAGAGGCCCCGACCCTGCAGAACCAGCAGCAGCGTCGGGGCCTCTTTGTCATTCAGACGGTTATGCCTTCTTGCGTGTGACCAGTCCCCAAATGATGAGTACCAGCAGTGCGCCGCCGATTGCGAGCAACCACGTGGAAAGCGACCAGAACTCGTTGATGCCTACATTGAAGAGCGCGCTGCCGATCCAACCGCCCAGGACGGCACCCACGATGCCCAGGAGGATCGTGGCGATCCATCCGCCACCCTGCTTGCCGGGCTTGATGGCCTTTGCGATGGCTCCGGCAATCAAACCCAAAACAATCCAACCGATGATTCCCATTTTTCTTTCTCTCTTTCATGAAGAGGCCCCAGTTCGGCATAAGGACGCATGCCGCTATCGGCCTGATTGTTGGCTACCAGCTGAGCCGTCGGAGCATACCGACGGTTTGGCTGGCAGACGGCCTGCCGGCAGGATCGGGGTCTGTCATGGCATGAAGCACCATGGACCAGCGCCGCCGCACCGTGCCGGGAATTCGGGGTTCTCCAAGAGTCCTTGCCACCATGGACTCAAGGGGAGGGCCTGGGAACGCTTTGGTTCCGGTCAGGCATTCGAGGGCAACCAGTCCCAGCGAGTAGATGTCGCTGGCGGTTGTGGACGTTCCGCCGCACACTTCTTCAGGGCTGAGGTAGTGCGGTGTGCCCGAGGAAGAGTTGGGCACACCGTGGCGTCCGTTGAGGGCAATTCCGAAGTCGGCCAGTTTAGCGACTCCAGGGCCGCCGGGATCGGACGCGAAGTCCACCAGGATGTTGCCCGGCTTGATGTCGTTGTGGACAATTCCCCTGCGATGAACGTGGGCCAAGGCGCGGGCAACGTCGGTCATCCACGCGGCAGTTTGTTCCGGGGACGCGGGCTTGTCCTGCAGGATCCACCGCAGGTCCTTACCGGCCACCAGCTCCATCACCACGAAGTGGCGGTTGTCCTGACTGACGCCGACGCCGTCGCCACGGGAGTCGGTGTCACCGGAGTCGAGAATCCTGACGATGTTCCTGTGCCGCAAACGTCCATGGATTTCCAGCTCCCGCCGAAAAGGGGCGTTGTCCAAGGAGTTCGTTGACCTGAAGATCTTGACCGCCACCGTTTTGCCGGAGAGCAGATCCAATGCCTCGTTGACATACGCTTCCGAGCCGCCACCCAGTTGGGCACCGAGCCGGTAACGCCCTCCAAGCAGCACGTCCTGGTGCACCGATTTTGCGCCTGCATTTGCACTGGCATTTGCGGCCGGGCGCTCAGCAGTTGCGGCCCCGCGATCAGCGCGGACGGCCGCCCGGTCAAGGAGCGTCACTGCAGGAGGGATTCGATTTCGGCGGCGGGCACTCCGGTCACGTCGGCCAGAGCGCGAGGGTCGACTCCGGCGTCGACCGCTTTTTTGAACGTCAGTTCCAGGGTGTTCTGGGCGATTGCCAGTTCATGCTGCAGGCTCTGGCGGCGGAGAGCGGCGATCCAGACGCCGCTCACGGGGTCCAGGGCGTCGATATCCATCCGGAAGCCGCAACCGCAAGCCCACTCCGGCCAGATGGGTTCCACTGAAACCCACTGCATGGAGTCATATGATGGCCCGGCGGAGATGGCCATGTGTGCACCGCAATGCACGGGCCCCTCGGGAATAACCTGCTCCGTGACTACGTCAACGGTATTCTCAGCCACTGGTGTGGAGCTTGGTTCACGCAGCGCGACTGTCATCGTTCTCTCCCACACATTCCCTAGTAAGTAGCTTGGCTATCTAGTTATATGTGTACTTACTACTTAAGTCCAGTCGGGATTATGTGGCGATGGTGTCAATTGCGCCGCGCATACGCCTGAGAAATTCAACCACTACCGCGGATTCCTCGGCACTCAAGGTGCCCGCAACCTCCATCATTCGGGCGTGCATGTCGCCCAGAGTGCTGCGTACTTCCTGGTCCGACCCTGGGGTTGGTTTGAGGATGAGTGCCCGCCTATCAGTGGGATGCGGTTCGCGGATGACGTATCCGGACCTGACCAGCCGATCCACCAGCGACGTCATGGAAGCGGACGTCATACCCAGGCGGACCGTCAGCTCTTTTGGCCCCACGTCCCTGCCCGCGCGCTCGGCTTCCAGCAGGTACCGCAGGGCCAACAGGTCCGTTTCACCCATTCCCATGGAGGCCTGGGTGCGGCGCCGCATGTCGGCTTCGGCCGAGCGATAGTCCCTGAGTGCATTCAGGACGTCAACGGCGCCCATCTGCTTGCGGCTCTCCAGTCCGTACCAATAGCCCTGACGTTCACTTTTGTCGCTCATCACCAGTCCTTTGGTAGACATGTATCTCGATTGTCTAAGCAATTGATACTAGGTGATTTGCGCGGGTGGCGCAGACCGTCACCGGTCCCCGGGTGGCTAAGCGTCCGGACCAACGGCCCGTAGTCGCCGCCAAACAGCCGGAGCTGCCACCACTGCAACGCCGACGGCGGCACCAATGACGGTCTCAACGATGCGATCACGCAGCAGTAAGGCAGGATCAACCGGCGCCGCCAACAGCGTGGCGATCAACGCCAGCGGCGTCACAAACACCTGCGCCACCAGGTACTGGCGGGCAATGAACATCTCCGCTCCGAACTGGCACGCGGCAATGACCAAAACCATGGCCCACGGCGCGGGATTCAGCCACAGAATGCCGGCCAGCAAAACCAGCCCAATCACCGTACCCGCGATCCTTTGAATACCACGGCTCACCCTGTGACGAGTCGAATGACCCACCAACGGAACTACGGCCGCCACCATGGCCCAGTAGGTATGACCGAACCCCAGCCGTTCCCCCACCAAAGTCGCGATGGTCCCCGCCAGACCCGCAGCCACCAGGTAGCCGCCGCCTTCAAGCCAGATCGCCCGGCGCTCGGCTGAGGTGTGACGGATGGGCGGCGGCCGTTTCCACGGCGTCCGGTGGCTTTTGAGTACGCGCGAAGACATGCCGATGAGCAAGCAAAAGACTGTGGTCCCCACCGCAACCAGCATGGCTTCCCAGAGGGGAGGCTGCGCGGCGATGGAAGCAATGGCAGCGAAGGCAAAAATGTGAAAGAGTGAGCCGCCGGGCCGCAGCCGCCACGCGGCCACCACCACGGAACAAACACCGGCCACAACGGTAGTCGCAGCCGTCAGGAGCCAGGAATATGCTGCACCTTCGATGCCTCCAGCTTGCGCAAAACGGGCCATGAGCGTGGCCAGAAGAATGATCAAAAGCATGAAGCCGCCGGCGCGCAACTGGCTCCGGAACCGCACGCTGTGGGGCTCATTCCGGCCATAAATTCCGGTGAAGGCACCAAACGACGCAAACACGGCCAAGTCCAGCCGCCCCAACAGCGTCAACGTAATCAGCGGAACAAACACACCTACAGCGCAGCGGAGTGCGGGATGGTGGTCCTTGTTTCCAGGGCCCATCGTGAACATTTCCGCTACAGCCTTCAAGGAGCGGCTCGCCTTTCGTCGCAGGATCAAAAGTACGACGGCGGCGCTGGCGTCCGCTTCAAGGTTACGCCCGGGATTTAGGGCTACCCCGGTAATGGGCGTAGATAGTGCCCCTCATCACGTGGGCGAGGGGCACTGCCTCTGGACAAATTTCTGGGGTCAGAAGAGCGCGGGAGCCCCTGAAACCGGCGAGGTGCCAAGCTGGTTGCCAGCGACGTCAGTCAAGCCGGAGGCGGGGGTGTAAGTGGGGTACACATTCGTCGAGGTGACTGTGTTTGTGCCTGCGGTTCCCGCTCCCAAAGTAACGGTGAGGGTGCCAATGCCGTTCCATACCAAGGAGGAGGCGTTGCCGCCGTTGCCTTGCCCCGAGAAACTGCGGCTCTGGGTGGTGTAGTTAGCGCCGAGGAAAACACCGCCGAGCCTGACAGTACAGGCTCCGCTGCTGACTGTGAGGACATCGTTTGCATCGACGCTGACGGTCACTTGACCGCTGTTGGCAGTCAGGGACTGGGCGCCTGTAGCCGACCAAGCGCTGCAGATCAGATTCCCGTTGAGTGCATCGGAGAATGTCAGCGTAACCCTATCGCCCTTGTCGAGGATTCCGGCGGCTCCACCGTTAGTGAGCTGAACCCCGGTCACCGTCGGTGCGGTCACGTCCTTCGTGGAATCTGCCGTACCTGCAGTGCCGGTGTTGCCGGCTGCATCTGTTGCCCTGGCGGAGTAGTTGATGGTTCCGTCAGTGAAGTCCCTAAGATCAACCGGAGTTGCCGTCCAGTTTCCCGAACCGTTGGCCGTCATGGTTTGCGTCAAAGGCTGGGCCCCGGCACCGGTGACCGTGAGAACCACGGTTGAACCGGGTTCGGCGGTGCCGCTGACAGGAACGCTGTTCACGGTGCTGGAATTCACGTAGAGAGGAGCAGTAATTACAGGTGCTCCCGGCGGAGTCGCGTCCATGGCCGTAGCCGTGCTCCTGGTGCTTTCCGCGCCTTGCCAGGCCGACAACAACGGGGTGACCGCGTAATACCAGGTCCCGGTAGGAACGTTGTTGTCCACGCAACTGAGGGCGGCGATGGTACCCGTGCAGGTTCCTGCCGCAGCGATCCCGGTACCTGCGGTGGCTGTGGCGTAACGCGCGATGCTGTAGCCGGTTACGGGCCGGCCTGCCGCCGTCGTACTCGCCGTCCACGTGACCGTCACGCTGGTGCCGGAAACCGCGGTAGTGGGCCTCGCGCCCTGGGCTACGGCGTCGGCCTTGGCCGCACCGAATCCGCTGCTGACCGAACCCCAGAACGCACTGGCAGCCGGCCCTCCCCAGGAAACCAAAAGTATCCCGAGGACAATCACGACGATCCTGTTCCAGCGTCCAAAGGTGGCGGACGAGGACGTCGCCCGGCCCGTGGCCTGATCAAGCCGGCTCATTTCCGTACCTCCAGAGTGACGGGAACGTTGAATTGGGCACCTTGGCAGGCTGACACGGACGCCGCACTCATGCTGGCCGCATTGCCGAGCGTGAGCTGGATGGAGGTGTTCGGCTGGATGATTACTGCGGGGGTCAAGGGTGCGGCCGGGGGCGTGAACGTCACTCCGGTGGTGGCGCATCCCGGGTGCCCGGAGTCGGCGGTCACAGGACCGCTCGCCGCAATGCCGTAGATGGTGACGGCGTGGGCGTTGAGGTTGGTGGCGCGCAGAATGACGTCGGCAGTCCCACCGGGGACCAAACTGGTTTGCAGGGTATCGCCAGGGATGAGTGCGTCCACTGTGACGGCCTGCATGGTGCCATTCGTTGCCGATCCACTACCAATTCCGGTGGTAGTCCAGTAGGCGTACGCGGAGCCTGCACCGCCGAGGATGCAGAGGGCCACGGTGGCAGCGGCTGTTCGTGCCAGGCGTCCGGTGCCTGGAGTGCGCGGGGTTCGGACTGTCGCAGTCATGTCAGTTCGCCTGTCCCGTGCCGGAGTACGTGAGCTTGAGGGTGGCGCCTTTGCAACCGTCCTGGAGCTTGGAGGTGTCGAGCATGGCGATCTGCGGTCGTTTGGACTCCGGCACGCCGAGCTCGGAAAGGGTGCGGACGCCAGGTGCAACCGTCAGCGGGTACACCCCCGAATATTGGGTGATCTTGTAGTCCGCCGTGGTGCAGGGCAGGTTGGCGGCCACCGCCGCTGAGGTTCTGACCACTTGGCTGATAGCCATGGTCAGATTGGTCACCGCGATGCTCTTGTTGTGGGAGTTGGAAATCTGGAGATTCACGGGCCTGGTGATTCCCGGTGCGAGCAAACCATCCACCGAGCCGGAAACGTCAAAGGTCCGCTTAACCTCCAGGACGTGCAGCTGCGCGGGCGCTGAAGCCTGCACTGATCCGCTGGCGCCCTTCACCGTGAAGTCCGTCTTACCGGCAAGTGTGGTGGGGCCCGTCTGCACTGTCATGGTCACCTGCGCGGTGCTTCCGGAGGTGAGAACCACCTCCGACGGTTGCCACGCCACTGCCGCGCCTGCCGGCAGCCCACTGGCGGCGAACGTGACAGTCCCGGCGAAACCTCCCGTTGACGTGGCTGACACGGTAAACGAGGTGGACTGCCCCGGGTCCAGGGTCCGGCTTGAGGGAGACAGCGCCACCGCAATCCCCTTGGAAACCTTGGCCTGGTTCCCTTGCGAGGTGCCCTGCCCGCTGCTTGCTGCGAGGGCCGCCACCGGGACGAAAGCAACTAGGAGCGCAAGTATCAGCGCACGGAGTGGCAATCTTGTTCGGTGGAACGGCGTTGTTCGCGTTGGCCGGTGGTCCATGGAAGCTCTTTTCGGACGTGTTCGGTGCTGCGGGCAGGAATGCGTAGGCCGGGGACCACCACTCGCAAGGTGGTCCCCGGCGCTCCGACGCTAGCTGCTGGTGACGTTGACCTTTACGACTGCACTCTTGCAGGCGTCTTGGTTCACCGCTTCGTCCTTGAATTTCAGAACGCCGGCGCCCACGGATGTTCCTGTGGTGTTGGCGGCGACCGAGCTGTTGCTGGTGACGGCCGTGACCTCGAACCATTCCGGAAGACAGCTCGCCACATCGGTGGTCACATTGGCGCTGAGCGCCCCAACCACGGTGCTGGAGGTCGTGGCATTGTCGGCAGTGTAGGCAACGCTAACCTGGTTGCCCGGTGCCAGTCCGCCTGCGAACGTCGCGTGAAGGGTGACCGTTCCGCCGCCGGTCGAGTTGGTTGCCGTGCCGTTGCCCGAACCGGTGGTGGTCCAGTAGGCGTAGGCAGCTCCGCCACCCACTGCTACCAATGCAACGCCTGCGACGGCTGCGGTGACCCGGCTCTTCTTGGAAAGCTTGCGCATGATAAGACTCCTTGGTTGATCTACGTCCCGGGGAGCCGCGTCGCAACCCCCAGCATCCGATCGTTCTTGTCGGATGAAGCGATGTCCCCAATGGTTCATTCAGCACAAGCCCTGTGGCTAGCTTTCCGGGTACGCCTCTTTTCATTCGAACAGGGAGTAGAAAATACCCACCTTCATGATGCAGGTACTTAGTTTTTGTCCTCGGACTACTTGGTCCGTTGCCAGAAATTACTGTCAGATTAGGCCTGGGAATACTCAATTTCCCGGAGTATGTCCAAGAAGTGGACAGGGCCTCAAAGCTGCGTCACCGCCCGAATCGGGGCATGTGTGCGCGAACATTGTGCCCATCTTGAGCTAAAACTGCGCTGGCGTTCGATTGCTTCGGCATCATGACTTAACCCCCGACGGCGGCCAGCCGCCTCCCAGAGGCAACCATCCGCCGTCGTACTACTGCTGCAGTCTGCGCCGAGACACCCGTCGATCATGGCCGCTGTCACTGCGGGCAACGATTCCAAGGAGCTGAAGCTGTAGAGCTGGATGCCATCGATTCCCGGGCGTTCGGCCAGTTCGTGGATCAACGCGTCCCGCGAATAGCGCTCGCCTGCCAGGAGCCGCCGGGCGAACGGTCCCTTCTTGCTGAGGAACTTCAACGACGAACCGACGCCGATCTTGATGGCCAGCGAATTGAGCTTGGCCTTGGGCACCGCGCCTGCGGCGCCGGCAGTCACCGGAAGGTGCACGCCTTCCCTCCGCAGCCGGCCACCACAACCCTCATCTCGCCGCTGGTGATTTCCGCGATGTCGAGACCTTTTGGGCGCGCGAGTAGCGGCTGTTGTGGAGCGGCGCTTAACCGTGGGCGGCGAGGATGGTGGAGGCTTCCTGGCGGGTGGTGCCGGAGGACTCGATGTGGGAAAGGGCGGCCGGGATTTCCCAGCCCTTCTTCCGCATCGCGGTGGCCCACAGGCGTCCGGCCCGGTACGAGGACCGCACCAACGGCCCGGACATGACACCGAGGAACCCGATTTCTTCGGCCTCGTGCTGGAGGTCCACGAACTCCTGCGGCTTGACCCAGCGGTCCACGGGCAAGTGCCGCTCGGACGGGCGCAGGTACTGGGTGATCGTGATCAGGTCACAACCGGCCGCGTGCAAGTCACGGAGCGCTTCGGAGATCTCCTCCCGGGTCTCGCCCATGCCCAGGATCAGGTTGGACTTGGTCACCATGCCAAGGTCCCGGCCCTGGGTGATGACATCCAGGGACCGCTCGTACCGGAACGCCGGACGGATCCGCTTGAAAATCCTCGGCACGGTCTCCACGTTGTGCGCGAACACCTCGGGCTTGGA
>NZ_JBXALT010000012.1:0-199411 GCF_058799755.1 Arthrobacter sp. GW822-FHT05G07 | reverse complement strand
GCTGTGACGGACAAGGCGATCAAGGAGTTGTTCCCGGAGAACACGCACCTGCACAAGTGGTTGGATGCTGCGGCCGAGCGGGTGGAGTTCGAAGGCCTGCCGGCACGGATTTGCTGGCTCGGGTACGGCGAGCGCCATAAGGCCGGGCTGTTGTTTAACCAGCTCGTCGCCGAGGGCAAGGTCAAGGCTCCGATCGTGATCGGCCGTGACCACCTGGATTCGGGTTCGGTGGCGTCCCCGTACCGGGAGACCGAGTCGATGAAGGACGGCTCGGACGCGGTTGCTGACTGGCCGCTGCTGAACGCGCTGACCGCTGCATCTTCGGGTGCTACCTGGGTGTCCATCCACCACGGTGGTGGTGTTGGTATTGGCCGGTCCATCCACACTGGCCAGGTTTCCGTCGCTGACGGCACCGACCTCGCCGCGGAAAAGCTCGAACGACTCCTGACCAATGACCCCGGCATGGGCGTCATCCGCCACGCCGACGCCGGCTACGACCGCGCCCTCGAAGTCGCCAACGAACGAGGCGTCCGCATCCCCATGAACGAGAAGTAAGAACATGACCATCACATCGAACGAACAGCTCACCGTGACCCTCGGCTCCAGCGGCGTTACCCCGGAGGACGTCGTCGCCGTCGCACGCCACGACGCCAAGGTGACCATTTCCCAGGACGCCCTGGACAACGTCGCCAAGGTCCGCGCCCACATTGACGATCTCGCCACCAGCGATGTCCCTGCGTACGGGATTTCCACGGGCTTCGGCGCGCTGGCCAACCGCCACATCCCCAACGATCTCCGCACCCAGTTGCAGAAGTCCCTGATCCGTAGCCATGCCGCCGGCATGGGCCCGGCTGTTGAACGCGAAGTGGTCCGAGGCATCATGTTCCTCCGCGCCAAGACCTTGGCCTCAGGCCGCACTGGCGTCCGCCCGGTGGTCCTCCAGACCATGGTGGATGTCCTCAACGCCGGCATCACCCCGCTGGTCCGCGAGTTCGGTTCACTGGGCTGCTCCGGCGACCTCGCGCCGCTGTCCCACTGCGCGCTGGTCCTCATGGGCGAAGGCGAAGCAACCGGCCCCGACGGCGAACTGTACGGAACCGCTGGAAAGCCGGCAGTTGCTGAGCTGCTCGCCCAGCACGGCATCGAGCCTGTCACGCTGGCGGAGAAGGAGGGCCTGGCCCTCGTCAACGGCACCGAGGGCATGCTCGGCATGCTGCTGATGGCCATCGCGGACATCCGCCTGTTGCTTGCGACGGCGGACGTCACCGCCGCGCTCAGCGTCGAGGCGCTGCTCGGCACCGACCAGGTGTTCCTGCCGGAGCTCCACGCAGCCCTGCGTCCGCACCCGGGGCAGGCCGCCAGCGCTGACAACATGCTCCGCGTTCTGTCCAACTCGCCGATCGTTGCGTCCCACCGGATCAACGACACCAAGGTTCAGGACGCCTACTCGCTGCGTTGCGCCCCGCAGGTCGCCGGCGCCGTCCGCGACACCGTGGACCACGCCGCGCTGGTTGCATCCCGTGAACTCGCCGCAGCGATCGACAACCCGGTGGTCCTCCCGGACGGCCGCGTCACGTCCAACGGCAACTTCCATGGCGCTCCGGTAGCCTATGTGCTGGACTTCCTGGCCATTGCCGTCGCGGACCTCAGCTCCATTGCTGAGCGCCGCACGGACCGCATGCTGGATCCCGCCCGTTCGCACGGACTCCCGGCCTTCCTCGCTGGAGACCCGGGTGTGGACTCAGGCCTGATGATCGCCCAGTACACGCAGGCCGGCCTGGTTTCGGACAACAAGCGCCTCGCCGTTCCGGCGTCTGTGGACTCCATCCCGAGCTCCGCGATGCAGGAAGATCACGTGTCCATGGGCTGGCACGCTGCCCGTAAGCTGCGCAAGGCCGTGGAGAACCTTCGCCGGGTGCTCGCCGTCGAGCTTGTCACCAGTGCCCGTGCCATTGACATGCGTACGCAGATGTCCGACGGCGAACTCACCCCGGGTCCTGCCGGTACGGCAGTTCTTGAGGTGCTTCGCGAAGTTGTTCAGGGCCCGGGCGCGGACAGGTTCCTGTCGCCGGAACTGGAAGCGGCTGACCGTCTGGTCGGCTCCGGTGCGGTCCGCGCGGCAGCCGAATCCGCCGTCGGGATTTTGGCCTGACGTCGAATAAAACGCTCATTTGATGGGCATATTTGTCACGCCCCGGTCTTTGTTCGCAACGCAAGCACCGGGGCGTGGCAAATGTAGTAGAACTTATGGTGTACGTCACGTCCACGCCAACGATGTCGTGGGCTTGACGGTCAACCGTTCAAATAACTCAATACACAACAGAGAACATCCACAAAGGGGTAGAAGTTCAATGAAGGCACGCGGAGCAGTCCTGTCCAGGCGAAGCGCTCACACGGCTACGGTTACCGACTGGAAGACGCTGAAAGTTGGCGAGCGGGTGGAAGTGGTCAAATACGCCCACGTGATTGCCGCCGGTCGGATCGAGGAGATTTCCAGCAGCGGAAATGTGGTGTGGCTTGAGCATGCAGGCCCCGGGGTTACCGAAGAGGGCAAGGAATTGTTCATGAAGTCCGACGGCGTCACTCTCCGCCGGGCCTAGCTTAAACAGAAACCGGGGCTCGGTCCCTTCCGCGGGTAGTAGATGCGGAAAGGAACGGGCCCCGGTTTTTTTCGCTGCCGAAAGTGCCGTCAGGGGTGGCAGTTAGGCAGCGAGGACTTCGTGGGTCTGACCGAAGGGAACGGATTCGTCCAGCGCCACGGTGTAGGTGCCGGGCTCGTGCCGGGTCACCAGTATGCCGCAGTTAGCGTCTGCTGCTGCGTTTGCAATCAGGGCATCCACGGCGCGGTCGAGTCCGTCGTGGATCTCGTCTGCCTTGGAAAAGGACAGGCGAATCTCGCGTTCTGCAATCATTGCAGGGGTCATTGGGGGCCTCCTATTACGTGCCGCATGCGAGGGCGACCCATCAATCATAGTCGGTGGGAGCTTAGTATTTGTAAGATGACTGGTAGGTAAGTGACCTGGGTCTCATCGGCGGACCATGGCGCGGAGCAGTTTGACGGCAACTGAAAGGGCCGCGATATCCACCGGACCAGGCTTAATGGCCTCCTGAATGGTCTCCTGAATCCGTGCCAGCTGCTCGATGTTGCCCCGTTCCCAGTCCGTGATTCGTTCCACTGGATCAGTCGCGGCAGAGGACCGTGAAGTGTGCTTGACCACGGCCTTGGTCATGTCCGCGAGGACCAGATACATGTCATCCCTCAGGGCGGCCCTCGCCAAGGACTCCCAGTGAGTGTCCCGGGGGAGCATGGTGATGTGTTCCAACAGAGGTATGGCGGAGATACGCTCAAAAACGGCGAAATAGACCTCCGCCACGGCCTCTGCCGGTTCCTGCAATTCCTCGGCAATGGCCGAGATATCCAGGAGTCCGTAACTCACCAGAAGTTCTGACGCGCGAATCCCAAGATGATGGGGGAGTCCCACAGCGTCGGTGTGTGCCAGCCGTTTCTGCGAGTGTGCCAGATTGATGCCGTGCAGGAAACGCGTGAAGTTGGCCCGCATCAAGGACATGGGGTTTTCCAGCCGCGTCAGCGCGTCGGAGACGGGCTTGTCCCGGAAATCGTGGGTGACATACCAGCGGACGGAGCGGTCGAGCAGGCGCCGCATGTCCAAGGCAACAGCGGCTCCATGCTCGCTGGGGGTGCTGGCAGGAACTTGGGCGATTGCCTCGGCCACTGAGTCGAAGCCCCAGATCTGCCGCATCACCACGAATCCGCGGGCAACCGCTGCCGCCGAGACCGTGGTCTCTTCCATGGCCCTGAAAGCGAAGGCGATGCCACCCATATTGATCATGTCGTTAGCCACCACGGTTGCCACGATTTCCCTGCGCAGCGGATGGGTGGAGAGAAGTTCGCCGAAACGTTCGGATACCTGCCGCGGAAAGTACTCGTGGAGCGTCGTGGAGAACCAGGGATCGTCGGAGAGTCCTCCATCGGTCAACTCACGGGCCAGCTCAATCTTCGCGTAGGCGGCCAAGACGGCGAGCTCCGGTGTGGTGAGTCCCTTTCCGGTGAGGACGCGCGCCCTCAGCTCCTTGTTGCTGGGAAGGAATTCGAGACCCCGGTCCAGATCAGTGACGGATTCCAGCCAGTCCATGGTCCGCTCGAAGCTGGGGCTCCACTCCAGCGCCAATTGCTTGTCGTTGACCAGCAGGACATTTTGTTGGTGGTTGGTCTGCAGCACAAGCCGCGCCACCTCACCTTGCAGCGAGTGCAGGAAGGGGGCGCGTTCCTTCACGGACATCCTGCCGGCGGCGATCATCCGGTCGAGGAAGATCTTGATGTTCACTTCATGGTCGGAACAATCCACTCCCGCCGAATTGTCGATCGCGTCAGTGTTCACCAGGATGCCCGCCAGTGCAGCCTCGATCCTGCCGCGCTGTGTGACGCCAAGGTTGCCGCCCTCAGCCACGATGTGGGTGCGGAGCTGGTTGGCGTCCACCCGGATGGCGTCATTGGACTTATCCCCGACGTCGGCATGGGACTCTGTTGATGCCTTGATGTAAGTGCCGATTCCGCCGTTATAGAGGAGATCGACCGGGGCCATGAGGATCGCCCGGAGAAGCTCGGGCGGGCTCATCACCAACTGGCCACCGGGATCGGCGCCTTCTTCCATGCCCAAGGCGAGCCGGACCTCTTCCGTGATCAGGATGGATTTATCCGTGTGCGCGAACACGCCGCCGCCGGGGCTTAGCTTGGTGCGATCGTAGTCAGCCCAGCTGGAGCGGGGGAGTTTGAAGAGGCGTTCCCGCTCGGCGAAAGATTCTCCCGGGTCCGGGGTCGGGTCCAGGAAGATGTGGCGGTGATCGAAGGCGGCCACCAGCTTGATGTGCTGGGACAGGAGCATGCCGTTCCCGAATACGTCGCCGCTCATATCGCCGATCCCCACCACCGTGAAGTCCTCGGCACGGGAGTCGATCATGAGTTCGCTGAAGTGATGCCTTACGGATTCCCACGCGCCGCGGGCCGTGATGCCCATCTGCTTGTGGTCGTAGCCCACGGAGCCGCCGGAGGCGAAGGCATCACCCAGCCAGAAGCCGTATTCCGCCGATAACGCATTGGCTATGTCCGAGAATGCTGCAGTTCCCTTATCCGCCGCGACCACCAGGTAGTAATCGTCCCTGTCGTGCCGCACCACGCGAGGGGGCGCGACCACATGACCGTTGGTGCCGCCGTCGGAATCCGGTACCAGGTTGTCCGTGACATCCAGCAGGCCCCGGATGAATGTCCTGTAGCTTTCTTGTCCCTCCGCCAACCACGCCGCACGATCCTCTGCCGGGTCCGGAAGCCGCTTCGGGAAGAAACCGCCCTTGGCTCCCGTAGGCACAATCACCGCATTCTTGACAGTCTGGGCCTTCACGAGCCCCAGGATCTCCGTGCGGAAGTCCTCCCGCCGATCGGACCAGCGCAGCCCGCCGCGGGCAATTGGCCCAAAACGGAGGTGAACGCCCTCAACCCTGGGCGAGTAAACCCAGATCTCGAACTTGGGCCGGGGGAGCGGGGCGGCCGGGATGAGGGATGGATTGAGTTTGAAGCTGAGGTACGGCTTGTCCACGTAGAAATTGCTGCGCAACGTAGCTTCCACAAGGCTCGCGAGGGAGCGCAGCAGGCGGTCGGCATCGAGGACGGGGACGGCGTCGATCGCTTCGGCCAGCCTTTCCCGCGCCGCAT
Organism: Arthrobacter sp. GW822-FHT05G07; assembly: GCF_058799755.1. NCBI lineage: Bacteria > Bacillati > Actinomycetota > Actinomycetes > Micrococcales > Micrococcaceae > Arthrobacter > Arthrobacter sp. GW822-FHT05G07. Next base: position 193,683 of record NZ_JBXALT010000012.1, on the reverse strand, counting down.
GGATCGCCTGTGTTCTGTGGCTCAGCGCGCTGCTGTCCGCCTCGAAGACGTCCCCTTCTGCTGTGCCAGGGGTGGAGAGTTCGGGGTCAAAGAGGTCTGGAGTGAAGTTGTCTGGATCGAACTTCGCCTCGAACAGCTCCAAAAGCGCATGCGTCGCAGTGGGGTTACCGCCCAACGTGTCCGCGATGAATCCGTACGAGTTGGTGCTTCCAAGTTGACGCAGATACTTGGCGTACGCCCGCAGGATGGCCACCCGACGCCAGTCGATGCGCTCCCTGATGACCAAGGCATCGAAGGCGTCCGACTCCGCATCACCGCGCATCGCCGCGCAAAACGAACCCGCCAACAGCTCACCGGTGGCAAGGGGGTCCACACCGCGCGGGTACTTGAGTCCGAGGTCGTAGAGGAAGAACTGCCTGCCATCCGCGCGCTGCACGTCGAACGGACGCTGGTCCAGGACCTTCAAGCCGAGATTATGGAAGAACGGGAGGATCTGGGTGAGGCTCTGGGGCCGGGTCAGGTAGACCCGGATACGGGCATCCTCGGTGAGGACGGCCGTGCCAGGCCGGGTGTAGACGCTCAATAGCGGGTCGGTGTCCACACTGTGGGTCGGTGGGAAGCTCTCGAACTTCGAGATGTCCTCAACAGCGTCCTCAACTTCGTAATCCGCCTTGTAGCTGGCCGGGAATGCGGCGGCCCATTGATGTGACAGCCTGGCCGCTTCCTCCGAGGGATACCGCGCCTGCAGCGCCTCGGCCAGCCCTTGCGCCCAGGACCTCGTGGCAGCGATGATCCGCGGCTCCAGGACTGAGGCATCCACGACGCCGGGAATCCCGTCACGTAGCGACGTCGCGTTGGGCAGCAGCACACGGAAAAACACGCGAGCCATGGCCGATTCGCCCAAGCGAAGTTCGAACTCGATGGAATCCGAACCAAAGGCTTCCCGGAGTTCCCGCTCGATATTGAGCCTGACGGCCGTGCTGTAGCGGCGCCTGGGCAGGAACACGAGCGCGGTCATGAACCGGCCGTACGAGTCCGGGCGGAGGAACAATCGTGTGCTGTGGCGGTCCTGGAGGCGCAAGATCTCACGGGCATGGGTGACAAGCTGTTCGGCGTCGATGTGGAACAGTTCGTCGCGGGGATAGGCCTCGATGACAGCCAGCAGTTCCTTGCCATGATGGGAACTTGCGGGGTAGCCGAATGCCCTCAACACTTCCTTCACGGTGTCGCGGATGACCGGGATCTGCTGCGCGGAGCGGGTTGTGGAGCTGGGGGAGAAGAGCCCTACGAAGGTGTGCGCGATGGCGCCTGTGTCGCCTTCGGTCACCAGGGTGATTTCGTCGAGGTAGGCCCGGCGAAGGACGGTGGAACGCTGGGTGGACTTGGTCAGCGTGAGAGTGGGAGTGGGAGTGGGAGTGGCTGTTGCTGCTGCGCTTGCGTGAGGACGTGGCGTTGGCTCGGTGTCCCGGAGAAGCCCCAACCCGGAGGTCCCCCGACACCCCAGGAACACAAAGTTCCCATCCTCCAGCCAACGGAGTAGTTCCTGGGCTTCGCGGGCCGTCCGATCTGTCTTTGCCGCCTCATCCAGTGCCCGGATCTCCCGGGCCAGCTCTTCGCGGATGGCTGCCTCATCCTCCGCCGCGGCACGGACATCGTCCAGGACCTTCTGCAGCCGGCCCACCAGCATCTCCGCGCTCGCCTCGTCGGGCAGCCGGGGGATTTCGATGGCCGTCCACGCTTCGGTGAGGAGTCCGCCGTCGTGGTTCTGTTGGGTGGCCCGCTCACCGGGGGAGCCGGCAGCGGAAGGTTCGACGCCGGCGGGGAGCCCCGTGCGCTGCGGTCCCCTGTGGATTCCGGTCAGGCGGTGGGTGGCTGGATCGCGCGTGACGCTGAAGGTGGGGTGGACCAGGAGCCGGAGGGCGGCGGTGTCACGGGCGATCTCGGCAGTCACGGAGGGAAGCAGGTAGGGCATGTCGTCCGAAACGATGGCCAGCAGGCTGGCATCCGGTTCGTGCAGGATCCCGATGACGGCTTGCCCGGGCTCGCGGCGCTCGGCCAGGGACCGGTGGTATCGGGCGCGTTCCAGCAGCGTTTCAGGCGTGTAGTTTCGGACGTCGTCCTCAGCCACATGCTCGTAGTAGTCGGTCAGGAATCCGTCCGTCGGTCCCATACTGGGTGACATGTCGCTGCGCCTCCGCTGCGCAAAGGAGCGGACGTGCGTTGCGGCCCGGCGAAGTCCCTGCGCCTCATTTCATGATCGCTGGGGACGGGCCGGGGGTAAACCCCTAAAGCGGGGAGCCGGCCCCAAGACGTGGTGGCGGGGTTCGAACCCGCGTGCGCTGCTTTGCAGGCAGCTCCCTGGCCTCTCGGGTACACCACGTGCAAACGACACTAGGTGCCGGACCGCGGCCGGATCAAAGTTCATTTCCCCGGCTTTCGCAGGGCTACGAATGGTGTCCCAGGGCTACGGGTTGGCGTCGCCGCGCTAAGGGAAAGTTGCCCTGCGTTGCCTCCCGTGACGGCGCTCCGTGAGCATGCGGATCCTTGGCTTGCTCGTTGATCGCAAGGTTCAAGGGCGGGAGTCTCGGACAAGCGCGGGATCCGTGCCTGCCCGCCGCCGCGAACGTAGCCCGGCCACTTTGAAAACCCCGGACGCCACCAAGAGTGTCAATATGGCCGCCGCCATGTGCGTGTAGAGCATGAGGTGGACCGAGCCGCCACTTGGGGCCGCACCGTTAGCCGGCGCACCCGCGGCAGGAGACGTAGCCTGACCGCCGTGCAAGTGATCCAGGATTCCGCTGCCGGGGAAGTATCCGCCAAAGGCGTCAAAGCCCAGATGCAGCAACTGCTGGGCCACGCCGGACAGGAGCAGCAGTAACAACGGCCCATGCACCCAGCGGGCAAGCAGTTGGGCGGCCAGGCAGCCGAGCGCGGCGAGGCCCAGGAGCACGGGTATGGCTGGTGCGCTGCCTCCGGCGACCATATGCGCGGCCAAGCCCAGGGCCACAGCTGCCAGCCCTGCAACCCAAGCCAACTTCTCCTGCACAAGTGGTGTGCGCATCGCAGTCCCTTCCTCCACACAGGCTATGTGGAGGAAGCCGGGCGGAAAAGGGGCCCGGGAGCTAAGCGAGGAGCGTGTTCACCAACCGTGCCGCAACCTTCGCGGTCCGGGAGTCGATGTCGAACTCCGGATTCAGCTCGGCCACGTCCAGGTGCAGCAACTTTCCGCTGGCAGCCACTTGCCGGCAGATCGCGCTGATCACCGGCAACGGCACACCGTAAGCGGCCGGCGCGCTCACCCCGGGGGCCACCGACGCCGGCATCACATCCAGGTCGATGGTCAGGTACAGCACGTCCACTCCCGCCAGGAAATCAGCAACGAAGACCTCCGCAGCTTCCGGCGTGCACAGCTCATCAAGCAGGTACTTCACGCCCAGGTCCCGGGCGGTGTTGAAGAGCGTCCGCGTGTTGTTGGGCTCCGAAATTCCGACGACGGCGTACTGCAGTTCGCGTCCCGCGGCAGCTTCCGCGTGGGCCATCTGCAGGAACGGCGTGCCCGAGCTCGGCGTCGGCTCGTCCCGCAAGTCAAAGTGCGCGTCCAGGTTCAGCACACCCAAACGCTTGCCCCGGACCGCTTCGGAACCGGCCACGCCCAGATAGCTGGCGAACGCGGTCTCGTGGCCGCCGCCAAGCACAACGGTGAGGTTGCCGGCGTCGAGCAGTCCCGAAATGGCGAGTCCGGCGCGCTCTTGGCCCGCCTCCAGTGAGTCGTCCTCCACAACCACATCGCCGGCGTCGAACACGTCACGGTCAAGGTGGAAAGCCAGCGGACCCAGCGCCGAACGGATCGCGGCCGGAGCCGCGGCGGCACCCACGCGTCCTTTGTTGCGGAGGACGCCGGCGTCGCTGCAGAAACCCAGCACGACGGCGGGACGCGAGGCTGCTGCGGCGGCGGACACGGTGTGGGGTGCTACGGCTTGCCACCATCTCCGGTGCTCATTGCCCTCGCCGTCAAAACGACCCGTCCACGGAGTGGGGGAGACATCTACGGTGAGGGGCATGGTTTCCATGGTTCAAGCACACCGGACCCGGGCCCCGAAAACCAGCCGTTCCGCCGCGGGAGTGTCTGAAACCCCGGACTCACCCGAGCCCGGAAGCCCGGCGAGGGCTTACTTGACCCCGAGCAACTCTTCCACGGTTCCAATGCCGAAGAACAGCAGGAACGCCGCAGCCACAGCCCACATCAGCGGGTGAACTTCACGGGCACGGCCCTGGAACGTGCGGATCAGGACGTATGAGATAAAGCCTGCGCCGAGGCCGTTCGCGATGGAGTACGTGAACGGCATGAGGGCGATGGTCAGGAACGCGGGAATTCCGACGCCCCAGTCCTGCCAGTCGATCTTGCCCACCTGGGAGACCATCATGAAGCCCACAACTACCAGTGCGGGAGCCACGGCCTCGAACGGGACCAGGTTGATGAGCGGCGTGAAGAACATGGCCACAAGGAAGAGGGCGCCGGTGACGATCGAGGCGAGTCCCGTCCGTGCGCCTTCGCCGATGCCTGCGCCTGACTCGACGAAGATCTGGTTGGAGGAAACCGAGGCTCCGCCGCCCACGATGGCCCCGAGGGCGTCTACCTGCAGGACTCGGTCCACGTTGGGAATGTTGCCGTCTTCGTCCACGGTTCCGGCCTCGTTGGCCAGGCCCACCATGGTGCCCATGGCGTCGAAGAAGATGCTCAGGAGGATCACGAACGCCAGCAATGCTGCAGCGATGAAACCGAGGTGTTCAAACGCGCCCAACGGGTTGGCCTTGCCGATCAGGGATAGATCCGGGGCACCCCATTCGGTGAGCGTGGGAGCAACCAGGGACCAGCCGCGGGGGTTGACGTTGGTGCCGTCAAAGCTCGGGCCGATGTGGAGGGTGAATTCGAGGATGGCGGCCAGCGCAGTGGAGACGACGATGCCGATCAGGATAGCGCCGCGGACCTTGCGGACCACCAGCGCGATGGTCAGGATCAGGCCAACTGCGAACACGAGCGTCGGCCAGCCCATGAGCTTGCCGTCCACGCCCAGGCCCAGCGGGACGGTGGTTCCTGCGGCATCGGGGATGCGGCGGACAAAGCCTGCATTGACCAGGCCGATGAGTGCAATGAAGAGGCCAATGCCCACAACAATTGCCGTCTTCAGGGCTTCCGGCACGGCCTTGAACACGGCAGTCCGGAAGCCGGTGAGCACCAAGATGAGCATGGTGATGCCGGACAGCACCACGAGCCCCATCATGTCCGGCCAGGTCAGTCCGGGGTGGGACGCCACCGTGACCGCGACGAAGGCATTGACGCCCAAGCCCGTGGCCACGGCAAACGGGTGCTTGGCCCACGCGCCCATGAGGATGGTCAGGATGCCCGCCACGAAAGCAGTGGTGGCTGCCACGGCTGTGAAGCCCAGGGATGCGCCGCTGGAGTCAGGTCCGGAGAGGATCAGTGGATTCAGCACCACGATGTAGCTCATGGCGAAGAAGGTCGCGAACCCGCCCCGAATTTCCCGAGAATACGTGGATCCGCGTTCGGAGATCTTGAAGTAGCGGTCTACTGCAGAACCTTGTTTCAGCATGAAGGTCTCCGGGGATCGAGGGGAGTTTGCTCTCAAATCCTATGTTGTCCGGTGCGGGCCCTCCGAACGATTCGCCTACTCTGTAAGGAAGCCAACACTAGGAGAAACCGCCCCATGCGTACCATCCGCCCGCTTCTGGCCGCCGTCGTCGCTGCTCTTGCTTTTGCGTCCGCCTTGCTGTTTTCCGCGGCTCCGGCGTCCGCGCACGACGTCGCGGAATCAACCGCGCCAGCCAACGGTGCCAGCGTGGCGGAAGTCCCGGCGTCGGTCTCCATCACGTTCAACAACCGCCCTCTCGCGATTGGTTCCGGAGTCACTGTGACGGCCGGCGGCGAGAACTGGGCGGACGGCCCGGTGGAAATCATTGACAACCAGGCCGTTCAGAAGCTCCGCGAAGGCGCCCCCGCAGGGGAGTACACGGTGGTTTGGCGTGTGGTCAGCTCCGATTCGCACCCCATCGAGGGCACCTTTACGTTCACGGCCGCCGCAGGAAGCACGACGACTGCGAGCGGCCCGGCTGGGGCCTCACCGTCGGTCTCGGCTCCCTCAGCCGCAGTACCCACGGCGGGCACCGCAGCGCCGGGGACGGGCACCAGCGAGCCGGCCGCTGATGCCTCCCAGCCCTTCCCGTGGAGCATCGTCGGGTTGGCTGTTGTTGCTGTTGGTCTCGTTATTTATCTTGCTGTTACCGCACGGAAGAAGCTGGCAGCTTCAAACGACCCCGAGGGCGATACTCCCGCGGAATAGCGCGGTTTTCTACGTAGCTGCGAATATCTCGAAACGATTACCGCGACACGCCAGAGACCCATTTCCCGTTACTTAAATGTGACTTCGACGGAATCATCGCGTACGGTAGTACCTGTGCCTGTTCCACGTAGCGGGCACTTCCGGCCTGATTGCCTAGCTCTGCCGCAGTCCGGAATCCGTTCGCAGACAAACCTACGGCAGAGACGGGGAACCCAATTTAGGCCGCTTTCGAGCGTGCCTTGGGGTGAAGTCACGAAGCTTCCGCTGAACAGCGGGGGATAGTGGCCGGGTGACTCCCATCCGAATCCGACAGCTAACCTCGCAGGCATCGGGAGAGGCTCTTTCATGTCTTCACGCATTCTTCGCGGCCGTCGTAAGGCGGACAGCGTACGTCCTAATCCGTTCATCTCCATCTCGAAGGCAGTGGCCAGCAACGCTTCCGGCGCTGGCCGTCAGGCAGCTGTTATCGCAGCAGCCTCGGGCCTCGTTTTGACCGGTTCCATTGCTGCTCACGCAGCTGAGGCCCCGGTTCAGCGCGACTCCAGCCCCGCAACGGTCGCTGAGACCGTTTCCGAGGCACCCACCAAGGTTGTTACCGCTCTGGCAACGGCTACCGTCAACTTCGAGCGTCCCGCTGTTGCTTCCGTAGCAGCTCCGGTCATCGAAAAGCCGGCTCCCGTTGTTGAGGCTCCCGTAGTCCAGAAGGCAGCTGTCACCACCGCTGCTGCAACGGCTCCCGTCGCCGCCCAGGCTGCGGTTGCTGCTCCCGTGGCTGCCGCACCGGTTGCCGCTGCTCCCGTAGCTGCTGCCCCCGCCGTTGGCGGCGTCAATGCAGCCATGGTTGCCTCGGCTTACGCACAGATCGGCATCTTCCAGGACTGCACCGCCATGGTCGAGAAGGCCCTTGGTTCCGCAGGCATCCCGGTAGGCGACCTCGGTCCCATGCAGTTCATGAACTACGGCAAGGTCGTCAGCGATCCTCAGCCCGGTGACATGATCGTCCAGTCCGGCCACGTTGCCATCTACATCGGCAACGGCCAGGCAATCAGCGGTGGCATCAACGGCAACCAGACGGGCATCCACCCGATCAGCTGGTTGACCGCAACGGGTCCCCTGACCTACGTACGCGCTGGCGCATAAAGCCTCACGCTTCAGTTCAAAAACCGGCGCCTCCCAAGATTAACGTCTTGGGAGGCGCCGGCTTTTGGCGTTAAGTTCTGTTCATAAAAGTCCAGCGCGGGAAGTACGACGGCGGTTCTGCTGGCCTGCGTTGGTGAGGTGGCTTGTGTTGGTGAGGTGGCCTGTGTTTGCCGGACATGACCAGCCAGGCGATGGCGGTGGCGGGGGCTAGGCGATGGCGATGACGCTAGGCGATGGCGATGCCGGGACCTGCCGGCAGGGCTACCTTGGTGGAGATTGCCTGGCCCACTGCCTTGGCTTGCCGCAGCACTTCCTTGGGAGACGGGGTGATCAGGTCCCCAACGCCCACCAAGTGCATCCCCACCGCCCGCATGGCGGCCGCGAAGTTCTGGCCAACGGCTATTCCAAGTTCGGCGAGCATGCGGCGCAACTGGCTTTGGGCGCAACGCGTCACTACTACGTGGTCCGCCAGGAGGACACCGTTGGCTGTGTGGACTGCCCACTGGCGTGGAGTGGATTCGAGGGGGCCTGATACGTGGAGGCCTGTTCTCAGTCCGGCCGTGGTCATGCTGGCCGCCAGTCCGTACCCGATCTGGCGGGAGGGGTCTGCCCCCAGGAAATCAAGGCGTACGGCGCGGGTGGTGTTGCGAACGTCCAGTTGATGGTTGGCGGCGTAGTTCCGCAGGTGACGGAGGATCTCGTTGCGTTCCTGCATGGCTGCGGGATCAGCGGCATCAGTGCGTTGAAGCATGCCTGTATGAACAGAAGGACCTGTGGTGGACAGTGCACCGAACCCGTCTACGACGATGGAGCCCACGCCGAAGCGGCTGAGCTCGCTGGCAACTGCCAAACCGGACAGGCCGGCTCCGATGACCACGGTGGTGGTGCGTTCCGTGGCGGAATCAGGCGTGAGTGACACTGCTTGGTTCCTCCTTGACGTGTGTGCCTTACGGCATCGCGTGGGATCGCGTCCGAGTTCCCCAAGCGGCCGCAAATAAATGGCCGGAGTGTGTGGTGTGAAACACGTTCGCCGGCCATTCGGTGACTCGAACACTACCGAACTTTTTCGGCCATGGATAGCCTCCGCGACTCCGCGTTTTGTGTGTTCGTCCGGAGCGCAATGTGGAAGGCCGGGAACCGAGCCCGGACCGTTATGCACATAGCCCGATGTCGCCTTGATTCGCCACTGCCGACCGAGAATAGTTGGGATTGGGAGGAGAAATTTCCGGGTTTCTCCTGCCCCGGCCATTGACAATGAAACAGTGAGGCAATCCGACGAGGAGAACCTCTGGCAGAATAGCCGGAACATCAAGCAGTAGGTGGAGAGGCAGGCCCCCATGGACCAGCACGGCAGACACAGTGAAGAGCCACAGGACGGCCAGGATCAGGCTGTGGAACCAGGTGGCATCGTGGTCGGAGTGGACGGTTCAGAGCACGGGCAATGTGCTTTGGTTTGGGCCGCGCGGGAGGCTGAACGTCGGCGCCTTCCTTTACATATCGTCACGGCATATTCCGTGCCCATCTTTGCCGCCTCCGGGCTGGATGGCGGCTACGCAACAGTCGACGATTCCGTGATTCGCGAGGGCGCGGATGCGATCGTTCGGCAGGCCCTGGATAAGGTCTCCGGATATGCCATCGACGTCGATGCTTCTGTCGAGAACGGCGACGCCGCTGGTGTCCTGTTGGATCTTTCCAGCGAGGCCGCACTCCTTGTCTTCGGGAGCAGGGGTCGCGGCGGATTTGTTGGGCGTTTGCTTGGCTCGGTCAGCAGCGCTTTGCCCGCCCACGCCAAATGCCCCACGGTGACAGTCCCGCTCTACTGTGCCGATCGCCTTGGTGAAAGCACTGAGGACAAACACATCAAGGCTGAACATGCCAAGGCTGGCCCACGTACTGTGGAAAATGTGGTTGCCGTAGGCGTGGACGGTTCCGAGCAGGCCCGCGTGGCCGTGCTCGAAGCTGCCGAGCAAGCACAGCGCATGGGCGCGAAACTCCGGGTGATTTGTGCCGTACCTCAGTACAGCGGTTCCCTGGCATGGGTTCCGGCACCCTTGGACCGGGATGCCTTGTTTGCGGATATCAAAGTCCAGCTGGACGCCGGGGCTGATTGGCTCAGAAGCCATTTCCCTTCATTGCCCATGGAAACGGAACTCAGGGATGGTTCCCCCGTTGATGTTCTGGTGGAAACCAGCCGCAGCGTCGAGCTGGTGGTTCTGGGTACACGGGGCCGTGGCGGCTTCGCGGGGATGCTGTTGGGTTCAACATCGGACGGAGTCCTGCATCACTCCAAGGGGCCGGTAATGGTTGTTCCGGACCGTGACGATCCCAGGCTCGCTGACCGCCACAAGTTTGGGCCTATGCTCGGCGCTGCTTAAGCCGGATCCTGTTACGTCCATGGACAAGAAACAGCCCGGGGAACCGTCACAGGATCCGGTACTGGTTCTGGACATCGCCGCAATCCGTGGACCCATGCTGCCGGAGGTCGGCGGCAAGGCAGCCAATCTAGGCGAGTTGGCCAGCGTCGGCCTGCCGGTTCCGCGGGGATTCTGCCTGACAACTGCTGCCTACCGGCGGGCGCTCTCGGGTGCTGGTCTGGAGCCTGTCTTTGCGGCTTTGTCGGAAGCTGATGCGGCCGGGTTGGACCAGCTCAGTGGGCTTGCCGCTCGTGCCCGGTCTTTGGTGATCGATGCCGGGGTGCCCGAGGGGATCGCCGAAGCGGTGCGGTCTGCATACCAAGATTTGGGCGCCAACGTACCCGTCGCCGTGAGGTCCTCGGCCACCGCAGAGGACTTGCCGTTCGCAAGTTTCGCCGGACAACAGGACACCTTCCTGAACGTTGTGGGCGTGGATGCAGTCTTGGATGCCGTGAGCCGCTGCTGGGCGTCGCTCTGGACAGACCGCGCCGTGGCCTACCGGACCACTAACGTGATCGACCACGCAACTGTGGCCTTGGCTGTAGTTGTGCAGGAAATGGTGAATTCCGCTACCGCTGGCGTCATGTTCACCGCCAACCCGGTGACGGGGAATCGCTATGAAACGGTCATTGATGCCAGCCCTGGCTTGGGGGAGGCGGTGGTGTCCGGGGCTGTGAATCCAGACCATTACGTTGTGAACGCCCGGCGCGGTGCCGTCCTGACAAGGGTCTTGGGGGACAGGCAAGTGGAGATCCGCGCCATGCCGGGCGGCGGCACGGAGCGGGTTGAACGGCCCTTGCCTGCTGATTCAGCCGTGGAGCCCTGTCTCAGTGATCGTCAGGTCCTCGAGCTTGCCAAGTTGGGCCTTGAGGTACAAGAGCATTACCGTGCTCCGCAAGACACCGAGTGGGCCATCGACGACGACGGAAAGTTGTGGCTTACGCAGGCGAGGCCCATCACCACGCTGTACCCGCAAACCACACGCACGCCCCTGGCTCCCGGCGAGCACGCGTTCCTGAACTTCAGCCTCGCGCAGGGCCTCACCAGGCCTCTGACTCCCATGGGGTTGGCCGGAATCCGACTGATAGCCTCGAGCGTCGCCAGGACAGCGGCTTTCGACGTTCCCGATCCCCGGTCAGGGCCGCCTGCCTACTACGAAGCCGGACAACGAATCTTCTTCGACTTCAGCGCCGTGCTGCGAAGCCGGGTAGGCCGGACAATCGTGCCACGGGTTTTTGACGTCATGGAAGCCCGCTCCGCAGCCATTATGCGTGGGCTCTTCGCCGACCCGCGCTTCGCGGTGACTATCAAGACACCCGTGAAACTGATCCGCCATATCGCCCCGGTGGCGGCTAAGCATCGTGTCCCGGAGTCATTGTTCCGCGGTCTGTTCCGTCCAAGTACAGCAATGCGGCGTGTGGAGCGGCTCAGTACGGAGTTACGCAGCACCTTCTCCGTCCCCAGTGAAGCCACACCCCACCAGCGGCTCGGCCACGTCCAGAGAATCTTGGGAGAGGAAGTGTTCGCCACGGTTCCGCAGGTGTTGCCACTTCCTGCTCTCGGCTTCGCGATGCTGGCGCTGGTGAGGCGGATTCTTGGTGACCAAGCGCCCTACAGCGAGCTGCAAACAGTAATCCGGGGCCTACCTAACAACGTCACCACGGAGATGGACCTGGCTTTGTGGCAAGTCGCCTCCGAGATCCGGGAGGATCCCGACGCCGTTGCCTCCATGGTTGCCCGAACACCGGCAGAGCTGGCGGAACAGCATCGGGCAGCCAAGCTCCCGGCAGCTGCACAGGCCGGTCTTGAGAGGTTCCTGCGGAAATACGGCCACAGGGCCGTTGCCGAGATCGACCTTGGCATGCCGCGCTGGTCCGATGACCCTACGCACATCCTCGGTGTCATAGCCAACTATTTGAGGCTCTCCGACGGCGCCGAAGCGCCCGACCAACAATTCACGCAAGCAGCCCTCGACGCCGATGAACAGGTAGCGCGTTTCGTGGCCCGCGCCAGGGCGAAGAGTCCGTTGCACGCGGTAATCGTGAGACTTGCTTTGGACCGAACACGGCACTTCGCCGGGTTGCGGGAGTTGCCCAAGTACAACCTGGTTCTGGGGTTGTCAGCTGCGAGGAAGCAGTTGCTCCTGATCGGGGATGAGCTTTCGGCAGCACAGCGGATCGAACGTCCCGAGGACATCTTCTTCCTGGACCTGGACGACGTCGAGATCGCCTTGGCCGGAGACGACGTCCACGAGGTGGTTGCTGAACGACGTGCGGCTTATCTCCAGGAACTCCGCCGCAAGCACATCCCGAGAGTGCTGTTGTCTGATGGTACGGAACCCGAAGCTACGGCCAGCGGGAGCGGCGGCAAGCAGCGCCCCGGCACTTTGTCCGGCAGTCCGGCGTCGGCAGGTCTGGTGTCTGCTCCCGCGCGCGTCATCATGGATCCGGTTGGCGCCCACCTGGAACCGGGAGAAATCCTGGTGGCACCGTCAACGGACCCTGGGTGGACGCCACTGTTCCTCACCGCGGGAGGGTTGGTCATGGAGATGGGAGGAGCCAACTCGCATGGGGCTGTGGTGGCCCGTGAGTACGGCATCCCTGCAGTGGTGGGTGTCCCCGACGCGACATCGCGCATCAGAACAGGCCAGCGCATCACCGTTGACGGCGCTGCCGGGACCGTCAGCATCGAAAACTTCGGGTAGTGAAACAGTGTCAGGCGTGCTGGTGTGATTCGTGCTCGGAGTGGCTCACCGGTTCCAGTTGGAAAGTGCAATGCTCGGTGTCGAAGTGCCGGCCAAGGCAGGAGCCCAGCTGATCCAGGATGTTGTCCGCGCCGCTGGCGTTGAGGACCGCATCCTCCACCACCACGTGGGCTGAGAACACGGGAACGCCGGATGTGATGGTCCAGATGTGGATGTCATGGGCATCAACCACACCGTCCACGGCAACGATGTGCTCCCGGATCATGTTCACATCAACGCCCTTGGGTGTGGCTTCCAAAAGCACATCCACAACATCACGCAGCAAATGCCAGGCCCTCGGAATGATCATGAGGGCGATCAGCACGGATGCGAGTGGGTCGGCGGCGCTGAATCCCGTGGTCATGATCACGATGGCCGCCACAATGACGGCAATGGAGCCAAGAAGGTCACCGAGAACTTCAAGGTAGGCACCGCGGACGTTGAGGCTTTCCTTCTGCGCTCCTTGGAGGATCAGCAAGGAAACGAGGTTGGCCACAGCACCCAAAATGGCGGCCCACAACATGACATCCGTCTGGATTTCGGTTGGCTCGCCAAAACGGCGAATGGCTTCGATCATGATCACCACGGCGATGACGATCAGGATCAGTGCGTTGGCCAAGGCAGCCAGAACCTCGGCCCTTTGATAGCCGTAGGTTCGCTGGTCGCTCGCCGGTCGGGTGGCAATCCACGCCGCCATCAGGGCAATGAACACGCCCGCCGCGTCAGATAGCATGTGTCCGGCATCGGCCAAAAGGGCCAAAGATCCGGACACGACGGCGCCAATCACCTGGATGCCCACCACCCCTAAGGTGATGGCCAAGACGGCGATTAGCCGCTTCCGGTGCTTGCCGGTTGCTGTGACTCCGTGGGAGTGGTTGTGATCATGCCCCATGCCTATAAGGCTAGCCCCAGCCGAGCTCATGCAAGCGGTCGTCGTCTATCCCGAAGTGGTGCGCGATCTCATGGACCACGGTGATGGCCACCTCGTCAATGACTTCTTCGCGGGTGCTGCAGATGTTCAGGATGGGTTGGCGGAAGATCGTAATTCGGTCAGGCAACGACCCTGCTTCCCACCAGGAATCACGTTCGGTCAGGGGAACTCCCTCGTAGAGTCCCAACAGCACGGTGTCCGGATCTTCCCCTGGCTGTGGCGTGTAGTCGTCCTCGATGAAGATTGCCACGTTGTCCATTGCGCTGGCCGCCTTGGGCGGAATCAACTGCAGGGCATCACTGACAGCTTCCTCAAAATCTTCGGGTGACATCTCGTAAGGCCCCGACACATAGGCCTCATCCGCCGGGGCGTGCTCAACAGGACTGTGCACCGCATTCCGTTCCCGGAGCGGCGATGACGGGCGCTCGCCGTCGGGAACGATGGGCAGGCCGGGAGGGAGATTCGCGGGCATGATTCGACTTTAGTCCGCAAAGGCATTATTGGCGCTGTGCATGATGGGAGATACTGAACTCAATCCTCCTTTCGACAGACACAGGAACCGCATGACCGGCACCGCTTCCCTCGCACCTGAACCCCTCGACGTCGTTGTGGTGGGTGAGGCATTGATCGACATCGTCCAGTCGGCGGACGGGCAAAAGGAGTTCCCCGGCGGATCGCCGGCCAACGTCGCCTACGGCCTGGGCTTGTTGGACGTGAAAACGGGCCTGCTGACGGCGATCGGCCGCGACGAGCGGGGCGATGCCATCGCCGCGCACCTGCAGCGCGCAGGGGTGGTGCTGCTACCCGGATCCATGTCAGCGGGCAAGACCGCGACGGCGACCGCCCGGATAACTGCCGACGGGTCGGCCGACTACACCTTCGACATTGACTGGGCATTGGCTCCACTTGCCCTGCCGTACGCTCCGAGGATCCTGCACACCGGCTCCATCGCGACCTTCCTGGAGCCCGGCGCAAGTGTTGTGCGCAGTTTGCTTGAGCAGGCGCAGGGCGGATGCATGGTCACGTACGACCCCAATATCCGTCCCGATCTCCTGGGAAGCCACCACGAGGCTCTGTCCCTGTTCGAAGAGATGGTGCCGCTGACCGACGTCGTAAAAATGAGCGGCTCGGACGCCCGCTGGCTGTACCCCGGCAAGTCGTTGGAGGAGACCGCGAACCACCTCCTGGCCCTGGGAACCGGGCTTGCTGTGGTGACTCAAGGTGTCAGGGGGGCGCTCATGGCAACCCGGGATATTCACATCAACGTCCCGGCCGTCCCGGCTACCGTAGCCGACACCATCGGCGCGGGTGATTCCTTCACGGCAGCCCTCATCATGGGCCTGCTGTTACGTGGCAGCGACGGCATGGCGCCCACAGTGTTGGAACGGATCGGCACCATCGCATCCATGGCCGCTTCCATTGCTGTCGGCCGCTCGGGCGCCAACCCGCCTACCCACCGCGAACTCCTGGTGGGCATGGCCCGCTAGGGGCTCTGCTAGGGAGCCCGTTAGCGGGTCCGGCGGCGGGTCAACCCGACGCCGACCAGGCAGATGACGCCGCCGATCAGCCCCCAAATGGTTGGTACTTCCTGAAGCACCGCCCAGCTAATCAGAATGGTGGTCCCTGGAACCAGGTACGTAGTGGCAGCCAGTTTTCCGGCCGAGATCAGGGATAGCGCGTAGGCCCACGTAGTGAATGCGATGGCCGTCGGGAAGATCCCCAAGTAGACCAGGCCGAGCGTGGCGGGGAGCGGCGCCGCTTGGACCTCGGAGATGAGCTGACCGGTCCACGGCAGGCAGCAGATCGCGCCCACCATGATGCCGAACCATGTCGCTTGGCCTGCCGTGAATTTCCGGAGCACTGGTTTCTGCAGGATCGCACTCACCGAGGCGAGTACAGCGGCAAGCAAGCACAACAGCACACCGGCCACGTCCGCCGTCGAACGCTGTCCGGAACCCAAAGCGATCATCGCGACGCCGCAGAACGCGACTCCACTGCCGATCAGAAGCCAGCGTGGGAAGCCCTCTTTGAGGAAGACACCGGCAAGGATGGCGATGAGGATGGGCGAGACGTTGATGAGCATGGCGCTGGTGCCGGCGTCGAGCATGTGCTCCGCGGCGTTCAGCGCAACGTTGTAGCCGCCGAACCACATCACCCCGTATGCCACGATAGGCAACCACTCGCGGCCGCTCGGCCAGACCTTCAGCGTCGGCAGCACCACGATTCCAAGCACGACGGCGGCAACCGCCAACCGTCCGAGCGTCAAGGAACCGGGGGAGAAGCTGGGGCCGACGGCGCGGATGCCCACGAAAGCCGAAGCCCATAGGATCACCGTGATGATGACGGCCGCGATGCCGAGTTTGCTGATGGTTGCTCCCGGCGCGGGGGTGGTGCGCGGGGGCAGGTCCGGGGAAGGTTGACCGGGTTCGGCCGGGGTGGTGGTTGTCATGAGCCAAATCTATCCGCGGGAGGCCGGGAGCGGCTGGCGGTTTTCGGACGCGTCAGGGCAAGATCCTGCCAATGTTCCGCTGGCACCCTCGAGGGGCCCTGATCTGTGGTCCGGGACACTGTTCAAACCTCGATTTGGGAATATCGCTATCTATGCTCTAAAGTTTTAGAGTCCAGTTCGGACGAGCGAGACACGGAAAGAACGCGTAAAGCGTCGCTTTTCCTTGCGAAATCCGAATTGAGTTCAGGCCCCCATCGTCTAGCGGCCTAGGACACCGCCCTTTCACGGCGGCGGCACGGGTTCGAATCCCGTTGGGGGTACGCAAGGAAGTGGTAAATCGGATGAAAAAAGTCTGGTAAGCTAGAAGCCTTGAAAAAAACGCGGTAGAGATACTGCAAACGCAAGGCCCTGTAGCGCAGTTGGTTAGCGCGCCGCCCTGTCACGGCGGAGGTCGCGGGTTCAAGTCCCGTCAGGGTCGCTCTGAGCGCCGAAGAAATTCGGTTCTCAAGGTGACATGTCACCTAGGCTCTGTAGCTCAGTTGGTAGAGCGTTCGACTGAAAATCGAAAGGTCACCGGATCGACGCCGGTCGGAGCCACCACTGGGAAGCATCAGTTCTTCGGAACTGGTGCTTTTCTTCTTTAACGTGGCTGGCACGGCGGGTCCCGGGGCTCAGCTGTAGTTGGTGGCCACGCTTACTATGCTCAGGCCAACAGCGATCATGATCGGCGCGATGGAACTGCCGGGTACTACTTTTCGGACGACCACGGTCCGCCCGATGACGTAGATGGTTGGGAGAAACCCCCAGGCCCAGTGGAAGGGGCGCACGACGCCGAGGCGTTTGAGTCTGCGCCAGTCCAGGTAGGCCACCACGACATTGGCCGCACACGTGGGCCATGCGACACCGCCAACGATGAGATCACCAAGGCTAAGTTCGAGATCGGGATCAGCGAGCTGGGCCCCGTCGGGTCCGATGGCGTAGCCATGGAGAGACTTCACCACGATGTCTCCCAAGGGAGTGTTCCAACGGTGGTGTGCCACTTCTAAGGAAGTGGGACAGGCTGCTGAGGCCGCATAGACGGGCGATCACTTTCCGATTGTCTGGACAGGAGCGACAGCATTTGTGTGGCGGCTTCCCCCCGCTGCTGCTTCTTCGGACCTTCTCTTCAGGAAACGGGCGTTCAGGAGCTTTGGGCGTACTCTTGCGGTTGCCGATGCCCGAGCGTAACGTCCACATCACAATGTGATCTTGGAGGCTTCCATGTCCGTGATGCAACGCCGCGGCATAGCCGTGGGAGCCATCTTGCCGTTCGTGCTTCTCGGGCCGATTTCTGGCGCTAATGCCGAGGAATTTGAGGTCGAATTTCCGGCGGGTGAGTTCTGCCCTGGTTTCGCCGTACTGGGGGATATCACGGTAAAGGGCTCGGAAAAAACCCTTCCCGGTGACCGATTCTGGCAACACAACGTCGGCACCGGCATCTGGACAAATGCAGAGACTGGCCACACATTCACGCAACGGTCCCGTTACGCTTTGACTGAGACGTACAACGAAGAGGCCAACGATTTCCGCGTCACCATCAATGGCCGATACTTGATTGGGCTCCTCCCTGATGAGTCTCACAGCGTCGCCGGACACCAGACCTTTACCTTCGACGCCGACACCAACACGATCGTCGCGTATTCCCTCGACGGCAGAGTCTTGGCAGATGTCTGCGCCGTACTGGCAGGAGAGGACTAGTTTCCACACATTTGGGTTGGTCACTGGTTGACGTTAAAGTTTTGGCCAAAGGCTGCTTTGTCCGGCCCAGGAGTGCCTCTGATCAACGAGTAGTAGTAGCTGCACCGAATGCGCAGAAATGCGGCCACTCCCCAGCCAGTAGATACCGCGGCCCTCCCGATTGCTGCACTCGGAGGGCGAAGACCGCGACTCAGATGTCCGCATCCTACTCTTCCGCTGTTCTCTGCGATAGAGACTGCAGAGACACCTAGGTGACGGCCCGGAGGGCCCGTCCCTTTCGAGCGGCGCTCGAAGCAGACCCCGCCAACGACAGGGCTTGCAAACCGTAAATGATCCTCATTCAATGGCTTCCGGGCCGGCTCGGACGTGGTACGTTCACTGGTGTTCTCGAGCGAACGTACCTGTACCACCTCACTGTTCCGTACAGCACCATTGCGTTATGCAGCACCCACAGAGCGTCTTGGAAGCTCGGACTTAGCGAGCAAGCAGACGCCGGACGACAAGTGATGCTGCTGACCAGCTCGCTAGAAGGAGAGGCCTTTAGGGTGTCCCGCTTCCAAGGAAGCGGGACACTTCATTTGCGCTCTTGTTGCTTGTCACCACTCGGCAACCGGCCCGGAGGCGGCTATTCAGGTGCAAAAGCTGCACACAGGTCTGTCGCTGTTCCATTGAGCGCGAAAGACGTGCAGACGAAGGTGGACGAGTCCATCGTCACGCCAGCATGGCCGCTGACGCTAAGGAGCAGGCTTGGGTATTCAACCAGGCCATAGGGACCCTGGTCTCCCGGAAAGACGGCCATGAACAGTTGACCACTGGTATCAAACACAACCCCGCCTTCCACTGAAGAAGGCCAATCCGTGACATGGAAGCGGCTGCGATGTACGAGCGACTTTCCAGTGTCCACATCGTTGAGTGTTGGGTCGGCGATGTCGTGCGTCACGATCCGTCCATCAGCGAACTCGGTGATCGTCCCCCGGACATCCTCGGCTTCTCCGGCGACGGGGAACGTACAGCCTACACCCGCCGGTATGACGAAGGGCTCGGGAACTGTGATGACCGTTCGAGTTAGCTTCGCGCCTTCCGCAGCCGAAGCGGGGCCCACCACTCACACTGTTGACAACAGCACGACGACCAAGAATTCTCTTGCGAAGTCAGCCTCCAACTCGGCGCGGCCTGTGTAGACCATGCACGTCAGTGCAGGCGCTGCCTAAGATGAGCGCCGCGTTGCGCTGCCTATTTCGACGGGCAGATGTAGTCGTAGTCGAGTCCGGCTGACACGTACTGGGTCAGTGTTACCCTGCTGCCAGGGGTGAGCCCAGGAAGAGAACAATTCGACTTCGCTCCCCGCAGCGTTCTGGCACCTGCAAGCCAGCTTGGCAGACCCGTCAAGGGGCTGCTTGATGGCACGGCCCCGGCGATGGTTCCCCACTGATTGCTTGTTGAGTAAATCCCGACACCGGCAGGCTTAAGGTCGGCGGTCTTATGGTTGGTAGTGATGGTTTTGAAGTAGTCGACCATCCCTTCTAGGGTTGCCCGATTCAGGGCTGTGCTGTTAGGCTCTCCGGCCTGCCAGCTGTTGCCCGTCTCCACGTCCAGCCACCAGAAATAGCTGCCGGGGTCTGTCACGCCTCGGATAGTGGCGTCCTCATAAGCCCTCACGTAGCCGTACACGAATGAGCAGGCGAGGTTGACCGGGCCCCTTGTTGCGCCTTCGAATTCGGGCCCGCATTCACCGTAGCGGTCTGGGGGGACCACCACGTCTTTGTAGACGTTGGACCATGGCCACCAGGAGCCCTCATGTCCTGGGTTGGCAGTGTTCACGTATAAAGAAACTTGGGGCTGGGCAGGGTGGTTCCCGGTTCCGGTGGTCTTTGTCTTAGCCCATTCGATTTGAGCAGCGAAGCAAGGGTTGTTGTTATTGGCCAGTCCACCGTTCACGCCCACGATCGCGAATGCCTGCCCGAGGGGAAGGGTATTCATCTTGTCGCACTGGGGCCAGGAGATGTCGATGCCAACCGGGTCCTTACTCTGGGACGGCGGAGCCGCTGCCACCGGAGCTATTCCTGTGGCGAACAGCCCAATAAGGACCAGGAACGCGCCCGCCATTCTTATCCCGAAACCGGTCATGTCCAAGGCTCCCGTCACCCATGCGTCTGTACATCGAGGTGGTAAAACCTTACGCTCGGGCGCCAAGGGGAGATAGTGCAACGTCCCCTATTTCGTCCCCGAATGGAAATGAGTCGTGGGACTTGTTCCTTGTCTCGTAACCCTTGATTTCCAAGACACTCCTGACGAGCACCTGCACCAGGGCGGGTCTACATCATCAGGGGCGGCGCTACAGCCTGGCGTAGGCCCAGCCGTCCCATTGACGCCGCACCAGGTGGGCGATGGCTGTCGGCGCCGTGCCAATGCCTGGGACGAGGGCTTTGTCGTCCATGCCCGCTGAGCGCATGCTGTTGCCACAGGCGAGGATATCCACGTGGAGTTGCCCGGCGTTTGTGATGGCTTCCGTGGCGGGTGAGTTTGTGGCGAGGAGTTTGACGCCGGGCCCGGCCTGCTTAGTCTCTGGAACCGTTGTTTGCATGGACATCTCTACTTCGCCATTTCGCCCAGGTCGGCGAGGGCCTTTCGGAGGCGCGTGCCGGCGTCGTCGGCGATCTCCTTGACGGCCGGTGCGGCGCTGAGCTTGACCATGGTCTGGGGGTCGATGGCTTCCACCGTGGTCAGTTCTGCATCCTTGTTCCGGCGCACCACAACATTGCACGGCAGCAGCGCGCCGATTTCAGGTTCCGCGGCGAGGGCGCGGTTGGCCAGGGCCGGGTTGCAGGCCCCAAGAATCACGTAGTCGCCAATGGCATCGGCGGCTTTGGCCCCAAGCTTGGCTTCGAAGGTGGAACGGACGTTGATTTCGGTGAGGATCCCGAATCCCTGAGCGGACAGGGCGTCCCGGGTGCGGTCCAGAGCCTCGGTCCACGGAAGGTCAACGGTGGCGGTCAGGGTGTACGTCATGGTTCTCCTTGGGCTGCTCGACAGTTGGTCTGATTAGGCGAGGGAGAGGAAGAGTTTCTCCAGGTCTTTCTTGTCCATCGTTGCGTCCTTTTGGACGATGCACTGCTCGAGGCCAGTTGCGATGATGGCGAACCCTGCCCGGTCCAGCGCCTTCGATACGGCTGCGAGTTGAGTGACGACGTCCTTGCAGTCCCGGCCTTCTTCCAGCATTCGGGTGACTGCGGACAGTTGGCCCTGGGCGCGCTTGAGACGGTTGATGACAGGGGTCAGTTCTGAGGGATTGAGTTCCACGGGTTTCTCCAACTATTGGTGACTTCCCTCAATCTTATACCCCCTAGGGTGTTTTGACTACCCCCCGGGGTATCTGCAATACTCGGTGGGGTATCCAGCCGACCCCTTCCGAGAGGCCAACCATGACTTCCAGTTCCGCGGCAACAGCCGTTACTGCACTCGCCCCTGAAACCCTCCAGTCCTGGTTCAAAGAGCACCGGGACCTCGTGGTGATCGACGTGCGTTCCGCCGCTGAGTTCGAATCCATGCATATCCGTGGCTCCTACAACGTGCCCTTGCCGCTCTTGTCCGAGCACACGGACGAGCTCGCCGCCCGGCTGGGTTCCCGCGTGGTCCTGGTCTGCCAGTCCGGCGTGCGAGCCGAGCAGGCCCGCCAGCGTCTTGCCAAGGCCGGGATTGACACCGCCTATGTCCTGACCGGTGGTGCGCCCGGTCTCGCCGCCGCCGGCGGTGACGTGGTCAAGGGCAAGGACCGCTGGGACCTGGAGCGGCAGGTCCGCCTTGTGGCCGGTTCCCTGGTGGTCCTGGGCCTGGCCGGCGGCAAGTTCATCTCCCCGAAGATCCGGACGCTTGCCGGGGTGATCGGCACCGGCCTGACGTTCTCGGCCGCGACCAACACCTGCGCTATGGGCAAGGCCATCTCGGCCATGCCGTGGAACAAGGCCGCTATGGAGCCCACCCGCGAAAGCGCCATCCTTGCCCTGCCCGTCAACACCGGGGGGAATGCCGAGGCCAAGGCATCATGACCTTCACCCTGCTCCTGGTTCTTGCCCTGTCGGTGGTGATCGGACTCTCGCTCGGCGTCCTAGGCGGTGGCGGATCCATCCTGACAGTCCCGATCCTGGTCTACGTGGCCGGGTTCGAGGCCAAGGAAGCGATCGCAGCGTCACTGTTCGTCGTGGGCGTCACCTCCGCGGTGAGCGTAATCAGCCATGCCCGCGGGGGCAGGGTGATGTGGCGGACCGGCCTGATCTTCGGCGCGTCCGGCATGGCTGGCGCATTCGTCGGCGGCCTCCTCGGCGGGCATATCCCCGGCCAGATCCTGCTTATAGCCTTCGCCGTCATGATGGTGGCCACCTCCGTGGCCATGCTCCGCGGCCGGAAAAAGAAGAACGACGACGGCGCCGCGCCGGTCAAGCACGAACTGCCCATTGGGCGGGTCCTGCTGGACGGCGCTGTCGTCGGGCTCATCACCGGTCTGGTCGGCGCAGGCGGCGGATTCCTCGTGGTCCCGGCCCTGGCGCTGCTCGGCGGCCTGCCGATGTCCGTGGCCGTGGGCACCTCCCTGGTGGTCATCGCCATGAAGTCCTTCGCCGGGCTCGCCGGATACCTCACCACCGTCCAGCTCGACTGGGGCCTCACCCTCGGAGTGACCGCTGCCGCCATCATTGGCTCGCTCATCGGCTCCAAACTCGCCGGCCGCATCCCGGAATCCGCCTTGCGCAAAGCCTTCGGCTGGTTCGTCCTGGCCATGGGAACCTTCGTCCTCATCCAGCAAGCCCCGGCCGACCTCCGGTGGTTCATCGCCGCCGGAGTCGCAGCCCTCGCCGCAGCCACTGCGGGCATCTGCTGGTTCTTCATCAGCTCCTGCCCCCTGCGCAACCGCACCGGCCGCCGCAGCAGAATCCCCTCACCCGCCTGAACTCATCACCACCAAGGAGAACACCATGGGCCTCATCAGCTCTCTGAAAAAAGCCTTCAGCAAGCCCTGCACAACGGTCTCAGTCGCTGAGGCCAAGGACCTCCTGTCCTCAGGCGCCGTGCTGATCGATGTCCGCTCCGCCCAAGAATGGCGCTCCGGACGGGCACCCCAGGCCAAGCACATCCCCCTGGACCGACTGCAAACCAGCCCCGCCGGAATCAACAAGAACAAACCTGTCATCGCCGTCTGCGCCTCCGGAGTCCGTTCCGCCTCGGCCGCCCGGCTCCTCGCCTCGCAGGGGTACCAGGCCTACTCCCTGCGTGGCGGCATGAGCGCCTGGCGCTCGGCCGGCGAGCCTGTCCGCTAGCAGCAGCCCACTATTTCGAAGGAGAATCCCATGGCTGAAATCACCATCCCCGAAGCCGAACAGCGTCGCTCTACCGCCCAAATCCTCGATGTCCGCGAAGACTTCGAGATCGCCGAAGGCATGATCCCCGGCGCCCTGCACATCCCCATGGGCCAACTGCAGGCACGCCTGTCCGAACTGGACCCCGCAGTCCCCGTCATCGCCGTCTGCCGCAGCGGCAACCGTTCAGCCCGCGTCGCCGACGCCCTGAACGGAGCCGGCTACACGGCGGACACGATGGGCGGCGGGATGATCGCCTGGACCCGCGCCGGCCTGCCCACTACTTAAGTCCTGCATCCGCGGGCACCCCCCCCACACAGCGCCTGAAAGGAAGCGAAAAGACCATGGCAACCACTGACATCACCGAACAGAACTTCGCCCAGACCCTGGACGACAACGAGATCGTCTTCGTTGACTTCTGGGCAGCGTGGTGCGGCCCGTGCCGCATGTTCGCCCCCACCTATGGAGCCGCGGCGGAACGGCACCCGGACATTATCTTCGCCAAGGTGGACACGGAAGCAGAACAGGCCCTCGCCGCAGCAGCGAGCATCACCTCCATCCCCACGCTGATGGCTTTCAAGGACAAGACCCTGGTCTTCTCCCAGCCCGGCGCGCTCAACGCCACCGGCCTCGAGGAAGTCATCCAGGCCGTCAAGAACGTCGATATGAATGAACTCCGCGCCCAGGCCGGACCCCTGAACGTGTGACTCAATGCCAGGCGCCCATGCGTACCGCACTGTCACGGCAGACGAACTCGCCACGGTATGGCCGCACGCCACACTCGTGGACGTGCGCAGCCGTGAAGAGCACGCCGCCGCGCATGTGGCGGGGAGCCTCAACATCCCACTCGACGAACTGCCCTCCCGGCTCGCCGACCTGCCCAACAACACCATCTATGTGCTGTGCGGGTCAGGAAAACGCAGCAGCCAGGCCGCACGGATCCTTACCGATCGCGGATACCAGACGGTCAACGTAGCCGGCGGGATCACCGAGTGGTACCGGGCAGGCCATCCCGTCACCTACCAACAAGCCCCGGACAACCCGTCGAGGCAACAGCCGGGCCATGCGCTGGCAGGTCCGCGCAGGCTCCTGCGCAGGCTGGTCCGCACGAAATCTACCTAGCCGCACACCGCCTGCATTATACCCCCAGGGGTATATACTGGATGCAGGACCAAGCCCCCCCCAAACCCTTTCAATCGAAGGAGATGCACCAGATGCTTATCGAGCGCATTTACGATGAAGACCTCGCCCAAGCCAGCTACCTGATCGGCTGCCAGGCCAACGGCACTGCCGTTGTTGTCGACGGCCGCCGCGACATCGCCGTCTACCAGGAACTGGCTGAAAAGAACGGCATGAAGATCGTGGCCGTCACCGAAACCCACATCCACGCCGACTACCTCTCCGGCACCCGCGAACTCGCCGCCGCCACCGGAGCGAAGATTTACGTCTCCGGCGAAGGCGGACCGGACTGGCAGTACGAATTCGACGGCGAACGCCTCTACGACGGCGACAGGATCACCATCGGCAACATCAGCATCCAAGCCGTTCACACCCCGGGCCACACACCGGAGCACCTTTCCTTCCTAGTCACCGACGGCGCCTTCAGTGACCAGCCCGGCTACCTGCTCTCCGGCGACTTCGTCTTCTCCGGTGACCTGGGCCGGCCGGACTTGCTGGACGAGGCAGCCGGCGGGACCGACACCCGTTTCGAAGGTGCCAAGCAGCTGTTCGCGAGCCTGCGGGACAAGTTCCTGGCCCTGCCGGACTACGTGCAGGTCCACCCGGCCCACGGCGCCGGCAGTGCCTGCGGCAAGGCGCTCGGCGCCATCCCGTCCTCCACGGTGGGCTACGAGCGGCTCTACTCCTGGTGGGGCCCCTACCTCGCCGCCAATGACGAGCAGGGCTTCATTGATGAGCTCCTTGACGGCCAGCCCGATGCGCACGCCTACTTCGGCCGGATGAAGCGGGAAAACCGTGAAGGTCCCGCCGTGATGGGTGAGCGGGCGCCGCTGCCCGAACTGGCAACCGGCATCGTTGCTGCAGGTCTTGCCGAAGATGCCCTGACCTTCATCGACACCCGCTCCAACAGCGAAGTCCACGAAGGCACGGTAGCCCGTTCCCTGAACGTCCCGGCCGGCAAGTCTGTGGCCAGCTACGGCGCCTGGGTAGTGAACCCTGAGACGGACAAGAACCCGCTGGTACTCCTCGCTCAGGACCAGGAACAGGCCATGGACCTGTGGGACCACCTGGTTCGGGTCGGCATCGAGAACGTCGCCGGCTACGTCACCAGCATCGAAGGACTTCCCATGTCCACGCCGAAGCTGATCCAGCCAGAGGAGCTGCAGGGTTCTGACGTCGCCTTGGTCGTGGACGTCCGCAACCGCAGCGAACACATCGCCGGGAACATCCCCGGCTCGTACCAGCTCAGTGGCGGCCGGATCATGTGGCACCTGGACAAGCTCCCCGCCGAGGGCACCATCGTCACGTACTGCCAGTCCGGTGTCCGGAACTCGGTGGTGGCCGGCGCCCTGCGCCGGGCCGGGTACGACGTCGTCGAACTCGATGGCAGCTACGCTGCCTGGGACGCCTTCCAGCAGACCCGCCAGAGCGCCGTCTCAGCACAGTAGCCTCTAAGACCGCCCGGACGCGTTCCCCCACGCGTCCGGGCACCTTTTATGTCCCCGGCACGAAGGCGAGAATCCCGGAATGGCCAGAACAAAGGCGGGAAGCACCTTGGACTCCACCGGCGTCACTCTGGGCCTGCGACAGAACCTGGCGCAGTTCATGCTGCTGGTTGCAGTCAACGCCCTGGTGGGCGGCACTCTTGGCCAGGAGCGCACCGTGCTGCCGTTGCTGGCAGGGCAGGTTTTCCACCTGGACCTATACACAAGCGCACTGACCTACATCCTCGCCTTCGGCCTGTCCAAGGCCGCGACAAACTACTTCGCGGGAACACTCTCTGACCGGTACGGCCGTAAACCCGTCCTCGTCACTGGATGGCTGGTAGCGATACCCGTCCCGCTCATGCTCATCTTTGGCCCGTCATGGGGATGGATTGTCGCGGCCAACGTCTTCCTCGGCATCAGCCAGGGCCTAACCTGGTCCACCGCCGTAATCATGAAAATGGACCTGACCGGCCCGAAACAGCGCGGCCTCGCCATGGGTTTGAACGAAGCGGCAGGCTACCTCGGCGTCGCCGTCACTGCCCTCGCGACCGGGTACATTGCCTCCGCCTATGGCCTCCGGCCCGGCCCGTTCCTCCTCGGAGCCGCCTACATCGCCCTCGGGTTAGGCCTGTCAGTCCTGACCATTCGCGAGACCCACCACCATGCCAAGACGGAAGCCTCCCAGCACGTAAGTGCACACAAGAGTGCCGACGCCGGCCTCACCACGGGACAGGTTTTCACCCTCACCAGCTTCAAGGACCGCTCACTTTCCGCAGCCAGCCAGGCAGGACTGGTGAACAACCTCAACGACGGCCTCGCCTGGGGCCTCTTTCCGGTCCTCTTTGTCAGCGCCGGGCTAAACCTGAACCAGGTAGGGATCCTGGCCGCCGTTTATCCAGCGGTCTGGGGCGCCGGGCAACTTTTCACCGGTGCCGCCTCAGACCGGTGGGGCCGCAAATGGTTCATTGTGACTGGCATGATTGTCCAAGCCGCGGGACTGGCAATAGTCGCCGCAGCCCACAGTTTCGGGCTCTGGCTCATCGCCGCAGTCCTCCTCGGTATCGGAACGGCTATGGTCTACCCCGCCCTCCTCGCCGCCATCGGGGACGTCGCACACCCCACCTGGCGGGCCCGCTCCGTCGGGATCTACCGCCTCTGGCGTGACGGCGGCTTCGCCATCGGTGCACTCCTGTCAGGTTTTCTCGCAGACCTGTATGGGATTCCCGCCGCCATCGCCACCGTCGCTGCATTGACAGCCGCCTCCGGTCTGGTGGTCGCCGTTCGAATGCGCGGCAACGACCACATGACCGGGTAGAAACTGGCCCTTGGCCCGGCACCACGTCGATCTAACGCCATTTCGCGTGGAACGCGATGGAAGATGTTGGTGGTGTGGTGCCATAGCTGACAGCCAGGAACACAAATACAAACGAACGGATCTGGCGCGCATGCAAGGCGATGGGCCGAATCTTGTATGGGGTGGTGATGAAGAAAGGCTCCACTACATCAAGAGCATTAGAAAGTCGTCCGCCGTCCGGATTGAGAAAGCCCTGTGTAGGCGATGCAACGACACTCGCAGCCAGCCTTTTGACCGAGCTTATGAAACGTACTCGGCGTACGTCTGGGAAAACGCGGAGACTCTGTGGGATGCCGCAGGGTTGGATATGAGGGCGATCTTTGCTGGCTTGTACGAGTTCTGGCCCGATCCGGAGCTGCCCGAAGATGACCCTGAACGCTGGATGCTGACCTGCGCGGTGCTGACCACAACGAGCCAGGACGCGTTGGGGCACGTGCACGACAGATCGTCCGTCATCTCCGAAACACCTCTCCGCGGAATGGCTCGACCCGGACCTAACCGATAAAGCTGACGTCCAACACCTCAAAGAGTCCCTGCCGGAACCCACGCTAACTCCGCGCATCGTCACCGCCCGCGTGAACAGCACGGGGCAACAGCGCCCCGAGCTGATGAACCAGCTTAGGGGCGGTTCTGCAGGCAGAATGACCTCGTTAGGGTAGCCTTTTACGGCGCCCTAACCTTTCGCTGCGCCGCAGCAACTTTCTTTCTCCCCTAAAATCAACCCAGCTCAATCTATTGACGCCTCCGATTCCCCATGACACCATGATGACCACATGTTGATACCGGTATCAACATGTTTCAACTCTCTCAGCGTCATATTGAAAGGACCATCCGTGCTTGGCTTCAAAGAAGAGGAATTCCTCACGCAGACCCGCAGTGCACTGGCGTTGCAGGGACAGATCGAATCGGTGGTTGACTCCGTCCAGCAGCGGGGACTGACCAACCTGTTCCTCATCGGCGCCGGCGGAACCTACGCCGCGATGCTGCCGTACGAGCACTTCATCCGGTCCCGCTCCACCCTGCCTGTCCGCGCGTCCATCGGCAAAGAGCTCATGCTCACGGATGACCCCACGTTCGGCCCCGGTTCCGTGGCTGTCTTTGCCTCCGTTTCGGGCACTACGGAAGACGTTATCGAGGCCATCGAGTTTGCCAAGGCCAAGGGCGCCTACACCGTTGGGTTTACAGGATTCGGAGATAGCCCCTTCGCCAAAGCCCTCGATGTCGCCCTGGTGACCGAACCCAAAACCTGGCCGTTCGACATTCCCATGATTCTCTTGAGCGCCCGACTCCTCGCGGCGCGGGGCGAATTTGAAGGATACGAAGAGCTGGCAACGGAACTAATGACCGTCCCCGAAAGCTTGGTCGGCGTCGCCCGTCAAGCAGAATCCGTGGCGGAAGCGTTTGCCGAGAAGAACAAGGATGCTGACTACCATTTCCTGGTTGGCACCGGAAACTTGTGGGGTCTCACCTACCTCTATTCAATGTGCATCCTGGAAGAGATGCAGTGGCTCCGGACCACCCGCGTGCACGGCGCAGAGTTCTTCCACGGCTCCTTGGAACTCATTGAGGAAGACACCAGCCTCATGCTGCTCCTGGGAGAGGACGAGACCCGCCCGCTGATGGACCGCGTGGCCAAGTTCGCCGAAAACTACAACAAGAACACCACCTTGCTGGACAGCAAGGACTACGATCTGCCGGGCGTCAGCCCTCGTTTCCGTGCGCTCCTGGCCCCGCTGATTTTGGACACCGTCCTGGACAGGTTCAGCAAGCACCTCGAACGCGTCCGCAACCACTCCCTGGATCTGCGCCGCTACTACCGAGTGGTGGAGTACTGACCGTTCGCCGCACCCCGAACGGGGGAGTAGCGCCACGCTGCGGGCCCGGCTCTGTCCGGGCCCGCAGATTCGAGACAGGAAGAGCATGAAAGTAATCGGATTCGGGGACAACATTGTGGACCGTTTTCTCGACCGCAAAGTGATGTATCCCGGGGGAAACTGCGTTAACGTCGCGGTCTTCGCCCGCCGGCTGGGCGCTGAATCCGCCTATCTCGGCGTCTTTGGCTCGGATCCTCTAGGGGCTTTTGTCCGCGATGCCATAGATGCGGAGGGTGTCGATACCAGTCAGTGCATCATCCGCGACGGCCTCAATGGGGTCACCGAAATCAAGGTAGTGGACGGTGACCGTATCTTCCTGGGATGGAACGACGGAGGTGTCACCACAAGTGATCCCTTCATGCTTGAAGAGGAACACCTCACGTATTTGGCCTCAGCCGATCTGGTGCATTCGAGCGTCTATTCCGCGTCGGAGGACCAGTTGCCTGCCGTGAGAACCACCAAAACGCTGGTCAGTTTTGACTACTCGTCGGAGCCGGAACGTCGAACAGACTCCTATCTAACCCGAACGGCGCCCAACGTGGACCTGGCGCTCTTGTCGTGCGGAAACATGACCGTTGCCGCCGTCGAAAATGACCTCAAGCGAGTACACGCAGCGGGCGTTTCGCTTGCGGTGGGGACGCGCGGGCAGTCAGGCGCAATGATGTACGACGGCGAACGCTTCCTCACTCAGGCAGCGGCACCCACCGACCCGCTGCGGTTCGCGGACACCATGGGGTGCGGGGATGCCTTCCTGGCGGGACTCGTGGTCAGCCTGCTTGGCTCAGGCTGGAGCCGGGCGTACCGGCCGCCGGCCGACGCTTTGCAGAAAGCCCTGGCTCGTGGCGCGGAGTCGGCCGCGGCTCAGTGTTATGTGGAGGGCGCCTTTGGATACGGCAGGGCAGTCGAGGTAGCGGCCAGGCAGTCGCGGTAGCTACTAGGATCTGATGCAGAGACAAATCAACGGACGGAACCGCAAACGCCGATTCCACAACTGAAGGGGGCCGGATGGCGACGGATCATCAGAACCACCCGGCTGCCCCCACCATTACCGAAGTAGCAGCAGCTGCGGGAGTGGGGAGGGCCACGGTCGCCCGAACCCTTGGGAACTATGGTTCGGTCAGTGAAGCCACGCGTGCCAAGGTGATGCGGGCCGCCGAGAAATTGGGCTACCAACCGAACACGCTGGCTAGAAGCATGACCACAGGGGTCACCAAAACCCTTGGAATTGTGCTGGCGGATGTGGCCAACCCGTTCTTCTCGGGCGTGCTCAAAGGCATCTCGGAAACGGCGAAAACGGCCGGCTATGACGCCATCATCCTGAGCACTGACGAGAAGCTTGAGCTCGAGCGCGATGCCATTGCCGTTTTACTGGCAAAGCAAGTGGATGGCCTTGTGGTGGCCTCCGCGGCCGGCCGAAGCGACGATGTCTCGCATCTGTCCAATGCCATTGACCGTGGAACTCCTGTAGTGCTTATCGACCGTTTGGTGGACAAGCTGGAGACGGATTCGGTGGTCATCGACAACCGGGAAGCTGCGCGATCGGCCGTAGCGTCGCTCATTCACAACGGTCATCGGCGCATAGCATTCGCCTGGGGGCCGGTGACCCTGAGTCCGGCGACGGACTTGAAACAAATGCACAGCATCCTGGACGAGGCCCTCTGGAGTGATGGTGAACGGCTGAGGGGTTACCTCGACGCGCTCGAAGAGGCCGGGATCCCTTTCGACACAGCTCTCATCACCCACGTTCTCAAGAATGAGGGCCAGGCGACGCGGGCTGTCAGTGGAATGCTGGCTTTGGCAGACCCGCCAACGGCCATCTTCACCACCGAGACCGAGGCGACGGTTGGGGCCCTTCATTCCTTGCGGGCCAAGAACCTTCGGCTGTTGAAGGACGTCTCCCTGATCGGGTTCGACGACAGCCCTTGGGCTGCCGTCATGGATCCGCCGCTGACCATGATCCAGCAACCCATGCGCCAGATGGGGGCGGTCGCTTCCCAGCAGCTCATTGCAAGGATCGACGGCGACACTTCTGCGCCGAAGAAGCACGTCCTGCCCTCGCAGCTCGTGGCCCGTTCATCAGACGGCCCTGTGCGCGCTGCCCGCGGCGAATAGAAATTCCCTCCTGTAATTTCCGTTAGGTCTCTTCCGCACGCACGTAAATCATGATTCACTGTGGTACCGGTATCACAAATTCCAACCCCTCCCCAAGTTCCGTCCTAAGAGTTACCCCTTCAGCCCGTCTGCGGTGAAGTACATCCCAACGGCGGGCATGACTTCCGACTCCCATAGGGACCCCGCTGATCGGCCCTTCGACCGAAAGAAGAAATGATGCGTAAAAACACCCAATCACTGATGGCATTGCTGGCTGGCGCCGCGCTGGCTCTTACCGGTTGTGCCGACGGCGGTAGCCAGCCGGCCGCTGTCCTGGACCCGAACGCTGAGCCACAGTACGCCGGGACCCTCAGTATCCTCACAAAGTTTGGTGGAGACCCGCTGGAGCCGTACTTTGAGGATCTGGCGGCGGAGTACAAGAAGCTGCACCCGGAAGTGTCCTTCGATCTCATCCAGGAGACGGACCAGAGCATCAAGGACAAGACCAAGACGCTGACTGCGTCCCAAGCCATGCCGGACATCTATTTCACCTGGGCTGGCAGCTGGGCCAACAACTTCATTGATGGGGGACTCGCAGCAGATCTGACCCCGGTCATTGCCCCTGGTACCGAGTGGGGCAACAACTTTGGCGAGTCCGCGCTGAAGGCCTTCGCCAAGGACGGCAAGTACTTCGCGGTTCCGCTCTACAACAACGGCAAGTTCATGGGTTACAACCAGCGCATCTTCAAAGAGCTGGGCCTGACACCGCCGTCCACTTTCGATGATCTGATTTCTTCCTGCTCGGTGCTGAAGGGAGCCGGCTACGAGCCGATCTCGTTCGGGAACAAGGATGGCTGGCCGGGGCTCCACTACCTGCAGCAACTCTTCGCCTACGAAGTGCCGGCCGATACGCTGCAAGCCGACTTCAGCCCGGCGACGGCCAAGCTCGAGGACAAGGGCTACCTCAAGGCAATGGACCAGTTCACCCGCTTGGTCAATGAGTGCACCGGCAGCGGCAAAGACTCCAACGGTGTCCTCTACACCACGGCACAGCAGGCCCTGGCTGAGGGCAAGTCAGGTATGTACTACCAGGAGATCCTTGAATTCGACTCCACTGCTTCCGCCGATTCAAAACTCAAGCAGGACGGTCTGGGCATCTTCAAGCTTCCCGCCGCCGCGGACGCCAAGGGCGATACACAAGCGATCGAAGGTTCCCCTGAGGGCTACATCATCAATGCGCGTTCCAAAAACGCCGCGCTTGCAGCTGATTTCATGAAGTTCGTAACCAACACGCAGAACGCAGCCAAACTCTCTGCCCCGCCATACGGCCAGCCCAGTGCGGTCAAGGGCGCGGTTTCCACGGAGAACTCTTCCGGACCTGTCATCGAGGGCATCAAGCAGGTGAACGAAGCATCCGCGGCGATCACCTGGCTGGACTCCGTCACTGTTCCCGCGGTTGCTGATGCCTGGTTGGCCGGTGGGGAAGCCTTGGTGGCCGGAACGCAAACCCCGGATCAGGTTCTTGCCTCTGTCCGGGCTGCTTCCAGTGCAGCGAAATAGCAGGACACGCCATGACTGTTTCCGATACTGCCTGGAAGCCCGCGGCTCCACCACCGGCGCCCGCTTCCACTAAGTCCCCGAGAACCAGTACGCCAAAGTTTGCCCGGACGACTCACTGGCGCAACGTCGTGTGGGTGTTGCCTGCGGTCCTGCTGTTAGGGGTCTTTGCGTACCTGCCACTGGTTCAGAACCTGGGGTTCAGTTTCCTCAAGTGGGATATCTACAGCGGCCGCCAAACTTTTGTGGGCGCGGACAACTACGTCCGAATGTTCAACGACCCCATCTTCTGGAAGTCACTCCTTAACAACACCCTGTACGCGATCATCTCCATCGCCTTCCAGGTATTCGGTGCGATGATCCTCGCCGCGATGATCGAGGGACTGCGAAGCCAGCGGTGGAGGGGAATCCTTCGAGCCGTCTACTTTGTACCCTCGGCGATCTCCCTGACGGTCGCTGGCCTCCTGTTCTACTTCATCTACGAACCCGAGATGGGCATCCTTAACGCGGCGCTGGATTTCCTTGGCTTGGGGAACTTCACTCAAGCGTGGCTGGGGCAGGAAAACACGGCCATTTTTGCCATCATTGCCATGAGCCAATGGCAGGGCTTCGGATACTGCACGCTTCTGTTCTCGGTGGCCCTGCAGCGGATCCCGTCTGAACTGTATGAAGCGGCGTCCATTGACGGCGTGGGACCCTTCCAGCGGTTCTTTTCGATTTCCTTGCCACTCGTCAGGGAAATGACCGGTCTCATGATGATTGTCACGGTGTCGGGAGCTTTCCAAGTGTTCAACGAAGTCATGGTGATGACCAGCGGAGGGCCGAACAACTCCAGCCAGGTCCTCGGTACATGGCTCTACAGAAGCGGATTCGTCCGCAATGACTTTGGCTACGCGGCCGCCGTCGCCACTGCTGTCTTCATCATCACGTTGGTCCTGGCCGTCATTCAGCTTCGTATCTCCAAGAAAAGGAGGGTCCAATGGTGACGCGCTCAGCTGTGCTCCTGGTACTTGGACGGGTCCTGGTCAAAGCGTTCCTGATTGCACTCGCCGTCGTCGTCATTTATCCCTTGGTCTGGATGCTGCTCAACGGCGTGAAGTCCAACTCCGAATTGTTCTCCAATCCCTTCGCCCTGCCCGTTGCGTGGAAATGGGACAACTACGTCACCGCGTGGAACCGAGGGGTGGGCGACTATCTCACTACCAGCGTCCTGGTCACGGTGGCTTCCACTATTGCAACCGTATTTATCAGCGCGTGGGCTGCTTACGGACTGACCCGGGTGAATATCCCGTTCAACAGGGTGGTGCTGATTCTCATCCTCGGGGGCCTGATGCTCGCTCCCACGGTGGCGCTGATCCCGCTGGTCAAGATGTTCCAGAGCCTGGGGCTGTACAACAACCTCTGGGCGTTGCTGATTCTGTACACGGCGTTCCGTGTTCCGTTCACGACGTTCCTTATCCGGGCTTACATGATGGACCTGCCCGCAGAGGTGGATGAGGCAGCCTCAGTTGATGGGGCCTCAAAGGCCCGGGCGTTCTGGCAGGTCATTCTGCCCATGTGCAAGCCAATCCTCGTTTCTACTGTTCTCTTAAACATCCTGTTCACCTGGAACGAGTACCTGTTCGCCATGGTCTTCACCAGCGGGGGAGCGTTGCAGACCCTGCCGGTGGGGCTTACCAACCTGATGTCCAAACACGGCACGGACTACCCTGTGGTGTTCGCAGGCATGGCCATCGCAGCAATTCCAGTGATTGTGCTCTTCTTTGCGGGGCAGCGGTACTTCATCCGTGGTCTAGCCGACGGAGTTGGTAAGTAGCCGTGGGTTCACCCAGCGCAGGCTAGTTTTCCGGGCTGCCGGGGCAGCCCCAGGAGTTGGGGTTTTCCTGGCAGGTGTCGGCGACGAGTGCTTTTTCTGTTTTCCAGACGTGGATGGTTTTGGCGGGTGTGGTGATGTCCAGGGTGCCGTTGATGGGTAGTGGTGGGCCGTTGTTGACCGAGTAAGTGCCGGTGAAGCTGGTGGTGAGGGCGGCTTGGTAGTTGCCGGTGTCTGTGTAGGTGTGGCTGGTGCGGGTTTGGTTGTTGAGCCATTCGGTTTCGGGGATGGTGTAGCCGGCGGCGGGGGTGGGTCCGAGGGTGGTGCCGTCTCCGTAGGTGTAGGTGTAGCTGGTGGGTGTGGCGGTCAGGTGGACTGCTTGGCCGAGGATGGTGAGGTCGAAGGTTTGGTCTGCGGCGGTGGTGTAGAAGTTGGTGGGTCCGCCTTTGAGGGTGTGGGGGAAGGGTTGGGCTTCGAGGTTTCCGGGGTTGAGGGGGAGTTGGCGGAAGTCGTTCAGGATCCGGGCGGCGATGTTGGCCAGGACGTTCTCGGGTTGGGGGTCGTAGAGGCAGGTGGGTCCGCTGACGGGGATCCAGTCGGTCCAGCCGGGGTTGGTGATGGCTTTGGGTGCTTCTTTCCAGATGACCGGAGTGCCTTCCTCGCCTGCGGGTGTGGTTGCCGGGCAGTCCAGGGCATCGCAGCCCGGGTCTTTGGTGTCGGGGCCGTCGGCGCGGCAGTGGGTATCGGCCATGTACTGATTGGGGTCCTCGGTACCAGCCGTACTGCCCCCAACAAACGGCGTGAATGTGCCGTTGACCTGATCCTTGGTCCACTGAGTTCCCTTCAGTTTCAGCCCGTTATCGACGTAGCCGATGTCTATCTTTGAATCTTTGGCTATGGCGATGCCGCAGTAGAAGGCCGACAGAACGTACGTGCAGGCTAGAAGGGCTGCAGTGATGCGCTTGGAATTTTGCATAGTGCTAGCGGATCAGACCAAGGTCGATCAGTAGCCACCGTTGATCCTCAAAGGTCAGCGCGGCCCGACTTGCCGAGTTCGTGGGGGCGGTTGGCTCTTGATAAAGCGACCCATCTTGTGCCCTGATCTCAATCGTTTCCTGGATTACCTGCACTGCGGCGACTTGCGTGGTCATTGACGGATCAAAGTCAGCCTCAACGGTCGCTGATCTGATTGCGCCTCCGACGATCCAGCGCCCATCTTGCCAGCCACTCTCGACCCCTTTACGGAGTGACGTACATAAGGCGCACGTCGAACTACTCAAAGGCGTCAGCTGCTCTGTGGACCCTGTCTCGTAGCTGTAGCTTAGCTGCGCGTACCAGTACCCAATAAACGCCTCCAGCCCGGCTTTCGAGTTCTCCTTCGCAAGCTCGGGCATCACGGGAACGGGCACGTTCTGTGCTTTCCCCGTCGCGTCGGCGGGCTTGTACACAGGGGCGGCAGACGGAGTAGCCGACGCTGCGGGGACCGAGGCGCTTGGGGTGGGCGCCGCCGTCGTCGAGCCTGTTTGGGAAGCTGCGCTGTTGGGTGTGGAGCCGCTCGCGCAGCCGCTCAGAAGCATCGCAACCGCGAGGGCACAAACCGCTGGCAGAGTGCGGACAAAAGGCGAAGACGTGAACGAATGGCGCGGCATGACAGGCTCCCCAACAGCTGTTTTTGGTGATGTGTCGGCCAGTCTAGGTGGGGCGAACTGCCGCGACCCAGTCACGAATTCCAGCCTGTGGATAACGTGGATGTGGGCGAAGGCCTCATCGCTGGCGCTCTCCCATCCAGGACTGAACCGAGCAGATCTGCGAGCAGCCGCCGCCGCGCGCACCCCACTCTCCGACGCTTCTCCCAAAGCGTCGGAGCTAGACGCTAGGGTGGTACTCAAGAGAAGGGGAGTGCTCCATGGAAGACCAGAACGTGCAGCTTGATCCCGTGCCCGGGGGCGAAATCCTTGGGACCGGACGCACCATCATCTCCGAGGCGGCCGTCGCCAAAGTAGCGGGTATCGCTGCCCGCACCGTGCCCGGCGTCTACTCCTTGGGCTCGGCTCCGTCCCGTGCGCTGGGTGCCATTCGCGACGCCGTCGGCAGCTCCGACCATGCAGCAGGCGTCCGCGCTGAGGTCGGGGAGACCCAGGTGGCGGTGGATATCACGTTGGTTGCTCTCTACGGCCATCCCCTGCACGGCGTTGCCAACCAAGTCAGGGCTGCGGTGTACCGCGCCGTGGAGGAACTGGTTGGCCTTCAAGTGATCGAGGTCAATATCGAGATCACCGATGTCTTCATTGCACCGCCGGCCAAACCCGCCGGAGCCAAGGCAGTGGTAGTGGAAAGGGATGCACTCCAATGAGCATGACCGTGGTGGGAATCGCTATCGGCGCTTTTGTAGCTTTCATGTCCTTCTCGTTCGGGTTATGGGGTTTCCTGATCTCCCTGCTGTTCATGGGCATCGGCGCGCTGTTCGGCCGCGCGGCTGAGGGCAAGCTGGATCTTCGCAGTGTGCTGGACGCCATTACGGGCCGGCGCTCTTCGTCATGAGCGTGGCTGAGGCTGTGGAGTTCACCACCAGCCTGGCCGGCCATAACCGGATCAGTACCCAGGCATTGACATCGTTGGCTCGGGCCGCTGCAGCGGAGGCGCTCGGCGTTGAGGCCAGCGACATC
Organism: Arthrobacter sp. GW822-FHT05G07; assembly: GCF_058799755.1. NCBI lineage: Bacteria > Bacillati > Actinomycetota > Actinomycetes > Micrococcales > Micrococcaceae > Arthrobacter > Arthrobacter sp. GW822-FHT05G07. Next base: position 156,541 of record NZ_JBXALT010000012.1, on the reverse strand, counting down.
CGCGCTGATTGGGCGGACGACGACGGCCTGCTGGCTTTGTCCATCGTGGCACCTATCAGCGTCCCGGCTTTGACCGAGGTGTTGCGTGATCCGCAGCGTGTCCAAGGATTTGGAGGGTCCATTTGGGACCGTGCCGTGGCGGCCAAGGCTTTCGTTCTTGAAACCGTCACGCGGCTCAGCGGCTCCCAACTCAGCAGGGTGGATATCAGGATCAGCGGAGCACACGTCACTGAGGGAGGCCGCGTCCAGTGACCCAGGATCAGGAAACACAACAAATGAAGGCAACGGACCCGAACGCGGGAGCCAGCCCGGTGGCCGGGGAAGACCCCGACATGAGCCGTATCCTGCGCCGCGAGACGCATTCGTCACGCGCGGGTGCGTCCGTGATTGCGGCTGTCCTCGTCATCATCCTGTGTGTCTATGCACTCCTCGAAGCAGGTGTCCGCGCCATTGGGCAGCCACCTTGGCTGATCGACCCCACCACCGCGGCAGAGCGCATCATCGCACTCCCGGAAGGCATCTCACCCCTGCTGCTTGGTGCGAGTGGTGCGGTCATTGCCATGGTCGGCCTCTTCTTCCTCCTCCACGCTGTTCTGCCGGGCCGACGCGCCCGTCACTTGCTCCGGGACCCGCGGACCGCCGTCGTGGTTGATGACGAAGTCCTGGCCTCTGCGTTGGCACGTCGTGCACGAACTGCCGCGAACGTTACCCAGGAACAAGTCATGGTAGTTGTCTCGCGACAGTTGGTTGTGGTGAACGTGCGGCCAACCTCGGGCAGCCGGGTCAGCGAAGAAGCAGTGCTGACTGCCGTGCAGGCTGAACTTGAAGAAATGTCGCCCGTGCCGATGCCTGCTGTCAGGGTCAACTTGGCGTCGTCGGGGGTGATCGGAGCGTGAACGGAACACCGCGTGCCCTCAACCGCGTACTGCTCTTCATCATCGGTGTGAAACTGCTGGCCATCGGGCTGCTTCTCCTGCTGCTGGCTACTGTGCCGGCAGTGGCTACTTGGTGGCATGGTTGGTCGGCTTCCGTGTGGGCAGGCGCCGAAAATGCTTTCCGGCAGACGCACCTCCCCGGACGCGAAGAAAGCTGGCTGTGGATTGTGGCAGGCCTGATCCTCGTGGCGATCATCATTGCGATGATCGCTTGGCTGTCACAGCAGGGCAAAGGCAGGGCCAACTTGCTGGTGGCCAGCGATGACGACAGCGACGTGGACGGCGAAGTCCGGATCGGTGGTGGCGTAGCTGAACAGGCGCTACGGGCAGCCTTGTCTGAACGGACCGACCTCGCTGGTGCATCCGTGGCGACACTGGAGGTAAAGGGCAAACCGGGCCTGCGCATCCGCATTCAACCGAGGCAAGGAGTGGCGCCCCACCTCCTCGCTGCGGAAGTGTCGCAGCTGGTTGAAGCGCTGGACCTTGTGATCGGACAAAAGACCCCGGTATTGGTGCACATGGTCTCCGGTGCCCGATCCAAGTTCACCAAGGCCGAAAGGGTCCGCTGACAAGGCGCACGCAGAGAAAACATCCACAAAAATACAGCGCATCCGCATCCATAGCCTGCCTTGTGTCGGTAGTAGGGGTATCAGCAAAATCCCCGCACGTCGGGCCGATTGAGGAGAAGGATATGCGCAGCAGAATACTTACGGCAGGAGCAGGAGCCAGCGCCGCAGCACTGGCAGCAGCAATCGTCTTGGCTGTCCCCGCACAGGCGGCGGAGGGTGACGCGCACCTGTCCGTACTGCACGGAGTGCCTGGGTTAACCGTTGACGTCTGGGTCAACGGAGCACGAACCCTGGATGACTTCGCTCCCGGCACTCTGGCCGGGCCCTTGGCACTTCCGCCCGGTGCCTACGATCTGGCCATTACCGCCTCGGACGCTGCCGATGCCTCTGCCCCCGTTATCGGGCCGGTGACGGTGACCTTGGCGGCGAACGGCAACTACACCGCCGTCGCCAACCTCGATGCGGCCGGGAAGCCAACCGCGAACTTCTTCACGAACGACGTCTCGCGCATCGATGCCGGCAAGGGCAAGCTGACGGTCCGGCACACGGCCGCGGCGCCAGCTGTGGATGTGCTTGCCGGCGGCACAGCCGTGGTGACCAACCTGGCCAACCCCAATGAGCAAACGCTCACCCTTGACCCGGGTACGATTTCGGCCGCAGTGGCCGCAGCGGGTACGACAGCACCTGTCATTGGCCCGGCCGATGTGACGGTGTCCGAAGGCACGCACACCATCGTCTATGCGTGGGGAAGCCTGACTGACAAGAACCTTCAACTAGCGGTGCAGACCATTGACGGGCTGCATTCGGCTCCCGGATCGGTACCAGGCGCCCTGGACGGCTCATCGGGCAGTGTCCCGACAGAACAGATGGTCCCGACAGAACTGATGGTTCTGGGCGGCGGACTCGCGGCGGCAACGTTGCTGCTGATCGTCGTGGGGCTTGGAAAGGTTCGCACTTCCGCCGCAAGGAAGTCCTAAGGCCAAGGCAACGGCATGACATAAGAGCGGAACAGGTCCTGGTCGTCCGGTAACGACGGCCAGGACCCCGCATCAATCACGGCAGCCGGAGCATCCGGCCGTAGACGCCAGGAAACAACCGTTATGACACCAAGTAAGCCAAGCCGAAGCCGCCGGGTGGCGGCGCTCGCCGGGATGGCAGTGCTCGTTCTGACGGCATGCGGAACCGCGACACCGTTGACGGCCGGTAGTTCTTCCAGTGAGGCAAGCGGCCCGGACCCCAGCGAGCAGCAGACTCAACCGTCGCTGCCACCGGCCGAGCCGTCCCGACCACCTGCCGAAGTCTCGCTGAAGGGCGCAACTCCCACGCAGCCGGCGGCGGTTCCCCCTCCGGTGTCGCTCAAGGTGGCCGGAACGTCAATTGACATGGCCGTTATCCCCGTGGGGGTCGCGCCCGGTGGGGCTATGGAGATACCGGAGACCTTCTACCAGGCCGGATGGTACCGATTCGGATCCGCCCCCGGAGCCGCGGAAGGCACAGCTGTCCTGGCCGGACACATCGACACCACCTCTGACCAGGCGCCGTTCTCCCAGCTGAAATCCTTGCCGGCCGGAACCTTGATAACCGTAGGGCGGGAGGGTGCTCCCGCACTCAACTATCGGGTTGTCTCCGTCACGCTGATGGCCAAGGACGCCTTTGACGGCGACTCGCTGTTCCGCCGGACCGGACCGCACGAACTCAAAGTGGTCACCTGCGGCGGCAGATGGCTGGACGAACGAATGGACTACAGCGACAATGTGATTGTCACCGCGGTCCTTGAATAAGCACCCCAACCCGGCCGTGGTCCTCGTCGCTGACGCCGGGAAGGAGTCTCCTTTGGTATCCCCAAACGAGGTTTCTTCCGAGTGGGACGATACGTTGACCGCCTCATTCACGGCGGGGGATGAGTCTGCACTTGTGGCTGCTTACAGGCAGTTTGCCCCGCTGGTTCACACGCTCGCTTTGAGGTCCTTGAGGGACCGTGCCGCGGCCGACGACGTCACCCAAGAGGTGTTTATCCGGGTGTGGCGTTCACGGGACACCTTCAACCCCGAGGTCGCGCGCCTGCCGGCATGGATAGTGGGCATTGCACGCCACGTCATTGCGGACGCCCACTCAGCGTCGAACCGGGAAGTTCGTAGAGTCCTTGCCGTCGCCCAGGTCCAAGACACCGGCGGCGGAGGTCCTACGGAGGGAGCTGTGGAGGTGCTGGCCGACAGGCTGCTCCTGGACGGCGAACTCGACCGGCTTGGTGAACCGCAGGGCGCCATCATGAAATTGGCATTCTATGAAGACCTGACGCACGAGCAGATTTCCCGCAGGCTTGAACTACCGCTTGGTACCGTCAAAAGCCACATTCGGCGCAGCTTGATCCACCTAAGAAGCAGACTGGAGGTTGACCATGCCGCACATTGATCCGGAAGAGTTGAGCCTCCTGGCGCTTTACGGTGACTGGCTCGATGAGGAGGGCCGGCAGCACCTTAGCGGCTGCGATGCCTGCTCGGCGGAGTACGCCGCTTTGCGCCGCGCCGTTGACGCCATGAAAACCACGCCGGACAGCAGCACCCTTGAGGTGCCCGGGCCCAGTGTGTGGAGTGGGATTCACCGGGAACTGGGTTTGTCGGACGCAATCCGGGAAGACCCCTTGGGTTCCGCAGCGGGCTCTGCAACAGGAACTGAAACCAGCAAGCCCGGCATTAACGGTCCAACCGAACCAGAGCAACCAGCAGCACCACCCGCGGACATAAATTCCGTCAAGAAACGTCCCCAAGGGTGGCAACGCCGCGGGACCTGGCTGGCGGTCGCCGCAGCAGGTGCCTTGGTCATCGCCGGTGCAACCCTGTGGAACATCAACCAGGCGGCAACGCCGTTGGCACGAGCAGAGCTGACGCCACTTGCCCAGCACACTGCTACAGGATCGGCGACAGTCCTTGAGTCCCCTGATGGAACGCGAACCCTGGAAGTGAAACTGAGCAAAGAAGAAGCGCAGGGCTACCAGGAGGTCTGGCTTATTGGCACGGACCTCACACGGCTGATCAGTCTGGGAATCATGAAGTCGGACTCAGGTACCTTCCCGCTTCCGGCGGACCTGAATCTGGCCGATTTCCCCATCGTCGACGTTTCGGATGAACCACTGGACGGAAATCCCGGCCACTCCAGCGTCAGCATCGTCAGGGGCTCGCTCACTTCCTGAGGGCCCTTCACTGGTGTGAATCGCATTGGCGTGGGCTGCCCTCGCGCTCTCAGTTGCGGGTAGCCTGAATCCCATACCGAAGGACAGGAGGCCCCAGTGGCTGGAACAACAGTGGCTTCAACATCTGCGCCTGACAAATCTCTGCTCGAGACCACCGTGGCCGGGCTTATGGCGGAACTGGCCGCACTGGAAGAACCCCGGGCTCGCGAAGTGAATGAAAAACACGGCGATGACCACGGGGTAAACCTCAGCAAACTGCGTGCCGTCGCGAAGCGGCTGAAGACCCAACAGGATCTCGCGCGGGAGCTCTGGGACACGGGCGACACCGCTGCCAAATTGCTGGCACTTCTGATCTGCCGTCCCAAGGCCTTTGGGCGGGCCGAGCTGGACAGCATGCTGCGTGAAGCGCGGACGCCCAAAGTGCAGGACTGGCTGGTGAACTACGTCGTCAAGAAAAGCCCGCACTCCGAAGATCTGCGATTGGCTTGGTTCTCCGATCCCGATCCTGTGGTGGCGAGTGCCGGATGGGCGCTGACGTCCGAAAGGGTGGTCAGGAAGCCGGAAGGCCTGGACATCGTGCAGCTGCTCGACATCATCGAGGCCGACATGAAGGACGCTCCGGACCGTCTTCAGTGGGCCATGAACCACTGCTTGGCACAGATCGGCATTGAGTTCCCGGAGCACCGTGCCAGGGCCTTGGACATCGGTGAGCGCCTGGAAGTGCTGAAGGACTACCCTACGCCGCCTAACTGCACATCGCCGTTCGCTCCGAGTTGGATCAATGAGATGGTGCGGCGCCAAGCCATCAACTAACTCTTTTAGTCCCTGTTACGGTGCATCATCCGGTAGGTGAGCTCGGCAAGGAGCTCTTCGTCGGAGAGGTGCGAGGCGCGGGCTATGGGAGCGCTGGGAACGGTAACGCGCGGAGGTCCTTGACGTGATTCGTCCCCCGATCGCATGTCGTCGGGGGTGATCATGTCCGGAGCGAAGGTGGACTTGCCTTTCAGGACCTCTGAAACAGACCCTGCCCTCCAGCCCAGGGCATGCTCAAGCTTGCGCTGGTTGATTTCCTGTGTGCGCCGCGTTCCGGACTCCAACGTCCGAACGGTCTTGATGGCGGTTCCCGCCTGTTTGGCCAACTGAACCTGGCTCAGCCCTTGCGCCAGGCGTTCTTCCTTGATCAGGCGGCCAATGGTTTGCAGTGCTTCAAGTTCATCCACGATTCCTACTTTTCCATAGGCAATAGTAGGCAATCAAATCGACATGTCCAATGGCGGAGCGTGAAGCCCGACCGCAAATGCCCGCTTAGGCCCGGCTACCCAGCTCTCCGCAGCGAAAGTCAGGCTACTTGGTATCGATGCGGTTACGTTACGTGTAAGCGCTTGCATTCCGACGCAGACAATGACTAGTGTGAGCGTCACCACATCAATTGCGCCGCCGAATCTTTGTACTCAGCGAGGAGTCTTTAGCATGAAGAAAACCAAGTACCTGCTACCGGTCGCAGCCGCCGGTGTTCTGGCACTTACCCTTTCCGCCTGTAGCGGAGATGGTGGCGGTGGAGGATCCACCGCCGGCTCGGAGGATTGCTCCGCCTACGAAAGCTATGGCAAGCATGACGGCAAGACCGTCTCCGTCTACTCCACCATCGTGGACATTGAAGCCACCAACCTCGAGGAATCCTGGGCGCAGTTCGAGAACTGCACAGGCATCACCGTTAAGTACGAGGGCAGCAAGGAATTCGAAACGCAGATCGGTGTCCGTGCCCAGTCCGGCACCGCCCCTGATGTGGCGATCTTCCCGCAGCCCGGTCTTCTGGCCACCCAAGCACGGGCAGGCTACCTGAAGCCAGCTCCGAAGACTGTCTCCGATCTTGTAGACAAGAACTGGTCCCCTGACTGGAAGAAGTACGGCACCGTGGACGGCACGTACTACGCCGCTCCGATGCTGGCCAACGTCAAGGGCTTTGTTTGGTACGCGCCCAAGACCTTCAAGGACAAGGGCTGGGAAGTCCCCAAGACGTGGGACGAAATGATCGAGCTGTCCAAGAAGATTGCCGCGGATGACCCGAACATGAAGCCGTGGTGCGCAGGATTCGAGTCCGGTGAGGCTACCGGCTGGCCCGGCACTGACTGGATCGAGGACGTCGTCCTGCGTGCGCATGGCCCCGAGGTTTACGACCAGTGGGTAGCTCACCAGATCCCCTTCAACGACCCCAAGATCGTTGATTCCTTCAACAAGGCCGGCGATATCCTGCTCAACCAGGAAATGGTCAACGGCGGCTTCGGTGACGTCCGCTCGATCCTGAGCACCGGCTTCGCCCAGGCTGGCCAGCCGGTCCTGGATGGTACGTGCGCCATGCACCACCAGGCCAACTTCCAGGCAGCCAACTGGCCTGCAGGAACCAACGTTGCTGAAGATGGCGACGTGTGGGCCTTCATCACCCCGCCGATCGACGAAAGCAAGGGCAAGGCAGTCACCGGTGGCGGCGAAATGGTGGGCGCATACAAGGACACTGCAGAGGTTCAGTCGTTCCTGGCCTACCTGGCAAGCGCCGACTTTGCCAACAACCGCGTCAAGCTTGGCGGCGTCGTCAGTGCTAACAAGGGCCTGGATCCCAACAACGCACAGTCCGACCTCGACAAACTGACCGTCCAGATCCTTCAGGACCCCGAGACTGTGTTCCGCTTTGACGGCTCTGACCTGATGCCGAGTGCGGTTGGTTCCAACTCCTTCTGGAAGGGCATCGTGCAGTGGATCAACGGCACGTCTTCGCAGGATGTTGCCAACAGCATCGAATCCAGCTGGCCTAAGAGCTAACTCCCAAAGTGCTGCCTCCCCTGACTGGAACTCCCAGGCGGGGAGGCAGCGCTTTTCCCGGAACTTAGTGATTCACTCACGCCCCGGAGGTTGGGTATGGAATTTATAGGAGAAAAACTCCTTCAAGTAGTGATAGCCCTGGCGATATTCGCAGCGGTTATCGGCCTCATCATGTTGCTGGTGGACAGGGCTCCGAAATCAGTCAAGGACAAAGTCACCGTGGCCGGCTTCCTTGCCCCTGCCGCGATCCTGATGCTGGTGGGCCTTGTTTATCCGGCCATTCGCACGTCAATGCTGGCGTTCACGGATGCCAGTGGCAACGGCAACGGCTTTGACAACTTTGTCTGGATGTTCACGCAGCCAGAGGCTCTGACCACTCTGCGGAACACCGTCATCTGGACCGTCCTGGTTCCCTTGCTGTCCACAAGCTTTGGACTTGCATATGCAGTGTTCATCGACAAAGCCCGTGGCGAGCGGGTTCTGAAGTCGTTGGTCTTCATGCCGATGGCCATCTCCTTTGTGGGCGCAGGCATCATTTGGAAGCTCGTATATGACTACCGCGGTCCAAACATCGAGCAGACCGGTGTCATCAACTTCTTCCGGGACGCCTTGGGCATGGATCCCAAGCAGTTCCTTCTGGACGCACCGGAAAACACCATCTTCCTCATCATCGTCATGGTCTGGATCCAGACCGGCTTTGCCATGGTGATTCTCTCCGCTGCTATCAAGGGTGTCCCCGTGGAGCTCATCGAAGCAGCCCGTCTGGATGGGGCCAACGCCTGGCAACAGTTCCGCAATGTCACGGTCCCCGGTATCCGCGGAGCCTTGGTGGTGGTGCTCACAACCATTACCATCGCCACGCTGAAGGTCTTCGATATTGTCCGAACCATGACGGCAGGCAACTACGACACGTCCGTGGTTGCCAACGAAATGTACACGCAGGCTTTCCGTGCCGGTGAGCCAGGACGAGGTGCCGCACTGGCCCTGATCCTGTTCCTGATGGTGCTGCCGATCGTCGTGTACAACGCTCGAGTCCTTCGCAAGCAAAGGGAGATCCATTGACAGCCACGCCAGCCCCGAAAGAGGCCTCGAAGGCCACCCGGCAGCGTCCTGGATCCGATCCCACGGAGGACGCCCAGCCGATCATGCGTCGGGTCAAGACGAAGCTCACCTCCAAGTGGGCAACAGCGGCAGCGATCATCATCGCCGTCGTATGGTCCGTGCCGACGTTCGGCCTGTTTGTCACCTCGTTCCGTCCGGCCGCCAAGCAGGTGGGTCCCCGCTCCAACGGCTGGTGGAATGCCTTTGTTGACTGGGACTTCACGTTCAAGAACTACGCGGACGTCCTGACCCCGGCCGGCTCGCAATCTGCCAACCTCTCCCAGTACTTCGTCAACTCCATAGCCATCGTCATCCCGGTCACCATCTTTGTGCTGGTGCTGGCGTCAATGGCCGCATACGTTTTCGCATGGGGGAAGTTCAAGGGCCGTGACGCACTCTTCATCTTCGTCTTTGCCCTGCAGATCATCCCGCTCCAGATGGCCCTGATTCCGCTCCTGCAATTCTTCACGCAGACCCTGCAACTCCCCGCGGGCTCGTACGCGCAGCTGTGGATAGCTCACACCATGTTCGGCCTCCCGCTGGGCATCTTCCTGCTCCACAACTTCATCTCCGAGATTCCCGGTGAAGTCATTGAAGCAGCAAGGGTGGACGGTGCCGGACACAGCACCATCTTCTGGCGGATCATCCTGCCGTTGTCGGTGCCTGCGCTTGCTTCCCTGGCAATCTTCCAGTTCCTGTGGGTGTGGAATGACCTGCTGGTGGCGCTGGTGTTCTCCGGTGGAACAGCCGACGTGGCCCCGATTACCCAGCGTCTGGCTGAGATCTCCGGTACTCGTGGCGCCAGGGACTACCTCAACCCGGCAGCGGCATTCGTTTCCATCATCGTCCCGCTCCTGGTGTTCTTCGGATTGCAGCGCTACTTCGTGCGCGGCCTGCTCTCCGGTGGCCTCAAGGGGTAGGAACCGCAGCCTCGGTTGCGTTGCGCATTACGTCGCCGCGTAACCGAGGGCTGCAAACCACAAGTCCACAATTAAGGTGTGAAGGCGGAGCAACGGCGGCCGGAGAGGGGAGCCTGTGTCAAAAACAACGGGTAGATCCCAACGCGGCGGCCATACGGGCGTTAGCATCGAGGACGTCGCAGCGGCTGCCGGAGTCTCCACCGCCACTGTCTCCAGGGCGGTCCGCGGACTGCCCCGGGTGTCTCCAGCAACCCGAGAAAAGATCCTCGAAGTAGCCAGTTCCCTGGGGTACGTGGCGTCGTCGTCGGCCTCGGGTCTGGCGACGGGCCGCACACGCACCATCGGCGTGCTGGCCCCTTTCGTTAGTCGCTGGTTTTTTTCCAAGGCCATCGAAGGCGCAGACCGGGAACTGCATTCCCGCAAGTACAACCTGTCCTTGTTCAATTTGGGCGGCCACGGCAGCAACCGTGAGCGGCTCTTCAGTTCCACCATGGTCTACAAGCAGATAGATGCCCTGCTGGTGCTATGCATGTCCTTGACCGAGGAAGAGCTGGAACACCTCCACAAGATCGACATCCCGCTGGTAGTGGTGGGTGGTCATGTTGAGGATTGCGCGTACATCGGCATCAATGATTACGACGCCGCGTCCACCGCCGTGCGGCATCTGCTGGACCTGGGCCACAAGGACATCGCTTTGCTTCATGGCGACGATGAAACGGACCTGAACTTCGACGTTCCCCGCGTGCGTATCCGCGCCTTCCAGGAAGTGATGACCGACGCCGGCCTGGCAGTCCGTCCTGAATGGGACCAATGGGGGGACTTCACTGTCGCCAGCGGACAGCAGGCGTTCAACCGGCTCTGGAGTCAGCCCGGCCGTAAACCGACAGCCATCTTCTGCTCGTCCGACGAGATGGCGATGGGCGTCATTTTCGAGGCGGGGCGTCACGGCGTCAGGGTGCCGCAGGACCTCTCAGTCATCGGGATCGACGACCATGACTTCTCGTCGTCCATCGGGCTCACAACCGTGGGCCAACGGCCCGACAATCAGGCGGAGCTGGCCACCAAAATGCTCCTGGATGAGCTGGACGGCAACCCGGGAGCGGTGCATTCAGAGGTGGCACCCCACAAGCTGATTGTCCGGGAGACAACAGCCCCGCCCACCTTTCCTGGACAGCCAAGCTAGGAAGCCCGCGCCAACTGCCGGATGGGAATCCACCGCGAGGCGAGCCGTCGGTACGCAGCTGCCGCGCCGGTCATGTCGCCTTCAGCCAAGCACTCGATGCCGAGCCGGACATCCATGGGGGATTCGTCCGGGTACACCTTGTCAGCTACGGCACCATAATCCAGCTCCACCATGGACTGAACATGGAAAAGTTCCAGCCATTCCGTGAGCTGCGTCAGGTCGTCCAGCATGTCCAAGTCCGGCGCTGCCAAAGCCAGGTGGGCCACGGCGAAGCGTGCCCGGTCCAGGGCCTCAGTGATGGGTGTCCATACCCGGACGGTCAGAATGCGCCCCTCGGATTCCACCACGTCCTTGCGGTCCGACTCGGTGAAGAGAGAGAACCAACTGAACGGGATTCCCCAGGTTGAGGCTCGGGTATGCACGCGTTTGGCGTCTTCCCCGGCATTGATGCGATCGATCCTGATTTGGTGCTTGTCCCGCTGCGATACCGGAATAAGAAGATCGGCCAGCGGACTGTGCACGCCGTCCATGAGCGCGTTCGCTGCCAGGCCGGCCCGAATCACCAGCTGGCTGGGGCAGTAGAGCAGCCGTCCGGCGTCGTGATCTTCTTTATTCGCCGCCGTCGCCGACCCCGCCGCGTGCCGTCCGCCCGGCACCCGCGTCATGCGCACCAGGTCAGTGCGGCCGGTGGGGAAGGGGTCACCGCCGGAGCGCGTGATGCGTCCCAGGGAGGCTTGGAGCTCCGCATTTTCGATGGCGGCCCGGGAACCCGCCTTGCTGCCCTCCGCCACGAGTTGGCGCTGCTGCTCGGGCGGGAAGGCCTCGAGGGGCTCGTAAATGCGCAGCGACGACGAGAACGGCAGACCTGCCTGGCCCCGATACAGGTTTCCAGTCATGTCAGCCGCCCCTTTCGTCAGTGACCTTGTACTTAGTCTGCAAGCTCTACGATGACGGGAGCGTGGTCCGAAGCGCCCTTGCCCTTGCGTTCCTCGCGGTCGATGGAAGCGCCGGTGACCCGCGATGCCAGAGCCGGTGATGCGAGGCAGAAGTCGATGCGCATGCCTTCCTTCTTGGGGAAGCGCAGCTGCGTGTAATCCCAGTACGTGTAGACGCCCGGGCCCGGAGTGTAGGGACGGACGACGTCGGTGAATCCGGCTGTTTCGAAGGCGTGGAAGGCGGCGCGCTCGGGTTCGCTGACGTGGGTGTAATTGTTGTTGCGGAAGAGCTCGATGTCCCACACGTCGTCGTCGAAGGGAGCGATGTTCCAGTCACCCATGAGTGCGATCTGGGCGGTCGGTTCGGACTTTACCCATTCGGCTGCGTGGCCCTGCAGGACGTCCAGCCATTTGATCTTGTACGGCATGTGTTCGTCGTCCAGTGAACGGCCGTTGGGCACGTAGAGGCTCCAGATGCGGATGCCGCCGCAGGTGGCTGCGATGGCACGGGCTTCCTGTGCGGGATCCTTGCCTGCCTTGCCGAACGCCGGCTGGTCCAGGAAGGTGCGCTGCACATCGTCCAAACCCACACGGGAAGCGATGGCAACGCCGTTCCACTGGTTCACCCCAAAGTGCGCAACCTCGTAACCCATGCGTTCAAAGAGCTCCCACGGGAAGTTCTCGTCCTTGCACTTGGTCTCCTGGATGGCAAGGACATCACAGTCGCTGCGCTCAAGCCAGGCTTCAACGCGGTCGGCACGGGCGCGGAGGGAGTTCACATTCCAGGTTGCTATCTTCACAGCCACTAACTTACCGAACTTGGCGCTGAGCGCATCCCCTGACGGCTTTTTACCCGGGGGACTCTCAGGGTCAGCGGGCGAACAACGGCGGTGAAGTGGCCAGCTTGCGGAGCCCGATGCCGGACGCGAGCAACAGCAAGCCCGTCACAATCGCGAACCCTGCCAACATCCACACCAGGCTCAGCAGACCGAGACCCGGATTCACCAGCACAACAATCCCGAACACGGTGGTCACCAGGCCCGTCAGGAGCCAGATACCCCAGCTCCGGATAAAATTCCTCGCGGCAAGGGACAGGATGATTTGGGAAAGGCCCAGGACCAGGGCCCACAAGCCAATGAGGACACCGATTGCTGCTGCCGTGATTCCCGGCAAGGCAATTGCCACAATGCCGGCCGCAATGGAGATGAACCCACCTACTACGGTCCAGCGGGAACGGCCGGCGGGGTCGTAAAAGTAATGCGCCACGCTGGTAATGCCGTCAATGATTGCGAAAACTCCGAACATGACAACTACCACCAATGCGGTGGCGCTGGGCAAAACAATGATCAATAGGCCGAAAACTATGGAAAGGACTCCCCGGACCAGCAAAGCAGTTCCCGGGTTTTTGAACATTTTGCGATCCGCTACGTCCGACATACGGTCAGCGTATCCAACCAGCCGCCTTTACCGCATCCCCTCTCGCCGGATAGCTGTGGCAATTGCTGCGGCACGCGTTTCGACACCCAATTTGGCGTAGATGTGCGCGAGGTGGGTTTTGACAGTTGCCTCCGAGATAAACAGCCGTTTCCCGAGGTCGCGGTTGCTGAGGCCTTCGGTGAGGAGGCTGAGCAGCTCTGCTTCGCGGGGAGTGAGGATCTCATCAGGATTCCGCAATTGTTGGAACAGGCGCGAAGCCACCGGCGCACTCATCACGCTCTTCCCCTGCACAGCGCCCCGAACGGCCGCGAAGATCTCCTCCGGGGCCGCGTCCTTGAGCAAATAGCCCATGGCTCCGGCGTCCACCGCGCGGACGATGTCGGCGTCCGAATCGTAGGTGGTGAACACGATGACGGCCTGCTTCGGGTTCCGCTGACGGAGTTGCTTGATGGCCTCGATGCCATCCATCCCGGCACCCATGGCCAAATCCATGAGGACTACCGCGGGCATATGCTCTTGGGCGGCTTCCAGGGCTTCCTCACCGGAGGACGCTTCCCCGACGACGGCGATATCGCCTTGGGTGCCCAACAGCGCCTTGAGTCCGCTCCGGACTACGGTGTGGTCGTCCACGAGGAGCACGGAGATGCTGTTCATCGGGCCTCCTTCGGAGCGTTTTCCGGATCAGCAGGCCGGGTCAGCGGGAACTGCGCCGCGATGATGGTTCCTTCGCCGGGCGAGCTCTCCACAGATAATTCTCCGCCCAACTGTTCAACCCGCTGCCGCATGGCCCGCAGGCCGTATCCTCCGTTTGCCGACGGCGGAGGCAACGCTGCGGGATCAAAGCCGCGGCCGTCGTCGAACACGTCCAGGGTGACCGCGTCCGGAAGGTACCCCACAGTCACACTGGCGTGGTTCGCGTGGGCGTGGAGTTTGATGTTGGCAGCTGCGCTTTGCGTGACGCGGAGCAGGGCATGCCGCACCTCGGAAGGAAGGGGCTGAGGCTCACCGGTGACCTGGACGCTGATGTTATCCACATATTGCCGTGCTGCATGTTCCAAGGCCTCCGGGAGCGGACCCGTCTCGAGGCCGGGGGCGGAGAGTTCGTGCACCAGGCTGCGGGTGTCGGCGAGGTTGCGTCTGAGCAAATCCGTTGCCTTGCGTACGTCGTCATGGGCGGTTTCGGCTGGCCATGACCGTTGGGCCGCCTCAAGGAGGAGCAGGCTGCTGGCCAGGCCTTGGGTCACGGTGTCGTGGATTTCTTGCGAAACGCGCTCGCGTTCGGTGGCGATTCCGGCTTCACGTTGCTTGGCGGCGAGTTGCTCCTGGGCCTGGGTGACGTCGTCGAAAAGCCTGCGTTGCAGTGCCGCGTCGCGTTCAATCTTGTCGTAGATCAGCGTGAGCAGGGCGCCCGCCGCGAGGGGCCCGAGCAGCATGGCGATGTCCGTCCAGTCGCTCATCCGGAAGAGGCCGACGGCGGTAGCGGCCGCCGTCGCACCGCCCGCCACGTAGCCCGACCATCCCCGGAAGGCCGTGCGCGTGAGGAAGAAGATGGCGAAGGAACACCAGGCGAAGCTCGGAGCGACCACCACCAGCGCGGCCCATGCTGCCACTAACGCGACCATCCACGGAATCCACAGCTGTTGCCTACCCCGACGTGGTTGCCGATGGGCCAGCACGGCGGTGACCGCATACAGCGCACACACGGCTATGGCCATGGCGACGGTCCACAGGTTGTCGGCGGGGGAGTGACGCATGACGTACCTGACCGCGGAGGCCACCATCAGCACGGCAAAGCCCGAATGCACTACGGCATCAAGACGGCCATCGATCCGGTTGCTGGGCTGGTTGCCAGGTTCGGGCCGTAAGCGGGTAGTTGGCATGGGCGGTTCCCGGTTTCAGTTGAAGGCGTTCTTTCCATGCTAGGTCCCCGCGGAGTGGTTGGTCTCTCCACCTTTTGGCTGATACCGGTGGAGGAAAGGTTGAGCCCGTGCACGGCGGCCGGCCGATGTGGCGTGGGGACATTCGCGGAAGCATGGAGCTGTACCCGATGCTTACTACGAGGAGAACACAGTGAAGAAGTCCAAGAAGATGATTGCCGCCGCAGCTGCCGGAGCATTGTTGCTCACCGGCGGAGTGACGGCCGTGGCCAACGCAGTGGCACCCGCTGCCGCGCCTGTTGCAGCGCCCGTGAAGGTTGCCGCAGACGTCCTGCCCGCGCCGGAAAATGTCGTCGCCCAGAACCGCATCTCCGTGGGCGCCTCCAGCGCAGCCGTCAACGCGGCGCTGGCCAAGTGCCAGGCCGACAAGCTGCCGTTCGTGACCGTGGCCCTGGTTGACCGCTTCGGCACCGTCCAGGCCCTCCTTCGCGGTGACAACGCCGCCGAGCACACCATCGAAGCCGCCAAGCAGAAGGCCTACACGGCAGCAGCCTTCGGCGCTCCAACCAGCGAGCTCGCCAAGCGCATCAACGGCAACGGCCCGTCCATCGCCGACCTCCCCGGGACCCTCTTCCTGCCGGGTGGCGTTCCGCTGAAGGTCAACGGCGTTTCCGTTGCGGGCATCGGAGTTGGCGGCGCACCCGACGGCGCACTCGACGAAGCCTGCGCCACTGCCGGCGCCGATGCCTTGGCCGCAGCAGCGAAGTAGCCATGAACGCCCTCGGTACAAAAGCGCGGGTGGTGGGGGCGGGCGTGCTGGTGCTCGGGCTGCTGTCCGGATGTACGACGGCGGCCCCGTCGCCTTCCAGCCCGACGCCGACTCAAGCAACCCCCACCCAAGCCGCGTCGTCGAACGCCGGTCCCGGGCCGGCGTCGTCGGCTGCTGTGCCGGCCCAACAATCAGCGGAAGCCAAACTCTCACCGGAGGCCCAAATCGAAACCGACCGACTCCTCATCCTCGCCGCGAAAGCCAACGACGCTGCGAAGGTCCGCGAACTGATCGCGGCGGGTGGGAACGTCAACGCGAAGGACGAGATTCAGGACTCCGCGTTCCTCTACGCCGGCGCCGAGGGTTTCAACGAGGTCCTGCAGCTGACGTTGGCTGCAGGAGCGGATGTTCGCAGCACCAATCGGTACGGCGGTACTGCCCTGATCCCAGCGAGCGAGCATGGGCACACGGAAACTGTTCGGATTCTGATCGCAGCAGGCGTGCCCGTGGACCACGTCAACAATTTGGGGTGGACCGCCATGCAGGAAGCGATCCTGCTTAACAATGGTGGGCCCAATCAGCAGGACGTGGTCCGGCAACTCCTGGCAGCGGGAGCCACCCCGGACATCCGCGACCCCCAAGGCCGAACCGCCCTGCAGAATGCAGAGCGGCTCGGGTTTACGGAGATCGCGGCGCTGATCCGCAACCGCTAGCTACAGCGCTTCCAGCACACTCACGTAGTTGGCGATGCCCACGCCGCCCATGTTCTGGACGGCGCCGCGGCGGGCGTTGGGCAGCTGCATGTCTCCTGCGGTGCCGCTGAGTTGCATCGCGGCGATGACGTGCTGCGATACGCCCGTCGCGCCCACCGGATGCCCCTTGGCTTTCAGGCCGCCGGAGACGTTGATGGGCAGCTTGCCGTCTTTGTAGACCCAACCTTCCTTGATGGCACGTGCGCCCTCGCCGCGGGGAGTAAGACCCATGGCCTCGTACATGATGAGTTCGGCGATGGTGAAGCAGTCATGCACCTCGGCGAAGTCCAGGTCCTCAATGTCCACGCCCGCCATGCCCAGCGCGCGTTCCCACGAAGCCCTCGTGGCGGCGAACTCCGTGGGGTCGCGCTTCTCTGCGGGGAAGAAGTCGTTGGCGTGGCCGAACCCAGCAAGCCGCACTGGTGCGGTTGCGCCTCCGGTCGCCGACGTGGACAGCACGACGGCGGCAGCACCGTCGGAGACCGGCGAACAGTCGGTGCGGCGCAAGGGTTCGGCCACCATGGGGTTCTTCTCGGAGATGGTCCGACAGAACTCAACGCCGAAGTCCCGGTGCATTTGGGCGTACGGGTTGTCCATGCCGTTGCGATGGTTCTTGGCGGCGATGGAACCGAGGACGTCGCCGAGGCCATTTTCAAAGCCCGGGCCGTTGATTCCTGCCCCGTACCGCTTGTCGTAGTGCTTGGCTACCTCCGCGAACAGGCCGGTGAAACCGGTGGAGGACGCTTTACCGGCCATCTCGTAGGAAGCACCGAGCAGCGCTGCTCCCACAACGTCCGCGCCGGCGTCGGTCATCTTCTCAGCGCCGATCACCAGGACGTTGCGGGCAGTTCCAGACAGGACAGCTTTAGCACCTTGTTGGAACGCCGCGGAACCGGAAGCGCAGGCGTTCTCGGTGCGTGTTGCGGGGACGTTGGCAAGGTCCGCGGAGAGCTGGAGCGCCAATGAGGAAGTGAAGCCCAGTGGCTACATGCCGGAGTTGAACTGCCCGAGGTAAATCTCGTCAATGTCCTTGGGGTCCAGCCCAGAGTTCTTGATGGCTTCGCCGGCCACCTGGACGATCAACGACTCCAGGGTGTCATCAGTGAGCTTCCCGAACTTGCTGTGGCCCCACCCCGTGAGCAGGATGTCTTTGCCGAACTGATCCTTCAGGCTCATGAGTGTGCTCCTTCTAGCGTGGGTTCTTCAGCCGTCAGCGCTACCGTGAACGCCGCGTCGGTCTTGATGCGGATTTCTTCTACCGTGAGGCCTGGTGCGAGGCGGGTCAGTAGCAGGCGCGTGCCGCCGTCGTGTATTTCCGCGTCAGGCACGATGTCGAAAACGGCGAGGTCGGTGATGATCCGGTCAACGCATTTGAGCCCCGTGAGCGGGAGCGTGCAGTCGGTGACGATCTTGGCCGAACCGTCCTTGGCGTTGTGCTCGGTGAGGACAACCACCCGGGGCGTCCCGGCCACCAAGTCCATGGCGCCGCCCATGCCTTTGACCATCTTGCCGGGGATGGTCCAGTTGGCAAGGTCGCCGGACCCGGACACCTGCATGGCGCCCAGGATGGCCACCTTCACGTGCCCGCCGCGGATCATGCCGAACGACGTGGCGGAGTCGAAAATGCTGCCACCGGGGGTAATGGTGACGGTTTGCTTGCCGGCATTAATAAGGTCCGCGTCCTCCTCGCCCTCAAACGGGAACGGGCCCATGCCCAGCAGGCCGTTCTCGCTCTGGAGCACCACCCGCACGCCGTCGGGCAGGTTGTTGGCCACCAACGTTGGAATGCCGATGCCGAGATTTACGTAGTCGCCGTCGTTCAGTTCTTCGGCCGCAATCGCGGCCATCTGGTCACGTGTCCATGCCATGATGATGTGCTCCTTTGCCTCAGGCCGTCAGTGCTTCAGCGCGCCGTGCCTCCGGGCGCGGGCGGACAGTGCGCTGTTCGATGTCCTTGACCCGGTTGATTGCTTGGACGAGCCGCTGCACGTAGACGCCCGGGGTGTCGATGTGGTTGGGATCCAGCTCGCCCGGTTGCACGATGACCTCGGCCTCGGCGATGGTCACCTTGCCAGCTGTGGCGACCACAGGATTGAAGTTCCGGGCCGTGTAGCGGTACACCAGATTGCCGTCGGTATCGGCGGTGTGGGCGTGGACCAGCGCGACGTCGGCGGTGATGGCGCGCTCGCGGACGTACGTCACGCCGTCGAACTCTTCCAACGGCTTGCCTTCGGCAACCAACGTGCCCACGCCGGTTCGTGTGTAGAAAGCAGGAATGCCGGCGCCCCCGGCCCGGAGACGTTCGGCGAGTGTGCCCTGCGGGGTGAACTCAACCTCGAGCTGGCCAGCGAGGTATTGCTCGGCGAAGAGCTTGTTCTCAACCACGTAGGGCGCGATGACCTTCCGGACCTGGCCCGCTTCAATCAGGACCCCAAGGCCCTTGCCGTCCACGCCCATGTTGTTGGAAACGATGGTGAGGTCCTTGGCGCCCGACTCACGGACGGCGTCGATCAGGTCCGCGGGGATACCGCTGAGGCCAAAGCCGCCGACGGCGATGGTCAAGCCGTCTGCCATGAGGTCATGGAGCGCTTGGGCTGCGCTGGTGTGGATCTTGGCCATGCTTGACTCCTCTTTGAGTTTTTTGTGCGTATCCACTTTGTGGACTGAGTTCCTCTGTAGTGGAGCCTAGGGTTCTTGCGGATGCGGGTCAACGGCAGGATGTGTTGGTGACTCACGCTGTGGACGCTACGCTTAAAGGTGTCCATATTGTGGATGAATTATTCGAAAGGGTGCCGTGATGGTTCAGGGAGCACAAGTAGTAGGCCGGGTAGCCCTGCTGCTTCGCCTGGTGGGACGCAAGCCCGAAGGCACCTCATTGGCTGGCTTGGTACGTGAGTCCGGGCTGACCAGGCCAACCGTGCACCGGCTGCTGACGTCGCTGGCTGCTGAAGGGCTGTTGGAGCACGATTCAGACTCTGGAAAATGGGTGCTGGGCCCGGAGATCTTCCTGCTGGGATCCGTAGCTGCTGCACGTTTCCCCATGGAGGACATCGCCCGGCCGTCGCTGCGCCGGTTGGCTGCCGAGACAGGGGAGAGTGCCTTCTTCTCCATACGTCGTGGAAACGAAACCGTGTGCGTGTTGCGGGAGGAGGGCTCGTTCCCCGTGCGTTCCTTCGTGCTGCACGAGGGGGTGCGGTTCCCGCTGGGAGTCGCGTCGGCAGGGACGGCGATCATGGCTTTCCTGCCTCCCGAAGAGCAGGAATCGTTGCTCAACGACTGGCCGGGGCATGCGGGCGACTTTGCCGCGGGACATCCGCCCGGCGTAGTGCGGGACAACCTGGAGCAGACCCGTTTGGCCGGCTACTCCGTAAATCCCGGGCTGATTCTTGAGGGCAGCTGGGGGATGGGCGCTGCAGTGTTTGACCAGCAGGGAAGGCCGGCGTGGGCTCTTTCCTTGACAGGCATTGAGTCAAGATTCCGGCCGGACCGCCAAGAGTTCCTGGGCAAACTGTTGCTCGAGGAAGCGCACCGAATGACCGCGCGGTTACAAGGCGCTAGCTGAGGTCTAGGCGCATGAG
Source organism: Arthrobacter sp. GW822-FHT05G07 (assembly GCF_058799755.1). Lineage (NCBI taxonomy): Bacteria > Bacillati > Actinomycetota > Actinomycetes > Micrococcales > Micrococcaceae > Arthrobacter > Arthrobacter sp. GW822-FHT05G07. Next base: position 136,478 of record NZ_JBXALT010000012.1, on the reverse strand, counting down.
CACCCTGGGGAAGCCGTTGAGCACGGACGTCGTTTCCGCGACCTTTGTGAAACCGGCCTTCTCGAACAGTCGGCGGGTGCCCACGTATGCCATGGTCAGATCCACCTTGCCGCCCTTGTTGTCCACGGGGTAACCCTCGATGGCAGGCGCGCCTTGGCTCTTGGCGAAGTCAATCGCCCCACGCAGTAACTCGTGCGAAATGCCCTTGCCGCGATGCCCGGGCCTCACCCGAATACACCAGACCGACCACACGTTGCTCTCATCCACCTGGGGGATCTTGCGGTTCTTCGCAAAAGTGGTGTCCGCGCGCGGGTGAACCGCTGCCCACCCGACTACTTCGTCGCCGTCGTAGGCTAAAACGCCTGGGGGCGGGTCCTCAGCTACCAGCTGCTTCACGAACTTCCCGCGCTCCTGCCTCTGGAGCTCCTGGTTCAGTTTCGACGGGATCCGGTAGCTCAGGCACCAGCACACATTCGCATCGGGGCTCTTGGGCCCCACCATGGTTTTCACGTCATCGAACACCGTCGCGGGTCGAACATCGATTGCCATCCGCCCATCCTGTCACCGGGTTACGCCCCGCCGCAGCAATCACGAATAAAAACTTTTTCAATTCGCACCCATCCACCCCGTCCCATCCTCCGAATAGCTGATGAGACACAAACCGCTAGTGAAGCAAAAGCATCACTTTCAGCCCGTGTCCCGCCAACCAATGGATCCAACGCCCTGGTTCCAAAAACAAGGAGAATGACATGTTGTCCACAAAGCGCCCCGCCCTCGCCTTCGTTGGCCTCACTGCAGCCGCCCTTCTCGGACTTACTGCCTGTGGTGGTTCAAGCACCACCAGCACGCCGGCTGCTTCGTCTGCCGCCCCGGAAACCTCCATGGCGGCACCGTCGCCGTCGGCCTCCGCCATGTCCAGCGCTGCCATGGATCCGGCCGCTAACCTTGTGGGCCCCGGCTGCGCCGGTTACGCCGCACAGGTTCCGGACGGTGCCGGTTCGGTAATGGGCATGGCCCAGGACCCGGTAGCCGTAGCAGCATCGAACAACCCGCTGCTCAAGACCCTGACCGCCGCCGTTTCGGGTCAGCTCAACCCCAAGGTTGACTTGGTCTCCACCCTGAACGGCAGCGAATTCACGGTGTTCGCACCGGTTGACGATGCTTTCGCCAAGATCGACCCCGCCACAATCGAGACGCTCAAGACGGACGATGCCCTGCTGAGCAAGATTCTCACCTACCACGTAGTCCCCGGTCAGCTGACCCCGGACCAGGTCGTCGGCACCCACAAGACTGTCCAGGGTGGCGAAGTGACGGTTGCCGGCACCAAGGATGCCCTCACGGTTGACGGAGCTTCCAACGTGATCTGCGGTGGTGTTCAGACCGCCAACGCCACGGTTTACCTGATCGATTCAGTGCTGATGCCCAAATAGGCCATAGCGCTCTAGGAAACGCTCTAGGAAACACAGCAAAGCAGGCGCCGGAATCCGGCGCCTGCTTTGTTGTGTAGGGACTAGTTGTTGTGTTGGGCTCTAGCGGCTGAAGTCAGTGTCGACGTAGGAGCCGGCCCGGTTGTGTTCGGACCCGCAGGGGCAGTGGTCAACCTCAATACGCACTGTCATTGGTTTGGATGAGTCCAAGGTAAGAGTCACATCCTTGCCGGCCTGGGCGCTGGACTGAGTGTTGAGGCGAAGGGTGCCCTGGGTAGCGTTTTTGGACATGGTAAACCTTCCTGATGTCTTAAGTGAGGGTCCGTTGAAGCCGGGCTATTTGTCGTCTGATTCCAGTTGGGGTTTGCCAACCAACGGAATGGTTCCCGTGGGTGTTCCCCCGACGCAGTCGGACTCCGTGCATTTTTCAGCGCAATCGTGCTTGGTGACGAGGTCAAACTGAACGCCGCCGTGTTGTTCGACGCCCGTCCGGATGGCTCGTTCCACCACTGAAGTGGCCAAGCGCTTGTGCAACTGCAGCGGGTCGCGACGGAGGTCTTTGACCAGTGCGAAACAGAGCAGCAGCATGACGATCACGAAAGGCAGCGCCGCCACGATGGTTACTCTTTGCAGGCCTGACAACGCTTCCGATGGTTTATCGCCGCCTGCAAGCAGCATGACTGCTGCCACTGCGCCGGTGAGGCTTCCCCAGAAGATCACCACTCCTCGACGCGGGTGCTCGGCACCATTGGAACTGAGGGATCCCATCACGATGGAGGCTGCGTCGGCGCCGGTGACGAAGAATATCGCCACCAGGACCATGGCCAGGACAATGACGGCTGCGGTCAGCCAACCAGGCATGCCAAGGTTCTTGACCAGATCGAAGAGCGCACCGTCGAAGTTGATGGAGGGCGCGCCGTCCACCATGGTTACAAGGCCCGGTGTGCCGGCTTTGTCAGCTTCTTGCTGGACGTGGAACGCAGCCCCGCCGAAAATGCCGAACCAGATGACGCTGACAACGCTGGGCACCAGCAGGACGCCGGTGACGAATTGGCGGATGGTGCGGCCACGGCTGATGCGGGCGATGAACATTCCGACGAAGGGCGTCCAGGAGATCCACCAAGCCCAGTAGAAGATGGTCCAGCTGGTCATCCAGCTGCGCAGGGAGTCGTCTCCCACAGCTTCGGTCCGTGAGGACATTTCGGCGAGGTCCCTGGCGTAGTCACCCACGGCGGAAGGGATGAGATTGAGGATGAACAGGGTGGGACCGGCAACGAACACAATAAGGGCCAGGACAACCGCCAACACCATGTTGATGTTGGAGAGCCACTGGATGCCGCGGCTGATGCCTGAAACAGCGGATGCCACGAAGCAGAAGGTCAGAATCGCGACGATGACCACCAGCACGGGAGTGCCGACCTCACCCAGCCATCCATTGGATGTCATGCCGCTGCCGATCTGGAGTGCGCCGAGGCCCAGTGAGGCGGCGGTTCCGAAGAGCGTGGCGAAGATGGCCAGGATGTTGATGAACTTCCCAAGCGGACCTTCCACCATGCGGATGCCGAAAAGCGATGTGAAGGCTGCGGAGACCAGTTGCTTGCGGCCCAGCCGGTAGGTGCCGTAGGCCATGGCGATGCCGACCACTGCGTACATGGCCCAGGGGTGCAAGGTCCAGTGGAAGATGGATGTGGCCATGGCCGTCTGGATGGCTGCTGGTGTGCGGCCGTCCACGGTGCCCGGGGGCGGTGAGATGTAGTGGTACAGCGGTTCAGCCACACCGTAGAACATGAGCCCGATGCCCATGCCTGCGGCGAACATCATGGCTACCCAGGAGATGGTACGGAACTCAGGCTTCTCTCCGTCTTTGCCCAGCGGGATGTTGCCAAACTTGCCGAGGGCAAGCCACAGGACGAAGACGACGAACAATGATGCGAGGACCATGAACAGCCAGCCCGTGTACTCCATGACCCAGTTCAGGGCGCCTTTGGAGGTCGCGGAAAGGCTGTCCCTTCCGACGAAGCCCCAGACCACGAAGGCGACGGCGATGGCGCCCGTGATCCCGAAGGTGACTTTGTCGAGAGTAAGTTTGCGGTTCCGGCGGGCCGAAACGGCCTGCTCGGTCTTGGCGTGGCGCAGCTCTTCCATGATCTGTTCGTACTCTTCAGAATCGGGAAGGATTTCTGCGCCTCCGTCCTCAGCGTCGAGGGCTGCCAAGGTGGTGTCGGGGGAGACGCTGATGACTTCTTCAGGGTTCTCCGCGCGGGCGGGGTTGGTTGGGCTGGCTGCAGCCGGGGTACCTGCCACGTGTCCGTTGGCAGGTATTTCCTCGGGTGTCAGCGGTTTTGTGTCACTGTTTATAGCCATGAGCGGGTCCTTTGCTCGGCGTGTCATGAGCCTGCGTTTCTGCGAGGCCTTGGTAAATGGATCGGCGGGAAGGTTGGGGCTTCCTCCGATCCGATGATCATGGCGGGCCGTGGCGCCTCCCCGAGTGCGCGGTCACGGAGCGGGCAGGCGATAGGGATGATTCACCTCTTCTGGTTCGTGGGACGGGGGCGGCTGAGTCGTCGGTCGATGCTCCAGGGCGTGTTCCGCAGGAATCAACAACATCCGCGCTATGCAACAGAGTGCGCTCCGTCACATCCAAAGTCAAGGGTTTCCCGCTCTTTAACAGCAAATTGATATATCAATTGGCTGGAAGAGAAACGTTGCGTATCATGGATGGGGTTGCGAATAACGCGTCCCTGATGGCATCAGGGGACAGCGAGCGTCACTCCGGCGAGCTTCGTTCCGGAAAGTAGTGAGGGTATGGCTGAGCCGCGGTAGCTAGCGCGGCCTGTAGCCCATACGGGCACTGATGGTCAGTCCCGCCTCCCGGAGGCTCTTGATGAGCCCTGGCTGTTCCTCGGGTGAAAAGCGGAACGCCGGACCGGAAATGCTGACGGCGGCAATGACGCTGCCCGCGTGGTTGAAGATGGGCACAGCAACGGCAGTAAGGCCGATTTCAAATTCTTCGTGGACTGTGGCGTACCCGTTGCGGGCCACGTCGAGCAGCTGCTTTTCCAGCTCCCCGCGGTTTGTCACGGTTCGTGGCGTTCGTGCGGGCAGGCCCACTGCCTTGAAGACCTGGGTTCTTTCGTCGGCGGTCAGTGCAGCAAGGAGAACCTTGCCGCTGGACGTTGCGTGCAGCGGCGTCAAGCTGCCCACCCAGTCGTAAGTGGCCAGTGTGGAGGGCCCCATCGCCTGATCCACGTTGACAGCGTAGTTGGACCTCAGGACGGCCAGGTTGACGGTTTCCTTGTACTCGGCTGCCAGTGCTTCAAGGACTTCCCGCGCCTCATGCACCACGCTTAGCCTGCCCGGAATTGACGATGCGAGGCGGAGGATCCCAAAGCCCAGCTGGTACTTGCCGCGCTCACTGTTCTGCCGGACGATGTCGCGGTTGACCAAGGAGCCCACCAGCCTGGACACGGTGGATTTGTGGATGCCCATTTCTTCTGCGATTTCGCTCACTCCGGCATCGCCTTCGCGGGCCAGGATTTCCAGGATCTGGAGCGCGCGGTCCACAGATTGGACGCCGCCGCCTTGGGCGTCTGCGCCCTTGTCAGTGTCCGCGTGGTTGCGTTCGGCCATGATGCCCCGTGTCGTTGTCCAGGCAGGCCGCCTTGGGCTGATAACCCTGTCCGGCCTGCACCCTCGTCTTTCCTCATCCTAGACGGAGTTTTGCAGGGACCCTTTCACACCATGGGGACTCGTGTCCGGACTTCGGAACTGAAGGATGTCGTCCACGGCAGCGGCAGGACCTGAACAGGCGTGCCAGCTGCTGCACCGGCAGGGGGAACAGCCATGTATCCGTCTGCCCAAGCAAGACCCCGCATCATGCCTGGACCCGTGTGGGAGGCGGGGAACACGAGGTCGTGGACAAGGGTGCAGGGCATGAGCCGGGTCCGTCCCGGGTCCGGATCGATGTCCGCGCCCGACGTCATCAGGATGGCACTTTGGAGAGGCCGGTTTCCCAAGGCCGCCAACAGGGGTTCGCCCAGGGTCATGAGTGCCATCATGGCGGCCAGGGGATTTCCAGGGAGCCCGATGACAAAGCGGCCATCGGGAAGTTCCGCCATCACCGCCGGATGACCTGGCCGCATGGCGATTCCGTCCAGCAGGAGCCGGCCACCGAGTGCCGCAATGGCATCGCGGAAGTGGTCTGTCCCTGATTTCCCCGTTCCGCCGGTAGTGATCGTCACGTCGGGCAGCGGGCCCGCCTGACCGCCGGGCAGCGGGCCCGCCTGACCGCCGGGCAGCGGGCCCGCCTGACCGCCGGCCAGCGCCGCAAGCCACTCGTCGTACGAGTCGCCTATCCTGATCTGGCCACGGGGCTCCCCGCCCAATTGCGAAATGACAGTATCCAGCTGCGGGCCGAACGCGTCGCGGACCTGTCCCGGCGCGGGCTCACCTGAGGTCACTACTTCCGAGCCGGTTAGTACGACGGCGACACTCGGCTTGCGCTGTACCTGCAGTTCGTCGCTCCCCGCCACCGCAGCCAGGGCAATGTGGGCAGGATTGAGGAGCGTTCCGGCGGGTATGAGGACCTCGCCTGCGGATGCTTCCTCTCCGGCAGGACGTATGTGCCGGCCAGGCAGTGTTTCTCCGAGCTTCGCGTCAGGTTTGAGTGTCAGCTGGCGGGCGCCGCCAGCTCCGTCAACAACCACGCCGCTTTCCTTGCGCAGGACGGCTGAGGCGCCTGCAGGGATCAATCCTCCCGTGGCGATGACGCTTGCTTCTCCCGGTGACAGCGGCAGCCCCGCCGTCGTCATTACCCACGGACCGTTGCCGTTGATGGCCCAGCCGTCCATGGCGGACGACGCGTAGTGCGGGAGATCCTGGGACGCTGTGATGTTGGCGGTGAGCGTGCGTCCGATCGCGACGGCGGGGCGCAGGTTCAGCGGTGGGAGCGGGCCGGCACAGTGGTATGCCAGCTGCCGGGCCTCGGCCCAGGATGGGGCATGCCTTCGTTCGGCCGAAACCGTGGGGCCGGGAACGTCGATGAAGGTAGCTTGTGCAAGCATGGTTGTCCGCTTCCTGAGGTGGTGCTGCTGGTATGACGCAGATACCGGGGACTGCACGGCCTTCCCGTAATTCTTGCCGCGCAGTCCCCGGTATCCGTGTGGTGCGTACTGAGTCTGGTTCGTACTACGCCTTCACGTAGCCGTTGGGGTTCAGCACGAACTTTGTTGCCGCGCCCGCGTCGAATTCGGCGTAGCCGCGCGGAGCGTCTTCGAGCGGGATGGCTTTGGCGTTGACTGCCTTGGCTATCTGGACCTTGTCATGGAGGATGGCCATCATCAGCTGACGGTTGTACTTCATGACCGGGCATTGGCCGGTGGTGAAGGACAAGGACTTGGCCCAGCCGGTGCCCAGGGACAGCGAAAGGGAACCGTGCTTGGCTGCGTCGTCTATTCCGCCCGGGTCGCCCGTGACGTAGAGGCCCGGGATACCCAAGGATCCGCCGGCGGCCGTGATGTCCATGAGGGAGTTCAATACGGTGGCCGGAGCCTCGTGGGAGGCATCCTTACCGTGCCCGCGGGCTTCGAAACCAACCGCATCCACGCCGCAGTCCACCTCAGGCACGCCGAGGATCTGTGCGATCTGCTCCTTCGGATCGCCGTTGGACACGTTGACGGTTTCGCAGCCGAAGGAGCGCGCCTGTGCCAGGCGGTCCTCGTTCATGTCGCCCACAATCACGACGGCGGCGCCAAGCAGCTGAGCGCCGACGGCAGCAGCAAGGCCCACGGGCCCGGCACCTGCCACGTAAACGGTGGAGCCTACGCCCACGCCGGCGGTGACGGCGCCGTGGAAGCCGGTGGGGAAGATGTCCGAGAGCATGGTCAGGTCCATGATCTTTTCCAGGGCCTGATCGCGGTCCGGGAAGCGCAGCAGGTTCCAGTCGGCGTAGGGAACCAGGACGAACTCTGCTTGTCCGCCCACCCAGCCTCCCATGTCGACGTAGCCGTACGCGCTGCCGGGGCGGTCGGGGTTGACGTTGAGGCAGATGCCGGTCTTCTGTTCTTTACAGTTCCGGCAGCGGCCGCAGGAGATGTTGAACGGCACGGAGACGATGTCGCCCACCTTGATGAACTCGACGTCGGGCCCTACTTCCACCACTTCGCCGGTGATTTCGTGGCCGAGGACCAGGTCCTGCGGGGCTGTGGTGCGACCCCGGACCATGTGCTGGTCCGAACCGCAAATATTGGTGGTCACTGTTCGCAGGATCGCGCCATGCGGCACTTTCCGCCCGACGTTGGCTGGGTTGACGCCCGGCCCGTCCTTGAGCTCAAACGTTGGGTAGTCAGTGTCAATGATCTCCACGACACCAGGTTCCTTGTAGGCGACTGCTCTGTTTCCTGACATGGTCACTCCCTATTCTTTGGCTGTTGCTGAAATGTGCTGCCCAATGATCCGAAAGCGGTGCTTCGATGAGGAAATACCTCCCCAGGTTTCAGGCCACCGAAGCACCATTCACGGACCATCGGACATGTGGACAACTCTGTTGTGGATCTACGCCTTTTCCATCCTGATGATCACGGACTTTGACGTAGGCGTTCCGCTGGTATCCGCCACGGAATCCAAAGGCACCAGGACGTTGGTCTCCGGGTAGTACGCGGCGGCGCAACCCTTCGGCGTCGAATACGACACGATGCGGAAGTTCTCGGCTCGCCTGTCCGTTCCTTGGAACTCGGAGATGAGGTGCACCATGTCTCCGTCAGCAAAACCCAGCTCGCTGATGTCCTGGGCGTTGACGAGCACTACGCGTCGGCCGCCGTGGATACCTCGGTAGCGATCGTCCTTGCCGTAAATGGTGGTGTTGTACTGGTCGTGTGAGCGCAGGGTTTGGAGGACCAGCCGGCCGGGCGGGATCTTGATGAACTCCAGTTCATTGCCCGTGAAGTGTGCCTTGCCGGACGTGGTGTCAAACTTCCTTGCATCGCGCGGCGGGTGTGGCAGCACAAAGCCGCCGGGATGTTGGATCCGCGCTTCGAAGTCTTCGAAACCATCAAAGACTGCTTCGATGTGCTTCCGGATCAGCGAGTAGTCATCCCTCAGGGAGAGCCACGCGGCCTGGGGTGTTTTGGGCAGGCGATGGTGTCCGTCGGTGAACAGCCTGTGTGCCAGATTGCAGACAATTGCCACTTCCGAGTGGAGGTGGTCACTTGCGGGCTTGAGACGTCCCCGTGATGCGTGAACGGCGCTCATGGAGTCTTCCACGGTGACCCGCTGGTCGCCTGTCCGCTGGGTATCCTTCTCGGTGCGCCCGAGTGTGGGCAGGATCAGCGCCCGTCGACCCGTGGACAGGTGCGAGTGGTTCAGTTTTGTGGAGATTTGAACGCTCAACCGGGTCTTGGCCAGTGCCTGCTCGGTGACCTCTGAATCAGGGGCAGCCCGGACGAAGTTGCCACCCATACCCATGAAGAACCGGACTCGTCCGTCCCGCATGGCGCGGATAGCGGCCACGGTGTCATAGCCGTGCTCGCGGGGAGACCGGAACTCGAACTCCTGGTCCAAACGGTCATGGAACGTTTCCGGCATTTTCTCGAAGATGCCCATGGTGCGGTCGCCTTGGACGTTGGAGTGGCCGCGCACAGGGCAGACGCCCGCGCCAGGCTTGCCGATGTTCCCTTGGAGCAGCAGGACGTTGACCACGTCCCGCAGGGTGGGTACGGAATGCTTGTGCTGGGTCAGTCCCATGGCCCAGCACACGATGGTTGCGCTGGAGGCGAGCAGCCGCTCACCCGTCGAACGAATCTGCTCCAACGTGAGGCCCGTTGCCTCCACAATGTCATCCCATTCCACCTTTTCCAGGTAGCGGAGATAGTCATCAATACCCACGGTGTGGTTGTTGATGAACTGGTGGTCCAGGACCGTCTCCAAGCCTGGGGTCTTCCGGCCGTCAGCTTCAGCCTCCAGAAGGTACTTGCCCAGACCTTGGAAGAGGGCCTGATCGCCGCCGGCGCGGATCTGCAGGAAGTCGTCCGTCAGCTGGGTCCCCTGAATCATGCCGGCCACGTGCTGGGGGTTTTCAAAGTGCAGGAGCCCGGCTTCGGGAAGCGGGTTGACGGAAACGATGATCGCGCCGTTTTTCTTCGCCTTTTCCAGAGCACTGAGCATGCGGGGGTGGTTGGTACCGGGGTTCTGGCCTGCCACGAAGATCAGCGATGCCGTCTCCAAGTCCGTCAGGCTGACAGATCCCTTGCCGATGCCGATGGTTTCAACCAGCGCGGAGCCGGAGGATTCATGGCACATGTTGGAGCAGTCCGGGAGGTTGTTGGTGCCCAAGCCGCGAACCAAAAGCTGGTAAACAAATGCTGCTTCGTTGGAGGTCCGGCCGGAGGTGTAGAAGACCGCTTCATCAGGGTGTTCCATGCCCCGCAGTTCCTCGGCCATGAGGTCATAAGCGTCGTCCCAGTCGATGGGTTTGTAGTGGGTTGCGCCTTCGTCAAGGAACATTGGATGCGTGAGCCGGCCTTGCTGCCCCAGCCAGAAGTCATCGCGGGTCTTGAGATCGGCAACGGAGTGCTGGGCAAAGAATTCCGGTGTGACGCGGCGACGGGTGGCTTCCTCTGCCACGGCTTTGGCGCCGTTCTCGCAGAACTCCGCGGCGTTGCGCTTTTCGTGCTCGGGCCAGGCGCAACCCATGCAGTCGAACCCATCGAGCTGGTTCACCGCGAGCAGGGTTTGCACGCTGCGCAGTGGGCCCATCTGTTCGAGTGAGATTTTCAAGGCGTTGGCAACAGCCGGGATGCCCACTGCCTTGGTTTTGGGCTTGGTGACGGTCAGCTTTGACTCGTCAATGTTCTCGCGGGGGGCTTTGGACGCCATGGGAAATCCTTCAGATCCGGGAAGTGGAAGCAGTCAGTAAGCCGCTGCGGGACTGCTGCCGGGCGGCTTCGACGGTGTGCAGCAGCAGGAGCGCAGTGGTGACTGATCCTACGCCTCCCGGGACAGGACTCAACCCGGCTGCAACGCCGGTGACGCTGGCCTCGTCAACGTCACCCACCAGGGAGCCGTCGGGAAGGACGTTCGTGCCGACGTCGATCACTACAGTTTCGGGGGAGAGGTGGCTGCCCTTCAGCAGTCCCGTTCGCCCTGCGGCGACAACCACGACGTCGGCTGGCTGGGTATAGCGTTCCAGCGGTCCCGATTTGGAATGACAGATGGTGACGGTCGCGTCCCTTTCGAGGAGGAGCAGGGACAGCGGCTTGCCCACCACGGCGGAACGTCCGACGACGGCCACGTTCCGTCCCGCTACCGGGATCTGGAAGTGGTCCAGCAACTCCACCACGGCCTGGGCAGTAGCGGGCGCGAAGGCGGGCTGCCCCACAGCCAAGCGGCCCAGGCTGAGGGGATTGGCACCGTCGATGTCCTTTTCCGGAGCGATGAGGCCCACCAGCCGGTCAGCGCGGACGGCAGCCGGCAGGGGAGTCTGAAGGATGATGCCGTGAACGGTTGGTTCTGCGCTGAGGTCCGCCAGGACACTGGCCAGAACCTGCTCGGTGGCGTCGTGGCCAAGATCGATGATCCTGCAGCCGATGCCTGCACGCCCGGCGGCACGCTCAATGGAACGGACGTACCAGTGCGTGGATTCGTCGTCCGTTGCCACAACAACAGCCAGGACCGGCCGGACGCCCTCATCATCCAAGAGAGCCGTTTCCTCGTGGGCGCGCTGCTGGATGATGGCAGCGAGCGGCTTGCCGGAAAGGACTTCGGTGGTCATGACAGGATCCTTTCGCGGACACGCTTCACCAGGGCATCGACGGCGAGAACCACTTTGTCCTCAATCCCGTCCGTCTGCTCCGCCAAGCGGGAACGGGCTTCGCCGGGCTTGATGGCCACTACGTTGATGTCGATGTTGACCCGGGCCGTGGTGGCAGCTGCGCGGGCTGCATCGGCAGCAGCGGCGATGTCACTGATGACGTTGGGATTGGCTACGTCGAACAGTTCCGTAGCAAGGTCCACCACTTCGCCGGCAACGTTGATGAGCTGCGCGGGGGTATGGGCAGCCTGGACCAGGGCTTCCTGGATGGCTGCTGTGCGGGCGGCCTTGAGTTCTTCCGTGCCGGACGGGAGCTTGTAGGAGTCGATGACGGATTGGAAGGCGTGCTCGTCCGCGTCCGCGAGACGCAAGGCTTCCACCCCCAGGTGGTCGGCGGCGCTGGTGATCCGGGTGACCAGTGCGGCATGTTCCTCATATTTTGCGCCGGTGGTGTATCGGGCCACCATGGCTACCAACGCAGCACCTTGGGCCGCGTGCAGTGCCGCGGCCGCGCCTCCGCCGGGTGTGGGCTGACGTGAAGCAAGCCTGGAGAGGTAATCACTAATGGTTTCTGAACTGATCATGGGTCTTCCTGGCTGACTGAAGAAGAAGGCTGAGTGAAGAAGAGAGCTGAGTGAAGAAGAAGGCTGAGTGAAGAAGAGAGCTAACTAAGAAAAGGGAAAGCTGCGGCCCGGACCCTGTCAGTGAGGGGGGATAGGTCCGGGCCGCATGCTGTCGTTGGCCGTGAGGCTCTTAGCCGCGGAGCCGGCTCATGGTGGGGTCGTACAGCGGATCCTCGGTGACGGTCGCCTGGATGCGGCGTCCGAAGTACTCGATTTCCACGGAGTCTCCCAGGGACACTGCAGCGGGCAGGTAGGCGTAGGCAATCGGCTTGCGGACCGAGTAGCCGTAGGCCGCGCTGGTGACGTAACCCACCGCCTGGTCCTTGTAGAACACCGGTTCCTTACCCAGCACAAGGCTCCTGCCGTCGTCGACAGTCAAGCAGCGCAGGCGGCGGGCCGAGCTTTCCTCGCTGCGCCCTTCCAAGGCGGCCTTGCCGACGAAGTTCTCCTTGGTCATCTTCACCGCGAATCCAAGGCCGGCCTCATACGGGTCATGCTCGGTGGTCATGTCCGAGCCCCAGGAGCGGTAGCCCTTTTCGAGTCGCAGCGAGCTGAAGGCGGCACGGCCGGCGGCGATGACGCCGAACGGCTGGCCGGCCTTCCACAAAGCGTCCCAGAGGCGCTGCCCGTTGTCGGCACTGGTGTAGAGCTCCCAGCCGAGTTCGCCCACGTAGGAGAGTCGCATCGCAGTGACAGTGACGCCTCCGATGGTCACCTTCTTGGCACGGAAGTACTTCAGGCCGTCATTTGAGAAGTCGTCGCTGCTCACCGTGCTGATGAGGTCACGGGCAAGGGGTCCCCACAAACCGATGCAGCAGGTGCCACCCGTTGTGTCCCGAACCTGGACCCAGTCTCCGGCGCCTCCATTTTCGGTCTGGTGCCGGGCCGCGCGCTCGAAGTAGGCGGTGTCCATGTTGCCGTTGGCGCCAAGCTGGAAGGTGTCTTCGCTCAGGCGGGCCACGGTGATGTCGCTTCGCACGCCACCGGCTTCATCCAGAAGCAGGGTGTAGGTGACGGCGCCGGGCTTCTTGGCAAGGTCGCCGGTGGTGAGTTCCTGCAGCAACTTCAAGGCTCCCGGGCCGGAGACCTCAAGGCGCTTCAGCGGGGTCATGTCATACATGGCCACCGCGGTGCGGGTCTTCCAGGCCTCGGCGGCAGCAATGGGAGAGCTGAACATTCCGGACCACGCATCACGGGCCGGGGGCTGCCAGTCGTCCGGCATCTCCTTGAGGAGTTCGGCGTTGGCCTCGAACCAGTACGGACGTTCCCATCCGGCGCCCTCAAGGAAGTAGCCGCCCAACTGCTTGTGACGTGCGTGGAACGGGCTGACGCGAAGGTTGCGGGGAGAGAGCTTGGGCTGAAGCGGGTGCATCACATCGTAGATTTCCACGAAGTTCTGCTGGGAGGTCTCACTGACGTATTCGGGCGTCAGCTGGACCTCTTCGAAGCGGTGGATATCGCAGTCTCCAAGATCGATCTGGGACTTGCCGGTGGTCAGCAGTTCGGCAACGGCGCGGGCAATGCCGGCTGAATGGGTGACCCATACGGCCTCGGCCACGAAGAAGCCGTCCACTTCCTTGGATTCGCCCACCAGGGAGCCGCCGTCCGGCGTGAAGGAGAAGATGCCGTTGAAGCCATCTTCGATTTCGCTTTCGCGCAGTGCCGGCAGGATCTGCTTGGTTGCTTCCCACGCGGGCAGGAAATCTTCCAGCGTGAAGTCAAGGCGGGAGGGCATGTTGTGCTCGCTGATGCTGCTGGGTTCGTAGCTGCCCAGTTCGTCCAGGTCCACGGGCATGGGTCGGTGTGCGTAGGAGCCAATGCCGTAACGGTCACCGTGCTCGCGGTAGTAGAGGTCCTGGTCTTGGTGACGCAGGATGGGCAGCTGGGCTCCGTTGGGCAGCTCGTTCTTGCCCTTTTGTGCCGGCACGGGAGTCGTCTTGACGTACTGGTGTGCCAGCGGGAGGAGGGGAACGGACATCCCGATCAACTCGCCTACCTTCGCACCCCAGAAACCGGCACAGGAAACCACGATGTCCGCGGGGATCACGCCGTCGGCGGTCTCGACGCCGGTCACGCGGCGGTTTGACTGCTCGATTCCGGTGACCTCGGTGTTGCCGATGTACTTCACGCCCGCGGCCTCCGTGCGCTTGATCAGCAGCTGGACGGCGCGGGCTGCAAGCGCCAGGCCATCGGTGGGGACGTGGAGGCCACCCAGGATGTCTTCCTCATTGATGAGCGGGTACAGCTCCTTGCATTCCTCGCGGGAGAGGATCTTGCCGTCGATGCCCCACGCTTGTGCGTAGCCGAGCTTGCGTTTCAGGTCAGCCAGGCGGGTCTCGGTGGTGGCAACTTCCAGGCCGCCCACCTGGTTGAAGCAGCTTTGGCCGTCCTCCGTAAGGGACAGAAGCTTTTCCACCGTGTACTTGGCGAAGAGTGCCATGGACTTTGAAGGGTTGGTCTGGAAGACCAAGCCGGGTGCGTGGGACGTGGAGCCACCGGGCATGTTCAGGGGTCCCTGATCAAGGACCGTGATGTTGTTCCAACCGCGGGTGACCAGTTCGTCGGCGAGGTTGGTGCCGACGATCCCGGCGCCGATGATGACAATGCGAGGCGTCGATGTCATGAAAGTTTCTCCTGCTGAAAGTTAAAGGGGTGAGTCTGCTGGTGTTCTATTGCGCGGTTTAGCGGAAGACCACGGTGCTGGTCTGGTCCAGCAGTACCCGGTGTTCGCAGTGCCACCTGACAGCCCGGGACAATGCCAGGGCTTCAGCATCCTGGCCCACGGTTGAGAGCGTGGTGGGACCGTAGCTGTGGTCGACGCGGATGACTTCCTGTTCGATGATCGGGCCCTCATCCAGGTCCGCGGTCACGTAATGGGCGGTGGCGCCGACGAGCTTCACGCCTCGGTCATAGGCCTGGTGGTAGGGGCGCGCACCCTTGAAGCCGGGAAGGAACGAGTGGTGGATGTTGATGGCGCGTCCTTCAAGGGCGCGGCACAGGTCGTCGGAGAGAACCTGCATGTACCTTGCGAGCACCACGAGGTCCACGTTGTATTCCTCCACCAGGTCCAGCAGCCGCTGCTCAGCTTCTGCCTTGGTGTCCGGGGTAACGGGAATGTAGACGAACGGAAGTCCTGCAGCCTCGGCCATGGCGCGGTGGGTTTCGTGATTGGAAGCAACCACCACGAGGTCGCCGCCCAGGCTACCGCCCCGCCAGCGGAAGATGAGATCGTTAAGGCAGTGCCCAAACTTGGACACCATGACCAACACGCGCTTCTTGGTTTGGTCGTGGAAGCTGAACTTCATCTCGAAGCGGTCAGCAATTGCGCTGAATTCCTCTTCGAGCCGCTCCGGCGAGTAGGACAGCGGCCCGGAGAAAGCGGTCCGCAGGTGAAGCGTCTGGCGGAGGCCGTCGTCGAACTGCTGGTGTTCTTCGATGTTGAAACCGCGTTCGAACAGGAAGGTAGTGACTGCCTGAACGATCCCGGCCCGTTCTACGCACGACAATGTGAGTACGAACTTCTGTGCCTGCTCGTCTTTGAGCGTTTCCGGCTTGGGCAGTGTGCTTACGGGTGAGTCTGTCGCCATGAGGGTCATGTCGCCTCCTTTAGATATATTCCTGGGTCCTGAACTGATATATTAGGATTGAATTCAGCGTATACTGGTGACTGAGGCAGGTCAATAGATTTTTCGGATGTGAAGAAAGGGCTGGCGCCGTGGCTTTTGGAACCCTGGCAATCACTGGCGATGCCACGAAGAAATCCTTGGCAGATGTCGCCTACGAGCGACTCCGCGACCGGCTGCTGATGCTGGAGATCAAGCCCGGCGACCTCCTCAATGATGATCAGCTCGCCAAGGAGCTGGAGATCGGACGCACCCCTGTGCGGGAAGCCCTGAAGAGGCTTGAGTTGGACCGGCTGGTCATCACATATCCGCGGCGGGGCACGTTTGCCACCCGCGTTGAAGTAACCGACCTGGCATTCATTTCAGAGATTCGGGCCCAGCTGGA
The DNA here is from genome assembly GCF_058799755.1 of Arthrobacter sp. GW822-FHT05G07. NCBI lineage: Bacteria > Bacillati > Actinomycetota > Actinomycetes > Micrococcales > Micrococcaceae > Arthrobacter > Arthrobacter sp. GW822-FHT05G07. The sequence continues at coordinate 120,615 of NZ_JBXALT010000012.1, read as the reverse complement.
ACCCTTGGCTGCCGCGCGTGCCGCGCGGGTTGCTTCCGCCGCCACCAAAGAACACCTGCGTGAAGTGATGCGCAATGTGGAGGACTTTGATGTCAGCGCCGCGTCAGTGGTTGAAACCTTGCGTCTCGACGCCAGTGTTCACCAGGGAATCTATGCGGCGGCCGCGAACCCGCACCTTGAGGACGTCCTGATTCGCTACGACAATCTGGCGACACGTATCTGGTGCATGGTGCTCGATCGCCTCCCTGATCTTGAGCATCATGTGCGCGAACACCTCGACCTGCTGCGGGCCGTCATTGACGGCGATGAAGAAAAGGCGGCCGAGCTGGCTCGCGTGCACGTCAGCGGCTTTGAGCATGCGGTACGTCAGGCGCTGTTCGCTGCTTAGGCCTTAGTGTCATGCCGGGCTGTTGACTCCATGCCGCAGTGATTGCATACTGAACACTCCAACTAATATATCACCCGGATATCAGATGCGGCTCGCTCTGCACCTCCGCTGTGTCCGGGCGCTTGTGATGCAATCACAGCCTTTATCCCTTGGAGTATCGCGTGACTACAAGACCCCTCCTTTTCGAACACATCCCGCTCACGGGCAGCAGCCGGGTTAAGCGGGGCATGGCGGAGATGCTCAAGGGCGGCGTCATCATGGACGTCGTTAACGTCGAGCAGGCCCGCATCGCCGAGGATGCCGGTGCCGTGGCTGTCATGGCACTCGAGCGTGTCCCGGCCGATATCCGCGCCCAGGGCGGCGTGTCCCGCATGTCCGATCCCGAAATGATCGATGCGATCATCGCCGCCGTGTCCATCCCGGTCATGGCCAAGGCCCGCATCGGCCACTTCGTCGAAGCCCAGGTCCTGCAGTCCCTCGGTGTTGACTACATCGACGAGTCCGAGGTCCTGACCCCGGCGGACTACATCAACCACATCGACAAGTGGAACTTCACCGTCCCGTTCGTCTGTGGTGCCACCAACCTGGGTGAGGCTTTGCGCCGTATCAACGAAGGCGCGGCGATGATCCGTTCCAAGGGCGAAGCCGGTACCGGCGATGTTTCCAACGCCACGGGCCATATGCGCAAGATCCGTTCGGAGATCGCCAAGCTCGCTGCCCTGCCCGAGGACGAGCTGTACGTCGCGGCGAAGGAGCTGCAGGCCCCGTACGAGCTGGTCAAGGAAGTTGCCGCCACCGGCAAGCTCCCCGTGGTGCTGTTCACCGCCGGTGGCATCGCTACCCCGGCTGATGCTGCGATGATGATGCAGCTCGGCGCCGACGGCGTATTCGTTGGTTCCGGTATCTTCAAGTCCGGCAACCCGGCAGAGCGCGCCGCCGCCGTCGTGAACGCTACTGCCTACTACGACGACCCTGATGTGATCGCCAAAGTCTCCCGCGGCTTGGGCGAAGCCATGGTGGGCATCAACGTCGACGACATCCCCCAGCCCCACCGCCTCGCAGAGCGCGGCTGGTAAGCGAATGACGGATCTTAGTCTGGTCAAAACCATCCACGGCCGCGGCCTGCGGAAGGATTGGGCCCAGTTGACCGGCCGCACGGTGGAGGTGTGGCTGCTCGATCACCACGTTCTCACAGGGGTTGTAGAGCAGGCCGCCGACGATGATTCCGTGCTCTGGATAGCGGCGGAGGGGCTCTCCACCAGGAAGCTGTTTGATAAGTCGACGGGCTACCAGATCTGGGCGTGAGCGACTAGTTTCTGCGGACGTCAGAGATCGTCTTCGGGTCGGGCGGTGAGGATCCGATTGGCGCGGTCCTGCAGGATGCCGAGCGACTCCTGGATGAGCGGCGAAGCGATGCTGCCCCTGCGCACCGCAGCGACGATGCGGCGCGAGGGCTTGCCTTTGCCGGTGATGCGGAGTCGAACCACGTTCTCTGCGCCATGGAGTGGCGCCAGCCGCGGCAGCAGGCCCACGCCAAGTCCCGCACCCACAAAGGCGATTTGGGTTTCCCATTCAACAGCCTCATGGGCTATCCGGGGTGTCACTCCGACTGCCGTGAACGCCGCGGTGAAGAGGGAATGGTAGGTGGAGCCGGCGGCCTCGGTGATCCACGGTTCCGATGCCAGCTCTTCGAGCGTTACCATCTCCCGCGATGCCAACGGGTGGTCACCGGGAATGATCACATCCAAGGGATCGTCGAGCAGAACCCTCTGCTCGAACCGTGGATCGTCCTCAACATAGGTGTCGGACTGCATGGCGACGATCACCGCGAGGTCGATTCGCTCGGCAACCAACAAGTCGAAGCAGCGGGCCGGGTTGGCCTCGAGGACCTGTACCTCCAGCAGGGGGCGAGTTGAGCGAAGGGTGGCGGCGAGGGGCGCGAGCAACTGGGCGGCCGCCGTCGAGAATCCACCGAGCCCAAAACGGGACTGCACCTGGTCGCCGGCCTCCATGGCTGCGGCGCGCAGGCTCTCCCATTCCGCCACGAGGGCGTCTGAGCCCGCCACGAGGAAGCGGCCGGTGGCGGTCAATCGCACGCCCCTGCCATCCTTCGTCAGCAGCTGCATTCCAAGCAGACGCTGGAGTTCCCGCAGTTGCGCGGAGACGGCGGAGGGGGAGTATCCCGTGAGTTCAGCTGTTGCTCCAACAGTGCCGCAGCGGGCAAATACACGAAGGGTGTTGAGCCTTGCATCGATCATGCACCCATCATGCACCTATTGTGCATGGTTATCTCCAAAATATTGCGCTTTTGTTGCAGTTCATTCGTCCCTAATCTCGTACTACGAAGACTTCGATAACGCCGGTGACGACGACGCACCTGCGATCCCCAAAAAATGCACGCTTACCCAGCCTCCCGGGAGGAAACCCATGACTGCTCCAGTGAACTTGCCCCTCAAATCACGCGGAAAACTCGCTTCATCATTGCCTGCTGAGCAGCTGGCGGAAATCGCCGGGCTGTTTGAATTCCGCCGCACGGGCTACTCACTTGATGCCCCCTTCTACACGGACCCCACGATCTTCAAGATCGACATGGAAGCAATTTTTGGCGAGCACTGGATATTCGCCGGCAGCGTCGCTGAGCTGCCGGAGCCGGGAGACTACATCACGGTCGATTACGGGCCCTACTCCCTGATCGTGCTGCGCAATGACGATGGCGGCGTGAACGTCCTGCACAACGTATGCCGCCACCGCGGCGCCCGCGTCCTCACCGAAGCCGCAGGATCAACCGGAAACCTGGTCTGCGGCTACCACTCCTGGACCTACTCTCCCGAAGGTAACCTGATCCACGCTTCGGCCCCCGGGGAAACCAAGTTCGATAAGGGCTGCTTCGGTCTCAAGCGCGCCCACAGCCGCGTGGTGGCCGGACTCATCTTCGTTTGCGTCGCCGACGAACCGCCAACCGACTTCGACGAAACCTCAAAGATCTTCGAGCCGTACCTCGCACCCCACGATCTGTCCAAGACGAAGGTCGCCTACCAGCAGAACATCATCGAAGAGGGCAACTGGAAGCTCGTCATGGAGAACAACCGTGAGTGCTACCACTGCGACGGACACCCGGAGCTTGCCTGTTCCCTCTTCCCCACCTGGGGCCTGACGGAGGGCCTGATCCCGGCCCACCTCGAAGAAGTGTGGGACCGCAACAAGGAAGCCCAGTCCTCGCTCGAGGAGCGTTGCCGCCGCTACGGCCTTCCCTACGAGGTGGTGGAAGAGCTCGACACCCGCATCGCCGGAATCCGCATCTCACGTGAATCGCTCGACGGCGAGGGCGAATCGTTCTCGGCTGATGGACGCAGGCTCTCCAAGAAGTTGCTCGGTGACTTGCCGGACTTCCGCCTCGGCCGCTGCTCGATGCACCTGCAGCCCAACAGCTGGTTCCACTTCCAGAGCGACCACGTCATCACGTTCGGCGTCTTCCCCGTCAACGAGCACCAGACCCTGGTGCGCACCACCTGGCTGGTAGCCGACGACGCCGTTGAAGGCGTTGACTACGACCTGGACAAGCTCACCTACACCTGGAAGCAGACAAACCTGCAGGACAAGGCCTTCGTGGAGCTGTGCCAGACGGGCGCCGGCAGCCCCGCCTACGAGCCCGGCCCGTACATGAAGAGCGAGTACCAGGTGGAGGCGTTCATCAACTGGTACGTGCAGCGCGTGCAGGAGCACTTGGCATGATTGAACTCCTCACTGAAACGGCAATCCAGGAGCCACAGCGCATTCGCGGACTTGAGATGCCGTGGAACAGGGTCATGGGCAGCACCGAGGCACCCGCCCGGGCTGCCCGTGCGCTGGGTCCCTGGCATCCACAGGAGTTCATGGCCGAATGTGTGGAGACCGTTCCCGAGGCGGGCGGCCTCATGACTTTCGTGTTCCGCCGCTGCGACGGTGCGCCCCTGGCGTTCCGTGCGGGCCAGTATGTGAACATCGCTTTTCCGGTGAACGGCGAGGACCAGGACCCGGTTGACCGCAGCTATTCGCTGTCCAGTTCTCCAACTGAGCCTTGGACCTTCAACATCAGCGTCAAGCGCGATGCCACAGGACTGGTTTCACCGTGGGTGCACCAGAATGTCAAACCCGGCACTGTGCTGGAGATGCTGGGACCGGTGGGCGCATTCCACTTGCCGGATGCCGACCGGCGGGCGCGGTATCTCCTGTTGGCTGCCGGCGCAGGCATCACCCCCATCATGTCCATGGTGCGCACCATCCACTCCTTGCCCGGACATGCTGATGTTGTGGTGCTGTACCACGGTGCGGAGGCCGGAGGCTTTGCCTTCCATCAGGAGCTGGCCTACATCGCCTCCGTGGACTCGCGCATCAAGGTCTTCTACTCCCTGGGCGACCGCAACAAACCTGAGGGATGGGAAGGGCTCAGCGGAAGGCTGACGGCAGCCATGCTGGATGAGGTGGCTCCCGACGCCAACGGCCGCCAGGTCTATGCCTGTGGCCCCGAGGGCTACTTGAACACCGCCACCGAGCTGCTGGGCAAGGTTGGCGTCGACGACACCTCCATTTACATGGAGTTCTTTTCGGGTGATCGTCAGACACTCCTCGAATACCAGGCGGAGCTCGCGCTCGCAGTGGACATCGCCGAAGAAATCGCAGAGGAAATCGCCGATTCCGCCGAGGACTACTACGAAAGCCAGCCCACAGCGTTCGGGCTCTACGAGCCCGGCTACGACGCCGAGGGCCCCCTCCAGGCCACGGGGTTGCCGCTGGAAACCGTCGACCCTGAGGCGCCCGAAACCTCCGACGGCGGTTCGGCTGCGGAAGCGGAGGCCGAGGCCCCTGATGCTTCGAGCTTCGAAACCGTGGGAACGGGAAGCCTTACCCTGTCCTTCATGCGCACCGGCATCAACGTGCGCATCGACCCCACCGAGCACATCCTCGGTCCCGCCCAGCGTGCGGGCGTCAGGATCGGCGCCAACTGCAAGGAAGGCATGTGCGGCTCCTGCAAGGTCGTTAAGCTTTCCGGTGAGGTGGACATGAATCACCAGGGCGGGATCCGGGCACGGGAAATCGATGCAGGTAAGTTCCTGCCCTGCTGCTCCACCGCACGCACCGATATGGTGATCGACGCCTAACTGCTGACAGCTGCGGCAGCAGATCCAGCAGCGGCTACCGGAGTCCCGCACTGTGGGCCAGCGCAATGGCCTCAGTGCGGGACCGGACGTCCAACTTCCGGAAAAGGTTCCGGAGGTGGAATTTCACGGTGTTTTCGCTGATGCCAAGGTCCGTGGCAATCGTGCGGTTCCGTTGGCCGGCGGCCAGCAACTGAAGGACCTCGAGTTCCCTGGCAGCCAAACCCCACTCCGCTACGTCCCCCGCAGGGGTTGACGGCGGATCCAGCGGCAGGACCACGGAGATATCCGCGCCCCACCCCTGCATAATGTCCACGGTCATGGTCCCGTCCACAGCCTGCACGCGTTGAAGCAACCGTTCAAGGGTGGGCCCTTCGGGCGACAGCTCACCGCCGCCGTCATCCCTGACATTGATCAGAAGGTTCTCGCCATCGCAGTCCCATTGCGTCCGGACCCGATGGACATCAGACTGCTCGGCGATGGCCAGGACCAATCCTCGAACCACAGCCCGGGCGGCATGGGCCACCTCGCCGGGCAAAGCCCTTCCGTTCGCGGGGGGCTCGATGAACTGGATATCGATCTTGCTGAAGTGCATGAGTGGCCGCAGGTCCTCCCGAAGCCTCTCGAAGGCCGTAGCCACAGGCTCTTCCACCAGGTTGCTGGTGCGGTCGTTGAGCGTACGGAGGCCTACCAACGCTTTGACAGTCACATCCGTCACGAACGTGCGCGCCGCGTGATCGTCCAGGGAGTTTGACCGGAGGGCCGCGAGGACGGTCTCCAAAGTTGTTGAATGCTGGTCCACCAGTTCGCCGGTGACGCGGACACGCTCCGCTGATGCCGCCCGGGACTCCAGAAGATACGACGGCGGCGCGTCGCTGACTTTCTCCTGAATGCGCGCCGCTGCCAACTGCCAAAGGTAGGTCACCATCCGGACAGCTGCACTGTCCTCATCCGTGGGCGTTGGAGCCGGATCGCTAAGGACCAACAAAGCATTGCTTGGCGTGTAGCGAAAAGCCAAGACCTCCCGCTGCTGGCCGCCAATGACAGCGGGGCCACGCCACGGTCCTTCCCCTTCCATCGCAGCACGCAGGCGGTCCAGTTCCGGGATGGACACCTGGCTGACGATGTCCTCGGCGCCGGCCTTCTTCTGTGGCCTGCCCGTGCAGTCCTCGGTGAAGATGACCAGCGCACTCGATGCCAGGAAAGGGAGGGTGGCTGCGCGGAGCTCCTCGGCAATCCGGTTCAAGGGTGCCTTCGCAATGGACGCAATCGCGTCCAGGAGAGACCAATAGAAGTCGGTGGGCTGCGGCATGCCACTAAGCCTAAGCGATTCCACACCGCACTGCCTACCCAAACGGGTGGTCAGAACCGTCCCTTCTTGGCGTTACCCCTACCTGAATCAGCCGGAACAATTGTTGTTAAACCCCCTTGAGGGAACAGGGCACCTACCCACGAAGGAGCAAATGTGAACGTCACCGCCGAATCAATAACCTTTACCAGTGACGACGTAGCCAGCAACGTATCCCTGATCCTCGGCGAGGTGGCTGACACTGCCTCCGGCATCGACTACAGCCAAGTGTCGCGCCTTGCCGACAAGATCAACGGTGCTGAACGCGTCTTCCTCACCGGTGCTGGGCGGAGCGGCCTGGCCTTACGGATGGCAGCCATGCGCCTCATGCATCTAGGCAAGACCGTCCATGTTGCCGGCGACACCACAACACCGGCCATCAGTGCCGGGGATTTGCTGGTGGTCGCTTCCGGTTCAGGTACCACATCCGGGGTGGTCAAAGCAGCTCAAACCGCGCTCGCAGCCGGCGCGCAGCTTGCCGCAATCACTACCAATTCCACCTCGCCTTTGGCCGGTCTTGCCGACGCCGTGGTGGTTATCCCGGCTGCGCAGAAAACGGACCACGTATCCAACATTTCGCGGCAGTACTCCGGCAGCCTCTTCGAACAGTCGCTCTTCCTGGTGACCGAGGCCGTTTTCCATACGCTCTGGGGCGCCACCGACGAGCCGGCCGAGCAGCTCTGGTTGCGTCACGCCAACCTCGAGTAAGCCCCCTCACTACCCCGATACCCAACCAACCCTCCAAGAAGGAAACAGCACCATGAAACTGCAAGTTGCACTTGACCTCCTCACCATCGAAGACGCCCTGGAACTCGCCGGCAAAGTAGCCGAACACGTGGACATCATCGAACTGGGTACGCCGTTGATCAAGGCCGAGGGTCTCGCCGCCGTTACGGCAATTAAGAAGGCCCACCCCACCAAGATCGTCTTCGCGGACATGAAGACCATGGACGCCGGTGAACTTGAAGCCGACATCGCTTTCAAGGCAGGTGCCGATCTGGTGTCCGTCCTGGGAACCGCGGACGATTCCACCATTGCCGGTGCGGTCAAGGCAGCACAGTCCCACAACAAAGGCATTGTGGTGGACCTGATCGGCGTCGCCGACAAAGTAACCCGCGCGAAGGAATCCCGCGCCTTGGGGGCAAAGTTCATTGAGTTCCACGCGGGCCTGGATGAGCAAGCCCAGCCCGGTTTCGACCTCCGCGGCCTGCTCAATGCCGGCGAAGAGGCCCGCGTTCCGTTCTCAGTGGCCGGAGGCGTGAACGCTTCCACCATCGCGGCGGTGCAATTGGCGGGTGCCGATGTAGCGGTCGCGGGCAGTGCAATCTACAGCGCAGCCGACCCGGAACTGGCTGCAAAGGAACTCAAGGCAGCCATTCAGTAGTTCCAGCCTATTGTTCAGAGCGCCGCAGCTCCGCCCGTTCCACGAGCTCCGTAATCCAAGGCCGCTGCGCGCGGTGGAGTTCCAGGCCTTCCGGAAGTCCCTGAACCCGGGATGAAGAACCTACAACGTCGATGGTGATGCGCCCGCTCCCCATGGGGGCATTACTGATGTGCAGGTCGCCGTAAGACTCCGGCAGCACGGGATCCAGCCAGACGCCTCCCAAGGAAATGTGGGCGTCGTAGCGCATGAGTCCGGTAATCAGCTGGATAGGAGTGGTGGCAGCCCATGCCTGCGGTGAACAGGCAGTGGGATACGGCACGGGCTCCCTGAACTGTTGGCGGTCAAAACCGCAGAAGAGTTCGGGGAGCCTGCCGCCCGAAAACTCCGCAGCTTCGAGAAGGGCCGTGGCAATCCGCTGCGCTTCCTCCACGAATCCATAGCGGAGCAGGCCGGCCGCTATTAGGGCGTTGTCATGTGGCCAGACCGATCCGTTGTGATAGCTGGCGGGGTTGTAGGCGCCCATGTCGCTGGCCAGTGTCCGGACGCCCCAACCGCTGAACATCTCTGGTGACATCAGCCGCTCCACCACAAGGGGAGCCTTGTCTTCATCTACCAGACCGAACCACAAGCAGTGCCCCATGTTTGAAGCACAGGCGTCCACGGGTCGCTTGTCCTTATCCAAGGCCACCGCGTAGTAGCCCTTGTCCGGGAGCCAGAAGTCCTCGTTGAACTTCCTTTTCAGGCGATCCGCGCGTTCCCTCAGCTCAGCTGCCAAGGTGAGGTCGCCGTCGTCGTAAGCCATCCAGGCGCGCGCCATATAGGCGCCGTGCACGTAGGCCTGGACTTCGCACAGCGCCAACGGCGGCTCGGCGATGGTGCCGTCTGCAAAGTTGATGCCGTCCCAGGAGTCCTTCCAACCCTGGTTGATGAGGCCGTGCTGGTTGGGACGCCCGTATTCCACAAAACCGTCGCCATCCCTGTCGCCGTAGTCCCTGATCCATTCGAGCGCGCGATCCGCGTTGGGCAGGAGCTCGGAAATCACATCCTTGGCGAAGCCCCAACGGCTGACGGAGCCCAGGACAATGACAAAAAGGGGAGTGGCGTCCACGCTGCCGTAGTAGGCGGACTTGCCGCCCAGAGCCAAGCCACTGGAGACGTCCAGCCGAACTTCATGCAGGATCTTGCCCGGCTCTTCCTCGCTGGTGGTATCCACTACTGTGCCCTGACGGTCCGCCAAGGTGCGGAGGGTTCCCAATGCCAGTGAGGGGTCAACGGCCAGCGCCATTTCTGACGCCCACAAGGAGTCGCGGCCAAACAACGTCATGAACCACGGCGCACCCGCGGCTACGACCACCCTGTCCGGATGGTCCGGATCCTGGATCCTCAACGCCCCCAGGTCCTCGTAGCTGCGCCTCAGGGTGCGTTCGATGGAGCGGTTGCCCACCTGCAGGCGGGGGATCTTGGCCACCCATTCCTGCCGACGACGATCACTGGGAGACAATTCACCGCGGGATGGATGGGCGAAGGGCGTTCCCGCGCCGTCAACGGTGGGGACTACGGTCACCCGTGTACTCCAGCTCCCCGAAGCCGGAATCTTCGCCGTGAAGCCCAATGCCCTGGCGCCTGCGCCTGCGCCCTCGGCCCGGATGACCACGCTTTTCCGGATGCCCTCCCACTTTCCGCGTATCTCCAAGGAATCGCCGTCCGGGATGCGGGTTTCTGTCCACTCCCGGGTGATTCGTGCTTCCTTCACTTCAAAAAGATCTGCGAAATCGGTTTCGGCAGTCAGCAGGATTCGGCATTCCGCCGGCTGCCTGGAGTAGTTGCGGACGGTGATTTCTTCCAGGATTCCGGTCCCTACTTCCCTCAGCCGTTCCACCAGCAAAGGGCTGTCCGCGTAGCCGTCCGAATGAGGTACCCTGCCCGCAAACAAGGCACGGTAAGGTTCCCGGGTTTCTGCTGCCAACGGTTCGATCATCTGCCCGTTGATGGTCAGCTCCCACCGGGAGAGAATCCGGGTGTCCAGATGGAAAACGCCGTGGGGAAGTTCGGGGTGGATGTCCCCGTTGGCGGAGGAAATGCAGAACGATGAACCTTCCACCAGTGTGACCGTTCCAGAGCCCAGCGGCCCCGCTGCGGTGTCCGAATTCCATCCAGCCACGTGAGGCTCCTTACCACTGAGCGTGCGGATCGCTTGAGCTTGAGCGGCCGCTGGGTGGGCGGCCTCTGCATGAGTGTTATCGACGCTACGCCGGAGAACTTGCAGGCACCAGAGGCGGGCAGTTGACAGAACCTCTGCGGAGGGCAAGAAGTTCCCGCAACCCAGTGTTAACCTCATTTCCTCGCACGGGAAAGCAGAACAGGTCTATAGTGAGGGAACAGGACATTCGCTGATGCAGCCCGGCGGCCCGCTTTTCCTTCCGACGCCGGAGGCCCGTAATGACCGACACCCAAATAGGCAGCTTTATTCGCGACTGCGTGGTGTTTGAGGACGACACTGAGAACGGCTTGGACTTTGACACTTTCTACGGCCTGTACATCAGCTGGTGCGTCCTCGGACGCAAAATTCCCATTCCCGACTCAGCTTTCAAAACCGCCCTCGAGCTTGAGGGCGTCAAGCCCATCAAGGAAAATGGCCGGCGAATCTACCCCGGCATGAGCATGGTAGGTCCCGCCGCAAGGGACTACGTGGTCAACAGCGTTCCCGTGTGGAGTGAAACCGCCACCGACATCCCGGTTTCCGAGATCCGCCAACAAGCTGTGGCGTCTATCGCCTGATCTCACCAGCAAGCGTTCAGCCCGTGCCCCTAGGATTCTTAGGGGGCATGGGCTGTTCCCGTTTCCGGAGGTTCCCGCTGAAAGGAATTAATGAAACCGTCCATCGTTTGGTTTCGCGACGACCTGAGGGTCGCCGATAACCCGGCCTTACGTGCCGCCGTCGACGACGGTGCGGCCGTTGCCCTCTACGTCCTTGACGAAGAGTCGCCGGGCATCCGCCCCCATGGCGGGGCCGCGCGCTGGTGGCTCCACCACTCGCTGACCGCCCTCCGTGGGGACCTGGACAAGCTTGGTGTTCCCTTGCTGCTCCGCCGGGGGCCGGCCACTGACGTGCTCCGGGAGACCACGACGGCGATCGGTGCCGGCGGCTTGTACTGGAACCGGCGGTATGGTTCCGCTGAGCGAACGGTGGACGCCGACATCAAGGCTTGGGCGGGTGAGGCAGGACTGCATGTCTCGAGTTTTCAGGCTTCCCTCCTCCATGAGCCGTGGGAGGTTACCACCAAAACGGGCGGACAGTACAAGGTTTTCACCCCCTTCTGGCGGACCGTGTCTGCGCAGGATTTCCGCGAGCCGCTGGCCGTACCGGAAGCAGGCCATGGATTCACCGGAAAGCTGCCCGTGTATGACCAGCTGGAATCGTGGCAGCTGCTGCCCACTAAACCGGACTGGTCCGGGGGACTGGCTGAGATGTGGACGCCGGGAGCTGCCGCAGGGCACAAGCGGCTGGCCCGGTTCGTGGCGGACGGTCTGTCCAACTACAGTGAGGGCCGCAACCGTCCGGACACAGATGGAAGCAGTTGCCTCTCGCCTTACCTTCGCTGGGGTGAGCTCAGCCCGTTCGAGGTGTGGCATGCCCTGGGATCCAAACGCTCCGAGAGCGCTTCGATTTATGCCTCGGAGCTGGGCTGGCGTGAATTTTGCTGGCACCAGTACTTCCACAATCCACAGCTCGCAACGGCCAACCTTCGCCCGGAATTTGACCGCTTCCCGTGGGCGTGGCCGGGTAACAACGGCAACGGCAACGGTGGCAGGCATCCTGGCCACGAGTCAGCGCCGGAGGAGTTCCGTGCCTGGCAGCAGGGCCGCACAGGTTTCCCCATGGTGGACGCGGGGCAGCGGCAGCTGTGGCATACAGGCTGGATGCACAACCGCGTCCGCATGGTGGCCGCCAGTTTCCTGGTGAAGAACCTGGGCATTCATTGGCAGCTCGGGGAGCAGTGGTTTTGGGACACCCTGGTGGACGCCGATCCTGCGTCGAACCCCGCCAACTGGCAGTGGGTAGCCGGCTCAGGGGCGGATGCTTCACCGTTCTTCAGGATCTTCAACCCGGAGGCTCAACGGGTTAAGTTTGATCCCCAGGGGAAGTACATCGCCCACTGGCTTCCTGATTTCGGAACGCCCGAATACCCGGAGGAAATCGTGGACCTCAAAACCACCCGGGCGGAAGCGCTGGAAGCGTACAAGGAGATGAGGGAGGTCCACTAGGGCTCCCCGAGGTTCCACCGGGGCCGACTATAGGCTGAAGGCATGTCAACCGAGCTCATCCTGAAGATTGTCATCGCCGCGGTCGTCGCAGTGTTTCTTGCAGTAGTTACATGGTGGGCCCGGAAGCACCCCAACAGGTCCAAAGAGTATCCGGAACAGGTCCGCATGCCCAAGGTTGTTCCGATTGTTGGCTGGCTTTTCCTGAGTGTGGGTCTTCTCATGAGCCTGGTCTCGTTCACCTATGACCGTTCCCCTTTGGGCGCCCGAATCACCGCCGTCGCGATTTTCCTGGGCGGCCTGGCCTTCGTGCTGATGTACCGCAACTGGTACGTGGCTCCGCGCGCCCACGAGGTTGCTTTCCGCACAGTGCTTGGCAAGGAACACGTAGTTCCCTACAGCGACATTGCCAACTACCGTGTGCAGGTGATGAAAGGGCAGCCAATCCTGACGGTCAAATCCATTCACGGGGTGAAACTCAGCCTGAACATCCGGACCTACGACGTGACGCCCCTCATGACGGCCATCGATTTCCACAAGGTCACCGGCCACTGGCCTGCCCGCACGGACGTGGTGGGTGAAGGCGCTGGGGCTGAAAAACACCCCTCTGGAAATTAGTAGGAAGTCCGAGTATATTCGGATTCAGAGATGACCTGGATCACAGTTGGTCACGTGTTCCGCAATGGTCCCAGCACCCGGCGGCACGGCAGTCATTCACGATGCAAAGGAGCATTTCACCATGGTGCGCGAGCTTTCCCACTACGTAGACGGCCAGAGAATTGACGGCACGTCCGGCCGGTTCAGTGATGTCTACGATCCTTGCACGGGCGAAGTCCAGGCGCGGCTTCCGCTGGCCAGCGCGGACGAGGTTCGCGACGCCGTCGCAAATGCCGAAAAGGGCCAGCTCGAATGGGCGGCCATGAACCCGCAGCGCCGGGGACGCATCCTGCTCAAGTTCGTGGACCTGGTCAACCAGAACATGGACGAACTCGCCAAGCTCCTGTCCTCCGAACACGGCAAAACCTTCGCGGACGCCAAAGGCGACATCCAGCGCGGCATCGAGGTAGTGGAGTTCTCCGCCGGGGCACCACACCTGCTCAAGGGCGAATTCTCGGACAACGCCGGCCAAGGAATCGATGTCCATTCGCTCCGCCAGCCGCTGGGCGTCGTCGCAGGCATCACTCCCTTCAACTTCCCCGCCATGATTCCGCTGTGGAAGTCCGGCCCGGCGCTCGCAGCCGGCAACGCGTTCATCCTTAAGCCCTCGGAGCGGGACCCCTCCGTGCCGCTGCGCCTTGCCGAGCTGTACAGCGAAGCCGGCGTGCCGAACGGCGTCTTCAACGTGATCAACGGGGACAAGGAAGCAGTGGATGCGCTGCTCGAAGATCCGCGGGTCAAGGCCATTGGATTTGTGGGCTCCACGCCCATCGCCCAGTACATCTACGCCACGGCAGCTGCGCATGGAAAGCGCGCCCAATGCTTCGGCGGTGCGAAGAACCACATGGTGGTCATGCCCGACGCCGATCTGGACATGGCTGCCGACGCCCTGATTGGTGCCGGATACGGTTCCGCAGGCGAACGGTGCATGGCGATCTCCGTTGCCGTGCCCGTTGGACAGGAAACCGCCGATGCTTTGGTGGACAAGCTGACCGAGCGCGTCAAGCACCTCAAGGTGGGCCACAGCCTGGACAAGGACTCGGACTTCGGCCCCGTGGTGGCTGCTTCCGCCAAGGAGCGAATCGAAGGCTACATCCAATCGGGCGTCGACGAAGGGGCAACACTGGTCACGGACGGACGCGGCCTCACCGTGGACGGTTACGACGGCGGGTTCTGGGTGGGCCCCACGCTCTTCGACAACGTCACCAAGGACATGAAGATCTACAAGGAGGAGATCTTCGGTCCCGTCCTCAGCGTGCTGCGTGCGGCTGACTACGACGAAGCGCTCAGGCTCTGCAGTGAGCACGAGTTCGGCAACGGCGTCGCCATCTTCACCCGCGACGGCGACTCCGCCCGCGACTTTGCCAGCCGCGTGGAGGTAGGCATGGTGGGCATCAACGTACCCATCCCAGTCCCGATCGCGTACTACACCTTTGGCGGCTGGAAGGCGTCCGGCTTCGGCGACCTCAACCAGCACGGCGCCGATGCTTTCCGCTTCTACACCAAGACCAAAACCGTGACGTCGCGGTGGCCCTCCGGCATTCGCCAGGGCGCCAGCTTCATCATGCCGGCAGGCAGCTGATGGAGTCTGTGGGGTCAGAGGAAGAAGTTCTGTTTGAGCGCCGCGGCAATCTGGGCATCGTGACGCTCAATCGCCCCAAGGCAGTCAACGCACTGAACGCTGGAATGGTGAAAACCATGCTCAGCCAGTTGACGGATTGGGCGGCCGACGACGCCGTTGCCACCGTTTTGGTGCGCGGCGCGGGCGACCGTGGGCTGTGCGCCGGTGGCGACATCGTGGCCATTTACAAGGACATGCTGCACGGCGGCACGGAGACGGCCGAGTTCTGGGCTGACGAATACCGGCTCAACGCGCTCATCTCGCACTATCCCAAGCCATACGTCGCGTTCATGGACGGGCTGGTCTTGGGTGGCGGCGTGGGTATTTCGGCGCACGGTTCCGTTCGCGTGGTCACCGAGAGGACGCGCACCGGCATGCCGGAAACCACCATCGGTTTCGTCCCCGACGTCGGAGGCACCCTTTTACTTTCACGCTCACCGGGGGAGACCGGAACGCATGCAGGGTTGACCGGAGCGCACTTATCCGGTGCGGACGCACTGTTCCTGGGGCTCGCGGATCACTTCGTGCCGTCCCAAAGCCTCCCCGCGTTGGCGGAAGCGCTGGAAAGCTCGACGGCGACGGCCGCCGTCGAGCGCTTTGCCCAAGCCGCGCCGGACTCGGCTCTCGCGGCACAGCGGGAGTGGATCGACGCCGCGTACGCGCATGACGATGCTGAGGAAATTGTGCGGAGCCTTCGGACTTTGGGCGACGAAGCAGCCGCCGCGGCGGACACGATCGAGGCGAAATCGCCAACTTCCGTGAAGGTGGCGCTTGAGTCCTTGCGGCGGGTCCATGGGATGTCCCTCGAGGAAGCACTGGACCAGGAATACCGCGTGGGCCTGCGATGCCTTGCCGGGCCCGATTTCCGGGAGGGCATCCGCGCACAGGTGGTGGACAAGGACCGTAACCCGCAATGGAAGCCGGCGACGCTCGCTGAAGTCCAGGCGTCCGACGTCGAGGGCTACTTCGCGCCGCTCGGCGAACGGGAGTTGGGGCTTTCAGTCAGTCCAGTCCAAGCGAATTGAAGGAGACGATCATGACAGAGAATGCAGCCACGACAGATATCCAGGTCCCGGCAACGGGACTCATCGCTTTCCTTGGCCTGGGCCATATGGGTGGTCCCATGGCTGCCAACCTGATCAAAGCCGGGCACGATGTTGTTGGCTATGACCCCGTTCCGGCGGCCGTCGAGGCAGCCCTCGCCCATGGGATTCCCATGGCTTCCACGGCGCATGAGGCGGCAGCGGAGGCGGCTGTGGTGTTGACCATGCTGCCCAGCGGCAAGCATGTGCTGGACGCTTATCGCGGTGTGGATGGGCCGGGGCTACTGTCTGTCGCCAAGCCGAACACCCTGTTCCTGGACTGTTCCACCATCAACGTGGACGAAGCCCGTGAGGCCGCGGTGATCGCGCTGGAAGCCGGTCACCGTTCGGTGGACGCCCCTGTTTCCGGCGGTGTGGTGGGGGCCGAAGCCGGCACCTTGACGTTCATGGTGGGAGCGTTGCCCGACGACTTCGAAACCGTGAAGCCGATCCTGGAGCTCATGGGCAAGAGGATTGTCCACTGCGGTGATCACGGAGCCGGGCAGGCCGCCAAGGTTTGCAACAACATGATCCTGGGTGTGTCCATGATCGCTGTTGCCGAAGCTTTCGTGCTTGGCGAGAAGCTTGGGCTCACGCATCAGGCATTGTTCGATGTTGCATCCAACGCGTCGGGCCAGTGCTGGGCGCTGACCACCAACTGTCCTGTTCCGGGGCCGGTTCCCGCCAGCCCCGCTAACCGCGACTACCAGCCCGGCTTCGCTGGCGCGCTGATGGCCAAGGACTTGCGCCTGGCCGTGAATGCCTTGGAAAGCACAGGCGTTGCTGCGGAAATGGGTCCCTTGGCCTCACGTATTTACGATGCCTTTGCCGCCGGTGAAGGCGCCGGGAGGGACTTCTCGGGGATCATCACGGAGATCCGGGATAAATCCGTGTGAGAGTTTGGAACTGAACTTATGACCAGCATTGCGGAGAGGGAGAGCATGACGGAGCAGTATCAGAACATCGTGGTTGAACATCGGGGACGGGTTGGTTTGGTGACACTGAACCGGCCCGAGGCGCTGAACGCGCTCAATACTGCTCTCATGAATGAGCTCGTGGACGCTGTTACGGCCATGGACACTGATCCGGACGTTGGGGCCGTGGTGATCACGGGATCGGCTAAAGCGTTTGCTGCCGGAGCTGACATCAAGGAGATGTCTTCCAACAGCTACATGGAGATGTATGCGGCGGACTGGTTCCGGCGTTGGGAGGACCTCACCCGGCTACGCATCCCTGTTGTTGCTGCAGTTTCCGGCTTTGCCCTGGGCGGCGGCTGCGAACTGGCCATGATGGCCGACTTCATCATCGCGGGGGACAACGCCAAATTCGGCCAGCCCGAGATCAACCTGGGCGTGATCCCGGGAATGGGTGGGTCCCAGCGGCTCACCCGGGCTGTGGGCAAGGCCAAAGCCATGGACATGGTCCTGACGGGGCGGTTCATGGACGCCGAAGAGGCTGAACGCTCCGGCTTGGTGTCCCGTGTTGTTCCCGCTGCAGAGGTGATCGACGAGGCTCTTAAGGCCGCAGAAGTCATCGCCTCCAAGTCGAAGCCCGCCGCGATGGTGGCCAAGGAAGTCGTCAACGCAGCCTTTGAGATGGGTTTGGCGCAGGGCGTGGTGTTTGAACGCAGGGTGTTCCACTCTCTCTTTGCCACCGAGGACCAGAAGGAAGGCATGGCTGCGTTCAGCGAGAAGCGTCAGCCGGAGTTCAAGCACAGGTAGCTTTCGGTATTGCAGCACTGGTGTCGGTTACGGCAGCGGTCTCAATACTTCATTGTCACGGGCTCCGTGCAGGGAGGAGACTTGAGGCGACGGCATCCCTCTGGGGCCGCCCGCGGGGCCACCCGGCTGCGGAGCCTCACAGCACCCCGTAGCGGCCTGGTGGATCAATGAGTTCTGTGACACCCCTCGAAAAGGCCGCTCAACGGTCGCGCCATCTCTTGCCTTTGGTGACTATCGCCCTGATTGGATGCCTCGGCGGGTGCGAATATGAACCCGATAGTATCGCCTTCCCGTCCGTCAGTTCTCCGATTACGGAGGCCCGCACGGTCCCGCCGCTGCCGGAGAGACGCGACACCCGCACGGTCCCATCGCTGCCGGAGAGTGGCGACATCGACGCCGGCACATACCTGGTCCCCGTCGCCGGCTACAAGGAGCCTTTCGAGATCACCGTGCCAGCCGGCTGGTTCGCTCTCGACGGCCACAGCCTGGGCAAGGACGACCCGAATCACCCGGCTGAATGGGCCGTCTACCTGACTCTTTCGCGCGCGTACTATGTGGCGAAGGACGCATGCATCTGGAGGGGCGCCCTTGCCGATTCCGGTCCGTCGGCCGAGGCCTTCGTTGACGCGATGGCGGCGCAGTCGTCAACGGCAAGCACCCCTCCCGCCAAGGTCATGGTAGGCAATTACTCCGGCTTCGAGTTTCACCACTCCGTCGAGGGCAACGTGGACATCACAGCCTGCAACGGCGGTCAGTTATGCATCCACTCAGAAGATACACAACGCTGCTCACGCTGGTACTTGACTCAGAATGAACACGAAACCTACCGGGTGGTCGACCTGAACGGCCAGCGGGCTGTCGCCGCGGTGGGCCATATCGACGAATCGATCGATCCGGAGCTGATGAGAGAGGCACGCGCCCTCTTCGACTCGATTGTGTTCAGGTCCGCCAAGTGACCAGCTGATGCGATAGGCGATCGTAAGCGGAGAACGGTAAGGGTGTCGCTGCGTGTCAGCTTCGACCAGCCAGGAACGGAAGGTTTTTCGCGTCACGTTTTTCGATCAGCCACCACTTAGCTAATGAACAACCCGCAACGGGGTGCTGGCTCATGCTGTCGCAGCACTGCTCGCGGGGTTGGGTGCCGCGAAGTAGACCCTCGCGGCCCCGATTGTTCACCGTTGGTCAGCTCGATGGGGACTTCGGTCTGACCAACAAAATCCGTTCCATTGCTGCTGCCCCCCGGCTTCGCAATGGTACGAAGAGCCTGCTGCGTGAGACCCGGCGGGTGTGTGGCTGGCTGGACCCCTGTCCGGCCAGCCACATCTTGCGAACCCGCTATTCCGCGTAACTAGAAGGCACTTAACGCGACGATGAGGATATCAATGGCTGCGCAATTCTGCGATAACGATGACTGTCCGGATAGTTGGCACTGGACGGAGCTGCACTGCACGGATGTAGGCGCTACACCCGAAAGTTGCCGGGATACCTCCGAGGAGGAACACCGGGAGGGGCTTGTGGGCTCATTCTTCGCGGCGTAGGCTCCTTCGGGCCGGAACCGGAGGGGAGGAGTTCGCTCATGGGACAACTGATCGTCCAGGATTTTGTGACCGCCGACGGATACGCCGCCGACAGCAACAACGAGTTCAAGGCGTATGAACTGTTGGAAGGTGGAACGGCTGAGTTTGACCGAGATCATCGCGCCTGCACTCAATGGCCTGCGACGACATGTCTTCTCACGCCAACTGGAGGCAGCCCCCTGGGGCGACTTCCCGCCGTCGACCGTTGAATCCGGCGACGCCATCCAGGCGATCCGCCGAATCAAGCGGGAGTCCGCAAAGGAGATCGTCCTCTGGGGGAGCCTGTCGCTCGGCGAGACGTTCTTCGCCGCCGGAGAAGTGGACGCCGTCCGGCTTGTGGTCATGCCGGTTGGCCAAGGCTCAGGCAGGGGCGTGTTCCCGGCAGGCCACCACCCTGCACTGCTGAAGCTCGAGGACGTGAACAGCTACGACCAAGGCCTGGTGGAGCTGAGCTACACAGTCCGGAAACGGCCCTAAACCGAAGCGTCCGCGGGCATCAGCGCGGCGTCAAAGAACGCGCGCTCCAGCCGCACGGCCTCCGCGAAGGTCGCGGCAACGCCCTGTCGTTCCGCGACGTCAACGGGCTCGACGGCGTCAAACTCATCGCGTAGCCACGTCACCCACGCGTTGTACTCGGGGTTGTTGTGGAGGCGGATCCACTCGGCATGCTTAGCGTGGGACGGCCAGCGGGCGGGTTCGCCGGCGCGGGCAGCCCAGTCTCCGTAGAGCCACTCGGCAACCAGCAGCACTGCCAAGACGTTCGGGTAGGAGCGGGTGGCGAGGGCACTCCGCATCAGGTGGTCGAAATCGCGGGTTGCTGGTCCCAGCGCGGGTGCGGCGCGGTCCGCCTCCGGAACGTCGAGTTCGTTGAAGCAATCCTGGAAATACGTATTCTCATCAGAAGCGAAAGCCCCCAGAACAGCGGCAAACACCAGACGCGAAGGCAGCGAAGGCGCCGATGCCACCGCCTGGCCGAGGAGAGCCGTGAAGGCATCGCAGAACTGATAATCCTGTACGAGGTAGCCGCGCAGGTGGTCATCGGAAAGAGACCCGTCCAGCAGCTGGTCCACGAACGGATGGTTGACGGCGGCGTCCCAATCCTCGGCGTACTGGTTCTTGAGTTCTTCGGCAAAGCCCACGGTGTTTCCTCCTGAGTTGTCAGCAACGGAGCCTAGCAGCGTACTGCGTCATAACGGCGGGCGTTACGCTCTGGTGCCTCGCCCGGTGCCAGCGTAGGCTCTGGGCCATGACGAACCAGCGCACCATGGTGGTTGGCTATGACGGATCCGAAGAATCAAACCTCGCCGTCCAATGGGCCGCTAAGCACGCGATCCTCCGGGACTGTTCCCTCCACGTTGTGCACTGTTCTCTGTGGGTCCTGCTATCCCACAACAGGGGTCCCGTTCCTGGTGTCGCTGATAGCGGTCTGGAACGGGCGGCCCAAAAAGTACTCGAAGAGGGAATGGCGCTCGCCAAGGAGACTGTCCCCGATCTGGAAGTCCGCACCACCTTGCTGCACGGGATGCCGCGCGATCACCTGGCCCACGTTTCAGTCGGTGCCGAGATGCTGGTGCTCGGAAGCCGGGGCCTCGGTGGGTTCATGGGGTTGCTGGTTGGTTCCGTGAGCTTGGAGATGGCGGCAACTGCAGAGTGCCCTGTGGCAGTGATTCGTGCAGACGACCATCCTGAGGGTCCGGTGCTGCTTGCCGTTGATGACGCGGGATCACCGGCGGCCCTTGAGGATGCCTGCGATTTCGCGGCGGCAACTGGTGCCGATCTCATGATCGTTCACGTATTGCACGAGCCGGTTGGCTATCGCCGGTTGCGTGAGCCGGTGGAGGCGTACCCGGAAGCTGAAGCCTTGCTTGATTCGGTGCTGAGCCAAGCCCGTCACAAAGCTCCTGGCATCGCCGTGACCGGAGAGTTGTTGGTGGACGCCTCCTTCTCCAAAGCCATCGTCAAAGCTTCGCAGGGTGCACGCATCACGGTGCTGGGGACCAAAGGACATGGACTTATTAAGGGCACCATAGGCTCCACTGCCCACGCTGTGCTCCATCACGCCCACAGCCCTGTGTTGGTTTCCCGTCGCAGAGCCACATCCGAGGTCGCGTAGGGCGGGGCTTCCAATCGGCTCTCCTGCAATCGATCGGCCTTATATTGTCGGTGCCTGCTGCAAGAGTTAGGGCATGGAGCGGATTGGGGAGAAGCAAGCGGGCGCAGTAATGGCGCTTGGGCGCGCTCCGGTAGTTACGGATTCCCTTCAAGCCGCCACGGTTCCGGCCAACACCGTCAGTACTGACCTGATCGAACAGCTGCGGGTCTTGGAGGAGATGAAGTCGGCCATAACCGCTTTGCAGGCGCGGGTAGCTGTGGCTTTCGATCTTGCCCAGCGTGCTGAACAGGCTGAGGCAGGTGTCCCTGCCTCGGAGCGTGGCCGGGGTGTGGGGGCTCAGGTGGCGTTGGCCCGGCGGGAATCCCCGAACCGCGGGGGCCGGTTGCTGGGTTTGGCCAAGGCCCTTGTGACGGAGATGCCACGGACGTTGGCCGCCCTGCAGTCCGGGTACTTGAATGAATGGCGTGCCACGCTGCTCGTCAAGGAAACAGCGTGCTTGTCTGCGGAGGACCGGTGTGCCGTGGATGAGGAACTCGCCCCCGATGCCGGAACCTTTGACGGGAAGGGCGACAAGGCGATCATTGCCGCGGCTAAGGCTGCAGCGTACCGTCGTGATCCCCGCTCGGTAGTCGGGCGTGCCAGCCGTGCCGCAGCGGAGCGGACCGTGAGCCTGCGCCCGGCGCCGGACACGATGAGCTATTTGACCGCACTGCTACCGGTGGCCCAAGGCGTGGCGGTCTACAAGGCGCTGACACAGGCGGCTGATTCAGCCCGTTCCAGCGGCAATGCAAGGTCTTTCGAGGATGTGGGGTCCGGCCCGCTTGTCCGGCCCCGCGGCCAGGTCATGGCCGACACCCTGGTGGAACGCATTACGGGCACCCCGGGCGGGATTTCGGGGATCACCATTGACCTCGTCATGACCGACCGCACCCTCTTTCAAGGTGACAGCGAGCCGGCCAGGCTTCAGGGGTACGGAGTCGTCCCGGCAGAATGGGCCAGAACCGTCGTTGGTGAGGAGCAGTCAGCCCGGGACCGGGAGTTCTCTGTCTGGCTTCGCCGGCTCTATACCGCGCCGGCTACCGGAGAACTCCTTGCCACCGACTCCAAAGCCCGGCTTTTTAGCGGCCGCCTCCGGCGCTTCATCGAGACCCGTGACGATAGCTGCCGGACGCCATATTGCGATGCGCCCATCCGGCATATAGACCATGTGATTCCGTGGCACTCCGGCGGGCAAACAAACCTCGGCAACGGGGCAGGACTTTGCGAAGCCTGCAACCACACTAAAGAAAACCCCGGCTGGAGCACCCGAGCCGTAGATGCCGACGTGCACACCTTGGAAATCAGCACCCCCACCGGGCACACGTACCAATCAAAGGCCCCACCCCTGCCGGGACACCGCCCCTCCAGGACATAGGAGCTTCTTTGGGGTGAACCCTCTATTCCTCCGTGAAGTCCCCTGCGTCCCTGCGGAAGGTGCCGAGGACGCGGATGAGGTGATCGACGTCGTCGGCCCCGAAACCTGACTTGCCGAAAACCTCCGCGTTCAGTGCCGTTGTCGCCTTCTTGGCGAGGGTGCGGCCCTCTGCGGTGAGCTCTATCAGGGTGGTTCGCCCATCTGTTGGGTGCGGTGAGCGGGCAACCAGGGCGGCTTTTTCCAAGCGGTCGACGGCGTTGGTCACCGAGGTGGGATGGACCTGCAACAGTGCGCTGGCTTTGTTCATGGGCAGCGCCCCGCTGCGGGCGAAACTCAGCAACGCCAGGAGCTCATAGCGCGCGAACGTTAGCCCGAACGGTTTGAGCACTGTTTCGATGCGCGCCAGCAAGATCTGCTGTGTGCGCATGATCGCGGTGATGGCAGCCATGGGCGCTGCAACGTCGCCCCAACCATGCCGTTCCCAGTTGCGCTGGGCGTCGGCGATGGGGTCGCGGGGGAGGGGGGTGCCCATGGGCCTCCTTCTGTTGCTCGATTGGCCTAGTGTTCCGGGTGGCTAGTCTTTCAGATTCGGGAACTCTTCCTCGGTGTATTCGACGCCCAAACCAGCCGGCAACGGACCAGCGCCATGCCGGGCGACTTCCGACCCGCGAAGTTCTACGCGCCGGATCTTGCCCGAAATCGTCTTTGGCAGTTCGCCGAATTCGAGCCGCCTGATGCGCTTGAACGGCGCCAGATGCTCGCGGCAATACTTAAGAATGTCCTCAGCCACCGCGGGGCCGGGTTCGTAGCCCGCAGCCAACACAACGAACGCCTTGGGCACCGAGAGCTTCACCGCATCAGGCGAAGGAACGACGGCGGCCTCCGCCACTGCGGGGTGTTCGATCAGGACGCTTTCAAGTTCGAAAGGCGACAGGCGGTAATCGGAGGACTTGAAGACATCGTCATCCCGGCCGACGTACGTGATGACGCCGTCGGAGTCGCGGCTCGCCATGTCGCCCGTGTGATAGTAGCCATCGCGGAAGGCTTCGGCGGTCTTGGCTTCGTCGCCGAAGTAGCTCTTCATGAGCCCCACGGGCCGGGGATCCAGACGCAAGCAGAGCTCGCCGTCGTCGGACTCCTGCCCGGTGAGCGGATCCACCAGGACAACGTCGTACCCGGGAAGCGGCCGTCCCATCGAGCCAATCTTCACCGACTGCGCGGGTGTGTTGGCAATCTGGACTGTGGATTCGGTCTGGCCGAAGCCGTCGCGGATGGTGACTCCCCAGGCTTCCTCCACTTGGCCGATCACCTCGGCGTTGAGCGGTTCACCCGCCGAGACCACCTTGCGGGGCGGGGATGTGAGTTGGGTGAGGTCGGCCTGAATGAGCATGCGCCATACCGTCGGCGGAGCACAGAAACTCGTGACGCCTTCGCGGCCCATTTGGTCCATCAGGGCGGCGGCGTCGAAGCGCTGGTAGTTGTAGATGAAGACCGTGGCCTCCGCGATCCACGGCGTGAAGACGTTGGACCACGCATGCTTGGCCCAGCCGGGGGAGGCAACGTTGAGGTGGACGTCGCCAGGTTCCAGGCCGATCCAATACATCGTGGACAGGTGGCCCACGGGATACGACGTGTGGGTGTGCTCTACGAGTTTGGCCCTGGACGTGGTGCCGGAGGTGAAGTACAGCAGCAAGGTCTCGTCAGCGCGAGTGGGCGCGTCGGGCGTGAAGTCCGTGCCGGCGTCGTACGAGTCTGCGTACTGTTTGGCGTCCGCGTTGGTGGGTTGCGCACCGATCTCAACCAGCGTGTAGTCGCCCTCGACGTCGGCAAACTTGCCGATGTTGGCACTTCCGACCGCCACCCAAATGGCCCCGCCGCGTTCCACCCGGTCTTGGAGGTCGCGGGCCCCCATGAGGGTGGTGGTGGGGATCATGACAATGCCCAGTTTGATGCCGGCCAGCATGAGTTCCCACAGCTCAACCTGGTTGCCGAGCATGATGATCATATGGTCGCCACGCTTGACGCCTTGGTCCCGCAGCCAGTTGGCGAGCTGGGAGGACCGCTGGGAAAGGTCTTTGAACGTGCGGCGGGTGGAACTGCCGTCCTGTTCCACGATGACCAGCGCGGGCTTGCTGCCTCTGGTCTCGTCTGCGGCGATCTGGTCGAACCAATCGAGGGCGAAATTGAACTCCTCGAAGCGTGGCCACTGGAATTCGGAGTGGGCCTGTTTGTAGTCCTCGCGCAGTTCCAGCAGCCGGTCGCGGGCCGCACGGAAGTCTTCTGTGACTGTCATAGTCCGCCTTTCGCCTCGGTTTGCGTTGGCATCTTTGCCGCAGCATCCCGCCTAGTGATCCACATCACCTTGCAATATACTAGGACATCCAAGGGTTTGGAAGAGCCCATGCGGGACATGACGAAGGGGTCTAATGCTCGACGAAAAAGCTGCCGGCACCGTTACCAGCGGTGCGGCGTCAGAACGCGTCCTGCCTCCTTATCCGGAGGCGGACTTGATGCACGTCATCGACCTGCTCCCAACGGAAGAGCGTGTGCGGTACCTCGAGATCAGGGAGTTCCTGCAAACGCGGATACGGGCCGCCAGCATTGACTACTGGAACCGGGAGGAATTCCCGTTCGGGCTGCTGGCGGACATGGCCAAGTTCGGGCTCGGCGGACTGCAGACGGACGGCTCCTCCAAGCTGTTCAAAGGCCTCATGTACACGGAAATCGCCCGCGCCGACGTGTCACTTTCGGCGCTGGTGGGCATCCATAACGAACTCATTGTGGGCATGATCCACGAGCTCGGTTCTGACGAACAAAAGCGCAAGTGGTTGCCCGGGCTGGAAGCTTTCACCCAGCTCGGCGCCTTCGCACTTACTGAACCGGACCACGGTTCCGACATCGCCGGAGGACTCTCGACGACGGCGCGACGCGACGGCGGCGAATGGGTCATCAACGGTGCCAAGCGCTGGATCGGGGCGGGGACCATCGCGGACTTCGCGTTGGTTTGGGCCCGCGATCTTGCCGACGGGCACATCAAGGGCTTCATCGTGGAGACGGACCGCCCAGGCTACTCGGCTACCAAGATCTCCAATAAGATCGGCCTGCGCATCATGCAGAACGCGGACATCGTGTTGGACGAGGTCCGAGTTCCTTTGGAGAACCTGCTGCCCGGAGCCACGGAATTTTCCCGTGCAAATGATCTTTTGCGAGATTCCCGGGCATGGGTTGGCTGGCAGGCCGCGGGCATCCAGTTGGCAGCGTTTGATATCGCCCGTTCTTACGCGTTGGAGCGCAAGCAGTTCGGCAAGGAACTGGCGCGTTTTCAGCTGGTGCAACAGCAGCTCGCGGACATTCTGGGCAATGCCAACGCCTCCCTGTCCATGATGGTTGAGCTCGCCCGGATCCAGCAGGCCGGGAAACTCGAAATGGTGCAGGCGGCCATGTGCAAGGCCACCACCACCCGGCTTGCCCGATCATCCGTGTCGATGGGCAGATCCCTCTTGGGAGGGAACGGGATCACCACGGATTACGAGATGGCCAAGCTCTTTGGCGACGCTGAGATCCTGTACACGTACGAGGGCAGCTACGAGATCAACTCGATGATCGTGGCCCGCGCGGTCACGGGGAAGTCGGCGTTTGTGTGATCACGCAAAAGCACTCCTTCGCCGGCGTGACGCTGGCGAAGGAATGCTTTTGCGTGCGAGCTAAGAGTTTGGGGCTGCCACCAAGGCCGGGTCAGGAGGTGTGGTGACGGCCGCCGCGTGTTCGGCCAGGACCCCCGTCCGATGCCTGATGCGAAGACGGTAGAGCAGCGTTCCGCCGATGATGACCGCGGCAACGAACATGACGCCGCCCCATTGCAGGTACCACTCGAACGGCGGCACCGAGTTGTAGATTTCCGGTCGGGGCCACACAAGGTTCAGCGTCATGGCTCCGCCCCAAAGCACCGCCAGGATGTTCACGGGCAGTCCCCACTTGCCCAGGCTGAATCCCGGTTCTGATCCGTCGTCCTTGAGGGGCCACTTCTTGAGGAACCGCCGCCGCAGCATGGGCACAGTGACCAGCAGGTAGGACAGGTAGATCAGCACGATGCTGATGCTGGACAAAATGGTGAAGATGGCTGGCTGGGAGATGTTGACGATCAGGGGAATCACCGCCACTACACCGATAACGATTGCCGCAACCGTGGGTGTTTTCCGGGTGGGGTGCACTTTGCTGAGCTGACGGCTAAAGGGAAGGTTGTTGTCCCTGGCCATGGCAAACATCATCCGGATAGCTGCTGCATGGACAGCCAGCGTACACACAACTACAGCTACTACGATGCATGCCAGGAACGCCTTGCCGAACGGACCACCCAGCACTGAAAGCACGATGTACTGCAGTCCGCCATCGGCCGCCCCGAGCTTGGGATCGGAAAGATCGGGGGCCGCCAGGATTCCGCCCAGAAGGAGCAGCCCTCCCAAAAGGAAGGATGCCGTAACGGCACGGAGGATCGCCCTGGGAGCCGTGCGCTTGGGGTCCTTGGTTTCTTCACCCAGGGAACTGGCGGTGTCGAACCCGTACATGACATAGCCGGATGCCATGGCAGCAATGAGGAACACGCCAAAGAAGCCCAAGGGGTGTTCTTCGCCGAACCCGGCAGTATCGAGCAGGACTTCGGGTCCTCGCACGGAGTGCCAGATGAGCGCCGCAATGAGCAGGACGGCAGCAACCAGCTCCACGAACACGCCCACACTGTTGATCATGGTCATGAGCTTCACGCCGAACGCGTTGATGAGCGTGGAAATGCCGATCATGATGGTGGCCAGGATGACCCCATTGACGGCGAAGTCGTAGGGACCCGTTCCGTCGCCCACCAACTGGAAGCCACTCCAGATCTGCGGCAACGTGATTTGGAGGGCCAGGGCAACGGACCCCAAGGCCATGATGGAGGAGAGCAGCAGCAACCAGCCCGCCAGCCAGGCCCACGTTCCGGTTGAAAGCCTCTTTGCCCAGTTGTAGACCGACCCGGCCACCGGATAACGCCCCGCCAGTTCGGCAAAGCACAGGGCAACCATGAGTTGGCCGACGAAGACGATAGGCCACGACCAGGCATAGGCGGGTCCCGCCGTCGAAAATCCAAAGTAAAACAACTGAAAAACGCCGGTGAGGATGGAGATGTAGCTGACGCCAGCGGCGAAGCTGGCAAACTTACCGATGCTGCGGTCAAGGGTTTGGGCGTAGCCAAACTCGTCCATACCGCTTGCATCGCTCTTGCAGGGTCCTATTTTGCTGGGTTCTGACATTCGAACTCCTAACTCAGACATGCACGAATGGTGATAACCTGCGGCCGCCATTGGACGCAGTGGATATCAAAGTCCGGGCACCACGGTGTGCCTCGGGCTGTTTCCCCCATTGTTTGTAGCGTGGGTCTAAAAGCAGGGCGCCTGATCAGGCGAGGGACAAGCTGAAGTCGGCTTCCGCCGTCGTGGTTTCCTCCGTCCGGCTGGCACTGAGGTCGGCCTTGATAAGGTCGGCGCAACGTTCGCCAATCATCATGACGGTGATGTTGGGGTTCACGGTGACGTGTTCCGGCATGACGGAGGCGTCGGCCACGCGCAGCCCGGTGACGCCCTTGACCCGCAGTTCGGGATCCAGGGGTGACATGTCATCGGCCACAGGTCCCATCCGGACTGTGCCAACCGGGTGGTAGACGGTGTTGTGGGTTTTGCGGATGTAGTCCTGCAGTTCCTCGTCGGTCTGTGCCTCGATGCCGGGAGAAAGTTCGCGGCCGGTCCATTCGGCCATGGCCGGCTGCCCAGCGATTTCCCGGGCCTTGCGGATTCCGGCCACCATGACGCGCATATCGTGGCCCTCTGGATCGGTGAAATACCGGGGGTCCACCATGGGCTTGTCGCGGAAGTCCCTGCTCCGCAGACGAACGGTCCCGCGTGAACGCGCGTGGGTGACGTTCGGAGTGAGACTGAAACCGTTCTCCGTGGTGGGGTAGCCGTAGCGCAAGGTGTTCATGTCGAAGGGCACGGAGCCGTAGTGCATCATCAGGTCGGGGCGGTCCAAGCCCTCCTCGGTGGGAGTAAAGATACCGATCTCCCACCACTGGGTGGAGGCTTGCACCATGGGCTGCTTGGCCTCGAACTGCACAACGCCTTCCGGGTGGTCTTGCAAATGCTCGCCGACGCCCGGGGAATCCACCAGGACCTCGATGCCGTGCTGTTCGAGGTGCGCCGCCGGGCCTATGCCGGAGAGCATGAGGAGCTTGGGGGAGTCGATCGCGCCGGTGGACAGGATGACCTCGCGATGCGCTGAGAGCCGGTGCGTCCGGCCAAACGCTGAATCAACAACGTCGACGCCGGTGCAGCGCTTCTCTGCGTCAAACACCAGTTGGCGTGCCCGCAGGCCCGTCAGCAGTGTGAAGTTTTCGCGATCGACGATGGGGTGAATATAGGAGACCGAGCTGGAGGAACGCGTCCCATCCGAACGGCGATTGATCTGGAAGAAATTGGCGCCGTTGATCACGGTGGTGCCGTCATTGAACTTTGTGCGGGGGATGCCAACCTGCTCGCAGGCATCAAGGAGCGCGACGCCGGCGGGATCGTTTGGCGGAACGTTCATCAAATGCACAGGACCGGAATCGCCATGGTGGGGAGCATCCGGGCCGGCGTCCTCATTGGATTCCAAACGCTGGTACAACGGCCACGCGGCATCAGCGTTCCAGCCGGCGGCACCGTACTTTGACTCCCACTCGTCCAGGTCTTCGCGGGGAGCCCAGAAGGCGATGCAGGAGTTGTGGCTGGAACAGCCACCCATCACCTTTGCGCGGGCGTGGCGCATGAAGGAGTTGCCGTTCTCCTGCGGTTCCACCGGGTAGTCCCAGTCGTAGCCGGATTCCAGCAGCTCCATCCAGCGGTCCAGCTGCAGGATCTCCGGCAGATTACGGTCATCAGGTCCGGCTTCCACCAAGGCCACGGTGACGGCAGGGTCTTCGCTCAGCCGGGCGGCGACGGCAGCTCCTGCAGATCCTCCGCCGATGATGACGTAGTCGAACCCGCGCTCACTGAGGTCTTCAATGTTGTCAGTGTGCATCTATTTCTCCTTGCCGTGGTCTGCGAACCAGCCGGTCACCTGAGGGCTGGTGTTCTGGTAGATGTGCTTGGCTTCCTGATACTCACCCAGCCCGGTGGGGCCGAGCTCGCGGCCGACGCCTGACTGGCCGAAGCCGCCCCACTCGGCCTGGGGAAGGTACGGGTGGTAGTCGTTGATCCAGACCGTGCCGTGCCGCAAACGGCCCGCTACCCGCTGGGCCTTGCCGGCATCCTGGGTCCACACGGCACCGGCCAGCCCGTAGATGGTGTCGTTGGCGGTGGCTACGGCTTCGTCCTCAGTGCGGAAGGTTTCCACTGTGACTACCGGGCCGAAAGCTTCGTCAACCACTACCGACATTCCCCTTTGAACGCGGTCCAGGACGGTGGGCTGGTAGTAGAAGCCGGCGTCGAACTTCTCACCTTCGGGTGCCGCGCCGCCGCACCGCAGCCGAGCGCCTTCTGCCACACCACGCTGCACGTAGGCATCCACCTTCTCCCGGTGTGCCGCGGAAATCAGTGGTCCGCTTTCAGCAGATTCGTCGAACGGGCCACCGAGGCGGATGTCCTGCGCCCTGCGGACCAACTCATCGACGAAGCGCTCGGCGATGGATTCCTCCACTACCAGCCGCGCCCCGGCGGAGCAGACCTGTCCAGAGTGCACAAAGGCGCCGTTCAGGGCATTGTCGACGGCGGCGTCGAAGTCAGCGTCAGCGAACACCACGTTGGGGTTCTTGCCGCCGAGCTCCAGCGCCACCTTCTTCACGGTGCCGGATGCGGCTGCGGCAATGCGCTTGCCGGTTTCCAGCCCACCGGTGAAGGAGACCAGGTCCACGTCCGGGTGCTCCGAAAGCGGTGCGCCCGCTTGTGCGCCCGGGCCGGTCACCAGATTGGCGACGCCGTCCGGCAAGCCAAGATCCTGTAGCAACTGCATGGTCAGGATGGCTGTGGACGGGGTCAGCTCGGACGGCTTGAGGACAAAGGTGCAGCCGGCCGCCAGAGCGGGTGCGATCTTCCATGCGGCCTGCAACAGCGGGTAGTTCCACGGCGTGATCAAGCCGCAGACGCCCACCGGTTCGTAGACGATCTTGCTGACGACGGCGGGGTCCCCGGCGTCGACTACCCGGCCCGCCGACTGCCCGGCGAGCCTTCCGAAATATTCGAAGCAGGCGGCGATGTCGTCGATGTCGATGCGACTTTCGATAATTCGCTTGCCGGTGTCCAGCGATTCGGCACGGGCGAACTTCTCCCGGCGTTCGCGCAACTCTGCTGCGACTTTGAGCAGGAAGGCGCCCCTCTCAGGGGCGGGGACTGAGGACCAAACGCCGGAGTCGAAGGCCGCGCGAGCAGCAGCAATGGCGCGCTCGGTGTCTTCGCGGCCGGCTTCGGACACCGTGGCGACCAGTTCGCCGTCGGCCGGGTTGTGGATGCGGCTTACCGCACCGGATGCAGCCGGCTCCCACCGGCCGTTGATGAAAAGAGTGGAGGGGGAATCGGAAAATGTGGCTTGGGTCATACGATGGAGGTTAGTGCATCTTGAACATCTGTTCAAGGAAAATTATGAACAGATGTTCAAGTTACCGACGGGGTGCGAGCATCAAAGCGCGTTGATGGTGATGTTTTTGCGCATCTCAGGAAGCGTGGCTTTGAGAGTCTCGAGAGTCGGGCAAAGTGCTTCCACCTTGAGGGTGACCGCCGGCTTATTGAAGGTCCGAACCACGGTGTAGCCAAAGGCATCACCTGATGTATATGACACCGCCAGCATGTCAACATCACGGTTACCGGCTGCACTGAAACCCAGTGTTGCGTCCTTGGCCGAAGCGATGAGTTCAGTCTTGTTGGGGAAGAGGATGGTGAGGACCTTCAAGGTTGATGCCCTGTCGTCGCCGGGTACGAGTTCGGAGGGCTGGTTTCGCACCTGAACCGTCCGTACCTTGCAGCGCGTGTTCTCGGAGCTGAAGGTCATCATGCCGTCCGCCGCCATGCGACTGTAGTCGCCTACCCAACCGGCGGTCGGGTCCGTCAGGGAGCTGGCGATGTCCGGGGTGTGCCCGCCGTTTTCATCCCCAAGAATCCTGTTGCCGTTGGCCCAGGTGAGATCTTCGGTGGCTGCATCGAGCCTTCCGCCAGGGCTGTCGCCGCCAGCCCCCGCTGCTTCCTTGGATGAGGCTGCTTCCTTGGATGAGGCTGCTTCCTTGGATGAGGCTGCTTCCGTGGGTGAGGCTGCTTCCGTGGGTGAGGCTGCGCCTTGGGCGGCGCTCTGCGAGGTGGTGGAGCTAGTCGGGGCAGTGGAGGAAGCCTCGGTGGTGGCCGGTGCGCCGATGCTGCAGCCTCCCAGCGCGGCAAGGACAAATGCGGACGAGAGCAGTGCAAAGAACGGTGTGCGGTATGGGCTTGGGGTCATCATCAGGATCCTAGGGTGTTTGTTCTGGGCCGAGGTGGAAGCCAGCCTCGGCGTATATCTATCGACTGGATTAATTTATCAGTCGGCACACCGTGACATCACAGAAGCGAGGACCTTCCGGCTCCTCAACTTTGATTTCCGAGAATGCTTGCACCCATCCCTGCCCGCGGCTGCTACGAACTACTCTCATGAAAAAGCTCGGACTCCGGACCAAAGGCACTGAAACCATGGCGGCGCTGGCAGGCGTGGTCTCGGCCGCCGTCGTGCTGGCTATTGCCGAGCTGATCGGTGCATTCTTTACTGCCAGGGCAACCCCGGTGTTTGCCTTGGGATCCACCTTCATCGACTTCACGCCATCGTGGTTGAAGGACTTTGCGATCGCCACGTTCGGCACCAATGACAAGGCTGCGCTGTTCGTAGGCATGGGCCTGACGATCGCCGTGCTGGCCTGCGTGCTGGGAATAGTGGCTTATCGGAAGTGGGCCTTGGGTGTCCTCGGCGTGCTGTTCATGGGCGCAGTGATCGTGGCCTGCGTCCTGACCCGCGCCGGCGTGGGACCCGCCGACGCCATCCCCTCCGTTGTGGGAACCGTCTCCGGCCTCTTCGTCCTGCGCCGCCTCATGGTGCCGTTGTGGGGGTCGAAAGCGTGGCCGGAAGCCCCCGCTGACATAGCGGCTGACGCCGACAACCAGGCCGGGGGAGCCGGCACCAGCCGCCGTCGCTTCTTTGCTACCGCCGGGATCACTGCGGTGGCGGCGGGGATCGCGGCGACCGGTGGACGGCTGTTGGGTGCTGCCCGCAACAACATCGCCCAGGCGCGGGATGCCCTCCGGTTGCCCACACCTGTCAGGGCTGCGCCCCCCGTGCCGGCGGGAGTCCAGTCCCCGGTCCCCGGAGTCTTGCCTTGGCTGACACCGAACAGTGAGTTCTACCGCATTGATACGGCCCTGAGCGTCCCGGAAATCAACATCAATGATTGGGAACTGCGAGTGCACGGAATGGTGGAGGAGGAAGTCACCCTCACCTTCCAGGACCTTCTCGACGCTGATCTGATCGAATCGCACGTCACCCTCACCTGCGTGTCAAACCCGGTGGGTGGAAAGTTGGCCGGAAACGCCAAGTGGCTGGGCCTGCCCATCCGCGAAGTCCTGGCCAGAGCCAAACCGAAGGAAGGCGCGGACATGGTGCTCTCCACATCCATCGACGGCTTCAGCGCATCTACTCCGTTGGAGGTCCTCCAGGATGACCGCGATGCCATGCTGGCCATTGGCATGAACGGTGAGCCACTCCCGGTGGAGCACGGATACCCCGTTCGGATGGTGGTTCCGGGACTGTACGGATTCGTCTCCGCCACCAAGTGGGTGGTGGATCTGGAGGTGACCCGCTTCGCGGACAGCAAGGCTTACTGGACACAGCGTGGATGGTCAGAACGTGGCCCCATCAAGACCATGGCACGTGTGGACGTACCCAAGTCCTTCGCGAAGTTCCCGCCAGGCAAGGTCGCAGTGGGCGGCACAGCATGGGCCCAGACGCGGGGAATCACCAAGGTGGAAGTACAGATTGACGACGGCGAGTGGGTGGAGGCAACCCTTTCGACCGAAGCTTCCACCATCACCTGGCGCCAGTGGTCTTACGAATGGGACGCCACACCCGGCATTCACTACGTCAAGGCCCGCGCCACCGATGGCACCGGCGAAGTCCAAACCGACAAGCGCGCCGACCCCGTACCTGACGGAGCCTCGGGCTGGCCGTCGGTGATGGTCACCGTGGAGTAATCGAAAATAAGTGTGAAGGGTGTGGCCGGCCCGGGGGTTTGGGCCGGCCACACTATCTACTTGGTGTAGTAGACATCACGCTCTGCTGACGCGTCATGGGGGGACAGTCAACAGTGCGCCGTGAAGACCATCCTGGCAGGCACGTCTCCTGGCCGGACTGGTCGTGGCTACCCGATAGCAGCACGCAGGGGGTAGCCTCACACCATTCAAGTGCAGCGGTCATCCAAAACGTGACGCCAATTTTCACCAGAAGTTAAAAGCGGCCGGTCATGGTGAGGCTAAGACGCGAAAGCGATCTGCTCTGTGCGCGCAATACCGCGCTCGATGGCTGCCTTGTCTATGCCCAAAAGAGTGGTGAGCCACATGCCGTTCTGCACCACCACGATGTCGGCTGCCCGGTCACTGCATTCATCAGGGGAAAGCCCCGGAACGGCATTCCCAATCAGGGCCGCAAGCCCTTGGAGATACCTGTCAAAGGCTGCGGCATTGATTCGCGCAAAGTCCTCATCCGCTTGGGCGAGCGCCCACAGGTGGAGGCGGAGGGACAGGTATGGTGTGGTCAGGAGCCCAGGGTCGGCAACGCGCCGAAGCGACTCCCGGAGTTGCTCGTCCGGGGTTGAAGTGGGCACCGGCTCCACCAGCAGGAGGTCGTGCTCTTCAATCTGGCGGAGCACCGCGCGGATCAGACTCGATTTGTCTTCGTAGTAGTAGTTCACAAGCCCAAGCGCGACGCCGGCTTCACGCGCCACAGCGCGCATGTTGATACCCGAAATGCCGTGACGGGACAATAGCTCCAGAGCTGCTTCGAGAATGCGTGTCTGCCTGTCAGCCTGTTCCCCGGACTTCACGGTGCTTGTACCCATTCGGCCAGACTATTGCCTAACTGGGATCAGCGCATCCTGGCCGCCTAGAGGTTCGTTTCCGCGTAAACCCGCAGCGCGTCCCGAACAAACGTTGCACCTGATTCTCCGCCGTAATTGGCCGCGAACCGCGGATCAGCCACGTACATTTCGCCGAGTCCCGTGACGTAACCCTTGACGTCTCCGCCAGGTGCCGCCGTCGGGGTTCCCGGAATGCCGCGGAGCCACTCGACGTGACGCCGCGCCAGGTCCTGCGCCTCGGTGCTTTCCGCCGAAACCCCGGATTCCGCGGCAGAGATCCAGTCCGCGCCCAACTTTTGGGCGCGTTCCTTCCACTGCTGCTTTTCATCTGCGCTCATTCCGCGCCACCAGGAATCACTGGCGGCGTAGGCATCCTCGCCCCACCGCTCTTCCACCTCGTCCTTGTACTGAGTGTGGTCGAAGCCGTCAAACATGTCCTGTGCCATGTACTTTCCATCCCCTTTCATTGTGTCGATGGTTTGCCGAACGGAGGTGATCTGCCGGGTCAGCCTGTCCTGCTCCTGGGCGAGCCATTCCAGATGGCTGCTTAGGGCTTTGACGGTGTCCGTTTCGCGGTCAAGAACTTCGGCGATGGCCGGCAGGCCAAGCCCCAGTTCCCGTAGAAGCAGGATGCGCTGGAGCTGCACCAGAGCCGGACCGTCATAGTAGCGGTAGCCGTTATGGCCGGTCCGGCTTGGCTTGAGCAGCCCGATGTCGTCGTAGTGACGCAGCGTGCGGCTGGTTGTCCCTGCAATCTTGGCGATCTCCTGAATTGACCAGTCCATACGTCCTCCGTCCTGTGCTTGTTGTTCGACAGTAGAGGTTGACGTTACGTCAAGGTCAAGGGGATGGTGGCAAGCACTTAGTCGGCGAGGATCAGGTAGAGCGCCCGGCGGGTTTCGTCGAGCTTTTCGATCGCCGCCTGGCGCTGTTCGTCGGTAGCAGCCGCACGGAACTGATGGATGACACCCATGAGCTTGCCTACGCTTTGGTGGAACGCTGCGCCCGTTCCATCAGCCTCGGTGTTCCAGGCGTTGGCCAGTTCCTCTTCATGCTCGGCGACGTAAGCCTTGCCGTCGTCCGTGAGCGTGAACTCGGTGCGGCGACCCTCGCCGACGGCGACGATCAGTTCTTCGTCCACCAGTTGCTGCAGCGTCGGGTAGACGGAGCCGGGGCTGGGGCGCCATGCACCGGCTGTCTTTTCGGCGATGGTCTTGATCAGGCCGTAGCCGTTGGATGGAGCCTCAGCCAGGAGCGAGAGAATCGCTGCGCGGACGTCGCCGCGATTGGCGCGGCGTGACCCGCCGGGCCCGAAGCCCCTCGGTCCGAAACCCGGGCCGAAGCCGGGTCCAAAACCGCCCGGGCCGAAGCCTGGACCAAATCCGCCTCCACCATGGCCGCCCGGTCCGCGCCGGCCCTTGCCCCGGTTGAAGCGGCCTCGGCCGTGCCCGTGCTCGGGGTGTCCGTGACCATGCTCGGGAAAAGTGTTGTCGTGTTCGTTGATGCCTTTCATAACAGCATCGTCCTTTCGGTTGAATGGTTCGCCAAAGGAGTATCGGCGATAGTTAACGATATATCGGTAACTATCGGGACGTCAAGAGGTTTCTTAAAGCACGACGGCGGGTGGCAGCTTCCGTAGGGAAGCCGGCACCCGCCGTCGTGAATGGTCTAACGCGACGTAGCTATTTCCACCAGGTATCGAAGATGGTGACCGGAACGGTGCGCTTGTGACGCGTGCGCAGGTACTTCTGTTCCAGCAGCTCTGCCGCGTCCTCGGGAACGTCGCGGCCTTCAAGGTAGTCGTCGATGGTGTCGTAGGTGATACCGAGCTCGTCTTCGTCGGTACGGCCGGGCTTGTTGTCCAGGAGGTCGGCGGTGGGAACCTTCTCCCAAACCCGTGAGGGTGCGCCCAGCTCGGCCAGGAGTGCGCGGTTCTGGCGTTTGTTCAGGCCGAACAGCGGCAGGATGTCCGCGCCGCCGTCGCCGAACTTCGTGAAGAAGCCGGTGACGGACTCGGCGCCGTGGTCCGTTCCGATCACCAGGTAATTGTGTTCGCCGGCCAGTGCGTACTGGGCGATCATGCGTGCGCGTGCTTTGGTGTTGCCCTTATGGAAATCGGAGATCGGGGCGCCGGTGGTCTTCTCGAACTCCTCCTCGAAGCCGTCCACGGCTTGGGAGATGTTGTAGGTCCACTCGGTCTTGGCCTTGATGAAGTCGAGGGCTGCTTGGGCGTCGTCTTCATCATGCTGGATGCCGTAGGGGAGGCGGACAGCGACAAAGTTTGCGTCCACGCCCTCGGCTTCCAATTCCTCAACGGCCAACTGGGCGAGGCGGCCGGCCAGCGAGGAATCTATGCCGCCGGAGATACCTAGGACAAATCCCTTGGTGTGCGTCGCCTTCAGGTAATCCTTCAGGAAACCGACGCGTTTGCGGACCTCCTCTGCGGGGTTGATCCGGGGCTGGACGCCCATTTCTTCAATGATCTTGGCCTGGAGTTCGCGCATGGTCCAACACTAGTCAGCATGGCTGTGGACGCTCAACCATATTGCCTACTTCCAGCCCACGTGTCAGCTAGTGGGAAGGCGCCGGACCTGTGGAGCCGCGCACGGTGAGGTGGGTGGGCATGACGGCCAGGCGTCTGCTGGATCCGGAGTTCAGCGGATCCAGTTGTGCCAGCAGCATGGACACGGCCACGCGTCCGGCCTGCTCAATCGGCGAGGCCATGGTGGTCAGGGGCGGGTTGCAAAAGTCGGCTCCGAAGATGTCATCGCAACCCACGATGCTCATGTCTTCAGGAACACGGATGCCGCGCTCGCGGAGTCGCTGCAGCATCCCGATGGCCAGGAGGTCGTTGAAGACGATGCAGGCCGTGGCTCCGGTCCGCACGGCCGCGTCAGCTGCTGCCGCCCCGGAGGTTGTCTTGGGGGTAAAGGGTCCCACTCTTGACGTGGTGATTCCGCGTTCGCGGCTTTCGTCTTCAAAGGTCTTCCACCGTTTGGCGTTGGACCAGGATGACGCCGGCCCGCCGACGTAGCAAATCTTTCCGTGACCCAGGGACGTGAGGTGTTCCAGGGCTTGGACAACTGCGGCGGGGGTATCGATCACCACTGCGGGCGCGTTGGAAGAGGACCGGTTGATGGTCACGATCGCTTGTGATGATGCTGCCTCGAGTATTTGTGCGTCGGTGAGGCGGGATGCGGCGAGGATGAATCCGTCCGCAGTCCGTTGCATCTTTCGGAGGGTGTCCGCTTCCATTTCGGCCGACTCCTCGGTGTCTACGAGCAGCTGCGTGTATCCGGCCGCTTTGAGCTGGTTTTGGGTCCCCCGGATGATGTCGAAGTAGAACGGGTTGGTGACGTCGGGGACCAGGAGTGCGATGGCATTGGTGCGTCCGGAACTCAGTCCGCGGGCCTGTGAGCTGGGGACGTAGTTGAGCTCCGCCGCCACTTTTTCGATCCGTTCGCGGGTCACGCGGTTCACCCGGTCCGGGTTGGACAATGCCCGCGAGACGGTTGATGTGGCCACGCCGGCCCGTTCTGCAACGTCACGGATGGTGGGGGCAGTTGCCCTTGCGCTTGTCTCTCCCATGGAAAGATTGCAACACTCTTGGCAACTTTTGGCAAACGCTTGCCGCTTGGATTGCCAACTCCCTAGACTCGACAACGAAGCCCCTGTGACGCACGCCACCACCACCTGCGGGCTTGGTAATCAAGGAGGAAACAATGAAGTTTGCACCATCAGCAAAGCTGGCCGCCGTTTTGGCAACGGCCGCCCTGGCTTTGACCGCCTGCGGGGGAAGCGGCAGCAGTTCGGACAGCACCGGAGGTGCCGTGGACGGCGCCGGGAAGAAGTTGAGCGTCCTCACCGGGGTCAACAACCAATACCCCGAGCAGCAGAAGGAATGGTTCAAGGACATTGCCGCCAAGTTCAAGGCAAAGACTGGCGCGGACGTTGAATTTGAAACTTTCGCGTCTGCCAACGACGAACTAACCCGAATTCAAACGTCAGTGGTTTCCGGCCAGGGCCCGGACGTTTACAGCCTGGGCACAACCTTTACCCCCACGGCCTACGCCACAAAAGCATTCGTGACTCTCTCCGAAGACGACTGGAAAAAGGTTGGAGGAAAGGACCGCTTCAACCAGGCCGCCTTAGGCATTTCCGGCCCGGACGCCGATCACATGGCCGGCATTCCGTTCGTCAGCCGCCCGTTCGTCATGGCGTACAACAAGGACCTCCTTGCCGCCGCGGGCATCGAGAAGCCGGCAACAACGTGGGACGAACTCGCTGAACAGGCCAAAAAGATGACCAATGCCGGCGCCGGGACTTATGGCCTCGCCACCGGGTACAAGGACAACTTCGACCCGTGGAAGTTCATTTGGGCCATGTCCGTTCAAGCCGGAAACCCGCTGGTGGACGGAGACAAGCTCAAGATGGACGATCCCACCGTCAACAAAGCTTACGAGACTTACTTCGGTTGGCTCACCAAGGACAAAGTAGTGGATCCCGCCGCCATCGGTTGGAGCAACAGCAACGCCGTAGCGGCGTTCGCTTCGGGCAAAGCCGGCTACTTGATGATGACTACCTCCAGCTCCGTCCCCACGTTGGACAAATCAGCCATAGCCGGCAAGTACGCCTACTCCGTCATGCCCACTACAGCGCCGGGTGAAACGGCTCCGAAGGGCGACGGCGACAAAGCTGCCAGCATCCTCTCCGGTGACAACGTTGTGGTTGCCGACTACTCGCAGCAAAAGGACCTGGCCTTCGCTTACATCGAGCTCATCACATCCAAAGACGAGCAGCTGAACTACCAGAAGATCTTCGGCGAACTCCCTGCCAATGCGGAGGCACTCGCCGCCCTGACCGACCCGAAACTCCAACCAATCGCCGACGCCGCAGGCAAGTCCAAGGCAACACCGTTCACCGGTGCCTGGGGCGACATCCAGCTCGGCCTCCTGAACGTCACCGTCCAGTCCATCCCGGACCTGGCCAACGGTTCCGTGGATAACTCGGCCCTGGAGTCACGACTCAAGGACGCACAGTCCAAGGGGCAAGCCTCCCTCGACCGGGCCGCGAAGTCCTAGGCAGGATCTCCCATGTCCACTGATTCCTTCAGGGAAATGAAGGCCGCAACGGGTCCGGCTGCCGAAGGGCAGCCGGGCCGGATCGGCACAATGTCCGACGCCGGTACGTCACCGGTGGCAGGCGCAGGAACCAGTCAGCCTGCCGGACGCGGCAAGAAACCCGTCCGCCGCAAGGGATTGAGCGAGCGGAACCGTCCACTGTGGATGCTGATCCCCGGCGGACTCCTGATGTTCGTCATCATTGTGATTCCGCTGTTCCTGGGCATCTACATGTCGGCCCTCAACCTGGACCAGTACACCCTGCGCAAGTGGGTGAGCGCACCCTTTATAGGAATCGACAACTTTGTAGAGGCACTGACCGATTCGCCGCTGCTCCATTCGGTGTGGCTGAGTGTCAGCTATTCGCTGATCGCCATGGTGATCACTTTGCCGTTGGGCATCGCTGCCGCCGTGGCCACGCAGAACGCCTTCAAGGGCCGGGCGCTGGTTCGCTCCATCTTCCTGATCCCCTACGTCCTTCCATCCTTCGTGGTGGCCACGGTGTGGCGGACCATGTTCCAGCCGGACGGTGTAGTGGATTCGGCGCTGGGCGTGTTCGGTATGGATGGCGGGCTGTGGCTCAACGGGCCGCAGACCTATTGGACGCTCATCCTGGTCCAGATCTGGGCTTCCTGGCCGTTCATCTACCTGCTGGCTTTGTCCGGTCTGCAGTCCG
Source organism: Arthrobacter sp. GW822-FHT05G07 (assembly GCF_058799755.1). Classification (NCBI taxonomy): domain Bacteria; kingdom Bacillati; phylum Actinomycetota; class Actinomycetes; order Micrococcales; family Micrococcaceae; genus Arthrobacter; species Arthrobacter sp. GW822-FHT05G07. The sequence continues at coordinate 79,977 of NZ_JBXALT010000012.1, read as the reverse complement.
TAGACCATGAGGTCCACGAAGCCTCGGCCCTGGACGGTGCGCTGTGGTGGAACAAGCTGCGGTATGTCATCTTCCCGTATCTCAAGGGACCGCTCGCGCTGGCTTTCCTGATCGGCATGCTGCATCACATCAATAACTTCACGCTCCCGTTCGTGCTGTTCGGCGTGCCGGCCCCGGCCGACGTCGAAGTGCTTCCGATCCTCACCTACGTCACCAGCTTCCAGAGCTTCCGCTTCGGCCTCAGCGCCGCCATGGCTTTTGTGTCCTTGGTGCTGATCGCCATTCCGCTGTTTATCTACCTGCGCGCCGTCAAACTTGACGACGCCGAGACGCCGGGAGGCAAGAAGTGAGCGCATCAACCACCTCCGTCCGCGGCACCGCCCGCCGGGGTTCGGCCGGGACCACGTTCCGGCCCGGCTCCAAACGGCAGCATGAAGTGACCCGCCTCCTGCCCGGCCCCATGCTGGCAATCATCCTGACGGTCCTGAGCGCCATTGTGCTGATCCCGGTCGCCTACATCTTCCTGGCATCGGTGAATTCTGACATCGGCGTAGCCAACGGCGAATTCTGGCCATCCACGTTCTCGCTGGAGAACTACACCAAGATCTGGTCAAGCGTTGGCTTGGCCAAGGGTCTGGCCAACAGCGTGCTCGTGGCCGGAGCCACCGCCGTGGTGTCAGCGGCCATGTCCGTTTCCATCGCGTATGTCCTGGTCAGGTACCAGTTCCGCGGACGGCTAACCATTCTGCGGAGCCTCCTGGCGTTGCAGTCAGTCCCTGGCACGCTGATGGTCCTGCCCGTGTTCGTTCTCTTCTCATCAGCCGCGAGCTACCTGGGTGTCCAGGTCATCGGAACCCAGTGGGGCCTCTTCATCACCTACCTGACGTTCGCGATGCCGTTCTCAACATGGGTGATGGTCACCTATCTGCGCGGCTTGCCCCGGGAACTGGAAGAGGCTGCAAGGATCGACGGCGCCAGCAACCTCGGCGTCCTGGTCCGCATCATCCTGCCCCTTAGCTGGCCTGGAATCGTGGTCTCGGGAATCTTCGCGTTCCTGCTCGGCTGGAACGATGTCCTCTTTGCCTCCGTGATGACCCGGCCGGACAGCCAAACAGCTGCTGTGGCACTGCAGATCTTCGGGGCTTCGCAGGAAGGCGGCGCCATCCCGCTGTACGGCCAGATGATGGCGGCGTCGCTCGTCTGCGCCGCACCAGTAGTGATTCTCTACCTGATTTTCCAACGTTACCTAGTGGGCGGTCTCACCGCCGGAGGAGTCAAATAGCAATGACCGGTTCAGCAACAGTTGAGTGGACGCTCTCGGGCTTCGGAGACGAAATCGACGACGACCCGGTACTACAGATCGCAGTGCTCCAAGCCTTGGGCGCGAACCACATCGAGGTCCGCAGCGCGTGGGGAACCAACATCGTGGACCTCGCACCGGAACAATTGGCAGAGCTGAAGAATCTCCTGGACAAGGCGGGCATGGGAGTCTCTGCCATCGCGTCGCCCATCGGCAAGGTTGATGTCACATTTCCCGTGGAACACGAGGTGGAGCGCCTTCGGCGTGCCGCCAACGCGGCCCAGGTCCTGGGGGCCCGCTACATCCGCATCTTCTCCTTCTACTACGGCGAGGGCGTCGCGGTGGACAGCATCCGCGATGACGTCATTGAGCGGATGCGTGCCTTGGCAGGAGTGGCCGAAGAGACCGGAGTTGTGCTCCTTCACGAAAATGAAAAGGACATCTTCGGAGACACCCCCGATCGCGTGCTGGACATTATCGAATCCGTGGCTTCACCGGCGCTGAAAGTGGCCTGGGATCCGGCCAACTTCGTTCAGGTGGGTGTCAAGCCGTTCGACGAAGGCTACGCCAAGCTCCGTCCCCACCTCGAGTACCTGCAGGTCAAGGACGCACGGTTCGCGGACGGCGTTGTCGTCCCTGCCGGTGAAGGCGACGGCGATCTCCTTCGCACGGTGGAGGCGTTGAAAGCCGATGGCTTCGTAGGATTCGCGAGCCTGGAACCCCACTTGGCCGGCGCACACGGCCTGGGCGGCTTCTCAGGCCCAACCGCATTCGGGATGGCAGCCCGTGCCTTTGCCAAAGTCGTGACCGAAGCAGGAGTTGAAACCAAGTGAGCAAGCAAACCCCCACTGCTGTCCTCAACGTTGCCATCACCGGATGCGGAACCATCGGACGCACCCACGCGGCATCCGTCGGGGAGATCGCCGACCTTCGCGTCACCGCGCTGGTAGATGAAATCGCCGAAGCCGCCGAGGGACTGGCCCAGCACATCGAGGACAACGGCGCCGCCCGCCCGGCCACTTTCCGAAGCCTGGCTGAAGCGTTCGCCGGCGCCGACGTCGACCTCGTCATCATCGCTACCCCCAGCGGACTGCACATCCAGCAAGCCCTGGAGGTGCTTGATGCCGGCAAACACGTGGTCATCGAAAAGCCACTGGACGTGAACCTGGACCGCGCGGCTGAGATCCTCGCGGCTGCCAAAACGGCGGAAGCCAAAGGACTCGTTGCGAGCGTCATCAGCCAGCACCGTTTCGATCCCGCGAGCATCGTGGTGGACGAGGCCCGCCGTGCCGGGCGCTTTGGGCGCCTCACGTCCGCCATCGCCTCCGTGAGCTGGTACCGCAGCCAGGGCTACTACGATTCCGGCGCTTGGCGTGGAACGTGGGCAATGGACGGTGGGGGAGCTGTGATGAACCAGGGCGTCCACACCGTGGATCTGTTGCTGTGGTTCCTTGGCCGTCCGCTGGAAATCAGCGCCAAGACCGCTCTTTTGGCGCACACGGATGTTGAGGTGGAAGACACCGCCGTTGCCACCGTCACCTTCGAATCCGGTGCCCTTGCCGTTCTGCACGCAACCACAGCCGCCTACCCGGGCCTCACCGTCCGGCTGCAGGTCATGGGCAGCAAGGGCTCTGCCGTGATCGACAACGACCACCTCGAGTACTTCCATGCAGCCGCCTCGGACGAAGAGACCCAAAGCGGACCCATGGGCCTCCCGGGCGCAAGCAACCAAGCCGAGTCCGAACTCGCCAGGTTCGCTGAACCGGCCACCCGGACCAACCTGGATCCCACCCTCTACCCGGCCGGGCACATTCGCCAGTACCGCGACGTTGTGGAGGCCATCCGGACCGGGCGGCCCGCCGGCGTCACCATCAAGGACGCAGTCACGGCACTCGCCACCGTGCGTGCGCTGTATGTCTCGGCCACGTTGGGCCACCCGGTCCTCATCGCCGACGTCACTGCAGGCAAATACAACGACGTCCAGGTACGGACCGGCAATGGACGGCTTGAGGAGGTCACGGCATGAAGTTTTCTGTTTTCACGGCATCGACGCCGGAATGGACTCCCCAGGAAGCAGTCACGGAACTGTCAGCCCAAGGATGGCACGGCATCGAATGGCGGGTCACGGACCAGGCCGACGCCCCGGAACCGGGCTTCTGGGCAGGGAACAAGGCCACATGGCCCCTGACCGGACTTGAGGAATCACTCCCGGACATCGCACGGATCACCGCCAACGCCGGCCTGGAGTACTCAGGCCTGGGCGGCTACGCCCGATGCGACAACCACGACGACGTCGATCGCGTCCTCGCGGCAACCGCCGAGTTGGGTGCCAGGCAAGTCCGCGTCAATGTCCTTCCGCTGGGCAACTCCACTATGGGTGGCCAGGAACCGACGGGCCTGTCCTACCCGGAGTTGTTCGCCGCGACGCGGGAGCACTATGAGTGGGTGTCCAGCCGTGCGGCCCACCACGGTGTCAAAGCCCTGGTGGAACTGCACCATGGAACGGTGACCGCATCGGCGTCGTCCGCCAGGCGCCTCCTCGATGGCCTCGATCCGCAGCACGTCGGCGTCATCCACGACCTCGGAAACCTCCTGATCGAAGGCTGGGAGTCGCCGCTGCCCGCGCTGCAATTGCTGGGCCCCTACCTTGCCCACGTCCACGTGAAGAACGCACGATGGGTCCTCACGGACCAGCGCGATCCTGCCGGCGGTGCCGTCTGGGCCAGCGAATGGGCGCCCCTCGAAGCAGGAATTGGAAACGTAGTGACCTACTTCAAGGCGCTCGCCGACGCGGGCTACGACGATTGGGTGACCGTGGAGGACTTCTCCACTGAGGTTCCCCTCGCCGAGCGGACGGCCGGAAACTTGGACTTCCTGCGCCGCGCCGCATCCCTCGCCGGACTTGCCGTTGCCGGTAACGCCGACTCCGTCTCGAAAGGCTGAGCCATGTCCCTCGCCACCCATCCCGACCGCCTGCTGCCGGCCGATCCCGGCACCCGCGGCATCGCCCGCGAACTGCTGCAGCGCGTTCAGGACCTGCCCATCATTTCGCCGCATGGCCACGTGGACGCAGCAGTCATCGAGCAGAACACCCCGTTCCCCGATCCTGCTGCCCTGCTGGTCACTCCGGACCACTACGTCACACGCCTCATCCATGCCTCGGGAATCAGCATGGACAAACTCCAGCCAGGCAACGCCACACCCCGAGAAATCTGGCGGCATTTCTGCGCGGCATGGCCACTGTTCGACGGCACTGCGTCCGGGTACTGGCTGCGAACCCAATTCGAGTCAGTTTTCGGCTGGCGCGGTGAACTGAGCGCGGAGAAGGCCGATGCCAGCTTCGATTCCATCTCGACCAAACTCGCGGAACCAGGATTCCGTCCACGCGAGCTGTTCAAGGATTTCAACATCGAAGTCCTTGCCACCACTGATGACCCCCTGGACAACCTGGAGAGCCACCGTGCGCTCGCCGAGGATCCCTCGTTCCACAGCCGGGTGCTGCCCACGTTCCGTCCGGATGCTTACATCAACATCGCGCACCCGCAGTGGGCCGCCAACGTAGAGCGGATCATCTCCGAGGCATCCGACGGCGGCAGCGGCTACCGGGGGTACCTCACCGCGTTGGAGAGTCGCCGCCGGTACTTCGTGGACCATGGAGCGGTCTCCGCTGACCACGGAGTCAGGACGCCTGCGACCCTGAAACTGGAGGAGGCTGACGCGGAAGCTTTGTTCGAGAAAGCCCGTTCCGGCCAGGCGACAGCCCATGACCGCGACGTGTTCGAAGCCCACATGATGTACCAGATGGCCAGGATGTCCGTGGAGGACGGGTTGGTCATGACCATCCACCCAGGCTCGTACCGCAACCATCATCAGCCCACGTTCGAGGAATTCGGGGCAGACACCGGCCACGACATCCCCGTCGCCACCAACTACACCGAGTCCATCCGTCCCCTGTTGCAGGATTTCGGTACTGCCAAGAACTTCCATCTGGTCCTTTTCACCCTTGACGAGACTGTTTTCTCACGGGAACTTGCACCGCTGGCAGGTTTCTACCCTTCGGTCTACATCGGTGCGCCGTGGTGGTTCCTGGACGCCCCGGATGCCATGCTCCGGTTCCGTTCAGCGGTGACGGAAACCGCGGGTTTCTCCCGGTCCTCCGGTTTCATCGACGACACTCGCGCCTTCTGCTCCATCCCCGCACGCCATGACGCCTCGCGCAGGATTGAGGCCTCGTTCCTCGCCCGGCTGGTAGCCGAGCACCGCATCAGCGAGGACCGCGCGCACGAGCTGATTGTCGACGTCGTGGACTCCTCACCGCGAAGGGTCTTCAAGCTATGACCGGGGACCAGGGGCTTCCCCGGCTCAACCGCGGGACCCGGCCCAAGCCGCCCGTCCGCATCGTCCATCTCGGCTTGGGTGCCTTTCACCGCTCCCACCAGGCGTGGTACACGCAGCACGCGGGCGACGCAGCGGAATGGGGGATTGCGGCGTTCACCGGCCGCCGTCCGGATGCTGCCGATGTCCTTGCCGAACAGGACGGCGTGTTCACGGTGGTGGAACGCTCGGGCCGCGGCGACTCCTTCGAAGTAGTTGGCAGCATTGTTGAGGCCGTTGATGGCTCCGACGTCGGACGGTTAACCGAGCTTGTGGCCGCACCTACTACGGCTGTCATTACGTTGACCATCACCGAATCTGCCTATGCGGCGGATATAGCAGGCAGCGCTGAAGGTTCGACGCCGTTGGCTCGCTTGGTGACGGCCCTCGCCGCCCGCAGGGACGCCGAAAGCGGGCCGATCGCCGTCGTAAGTTGTGACAATCTTGCGGAGAACGGCGACGTGGCGAGGCAAGCTGTTGGCGCTTTGGCGCGTGCCAGGGACGGCTGCCTGGCCGCGTGGATCGACGCCAATGTCAGCTTCGTCAGCACCTCGGTGGACCGCATCACGCCGCGGACAACGCAGGCGGACCTCGACGTCGTTGCGGCCTCCTGCGGCTACCGGGACCTGGCAGCAGTGGTCACCGAGCCGTTCCACAACTGGATCCTCAGCGGGGACTTCCCGGCCGGCCGGCCCCGCTGGGAGGACGCCGGGGCGGTGTTCGTGGACCACATTGAACCGTTTGAGAATCGGAAGCTCTGGTTGCTCAATGGCTCGCATTCGATCCTGGCGTACGCCGGATTGCTCCGCGGGCACGCGACCGTAGCCGAGGCGTTGTCCGATGACGTGTGCAGGGGAGCTGTGGAAGCGTTCTGGGACGAGGCATCCCGGCACCTGTCCGGCGACGAATTGCAGATACCAAAGTACCGGAAGGCCTTGTTGGAACGTTTCGGAAACTCCCGGATCGCCCACCACCTGATCCAGATCGCCATGGACGGAACCACCAAGCTGCGGATGCGCGCCGTGCCGGTCCTCGCTGCCGAACGCAGCGCGGGCCGCTCCGGAGATGGCGCGGCCCGGATGATCGCTGCCTGGCTCGCGTACGTGTCCTCCACCACCGAGCTCCAGGACCCGCTGGCCGCCGACATCCAGGACGCAAAAACGCTCGACGGCGAACACCGCACCGCTGCCTTGGTGGCGCTCATCAGCACTGAGCTGGCGAACGACGCTGCCACTGTTTCGCAAATCCACGGGCAGCTGGATTCGTTTGCCGCCACTACTTCGCACGCATAGACCCACCGGAAGGACTCCCTCACCATGAAAATCATTGCCGCTGAAGTCTTTGTGACCAGCCCGTCCCGCAACTTCGTCACCCTGCGCATCACCACCGAGGATGGTGTGACGGGCATTGGTGACGCCACACTCAACGGCCGTGAACTCGCCGTCGCCGCGTACCTCAAAGAGCACGTCGCTCAGCTGCTGATCGGCAAGGATCCGCACCGGATCGAGGACACCTGGCAGTTCCTGTACCGCAGCTCGTACTGGCGCCGCGGCCCCGTGACCATGGCCGCGATCGCCGCCGTCGACATGGCGTTGTGGGACATCAAGGGCAAGGTGGCCGGCATGCCGGTCTACCAGTTGCTGGGCGGCGCTTCCCGCAACGGGCTGCGGGCTTACGGCCACGCGTCCGGAGCCGACATTCCGTCGCTGTTCGACTCAGTGCGTGAGCACCTGGAGCTGGGCTACAAGTCCATCCGCATCCAGACCGCCGTTCCCGGCATTAAGGCCGTCTATGGCGTTGCCGCGCAGGCTCAAGCCTCGGGTGAACGGTATGACTACGAGCCCGCCGGCCGAGGCAACTTCCCCTTGGAAGAGGACTGGGACACCCGCGCCTACCTGCGCCACCTGCCCACCGTCTTCGAAGCAGTTCGCAACGAGTTCGGTCCGGAAATCCCGCTGCTGCACGACGGTCACCACCGCATGACCCCCATTCAGGCCGCCAAGCTTGGCAAGGCGCTTGAACCGTACGACCTCTTCTGGCTTGAGGACTGCACCCCGGCCGAGAACCAGGAAGGCCTGCGTCTGGTCCGCCAGCACACCACCACCCCGTTGGCCATCGGAGAAATCTTCAATACCGTGTGGGACTACCAGACCCTCATCAAGGAACAGCTGATCGACTACGTCCGTGCAGCGTCCACCCACTTCGGCGGCATTTCCCCGTTGAAGAAGGTCATGGACTTCGCAGCCCAGTACCAGATCAAGTCAGGCTTCCACGGCCCCACCGATATTTCGCCCGTAGGTTTCGCCGCCCAGCTGCACGTGGGCCTGGCCATCCACAACTACGGCATCCAGGAATACATGCAGCACTCGGACAAGACCAACGAGGTCTTCCAGCAGTCCATGACCTTCAAGGACGGCTACCTGCACCCGGGCGACAACCCGGGCATCGGCGTCGAATTCAACGAAGAAGCCGCCGCGGCCTTCCCGTACCAGCAGGCGTACCTGCCGTACAACCGCCTCGTGGACGGCACTGTTCATGATTGGTAAGGCGCAACCCCTCCACCACATCGTGGTGATGGGCGTGGCCGGCTGCGGCAAAAGCACCGTCGGTGCCGCCCTCGCCGAGCGCCTGGGTGCTGAATTTCTCGACGGCGATTCGCTGCACCCGCAGGCGAACATCGACAAGATGGCCTCCGGTACTCCGCTGAACGACGACGACCGCGCGCCTTGGCTGGCCGAAATCGGAAGGCGATTCCCGGCGTCGAGCACTGCTCTTGTCATCGCGTGCAGCGCGCTCAAGCGCTCCTACCGGGACATCATCCGCAGCGCTGATCCGTCTGTGGTGTTCGTGCACCTGCACGGGACCCGCGAGTTGCTGAACGCGCGCATGACAGCCCGGCCCGGACACTTCATGCCTGCCTCGCTGCTGGATTCGCAACTGGCAACCCTGGAGCCGTTGCAGTCCGACGAAGTCGGGATCGTCGTGGACATCTCCAAGCCGGTGGAGGACATGGTGAACGAAGTAGCTGTGGCCCTCACTGGAGCCCTGCTCTAGGCCCTGGTCCTCGAAGCCCGGTACCGCCCACAAGGCAGTGCCGGGCTTTTCCTTGTCTTCACGCATTAAGGCCGCCAATTGTGAACGCTAACAACGTTTCAAGTCAATAGTCTCGGCTGCGGTTCGAGGCTGCAATCATTTCGTGATCCACGGCACTTGACCGACGGTATTGTTAGCGTTCACAATGGCATTCGCACCACCTTTCGTGGCATGTGGCACCCAGCTGGCCGCAGATCACAAAACGCTTCACCGCCGGACGCGCAGATGCTCCGGCCGCATCAGAGTTCGCGGCAATGCTGCCGCGGAAGGAGAGCATCGTGAGATTGAAGAAACTCCTGGGCGCCGTAGCGGTTGTCCTAACCTTGACTGTCGGAGCCACGGGCTGCGGTAGCCGCGGGGGCACGGCCGAGTCCACCAGCAGTGCAAATCCCAGCGATTCACTGGTTGGCATCTCGATGCCCACCCAGACGTCCGAGCGCTGGATCGCTGACGGAGCCAACGTTGAGAAGTCCCTGAAGGACCTTGGCTACAAAACGGACCTCCAGTTCGCCAACGATGACATTCCCACGCAGGTTTCCCAGATTGAGAACATGCTGACGAAGGGTGCCAAGGCGCTCATCATTGCAGCGATTGATGGCACCACGCTGACCGACGTCCTGGCCAAGGCCAAGGAACAGAACGTCAAGGTCATCGCCTACGACCGCCTCATCAATGGAACGCCGAACGTGGACTACTACACCACGTTCGACAACTACACCGTGGGTGTCCAGCAGGCCACGTCGCTGCTGACGGGTCTGGGACTCGTTGATGCCAGCGGCAAGAAGGTAGAGGGCAAGGGCCCGTTCAACGTCGAATTGTTCGCGGGCAGCCCGGACGACAACAACGCCAACTTCTTCTGGACCGGCGCAATGGATACCCTCAAGCCGTACCTGGATGCAGGCACCTTGAAGGTCCCCAGCGGCCAGACCAAGTTCGAGCAGGCAGCCATCCTCCGCTGGCAGGCACCCGTTGCCCAGAAGCGCATGGAAGACATCCTCACCTCCGCTTACAGCTCCGGCACCAAGCTCGACGGCGTGCTGTCCCCGTATGACGGCCTGTCCATCGGCATCATTTCTGCTCTGACCAGCACTGGCGGCTACTCCACCGGCAAGCTCCCCGTAGTGACCGGCCAGGACGCCGAAAAGGGTTCCGTGAAGTCCATCATCGCCGGCGAGCAGTACTCCACCATCTTCAAGGACACCCGCCAGCTCGGCGCCCAGGCCGTGAAGATGGTAGACGCCGTACTCAAGGGCAGTGAGCCCGAAACCAACGACACCAAGACCTACAACAACAAGGTCAAGGTTGTTCCGGCATACCTTCTGAAGTCCGTCATCATCACCAAGGACAACTACAAGAAGGAACTCATCGACTCGGGCTACTACACCGAGGCCGACGTCAAGTAACCACCTCCCCAATCTGTGGCCCCACCGCCCTGTGTTGCAGCGCGCAGTGTGGCGGGGCCACAGCATCCCCAGAGCCTGTCGAGCCCTCGACCCGGCCCAGTTTCAACCAGTCAGCGGGAATTGACGATGAACGTACCCATTCTTCAAATGCGAGGAATCACCAAGACCTTCCCCGGTGTAAAAGCCCTTCAGGACGTCACCCTGGACGTCAACCGTGGTGAGGTTCACGCCATTTGTGGTGAGAACGGAGCCGGGAAATCCACCCTCATGAAGGTGTTGTCCGGCGTCTACGCGCACAACACCTTCGACGGCGACATTCTGTTCGAGAATGAACCCTGCGAATTTTCCAGCATCACGGACAGCGAGAAGCGCGGCATCGTGATCATCCACCAGGAACTGGCCCTGAGCCCGTACCTGTCGATTGCCGAGAACATCTACCTGGGCAATGAGCTTGCCAGGAACGGCTGGGTGGACTGGCGGAAGACCAACCTGGAAGCCGCCAAACTGCTGGCCCGGGTGGGTCTCAGCGAGAATCCCGTAACGCCCATCCAGCACATCAGTGTGGGCAAGCAGCAGTTGGTGGAGATCGCGAAGGCGCTCTCCAAGGAGGTGAAGCTGCTCATCCTCGATGAGCCCACGGCGGCGCTGAACGACGAAGACTCGGACCACCTGCTGGACCTCATCCTGCACCTCAAGGGCCAGGGCGTCACCAGCATCATCATCAGCCACAAACTCAACGAGATCCGCAAAGTGGCCGACGCCGTCACCATCATCCGCGATGGCAAGTCCATTGAGACCCTGCGTTTGGACCAGGGACAGATCACCCAAGAACGCATCATCCGCGGCATGGTTGGTCGCGACCTCGAAAGCCTCTATCCGGACCGGACGCCCAACATCGGCGAGGAAGTCCTCCGAATCGAGGACTGGACCGTCCAGCACCCGCAGGACCATTCACGGACCGTAGTGAACAACGCCAGCCTGAACGTGCGCAAGGGTGAAGTGGTAGGCCTTGCCGGGCTCATGGGTGCCGGCCGGACCGAGCTGGCCATGAGCGTCTTCGGCCGCACGTACGGGCGGGCGGTTTCGGGCAAGGTCTACAAGTACGGCCAGGAAATCAACACGTCCACGGTTTCCGACGCAATCGACCATGGAATTGCCTACGCCACCGAAGACCGCAAGCACTACGGCCTGAACCTGATCGAGGACATCAAGCGGAACGTCTCCATGGCAGCACTGAACAAGCTGGCCAAACGAGGCTGGGTGGACGGCAACAAAGAGACCACCGTTGCCAACCATTACCGGAAGAGCATGAACATCAAGGCTCCCTCCGTTGCCGCCATCACCGGCAAGCTCTCGGGCGGAAACCAGCAAAAGGTGGTGCTGAGCAAATGGATGTTCTCGGACCCCGACGTGCTGATCCTGGACGAGCCAACCCGGGGAATCGACGTCGGCGCCAAGTATGAGATTTACACGATCATTGCGGAGCTCGCAGCGGCGGGGAAAGCCGTCATTGTGATCTCCTCTGAGCTTCCGGAGCTCCTGGGCATTTGCGACAGGATCTACACGCTGTCCGCGGGCCACATCACCGGCGAAGTCCCCATCGCCGAAGCCACCCAGGAAACCCTCATGCACTTCATGACTCAAGAGAAGGAATAGCGAACATGTCCGCCCTACGAGAATCCCTTGGCTTCCTCACAAGCCGCCTTCGCCAGGTTGGCATCTTCGTCGCCCTGATCCTGATCGTCATCCTCTTCCAGGTCCTGACCGACGGCATCCTGCTCCAGCCGCAGAACGTCACCAACCTGGTAGTCCAGAACAGTTACATCCTGATCCTCGCCATCGGCATGGTGATGGTCATCATCGCCGGGCACATCGACCTCTCCGTTGGCTCCATCGCAGGCTTCATCGGCGCCGTGGCGGGCGTGATGATCGTGCACTGGGGCTGGGCTTGGTGGCTCGCCATCCCCGCCTGCCTCCTGGTGGGTGCGCTGGTGGGTGCGTGGCAAGGCTACTGGATTGCCTATGTGGGCATCCCCGCCTTCATCGTCACCCTCGCAGGCATGTTGATCTTCCGCGGCCTGACCCTCATCACCCTGAAGAACCAGCAAATCACCCCGTTCCCGAACGAGTTGCGCGCCCTCGGTGGCGGCTTCCTGCCCGACATCTCCGGCGGCACCTCCGTGCTGGAATGGCTGACGGTCATCCTCGGCGTGGGCGGCACGGCTGCCATTCTGTTCCAAGCCATCAAGGAACGCCGGGTTCGCCGCAAGTTCAACCTGGAGAATGAACCGATGGCCTGGTTTGCCGTCAAGAACGGGTTCATCGCCGTCCTGATGCTCATCATCACGTTCCTCCTGGCCAGCTACCGTGGCACCCCGATTGTCCTGATCGTCCTGGCTGTCCTGGTGATCGTCTACTCGGCACTGATGAACAACAGCATCTTCGGACGCCACACGTACGCGATCGGCGGCAACCTCCACGCAGCCGAACTTTCGGGCATCAAGACCAAAAAGGTCACCTTCCGCCTCTTCGTCAACATGGGTGTCCTCGCCGCCTTGGCCGGGCTGGTCTTTACGGCTCGCTTGAACTCCGCACAGCCCGCAGGCGGTACCGGCTTCGAACTCGACTCCATCGCTGCGGCCTTCATCGGTGGTGCGGCAGTCCAGGGCGGCATCGGCACGGTGGCCGGCGCCATGATCGGCGGCCTGATCATGGGCGTCCTCAACAACGGCATGTCCATCCTTGGCCTGGGCACCGATTACCAGCAGCTCATCAAGGGCCTGGTGCTTCTGCTCGCCGTCGGCTTCGACATCTTCAACAAGAACCGCACCGGATCCGGTGGGGGTTCGTCCGTCGGCCGCCGGTTCAAGTGGAAGACCACGCCGCCGGCAACTGAAACGTCCACCCCAGCGAAGCCAGAGCCCGTCGTCGTTGACGCGAAATAGTCGCTGATGTCCACAGGGGGAGTGTCCCGGCCCCGGGTAACGCCCGGGGCCGGGACGGACACACCGGCACGGCCTCCCGTCATGGGAGACGTGGCAAAGATGGCAGGAGTCTCGCACCAAACCGTTTCCCGCGTCCTGAACAACCATCCGAACGTCAGTCACCAGACCAAGCAGCGCGTGGAATCGGCCATTGAAGTACTGGGTTACCGCCGCAACACCGCGGCCCGCAGCTTGGTCACCCGGCGGTCCCGGACCATCGGCGTGCTTGCCTGCGAGACGGGCCAGTTTGGACCCGCGAACACCCTTCTGGGCGTGGAACAAGCGGGCCGGGAAGCAGGGTACTTCGTCAGCATTGCCAACCTCCGCGAAGTGACCGACCACAGCGTCAACGATGCCATGGCGCATTTCCGGAACCAGTCCGTTGACGGGATCGTCATCCTGGTTCCACACCCCGATGTTCTTGCCGTCCTGCGCGATGTTTCCTTTCCCGTGCCGATCGTGGCTGTCGGGGCCGGCGCGGGCAACCAGTTGACCGGCGCCTCCCTGAATCAGCGAATGGGCGCCCGCCTGGCTGTGGACCATCTGATCGGCTTGGGGCACCGGCGCATTGCACACATCTCGGGACCACCGCACTGGATCGACGCCGCCGAGCGCATCAAGGGATGGCAGGAATCACTGAAAACAGCCGGGCTGAGCGCCGATGTCCTGTTGCGGGGTGGCTGGGATGCGGCCTCCGGTTACCGTGCCGGGCTTGAGCTCATACAGCGGCACACCGTCACGGCCGTGTTCGTCGCCAACGACCAAATGGCGGTGGGCGTGCTCCGCGCTGTCCAGGAAGCCGGCCTGCACGTGCCGGACGACATCAGCGTGGTGGGCTACGACGACCAACCCGAGGCTGAATTCTTCATGCCGCCGCTGACCACCATCAAACAGGACTTTGAGGAACTCGGCCGCCGATGCATGGAAGCGGTGCTGCAACAGTTGGGCGGAGACGGAGGAACCGGCGATCAGATCGTCAATCCCCGCTTGGTGATCCGTGCCACCACGGCGGCCCCACTAAACTAGGAGCCATGACTTCCACGCTTGATACTGCTGCTGCCCGCGCCCGCCTTCTTGAACTCATCAAAGAACTGGCGGTGGTTCGCGGCAAGGTGATCCTCTCCAGCGGCAAGGAAGCGGACTACTACATCGACCTCCGCCGCATCACCTTGCACCACGAGGCCTCCAAGTTGGTAGGCCAGGTCATGTTGGCGATGATCGACGACGCCGGCGTTTCAGTTGAGTGCGCCGGCGGACTCACTATGGGTGCCGACCCCGTAGGTACTGCCGTGATGCACGCTGCTGCCGATGCCGGCCGTGCCGTGGACGCCTTCGTTGTCCGCAAGGCCCAGAAGTCCTACGGCATGGGCCGCCAGGTGGAAGGTCCCTCGGTTGAAGGCCGTAACGTGGTGGTCCTCGAGGACACGTCCACCACCGGCGGGTCCGCACTGACCGCCGTCGAAGGTGTCCGTAAGGCGGGCGGCAATGTAGTGGCCGTAGCCGTGATCGTTGACCGCAACACCGGCGCGAAAGAGAAGATCGAAGCAGAAACCGGCGTGCCGTACCTCTTCGCCTTCGGCAAGGACGAACTCGGCCTCGACTAGGAACTACGGGGCTGTAAGGCAGTGCCCGCGAAGCCTATGCTTGCTGCGTGGACGTTCAAGTAGGGAAGCTCACGGCGCCGCCGGAGGTGACTGAAAACCTCCCTGCGCCGGTCAGCCAGGAACCGGAGAAGGCAGCGGATCCGGGCTCATGGGCCCGGATCCTTCCTTACGCTGCCCGGCTCAAGAAGACATCCCGCCGTAACTTCCTCATCACCTCCGGAGCTTCCGGTGCGCTCGCCGCGGACATGCTCTTCACCCGTCGTGTGCAGGCCGAGCGGCGAGCCACCAAGATTCTCCGTGTGCCGGATCCGTACTCGGACGTGTACTTCCCCAAGGCAAGCTGGATCCTCTTTCCCGGCTATAAGACGAGTTGGGAAGAAGCTCAGTGGATCCTCAACTCGCTGCGTCCCGCCCTGCATCAGCGGGGCCGCCTTGCCGCCGTCGGATATTCCAATCTGGGCCTGGACGTGGACGAAATCGTCCGCGAAATCATCCTGCACGTCCGCGAGCTGGAACTGGAGAAGCTGTACTTCTACGGCCACAGTTTCGGCGGCATGCTCGCCACCCAGGTGGCCGCCCGGCTTCTGGAGCTGCACGGCGTCGAGACGCAGTTGATTGTCCTGGATTCGAGTCCGTTCAGCCGCGCCGACGTCCTGGACCAGAGCTGGTTCGACGGCGTGGTGTTCCTTTACGAGAATGGCTTCCGCATCCCGTCGGTCCTGCGCGGCGGCTATGAGCTGGGCGAGCGCGTAGCGCACAAGGATGAGCGGACGTGGCGGCAGATCCTCGACCAAAGCCTGGAGCAACTGTCGCCGATCGCCCCTTCCAGCGTGCTGATACAGACGGAGTCGGCGTACATCTACCACTTTGACGGCCTCCGCTTGGCCGGAAAAATCGGTGGCGCCAAGATGGCATTCATCGGCAACGCCAAGGACGCCACCGTGGATTACGAGTCGGCGCGTGCGGGGTGGAGCAAGGTCTTCGGATCAAACATGGTGATGCCCACGCTCAGCACGGAAGGCGCCCGGCCCGCCCACGCCAGCCCGCAGTGGAACGGAGGCATCTACCGGCCACTGCTGGAGCGCGTCCAGGATGAGCTCCAACCGCTCCCGCCCCAGCCCGAGGAGCCGTCGTACCGGGAGCCGAACGGCAGGATCATCCGGCCGGCCTGACGTCTCTCCCGCCATGCCTTCGTGCCGTGCCCCGAAAGTGAACTTTCGTACAAGTGAGCTCTGTACTCGAGTACAGGGTGGATATACCCGATCCTCCGTAGCGTCGTTCTTGACAGGAAATAAGAACGAATTTCGAGGAGCGAAGTATGAACGGCCTACAGCTCACGGGCATCAGCCGCAGCTTCGGTGACCGCAGGGTCCTCCACGATGTGGACCTCACGGTCCATCGCGGGGAGATCGTGGGATTCATCGGCGGCAACGGTGCAGGTAAGACCACCACCATGCGCGTGATCCTTGGTCTGCTGACCCCGGACCACGGCGAAGTCACGTGGGAAGCCTTGCCCATCACGGCCAAGGACCGGAGGCGCATCGGCTATATGCCCGAGGAACGAGGCCTCTACCCGCAGATGCCCGTGAGGGACCAGATCATTCACTTCGCCTTGCTGGAAGGGCACCAACCCGACGCCGCACGTGAGGTCGCAGACGAACTCATAGCCTCCCTTGGCCTACAAGGCCGTGAGCAGGCATTGGTCCAGGACCTCTCCCTGGGAAATCAGCAGCGCGTCCAGTTGGCCGTCGCCTTGGTTGGAGACCCCGCACTGCTGGTTCTGGACGAGCCATTCTCGGGGTTGGATCCCCTCGCCGTCGAAACGATGTCCCGGCTCATCCGGGAGCAAGCCGACCGGGGCGTCGGAGTTCTGTTCTCCTCACACCAACTCGAGCTCGTAGAGCGTCTGTGCGACAAGGTATGCATTCTCGATCGGGGCCGTGTGACAGCGAGCGGCAGCGTGGTGGAGCTGCAGGATGACGGGAAGAGCCG
The DNA here is from genome assembly GCF_058799755.1 of Arthrobacter sp. GW822-FHT05G07. Taxonomy (NCBI): domain Bacteria; kingdom Bacillati; phylum Actinomycetota; class Actinomycetes; order Micrococcales; family Micrococcaceae; genus Arthrobacter; species Arthrobacter sp. GW822-FHT05G07. The sequence continues at coordinate 63,227 of NZ_JBXALT010000012.1, read as the reverse complement.
CTGGCGACTCGGCTTCTCCCGCACGGCAGATTCATTCGCCGCCGAAGTGTCGATGGCCCGCGGCGTCAACGTGGAATTTTCCGCGGACGACCGTACAACGGTGCTCGTCTCCGTGGACGGCTCAGGGCGGGACGTGCCCGGTGAAATCCTCGCAGCAGCGCAAAGGCACGGCGGACTGAAGAGCATCGTGTCCGCGCAGAGGTCCTTGGCGGACCTGCTTGCCGGCACATTCATTTCGTCCCATCCAGGTACCACCCCGGGGGCGGAGCGCTCCCTCGACAAAGTTGGAGTATCGCAATGAGCACAACAACATTTGATCGCACAACCCGCAGCGCCGCTCCTTCTTCCGGCAGTGGACTCCGCGAGACGCGCCTGATCATACGGCGCGAGGTCCTTACCAGGCTGGGGAACCGGACCATACTCACGGCAACAGGACTTCTGGCCCTTTTCGCCGGCGCCGCCGCCGGGATCGGCGGATGGTTCCTGGTGGACTCGTTGGGCGGGGCTGGTGCAATGAGCTTTGATCCTCGGGCCATTTTCGCCACCGCCATGATCAGCGCGTTGCTGGCCTCTTTGGTCTACTCGGCATCGAGCCTGACCTCCGGGGTGGTGGAGGAGAAATCATCAAGGATCGTGGAGATCCTCCTCACCAAGATCGGCATCGTCCCGTTGCTGGCCGGCAAGATGATCGGCATCGGGCTGGTAACCCTGGTCCAACTGCTGGCGATCGGCGGAACCGCCGTGGTGGGGTTCAGTGTGGTGGGAGGTTGGTCCCTCATCAATGTTGCTGTGGGACCGAGCCTGCTGTGGTTCCTCCTCTGGTTCCTGTTGGGCTACGTGATATTCGCAGCCTTGAACACGACCCTCGCCTCGACGGTGTCCCGACAAGAGGACCTGGGCACTGCGGTGATGCCGCTGTCCGTCCTGCAAATGGTGCTCTTGGTGGTCTCCCTCTACGTCCTGCCAATGAACATGGGGAACCCGTGGCTGGAAGGACTGTCTTTCGTGCCGCTGTTCTCCTCCTACCTCATGCCGATGCGCTTCGCACTGGAAGACGTGTCCACATGGGAGATGGTGCTTGCCGCCGGCATATCGGTGGCAGCTATACCCGCCCTGTTCTGGTTGGCCACCGTGATTTACCGGAACAACGCCCTGCGCACCGGCTCCCGAGTCACCTTGCAACAGTCCCTGACCTCCGACGAGACGGCCTAGCCCCAACTCGTCACTTAGTCCACAGACCCGGCTCATCGGGTCTCTCCAGATAGGAAAACCATGCCTGACAACAAGCGCAACCAATCATTGGCCACCAAGAAACTGGTCCGCAACATAGCCCTTCTGCTTATCGGCATCCTGGCCGCCTACGCGGTAACCACTCTGCTGCTCTGATGGAGACCCTCATGATGACCGCCTCAGCCCCGCACCCGCAGTCCACCACTCCGGCGGCCCGCCGCGCAGCCGGCTTGGCAACCACTGTTCTTGCAAGCCACAACAGGGAGGCAGTGGAAGAGATCGCCCCTGCCGCCTTTGCGGGCCGCAATGGCACGTGGAACATGAGGCTGAGGAGTGGGGAAAAGGTCTTCGTCAAGCAGATCTCACCGCAAGCTTCCGGCCCGATGGCCTTCGACCGCTCGGTAACCTTCGCCGCATTTGCAGAGCAGTCCCCTGACTTTGCGCCGGCAACGCCACAGCTCATTGGCAGCGACACCGCGAACGGCCTCCTGGTTTTTGAGCACTGCCCCGGCACCAGCCTGGCGCACCTGATGGTGGAGGAGACAATGCCGGACAGCTTCCCGGAGGAAGCGGGCGCGTTGCTTGCCCGGCTCCACGCCGGGCCCGCAATCGGCTTGGAGCGCTCCGCACCTCCAAGCCCACCTGTGGAAATGCTCGCAGTTGGCGTTCCGCACGCCCGCTACCTTGAGTTCACAATGGCGGAGATGGCCCTCTGGTCAGAGCTGCAGAACGACCAGGAGTTGGTGGCCGCTGCGGGCAGGTTGAGGGCATCGGAGCGGATGCACCAAGAACGCCCCATCCACGGCGATCTGCGCCTTGATCAGTTCCACCTCCACAACGGGAAACTGTGTGTCCTTGACTGGGAAGAGTTCGGACTCGGCGACCCTGCCCGGGACCTTGGAATGCTTGCAGGCGAGTGGATCTACCGGGCAGTCCTGGACACGGTCACCACCCGCGGAGGAGCTTCCGCACCCCCTGCCAGGTTCGACGACGAGAGCGCGTCAGCACGCATCGCCGAGCGGATGGCAGCCATTGTTCCGTCAATCCGACGGATGTGGACCTCGTATGCCGATCATGCCAACTACTACGATCCGGACCTGCCGGTTCGGGCTACCGCCCACGTGGGATGGCATCTGGTGGATCGAACCATCACCAGGGCTCCCATGGTGTCCCGGCTACCCGGCATCGAACGGGCTGCTGCGGGCGTTGGGCGCGAGGCACTGCTTTCACCCGGCCACTATGTCAAAGCCCTCGGTTTCGAAAGGACGCCCCGATGACAGTCACGCTCAGCGCTCCGACGCCCACGTCATTCGAGCAGGTACTGGCGGCCTTGGAACACCGGGTTTCCGTTGACGGCCGCCGGCTCACCGCCAGGATAGACGCCACCACCCTTAGTGCCACCAGCCACAGCGAGTTGCGTTCGCAATTGGCCGGAGCGATCTACACACACCTCCACGTAGGGCACCCAGGCATCGAGACCGTGCCAGGAACAGGCCACCAGGACCTTGCCGCGGCACTTATTGATGCCATCCCGCACCGTACGGTTGTTCAGGCGGCCACCGTTCAGGCGGCGTCGAAGAGGACGCAGCTGGGAACATCCGTCCAAGGAGTTCCGCACCAGGTGGTGGAGCTATCCGGAGTGAAGGTCCTCTTTCCCGCAGAGGCCCTGGTTCGTGACCCCTTGGATGAGATTGTGGGGGTGCGTGTTCCCAGTTGGCGAAGCCGCACCACCCCCGGGTTCCTCCTTGCACTCGGTGCCCACGGATCCGTGAACCCTGCGGCCGCTTCAAGGCTGTACCTGTCCTGTTTCACGGCATCAGAAGCTCTTGAAATGTGGCCGAAGATTCTTGGAGCCCTTGCCGCCAGCGGGCTTGGCCATCAGGTCAAGACCCTGTCTTCATCCCTGGCTTTCCCACGCAGTGACGCGATGGTCATCTACGTGTCAGCCAACGATTCGGACGCTGCGGTTTCCCTTGTTGGTCCTGCCCTGAGGTCCTTGTCCGCGCGGGACACCCCTGTCTCGGTTTTCACCCATAGCGTCGGCGACCGCCTGGCACTTGCCATGGAACCAAAGGATTCGCGGCCGGGGTACCGGGGGCTCAGTTTCGGACAACACCGCTCGCGGGTTCTGGCGGACGCACTTCTCCGTGCGTCTGTGGAGAAGACCGACCTCGAACCCGCCTGGGCTGTCGAAGCTCAAACGGCCTGCATCAACCCTCACCAGCCCGGATACAACGCCGGCCAGTGATGAATCCGGGCAGTGGCCCGCCGCTGCCCGGCACCCAAAGACCTCCCATGAGGAACCCAGAAAGAAAAACCCATTCCCACTTAGTGGGAAGCAAACACAACAGGAGACACCATGTCCAACGCAGTTGTTAACTTCCGCCAGGCCGACCTGACCGATCTTGCACGCGCCCACAGCACCTTCGCGGCTGCTGACGAGCTCGGCGGCGACGCTGCCACCGACGCTCCCGCAACCTCACCGCTGTGCATCGGCATCATTGTTGGCGCCACCCTCGGTGCCGGCTGCTAACTGCCCCTGGGCAGGGAACAACAAAAGCTCCACAGCACTACAACAAAAGCTTTTCACCCAGTAGCAACCCCGGACGCACCCACCACGTGGGGCAATCAACAAGGAGACACCAGCATGACTCACGCCATCACTAACATCCCGCAGGCCGACCTCGCCGACTTGGCCCGGGCACACAGCACCTTCACGGCGGCTGACGAGCTCGGCGGCGACGCTGCCACCGACGCGCCGGCCACCACGCCGTTCTGTGCAGGGGTGATCATCGGCGCAACCCTGACCATGGGCTGCTAGGCAGACCTGACCACGGGGAAGGCGCCGGCGAGGTGGTGGAAACATCATCACGCCGGCGCCTCCTGACCCATATCTGTCCCACCCACCCTCCTGAATGCTGAGACCTGCCATGACAACCACTGACAGCAGTCCCCGTCCCATCTGGGCGGACCTCACCCTCGAAGCCTTCGGATACTCCAAGGTTGCCCTGATTCTCACAGGCTCGGCAGTCACCCAAGTTATGCCCTTCTGGATTGAATGGGCGGTTTCCGCGGCGCCGGAAACTGAGTTCAAGGTGGTCATGCGGGGCTCCGCGCAGCGCTTCATCACCCGTCACAGCATTGAGTCCCGGTTGAAGTCCCGTGTACAGGCCGATACCTGGGGGGAAGAACTCGTTGCTGCACACATCGATTTGGCAGAGTGGGCGGACCTGATCCTGGTCTACCCGGCAACCCTGGACTACTCATCGCGCCTGGCTCACGGCATAGCCGATTCGCCGTCCTTGCTGGCAGCAATGACCACGGAGGCCCAGGTCTGCATCGCTCCGGCATTGCCGCCCCGGGCCCTGGCGAACCCTATCGTCGCCGAGACCCTCAGGAAACTGCGCACGCCGGAAAACTTTCTGGTCATAGACCCCGTCCCCGGCCCCAGCGAGTCCAGCGACGTCGCCCTGGCCTGGGTGCCGCCGTCGTTCCCTTCCGTGCTGCGCCGGCTGGAAGAGGAACGGCTCCTTCGTGCGGGGATGACCGCAGAGGCGGCTGCTGTATGAGCGCCGCGATGGATTCCCGGCAGAAATCAGTCATCCGCTCCACCCGGACCGACCTGCTGTCCACGGGTGTTTACCAGGTTGGAGGGGCTTATGAATGGGTGCACAGCCTCGGGGTTGGAGCGCCGATTCCTTTCTCTTCCCTACCGATCAGCATCGCTCCCGCGCCCGGCGCTGACCTCTTGGTGGTAGGGGTCGGGGGCGATCGCCACCGTTCATACTCGACGCCGGCAGGGTCAACGGTCTTCGACCTCATCACGGCGGGTGTGCCCGCAAACCTCCGGGCGGCAGGGCGGATATGGGGAACGGCCCTGAGCGTTCTCCATGACAATGCGTCGCTCATCGACTTTCCGGGAAGTACTCCACGAACCGTCCAGCGTTCGGAGGCATGGCTGGGAGGGGCATGGGAGCCGGCCTGCGACGTTTTGGGCGATTCCGGCCTGCGGGAGATCCGTCGATGGATCGAGCGCGTACTTTCCGACCCCCACCAAGTGGTTGTGCACGGATATCCCGGGATGGCCCACTGGGTGGTGACTCCCGATGGTGCAGCCGGCTCGCTCCTCACCGGCGAGGACCTGGGGCTTGCCCATCCTGCTTATGACATCGCTTGGGTGCTCGGAGAGATGGCGGAACTGCATGCCTTCCACCCTGTGCTGCGGCCAGCCATCGAAGAACTGCGCAACGGTTTCCATGAGACCTGCGGAGAAGGTCCCGCACCGTCCGAGATCGGCCCGGCATTGGCCTTCAGGATTGCCCAGCATGCCTACGACTGGCACCACTATGCCGGCGCAGGAGAAGCCCAGGCGAAGGCACTTCTTCGCTTGGCGAGCTCGTACTTGAACACCACCCCGGAGACGCGATGACTACCCCTTCCATTCTTGGCACACTGGATGGCCGAGCTGTGTACGGCATGCAGCTGGACACCGGAACAAGGCTGATCGCCGTCCATGATCCCTCCGCCCGCATCCTGTCCGTGAGTCTCGGTGTGCCGGCGGGAATGCGCCATGAAATGCCGGGGGAGGAGGGCATGCTCCACCTCCTCGAGCACATGGTGTACCAGGACAGCGAGAACATCACGGCGTTGCAACGGCAGGTTTCGGTTCACAAAGCCGGGGGAATCCTGGGCGGGAACACCCACATGGACTACTCCGAGTTCTACGAGTCCGGTCCCACGGGACACCTCGAACAGATCTCGAGCCGCCTGGTTGAGCAGGTCTTCCAGCCCGCACTGACGCAGGGGCAGATCGCTGAGCAAATAGATGCCGTTGCCACAGAACGGGCGCAACGGTTGGCTCCGGCTCCCGGGGGAATCCTGCCCTGGCCACACCTGACAACACGCTATTGGGCGGACCACTCCAACGGTCATGACGGCAGCGGCGATAGTGACCTCGCAACCCGGGTCACCCGTGAAAAACTACAGGCGCTTCATGGCCGTCTTTACCGCCCCTCGGCGGCTGTACTGACGGCGGTGGCATCTGAAGACCCTCATTACACGCTCCGGTTGCTGGCGGCCCCGTTCTCTGGAATTTCAGACCAAGCGCCCGTCGTCCCCGTGCTGCAAGACTCCGTCCGCAGAGGTGGTTCGACGTCCACGATCTATTCCGGCGGGGCAACCTCCACTCGTCTACTTTCCGCCAGGGCTGCAGCGTTTGGTCACTCGGCAGGCCCGGATCTCCTCGGTGATCTTGTGGCAGCTGAGCTGCTGTCCCAGCAGGATGGCCTCGACGCCAGCGCCGGTCTGTTCGGGCCGGGGGACCTGACCCGGGACGATCTGTTCGTCCTGGTGGACGATACCGGGCAAGCCATTGATCCTTCCGAGAGATTCCGGGCGCTGGCGATCGCCGATGATGCAGCAATCGTCCTTGCGGCCCGTCGCGCCGTACTCCGGATGGAAACGTTCACTCACGATGACCAACGGCTCGCCCGGACCGTCACCCGCGACGTGCTTCTGAGGGGGACACCGACGTTCGCCGTTGACCTGGCGGATGCCCTCGCCGAAATATCCGACGACGCCACGCGGCTCAGGCCGTTGGTCACCGCCGCGGCACGGCGGCTCGCCGAGCAGGACTCTGTGTCACTGACCGTCCAGCCCTCCGAGGAGATTCTCCGATGATCACCACTCGCCGTTATCTGACCCAGGTTGACCGGCGCTCCCGCTTCACCACGGTGTCGATGGGCTGGAGAACAACTTCCGACGGCGTCCCGCGCCTGCGCAGCGCCGTTTCCCGGGCGGTGAAACGATGCGCGCCAGCCAAGCAGCCGGTTGCCGTGACATGGACGCCCGGTGATGGCGCCGTGGTGATGACTGCGACCCTGCCGGAGGTGGCTGTACGGGGCTGGACTGAAGATGTCACCAACACCGAGCACCCGGGAATAGCGGAATTCGGTGAGCCCGTGCTTGCTGTTGTGGGTTCTGCCGGCGTTCTGGAAGATCTGGAAGGCAGCCTGTCGGAAGGCGGGGGAGAAGGACCTCCCGCCCCTCGGTCGGCGTTCCGGAGCACCATGCGTCAGACCACGGCACAGGGATTCGAGCAGACGTTTGTCATCGGACAGGACCCCGCGGGCGACGTAGGGTTCGCAGCAACGTTCATGGCCATCTGCCTGGTGGCCGGAGGGCCGGGAACCCTCCTTCCGGACGCCATTCAACAGTCCGGGCACCAGGCAATCCTTCAAGCCGGCCGCGGGCTGCAGGACTCCACGCCGACAGTGAACTGGCAAGTCGTCGCCTCGCGGCCCAACGGTTCGGCTGTTCTGGAAACGGTGCTTTCCACGGTGGCCGGCTACAGAGTTGCCGAGCACAGGGAAGCAGTGGAGCAGGCTAGGGAATTTGCCCGGACAAATCTGAACCGCGCATGGCAGTCCCCGCTTGAACTGGCCCGCTCCCTCGCCCACTACGAGGTGATGGGATGGGGTGGCGAGCTGGTCCTTAACCCGGATACCGCCCTCGACCTTGTGGATTCCGCCGCTATCGGGAAGGCGGTGGAAGGCTTGGTCAGGCCTATCAAGGAGGTCCTTGGACGCAGCTAGTGCGTCATGAACTTCAGGAATCCAACCCTGTCCGAGAACCGGGGCTAAGGTCCACCAGCCCTCCTTCGACCGCGGCCACAAGGATCTGTACGCGGTCCCGCACACCGAGCTTCTCCATGACGTTCACGAAGCGTGCTTTGATGGTGGACTCTGTCACGAAGAGCTCCGCAGCCATCTCACGGTTGCTCATTCCACGTCCGAGTAGCTGGATCACTTCCAGCTCCTTCTTGGTCAGCGCGTCCACGAGCTTGGGGTCCGGAACGACTTCGGCAGGGACGGACTCCGCGAGTCCTGTCACCACATGCCGCGTCACTTTGGAAGACAATACGGATTCGCCGGCCATCACAGTGTGGATGGCGGCGGTGATTTCCTTGGGCAGCGTGTCCTTGACCAGGTATCCCGATGCCCCAGCTCGCAGTAAGTCCACCACGTAGCGATCGGTGGAGAAGGTGCTCAAACCCAGGATGGCGATGTCCGGGAACTCGGCATGGATTTGGGCCGTTGCAGCAACGCCGTCCATCACCGGCATCTGCATATCCATCAGGATCACATCCGGGCGGAGCGAGGCTGCCTGGACCACGGCCACGCGCCCATCCGACGCCTCACCGACCACTTCGATGGACGAATCGGACGAGAGATAATCCCGCAGGATCTCCCGCGCCAACAGCTCATCATCCACCAACAAAACCCGCGTCATACTGATCCCCCAATGTCAGTCCTCGAGCCAATCCTCCCACAAACGCGCTCAGGCATCCGCAGACGCCAGCCCTTCCAGCGGGATGGACACCGCGGTGGTCCACCGCCCCTCGCTGAGGCCGACGTCCATGAATCCTCCGAACACTTCGCAGCGGGCACTCATTGCCTCAAGCCCGGTTTTGGAAGACATGATCGGCTCGGCGGTGGAGACTGTGTTCTCCGAAGCAAGCTGGACGCGATCGGCCCCTACAGTCAAACGCAGATCCACTACCCCGGACGGGTCGGCGTGTTTAAGCACATTGGTTCCCATTTCCCGCACCGTCCGGCGAAGCGCCTGGCGCAGGCTTGCCGGGATGCGGGCTACTTCGCCTTCGACTACGAGGCTCACCTGGAAGCCCGCGCGGTCCAGTGCTTCCACAACTCCGTCGAGATCGTGAACCAATCCAACGGCGGTGGTGGTTTCACCGGACATGGCAGGAGCATCCAGAAAATCAGCGGCCTGTCCTTCACGGTCCAGTAGCTGTGAACCGCCTCCCGGCTCCTCCCTTTCCTCTTCCTTCAGGAGGGTCACCAGGCTGCGCAGATCCTGGAGCGTCTGCTGCGCTGCATTCCCGATGCCCTCCAGGATTTGGGACGTCTTCGCTTGGTCGTTCACAAACTCAGCGCGCCGCGCTTGCATGGCAATGATGGTCACGTCGTGGGCCACGATGTCGTGAAGCTCATGGGCAAGGCGTGTTCGTTCCTCGCTGCGGACTTGCGCCTGTTGCTCCTGCAAATCGCGGATGTGGTGCGTGCTTTGCTCGTAGCGATGCCGGTAAACGTTGACGCTGCGCCATGCCGCGGCGGCTAGGAAGACCACCAGCGCCAGCAGCACTGCCGGCTGGTCGGCCATCTCCGGCGTTGATATGTACAAACCCAGCAAGACACTGGGCACGAACAGCGAGAAATTGATGGCCAGCTTCCACGGAAGAAGGAAGGAACAGAAGGCCACCACCACCATCGTGGGGAAGATCATGGCCACCACAAGGGACGCGTCTCCGCCCAAGACCATGATGAGGACCAAGGACAGACACCAGGCAACAGCGGATTGCATGGCACCGATGAGGAGCGCGAGGAGCGGCAGGTACGGGACTACCAGCTCCAACCATCCCTGAAACGACGAAAGATCGTGCTGTTGCCAGCGAATACCCAACGCCAGGAAAAGCAAGGTTGCCAGGACGATAGCCGAGCGAAGAATCCACCCTCCAGGCAGGGGTTTGACGTCAGCGAGCCAGTTCGTCCTACTCATCCACCCAAGTATTACAGAGCCAGCGATTCAACCTCGACGGCGGTGAGGCCCGCCTCGCGCAGGAAGCTCCGAACGTCCCCGAACTCGCGTGCGAAGCCGGCCAGAAAGTGCCGCATGGCAGCTTCCGGGCTCTGCAGGATCATGAGGTCCGGGCTGAAGTACTCGGCTGGTGTGGAAGGGACGCTCAGGCGCCACGTTTCGGCCATGACCTCCAAGACGTCGGGAAGGTTGGCTGTGGTTGCCGCGTAGTCCGCCACCACGTCGTCTTCGGTTCCGCCGGCGGCGAGGAGCCCAATCGCGGACACCACACCGGTCCGGTCCTTGCCGAGCGAACAATGAACCAGCGTGCGTTTGCCGCGGGCGGCAGGTCGAAGTGCATCTCCCACCCACTCCGGCCGCAGCCGGATCCAGCCCAAATACAGATCGCCGAGGTCCTCGGCCGTTTCCACGGCCTGGAGGGACCCCGCAATGGCGTTCGGGTCCAGCGGATTATGGATGAGTTCGACGGCGGGCTGGACGACGGCGGCAGGCTCGCCGCCGTCGTCGTGAACCAGCCACGGAACCAACGAGCGTTCAAGCTCACTCCGCAGGTCCACAATTGCCTGGATGCCGTGCTCCGCCAAGAAACCGTGCGTTGCAGCGGCGTCCAAACCGAACGGCTGGCTTCCCCTGAGTATTCGACCACCGGCCAAAGGACGCAGATTGAGCACAGCCATTGTTTGTCCCCTTAGATCTGGCTCTTGAGGTCGGCCACGGAGTTCAGGATCTGGTTGGGCCGGAACGGGAAGGACACGATTTCTTCCCGCTGCGTGATGCCGCTGAGCACCAAGACCGTGTGCAGGCCCGCTTCCATGCCGGCCACGATGTCCGTGTCCATGCGGTCGCCGATCATGGCCGTGGTCTCGGAGTGGGCGTCGATCTGGTTCATGGCGGAGCGGAACATCATGGGGTTCGGCTTGCCCACAATGTAGGGCTCGCGGCCCGTGGCCTTGGTGATCATGGCCGCAATTGCTCCGGTGGCCGGCATGGGGCCGTCCTTGGAGGGGCCGGTGGCATCCGGGTTGGTGGCGATAAAGCGGGCGCCGGCCAGGATGTGTCGGACGGCCATGGTGATCGCTTCGAAAGAGTAGGTGCGGGTTTCGCCGAGAACCACGAAGTCGGGGTCGGTGTCCGTGAGGATGAACCCGGCCTCGTGCAAAGCGGTAGTGAGCCCGGCTTCGCCGATGGTGTAAGCGCGGTTGCCTGAATCCGAGGACTGGACCTGATCCTTGAGGAATTGGGCGGTGGCCAGTGCTGACGTCCAAATGTTCTCTTCGGGGACTTCCAGGCCGGACGCGCGCAGGCGTGCTGCGAGGTCGCGGGGAGTGAAGATGGAGTTGTTGGTCAAAACCAGGAAGCGCTTGGACGTGTCTACCCAGCGCTGAATGAGCTCAGCCGCTCCGGGGATTGCCTGGTTTTCATGAACCAGGACGCCGTCCATGTCCGTGAGCCAGCATTCGATTTCGTGGCCGTTCCGATAAACCGATGTGGACGTGGTTTCTTCTGCCATATTTGCCTCCGGCTGGGATTGTTCATGCACTGCCACCCAGTCTTTCATCAATCTGCTGCCCCAACATCCTGGAAGCCCCCTTATGTGGGAAGTTCTGCCCATGTGGATAACTCTTGTGACTTGCGTGTGTTGCGTTGGGCTGGACTACGCTGGTTGCGGCGCTGGTGTGCCACCACCATGGGTCGGGGGATCGACATGGTGGATTCATGATGTCGCCGCGCTCCAGCAGGTCCCCACTTACCGCATGTGAAAGGGCCTGTCATGAGCAACAACAACGGAGTGCCGCAGCCTCCCTCCAACCCCGAGGGCGTGCCGCAGCCTCCCTACAACCCGGACGGCGTGCCGCAGCCGCGTTACGACACCGGCAAGGACCAGTACAGCCAGTACCAGCCCGGGCAGACTCAGCCCTTGTATCAGCCCGAAGCCCAGACTGAAGCCTTCCCCGCCCAACACGCCCCTACCCAGGCGTTCGCCGCGCAGCAACCCCAGCAACACCCCGACGGCGAATACGCCGAAACCGTGCACCGCTATCCCCAAGCACAGCAGGGACAGCCGGGCTTCCCGCCGCCGGGCAGCGGATACCCCGGCCAGCCGGGCTACCCAGGCCAACCCGGTGGACCCGGCCACCCCGGCGACCACAACAAGAAGTCGCTGTTCCTCATCCTGGGTGGTGTCGCCGTCGTCGTGATCATTGCGCTGGTGGTGACGTTCACGTGGCTGATTCCGTCGATGACCAAACCTGTGGCCGTTGATACTCCGCTGCCGTCGGTGACGTCCTCCGATGAAGCCTCTGAGGCAGCCGCCGAGCCTTCTGCTGAACCCTCCGGCGAGGCCTCGGCATCCTCCGAAATCCCCGCAGACGCCATTCCGCTGCCCGCAGGCTGGGACGAGTTGGCCGGACCCAGCAATGTTCCGGCCGACGGTGATCCCCTGTTCAGCAAGTGGGTCACGGGCGAATCGTCCTTCCAGTACCTGGCCGAGTGGACCCACGATGAGTCGTTCGGCATCACCAAGGACCCCACCACTGGCGAGGAGATCCAGAAGAAGGCCCAAGGCACGGTGGAGGCTGACGGCGACGGGATCGCACTCGCCTATGCCTTCTTCGCGGAGTCCGAGGAAGGCAAGTTCGGCAAGGATCCGGCGGAGATCAAGAAAGCCATCCAGGACATTGAAGCCCGTTTCAAGGGGATGACCGCTTCCGAACTGCCCCAGAACCTTGTGGGCCACAAGTGCACGGCCGACTTTAAGACCAGCATGCCGGAAATCCGTGAGTTCCGCCGCGGCGCGGCCGTGGTCATCGGATTCACCTGCACCAACGCCCGCGGCGAACAGATCCAGGCTGTGAACCTGTTCTCCGTGACACCGTGGGGAACCCCGCAGATGCTTGGCGTCAGCGGCCACAAGGAATACTGGGACGCCCACCCCGGACTCTTTGAGCAGTTGGGCAACTCCTACCGCATCAACAAGTGGAAGATGGTCTAAGGACCCTCAAAGGGCGCCAAGACGGGCAACCGGGCAGGGCTAAAGTTGAGGGGTGACTGACCTTCCCCCCAATACAGCCCTGCCCACGCCTGCCGAAACCACCGCGGAGGGCGAGGCGGAAGCGAAACCGGAGGTCGGCGTCGGGCCGTGGGAGGGCGAGTGGCCGGTTGGCGAGCACTGGGACCCGGACCTGTTGAGGGATGGTGACCGCCGCAACGTGGTGGACCAGTATCGCTACTGGAAGCACGACGCGATCGTGGCGGACCTTGATTCCAAGCGGCACGACTTCCACATCGCGATTGAGAACTGGCAGCACGACCTCAACATCGGCACCGTTGTGCGGACCGCCAACGCCTTCCTCGCCAAAGAGGTCCACATTATTGGCCGACGCCGGTGGAACCGTCGCGGGGCCATGGTCACCGACCGCTACCAGCACGTCCGCCATCACCCCACTGTTGAGGACTTTGTCCAGTGGGCCGAAGGGGAGGGCCTTGCCGTGATCGGCATCGACATCTTCCCGGATTCAGTGCCGCTGGAGACCTACGACCTGCCCAAGAACTGCGTCCTGGTGTTCGGGCAGGAAGGCCCGGGCCTGACGCCCGAGGTGCACGATGCCGCCGTCGCGACGCTGTCGATTGAGCAGTTCGGCTCCACCCGGTCCATGAACGCGGCCTCCGCCGCAGCCATTGCCATGCACGCCTGGGTTCGCCGGCACGTGTTCCAACAGCCTGTCAGCTAGGCGAGCTGTCACTATCGGCCCGGGCAACTGCCGTTCTAATAATCTTTGAGGGTGGCTTTTCCGTCGACGATGTGGATCTCACCTGAGATACGGGGCTCCATAACCTCACTATGAGGCTCCCATTTCGGGGCGGCCTCGGTGCCGCGGTTCACTTCGTAGCTAACTGTGGCTTTGCCCTTTCCCTCCGGCTGGATATACCAAATATCCCTGGACAGGGAGAGCGTGAAGGTGGGCTCTTCGTCGATGGTCCACTTCACATTTTGGGTGGGGCGGGATTCGTAGAGATTAAACCCGGAACAACCGCTGCTGAAGGACTGCCTCGCAGTGGCCGAAGCGGACGCGATGCATGTATCCCGCTTTTTTTGGAGAAGAGCCTTGGTCTCATCCAGGAGGAGCTGGCTGGGCAGCACCTTCAGGGTTTCGAAAGTGTCGGAAATCCTCCGGTCGATGCTGACCAAGGCTTTCTTCTCTTCAACTGTTGCGTACTTGTCCCCGGATATACCGAGTTTGTACTCACCGGGAAAAGCCGGCAGGAGCAGCTGGGAATCCGGCGATGCGCTCCCTGAGTCAGGGGCCGCTACGTCCACACCGTTAACGGTGAAAGACTTCACAGGACGATTGGAACTGAGCCGGATTTTCTGGAAGTTTTTGGGCCCCACCTTCCATTCGCCGTCCGGTGACTTGGTCATCATCAGGATGTCCTCTTGCTTTCGGCCGTTCTGGGTTACCTCCGCCCTGACGTACTCCCCTTTTGACTCAAGGATCCGGAAGCCGTCAATGTGCTGACCCGCGGCCTTGTAGATGTTGTCCTGGAGGAGAACCGCCTCATTCTCCGGGACGCCCGGATCCGATACGCTCAACGCCTTCTTGGCATCCCCGTCTTTGAGGGCCTGGTAAAAAGTTGTGGCAGCCTGGCCGCCGTCTGCTGCCGGCGAAAACAGGAGGACCAGCCCAACTGTGGCGGCCGCCAGGACTACCGCCGCACCGGCTGCGATGGCAATGATCACCTTACGGTTCAGTGTGCGTTTCGGCTGAGGAGGGATTGTGCCCGGCTGCTGATATGGGACGTTGGGCTGCTGATAGGCGCCGTAGGCAGGGGGAGAAGGCGGGGCGGGCGGGTCGGATGGGGCCGACGTTGGGCGGGGGTGGTTGTTTGCGCTCAAGGGGTTCTCCATCCGAAAAGTATATCCATCGTCTGGATGAAACCGTGTAGCCGTGATAAATGCCGACTCGGCGGAAGTGTTAAGGACCCTCAGTGACCCGAAACACGGCGTCCCGGCGGATATCGCTAGGATGGGTGCTAGCCGTAAGCGGTCTACTCCAGGGTTACCAACCCACAGACGAATTCAGCATAGGAGTCACCATGCCCATTGCAACCCCAGAGATTTACTCCGAGATGATCGACCGCGCAAAGGCTGGCGGATTCGCTTTCCCCGCGGTCAACGTGACGTCGTCGCAGACTCTGAACGCTGCGATCCGCGGTTTCGCCGAGGCCGAATCCGACGGCATCATCCAGGTTTCCACCGGTGGCGCAGCCTACTGGTCCGGCGCCTCCATCAAGGACATGGTTGCCGGTTCCCTCGGCTTCGCCGCGTTCGCCCGCGAAGTTGCCAAGAACTACAACGTCAACATCGCCCTCCACACGGACCACTGCCCGCAGGACAAGCTGGCGGACTTCGTCCTCCCGCTGCTGGCCGCTTCCGAGGAAGCCGTTAAGGCCGGCAAGGACCCGATCTTCAACTCGCACATGTGGGACGGCTCGCACGAGGCCCTCCCCGAAAACCTGCGCATCGGCCGTGAACTGCTGGAACGCGCCGCAGCTGCCAAGATCATCCTCGAAGTTGAAATCGGCACCGTCGGTGGCGAAGAAGACGGCGTTGAGAACGAAATCAACGAGAAGCTCTACACCACCACCGAAGACGCCCTCGCCACCATTGAGGCCCTCGGTGCCGGCGAAAACGGCCGCTACCTCACCGCGCTGACCTTCGGAAACGTGCACGGCGTGTACAAGCCGGGCAACGTGAAGCTCCGACCGGAACTGCTCAAGCAGATCCAGTCCGAGGTTGGCGCCAAGATCGGCAAGGAAAACCCGTTCGACCTCGTGTTCCACGGCGGCTCGGGCTCCACCGAGCAGGAAATCGCTGACGCCGTTTCCTACGGTGTCATCAAGATGAACATCGACACCGATACCCAGTACGCGTTCACCCGCCCGGTTGCCGGACACATGTTCTCCAACTACGACGGCGTCCTCAAGGTCGACGGAGAAATGGGCAACAAGAAGACCTATGACCCCCGCGTCTGGGGCGCTTCGGCAGAGGCCGGCATGGCCGCGCGCATCGTCGAAGCCGCTCAGCAGCTCGGATCGGTTGGCAAGACGTTCTAATGTCCGACGAATTCCGGAAGAACCTGATGGGGCCGGAGCCCACGCTCCTGCCCGCCGAAACCGAGATCTACCAGCACCTGGCTCTCGGCAACGAAGCGCTGGACCTGGTGGCGAAGAACCCCACGTCGTCTCTTCTGTGGGCCATCCTCGCAGAGGAAGCCTGGGCGGAAGGCCGGACCATCGAGTCCTACGCCTACGCCCGTGTCGGCTACCACCGAGGCCTGGATTCCCTGCGCCGCAATGGCTGGCGCGGCGTCGGTCCCATCCCGTGGGAGCACGAGCCCAACCAGGGCTTCCTGCGTGCGCTCTACGCGCTGGGCCGTGCAGCGTCGGCGATCGGCGAAGCTGAAGAGCCGGAGCGGATCGAGAAGTTCCTGAACGACTCGGACCCCAAGGCCAAGGCAGCACTCGAAGCCCGCTAAGGCGTCAAAGCAAAGCAAACGACGGCGACCCTCACCGAAAAGGCGAGGGTCGCCGTCGTCGTTAGGAACGTTAGTCCGTAACGGCTGAGTGCCGCGGCCTGCCCAGCGGGACCACCAGCGGCGTGTGCGTCACGGGGTCGTCAATGATCCGGCAGGCCATGCCGAACACTTCTTCCACCAAGGACTCAGTGATCACGTCCGCGGGAGCGCCCTCAGCGGCAACGGCACCGTCCTTCATGGCGATGATGTGGTCTGCGTAGCGGCTGGCGTGGTTGAGGTCGTGCAGCACGGCAACAAGGGTGTGGCCCTTGTCCAGGTTGAGCTCGCGGAAGAGTTCCAACAGCTCGATCTGGTGGGCGATATCAAGGAACGTGGTTGGCTCGTCCAGGAGCATGAGCGGGGTCTGCTGGGCGAGGACCATGGCCACCCACACTCGCTGCCGCTGGCCTCCGGACAGTTCGTCCACCAGCCGCCCGGATAACGACGAAACGCCGGTGGCCTCCATCGCCTCAACTACGGCAATCTCATCGGACTCAGACCATTGCCGGAGCAGCTTCTGGTGCGGGTACCGGCCACGCGCCACCAGGTCCGCCACGGTAATGCCGTCGGGGGCGATGGACGACTGCGGGAGGAGACCCAGACGCCGGGCAAGTTCCTTTGCAGGCAGCGACGTCACAGATTTCCCGTCCAGCAGCACCTGCCCGCTCTTGGGCTTGATCAGCCGTGCGAGGGCGCGCAGCAGCGTGGACTTACCGCAGGCGTTGGGCCCCACGATCACCGTGAACTGCCCCTCGGGGATGCGCACATTGAGGTTCTCGGAGATGATGCGTTGCTCGTAGCCGATGGTCAACGCGTCGGCGTGGAGCTGCGGCGCGGCAGTGGTGAGGCTCATGATTTCCTTGCTTCCTTGGCCAGCAGCCAGACGAGGTAGATACCGCCGATGCACACGGTCACAACACCCACGGGCAGTTGGACCGGAGCAAACAAGCGCTGTGCCGCGAGGTCGCTGGCCACCAGGAGGAACGCGCCCATCACCGCGGAGGGGACCAGGGTGATGCCGGCACTCCGGGTCAGCCGACGGGCAAGCTGCGGTGCGGCCAGGGCAACGAACGCGATTGGTCCGGCCACGGCGGTGACGGCTGCCGTCAACGCGACGCCCAGGATCAGCAACAGCAAACGGGTCGGTTCTGCCCGGACGCCCAAGGCGCGGGCGGCGTCGTCGCCCATTTCCAGAAGCTGCATCCGACGCGCCACTGCCAGCGTGGACAAGCCAACCACAACAACCACGACGGCGGCAGGCGCCGCTTGCTCCCAGGTGATGCCGTTGAGGGTCCCGGCTCCCCAGACAGCTGCCGCCAAAGCAGCCTCCAGTTCCGCTTGCAGGATCAGCCAGTGGTTCAAGGCGGCCAGCATCGCGCTGATGCCGATGCCCACGATGATGAGCCGGAAACCTTGGGAGCCGCGACGGTAGGCGAGCAGGTACACGGCAAGCGCTGTGAGGATTCCGCCAACAAGGGCTCCCACCGCGACACCAAGGTAGCCGCCGCCAACGGTCAGCATCACGATCAAAGCTCCCGTGTAGGCGCCCGTATTGAAGCCGATGATGTCCGGGCTGCCCAGCGGGTTGCGGGTCATGGATTGGAAGATGCCACCGCTCATTCCCAGGGCCGCGCCGAACACCAGCGCTGAAAGAACCCGGGGGAGCCGCCACTCCATGACGATGGTTTGGGCCAGTCCCGGCGCATCGCCTGTAAAGGCCTGCAGGACTTGTGGCACGGAGACGTCGTAGTCGCCCGTTGCGAGCGAAACGACGGCCACGGTTAGCGCTGCCAGAACAAGTGGTATGCAGACGAGGATGCTGCGGACATCGAACCGGACGCTCAGAGTACGGTTGCGCACCAAGGCAGTAGGCCGGCCGAAGTGGACGCGGGCCCCGGCTTCCAAACGGCCGGGTTCGAGGCGACTCACAGCCCACTCACTTTCCGACGCCGCGCCAAGGTGATAAGCACCGGCGCGCCAATGAACGCCGTCACCACGCCAACCTGGAGCTCACCTGGTGCGGCAACCCTGCCCACAACATCCGACACCAGGAGCAGGATGGGGGAGAGGATCACTGTGGTGGCCATGATCCAGCGCTGGTCCGGTCCCACGATCCAGCGGGCTACGTGCGGAATCATGAGCCCCACAAAACCAATTGCACCGGCACCGGCTGTTGCGGCTCCGCTGAGGAGGGTGATGGCCACGACGCCCAGGATGCGCGTCCGGTTGACGTTGGCGCCGAGGGACGTGGCGAGGTCGTCGCCCAGTGCCACGGCATTGAGCCCGCGGACGCAGAACAGCGCCACCAGCAAGCCCACGCCCATGAACGGCGCCACGGTCACCACCGACTCCATGCTCCGTGTGTCCAACGAGCCGATGCTCCACGAGCGCAGGTGATCGAAGGCCTTGGGGTTCAGGAGGGTGAGTCCGGAGCCAATACCTGTGAGGACCGCACCCAAGGCAACACCCGCGAGCGTCAGCCGGATAGGGTTCACCACGTTCCTGCCGGAGGTGCCAATCACGTACACGGCAGCAGTGGTCAGGATGGCGCCAATAAAGGCGAACCACATGTAGCCACTGAGAGAGCCGATCCCAAAGACGCCAATGGCGATCACGATGGCAAAGGAAGCGCCCGCGTTGACGCCCAGGATGCCGGGATCTGCCAGGGGATTCCGCGTGATGGCTTGGATGAGCGCGCCGGCTACGCCCAGGGCAACCCCGACGGCGATGCCCATCAGAGTACGCGGCAGCCGATTCTGAAGGATGATGGCGTGATCCGCCGTGTCCTGGGGGTTGGTGAACGCTTCAAGGACTGTTGACGCCGGGATGAATTTGGCTCCCACGCCCAGACTTAGGATCGCGGCGCCCAAGAGGACTGCCGCGGCAAGGACCAGGAAGAGGATCCGCCAGCGGGACTTATTGACGACGCCGGAACGTGGGGCCGCGCTGTTGGCCGGGAGGGCGACGGTGGCTGGCCCGCCGTGGCGCGGCTTGGGCGCGGGGGCGGTCAGTTGGGACATAACGCCGTCAGTGGGGACACAACAGGGGACCATTCCGGAGAGGTGGGGCAGTAATGGGTGGCCAGTCCGTGACTGTCGTCACAACGTCACGAATGTGTGCCTTAATTAGGTTAGCCTTACCCAGTGAAAAATGACGATTTTGAAGTACAGCCGCGCAAGGCCTCCCCTCGTCGCAAATCTGCAGTGCGCAAGCTTGCCATGAAGGTGGCCGGCGCTGCCGTGGCGGTGGGTCTCCTCGCGGGCTGCGGCACCAGTGGTGGCTCCGGCTCCACCGCCGGCAACGCCGATGTTGCCACGGGTGGTTCCAAGTTCACTACCGCGGACCAGGAAACGGCCAAGCTCGGCACGGACGCTGCCCCCGGCGTCTTCCCCCGCACCCTCAAGCACGCCAACGGTGAGACCACCCTGGAGAAGAAGCCCACCCGCGTTGTGGTCCTCGACACCGGTGAGTTGGACGACGTCGTGACCCTTGGCATCACCCCGGTAGGCATGGCTACCACCGAAGGCGCCAACCCTGTCCCCACCTACCTGGCCGACAAGGTCAAAGACGTGGAGTCGGTGGGCACCATCCAGGACCTCAACCTGGAAGCGATCGCTGCGCTGAAGCCGGACCTGATCCTGGGCAGCCAGCTCCGTGCTGACAAGCTGTACAAGCAACTGTCCGCCATCGCTCCCACGGTCTTCAGCATCCGCCCCGGCTTCCCGTGGAAGGAAAACTTCCTCCTGGTGGGCAAGTCCCTGGGCGAGGAAGACAAGGCCGTCAAGGCGCTCAACGACTACCAAACAGCAGCAGACGCCCTCAAGGCAGACGTGAAGGGCGACCCCAAGATCTCCCTGGTGCGCTTCCTGCCGGGCAAGATCCGCCTGTACGCAAACAAATCGCTGATCGGCGTCATCTTGAAGGATGCCGGTCTTGCCCGTCCGGAGAACCAGGACATTGATGAACTCGCTGCCGAGATTTCGGCCGAGAACATTGAACAAGGCGACGCCGACTGGATCTTCTACAGCAGCTACGGTGATCCCGCAGCAACCGGAGAAACCTCCGTGGTTGAAGGTGCCGTATGGCCCAAGCTCGGCGCAGTGAAAGCCGGGCAGGCAAAGTCAGTCAGCGACGACGTCTGGTTCCTTGGCCTCGGCCCCACAGGCGCGCAGCTGATCCTGAAGGACCTCCGCAGCATGCTGGTCAGCTAACGCCGCCAGCTCACACAAGCACCCCCAACACAAGCAGCCCCAACACAAGCACCCCAACAACGACGGCGGCCCTCACCGGAAAGGTGAGGGCCGCCGTCGTTATTGCTGGTAATTAGGCCTTGCGGGGGATTCCCGTGCGTGCCATGGCCTCGGCGTAGGCGCCGTGGATGGCATCCAGGTATTCCTGCTGGCGGGCCGGGGTGCCGGCAAAGGAGCGGCCGCCGAGCGAGCGGACCTTGAAGGTCTTGAACCCGCGGCGGGCGATGCTGGCCGGTGCGGCCTTCATGAGCTGGTCGGCCAGGCGGTGTGCCTCGTTGCCGTGTGCCACCAAAGCGGACGTGCGCGGAAGGAGCTGAAGGAGACGCAGGAGCGGCTTGAGTCCCTCGGTGATGTTGGCCGGCGTGAGCTTGCCCGGTTCCTCGGTGGGTTCGATCCACGGGTACGCGTTCCAGGGCATCATGAGCTCGGGGCGGAGGCCCAGCTGCCACTGCATGCCGAGCATGCGGGTAGTGGCTTCCTCGTCACCCGGGGTGATGAAACCTTCGCCGGTATTGGTGCGCTGATTGGAGAAAAGGCTGACGATGCGGCAGTCATCCATGCTGTGGGCGGGGTCGATGTAAAGGACCTCGCTGCCCGGCTTCTGGACCTTGATGGAGTCGCACAGCTCGTTGACCTCGGCGATGTGCGGTTCATAGCGGCGGTTCCAGAGGATTTCTTCGGGTGATTCAGTCGCCAGTTCTTGCATCAGGGGTTAGGTCTCCTAGGTGTTACAGCGCACCGTTCCAAGGTGCCGCGGGCATGCCGCAGCCAAACCTCAAAGGGTGCTGTTGGGGGCTAACTAACCTTACCGGACTATGGACGTGAACGGGGCCCGCTTCGGCGCGCCTTTCGAATGCGACGCGGCGTGTTGCCCGGAAACGTGGCCGGCATCTCCACGGCGGCGGGCAGCTCTCGACGGCAATACGTGGCGCGCACCCATCCCTGACTTATCCACAACTCCGCCCCAACACCAGCCAAACACCAGAGAAACCGTTGTCATCGGCTAAACTTGGCTGGTAAGAGCCCCGAAACTCTTGCGTATGCCGTGCCCAGTGCCGGCTGCACCAGCTAACGTCGGGGCATTCTCATGTACGGCGTCGAGTCCTGGTCATCCGGCTGGGTCTGGGCCCGAAAGAATGGGGGAGGATCCCATGCCCGCTATCGTGATCGTCGGAGCCCAGTGGGGCGACGAAGGCAAAGGCAAAGCAACCGATCTGCTCGGTGGCCGCGTTGACTACGTGGTCAAGCCCAACGGCGGTAACAACGCCGGGCACACCGTGGTTGTTGGCGGTGAGAAGTATGAGCTGAAGCTCCTTCCCGCGGGCATCCTGAGCCCTAATGCCATCCCCATTATTGGCAACGGCTGCGTGGTGAACCTTGAGGCCTTGTTCCAGGAAATCGATGGCCTCGAAGCCCGGGGCGCGGACACATCCCGCCTGCGCGTTTCGGCCAACGCCCACCTGGTTGCCCCGTACCACCAGGTCCTGGACAAGGTGACTGAACGGTTCCTTGGCAGCCGGGCAATCGGTACCACTGGTCGCGGCATCGGTCCGGCGTACATGGACAAGGTGGCCCGCTTGGGCATCCGCGTCCAGGACGTCTTTGACGAGTCCATCCTCCGTCAGAAGGTGGAAGGATCGCTTCGTCAGAAGAACGAACTCCTGGTCAAGGTGTACAACCGCCGCGACATCATTGCGGACGAGATCGTGGAGTACTTCCTGTCCTTCGCCGAGCGCCTGCGCCCGCTGGTCATTGACAGCACCCTTGAACTGAACAATGCCCTGGATGAGGGCAAGGTTGTGCTCATGGAAGGTGGCCAGGCAACGTTCCTGGACGTAGACCACGGCACCTACCCGTTCGTCACCTCGTCCAACCCGACGGCCGGCGGCGCGTCCGTTGGCTCGGGCATTGGCCCCACCCGCATTTCGCGGTCCATCGGCATCATTAAGGCCTACACCACGCGTGTTGGCGCCGGCCCGTTCCCCACGGAACTGTTCGACGAGATGGGCGTTTACCTGCAGAAGACCGGTGGCGAGTTCGGTGTGAACACCGGCCGTCCCCGCCGCTGCGGTTGGTACGACGCCGTCCTGGCCCGCCACGCTTCCCGCGTCAACGGCTTCACGGATTACTTCGTCACCAAGCTGGACGTCCTCACGGGCATCGAACAGATCCCGGTTTGTGTTGCCTACGACGTTGACGGCGTGCGCCACGATGAAATGCCCATGACGCAGACCGAGTTCCACCACGCGGTGCCCATCTTCGAGTACTTCGACGGCTGGACCGAGGACATCACCGGCGCCCGCACCCTGGAGGACCTGCCGGAGAACGCGCGCAACTACGTGCTGGCCCTCGAAAAGCTCTCCGGCACACGTTTCTCGGCCATCGGCGTCGGACCGGACCGCGATCAGACAATCGTTGTTCACGATCTGATCAACGACTAAGCACTCTTAAGTTCACGACGACGGCGGGTCGCCCGAGGTTCCTCACGGAACTTACGGGCGGCCCGCCGTCGCTGTATGAAGTACTCGGCCACCACCAGATTGATCACCCAGGCCGCCCCCATGAGCACAGCCCGCACGGTCTGGTCAGTGGGGCCTACGATCAGCATCCATGACAGGAGAACCAGCGCCTGCGTCCCGGCTCCCACGGCGATTGCGTAGGCTCGCGTCATCCATGCACCGTGTGCAGCAAAGTCCCGCCGGCGTATCGCCAGCAGACCCAGCATGATGCTTCCCAGCATTCCGAAGCCGAAGATCAGGCGAAGAACCAGGAGGGACTGGCCGTCGGTTTCCGGGAGGGTGTAGAACACGGACATCCACAGGCCGGACAAGGCAGCTAGCAGCCCTGCCGGAACCAGGACGCGCCCGGCTGCCTGGTGCCAGGACCGTGTGCGCCGCTGAGGTTGGGAGCCGCGTTGACGCGGGTTAACGCGTCGAAGAGCGGGGACGAATTGAATCGCTCCCAGCAGGCTGTACACGGTGACTGTGACGATATGGGTCACCACCGGTATGGGCGAAGCGAAGAACCTGGCGTTCTCAGGCGTCACAGTTGCGCCGCCGGTGAGTTGGGTGAGGCGCGCCGCGCCGGCGATCACCGGGATGAGGCTGAGGATGATCAGCGCTGCGGGCACGCCCCAATTGATGCCGCGGCTCCGCGCCGAGGGGGTGGTTGTGGATGTCATGGCTGCTGCCTGCGTTCTTGGGTTGTTGGATGTTCTTCTATCACCGTCTTGGCTAGGTGTACGGTGTACACCTCTGTGGACCAAACACTAGGTGTACGCTGTATACCTGTCAAGGCCTAAACAGCCGTGGCTGAGTGTGAAGAAGGGAATTCCCATGACCCAGCTAGTGGAGACGCCGCGGCGGCTTCCTCTGAACCGTGACCGTGTGCTGCGCTCGGCCATTGCCCTGGCGGACACTGAGGGGATCGAAGCGCTCAGCATGCGCAGGCTGGCGCAGGAGCTTGGCGTTGTTCCCATGGCTCTCTACAAGCACGTCGCCAATAAGGAAGAACTCCTTGGCGGCATGGTGGACACCATGGTGGGCGAAATCGAAGCTCCCGTTGCGCGCGCTCCGTGGAAGTCTGCAGTCCGGCAGCGGGTCCTTTCGGCCAGGCAAGTACTCCTGCGGCACGCCTGGGCACGTCCCGTGATCGAGTCCCGCACTACCGTGACGCCTGCCGTACTCGGGTACATGGACAGCTTTGCGGAGATGTTCCTGGCCGGAGGTTTCTCTGCGGACCTCACGCACCACGTGATGCATGCCATGGGTAGCCGAATGTGGGGATTCACCCAGGAAGTCTTTGATGACCCGGCGGAACCGGGCCCGGACCAACCGGAAATGCAGGCCGCCATGGCACGGCAGATGGCGGAGAACTACCCTAGTCTCTTCAGGATCGCCGTAACGGCGGCACATGATGATGAGTCCGTGGTGGGCAGCGGCTGCGACGACCAATTCGAGTTCGAGTTTGCCCTGGACCTGCTCCTGGACGGATTCGAACGGCTCCACCGGCAGAAGTGGACATCGGACGGGGGTAATCACCGATGAGCACAGCGATTGACGACGGAGTCGGGTTCCGTTCCCGGCGTGGGCCCATTCTGATTGCGCTGATGTTGGCCACTGGGCTGGTGGCGATTGATGCCACCATTGTTGCCACGGCCGTGCCGTCCATTGTGGAGGACATCGGCGGTTTCGCCTCATTCCCGTGGCTGTTTTCGGCCTACCTGTTGGCGCAGGCAGTGTCCGTACCTGTTTACGCCAAACTCTCTGACGTCGTGGGCCGTAAGCCGATGATCCTGGGTGGAATTGGGCTCTTCCTGCTCGGCTCGATTTTGTGTGGGCTGGCCTGGAGCATGCCGGCTCTCATTGCTTTCCGTGTGCTCCAGGGACTCGGGGCGGGGGCGGTCCAGCCCGTGGCAATCACAATTGCCGGCGACATTTATACCTTGGCGGAGCGGGCAAAAGTCCAGGGATATCTGGCTAGTGTGTGGGCTGTTTCCTCGGTTGTAGGACCCACTCTGGGAGGTGTCTTCGCCTCGCTGGGAATCTGGCGGTGGATCTTCCTGATCAACATCCCGCTGTGCCTGCTGGCTGGATGGATGCTCCTCCGCACTTTCCATGAGAACGTGGAGCGGACCAAGCACCGCATCGATTACTTGGGAGCAGGGCTGCTGACCATTTCGTTGAGCCTGCTGATCCTCGGGGCCCTTCAGGGCGGCCAAGCATGGGCTTGGGACTCGACGATCAGCATCTGCGTTTTTGCCGGCGGAGCCGTGTTGTTCGTTGCTTTTCTCTTGGTGGAAAGGAAGGCGGCGGAGCCGGTCCTGCCACCGTGGGTTGTCTCCCGCAGGCTGCTGGCGACGACGGCGATGGTCGCCTTCGGTGTAGGTGCGGTCATGCTTGGCATCACTTCCTACGTTCCCACTTTCCTTGAGGGTGCACTGTCCACGTCACCCCTTCTGGCGGGCCTCGCCTTGGCGGCGTTGACGATCGGCTGGCCCATCAGTGCGTCGCAGGCCGGCCGGTTCTACCTCCGGATCGGTTTTAAGAACACGGCCATCATCGGCATCGTGATCACGGTGATCGGCACGGCCGTCCTTGCCCTCACCGCCCCTACGCCCAACATTTTGCTGGTGGCAATGGCTTGCTTCATTGTTGGGATCGGTCTGGGGCTGGTAGCAACGCCCAGCCTCATTGCCGCGCAAACCAGCGTCGAATGGAATGAACGCGGCGTAGTCACGGGCACCAACCTCTTTGCGCGTTCAATCGGCAGCTCCATTGGCGTGGCTGTTTTCGGTGCCATCGCCAACGCCATCTATGCCAGCAGCCTTAGTGGTGGTCCCGATCCGGAAACTACTACGCACGCGTCCTCGGCCGTTTTCCTGGCGGTGCTCGTCAGCGCCGTCCTCACTGTGGTGGCGGTTCTTGTGATGCCCGCCGACCGAAAGCGCAGCAGCGATGCACCGGCACGGAAGCCCAGCTCGGAACCTGCCAACGACTAGTCTCGAACACATGGAAGAACTGATCACCGGCCCCCTGGAAAAGTTGTTCGAAGGCACCGTGTGGGCGGAGGGCCCTGTTTGGGTTCCGCAGTCACAGACCGTTCGCTGGAGCGACATCCCCAATAACAGGATCCTCGAGTTCACGCCCGCCACCGGCGCGACCAGCGAGTATGCCACCGGCGTCGAATACACCAACGGGCGCACGCTGGACCGTGACGGTAGCGTGGTGCAGTGCAGCCACGGCCGCAGGCGCGTTGAGCGTGACCACGACGGCGTGGTGACGCCGATCGTTGAAGCGTTCGGTGAGCATCGGCTCAACTCGCCCAACGATGTTGTGGTGGCCGGGGATGGCACGGTCTGGTTTACCGATCCTCCCTACGGAATCCTGCCCGGGACAGTGGAAGGACACGAGGGTGAGCAGGAATACGGCGGCTGCTACGTGTTCCGCTTCGACCCGGAAACGCAGGAACTGACTCCGGTGGTCACGGATTTGGTCCACCCTAATGGCCTTGCGTTTTCACCGGACGAATCCCTTCTGTACGTGGCTGACACGGCGGGCCGGGGCCACGGAGTGCCGTTCCGGATCGCTGCCTATCCGGTTGAGGCTGGAGCATGTGGACAGGGTTGGACGTTCGTTGAACTCGAGGACGACGCGGCTTCGGACGGGTTCCGGGTGGACGTGGAAGGCCGGGTGTGGACGTCGGCGGGCTCGTCAGTGCGCGTGTATGCCCCCGATGGCAGCCTGCTGACCGCCGTCGAGATTCCGGAAAGAGTCTCCAATGTGTGCTTCGGTGGGCCCGATGGGCGGGATCTCTACATCACTGCCACCACGTCCCTCTACCGGCTGCCGACGTCGACGCGGGATGCGGCCCAAAGGGACCTAGGCCCGGGCACCTCGGCCCTATAACCTTGACTCAGCACCACGCACTGCGATCGAGGGAGTGAACGTGTCAGGCAGCAACCCCGACCCATACGAAGACAAGATCACTGGCCTGGAGCCGGGCGGAGGAGTGCCGCCAGGGGAGACCCCTCCTGGCGAAGCCTCCACCGCCGGACCGCAGGGCCATGACGAGGGCGGCCCCAGGAAGGGCACTCAGGTTTTCTGGTTGGCTGCCATCGGTGCCGGCGTGCTGCTCACGCTGCTGTTCTTCATCGGCTACATCGTGGGATTCTTCGACTAGATCTCCCTTTTACTCGACGAGCTTCCCAGCGACGGAGTCGTCCGCGTTGGCCTGGGCCAGGGCTCGGAATGAATCCGGAGCGGGCGGCAGGCTTTCGAAGCTGACGCCTTCATCTGTTGACCAGACAAAGTTCCCCTGCAGCGAGGGATCTGCCGTCGGGAAGTCAGCACGGTTGTGGGCGCCGCGGGTTTCGCGGCGTTCAAGGGCGCACTCAAGGGTGGCTCGTGCTGCCAGCAGGGAGCCGAGAAGGTCGTAGGCGTGGGCCAGGTCATCGAACCCTGCGATGTCCGGGTGGGCGGTAACGAGCTGGGCGCGTTCCTCCAAAGCGGTCAGCTTAGCGAGTCCTTGTTCCAGTCCCTGTTCGGTGCGCACCACCCCGGCGTGTTCGGTCATGAGGTTGCGTAGTTCGCGCTGCAGCCGCCGTGCCGACTCTGTTCCGCGGTCACTGAGCAGTGACTGCATTTCCCCGCGGGCTATTCCCACAGCGGCGGGATCCCGGACGATATGGGTACGCGAATGGACGTAGTCGGCCACATGCTCGCCGGTAATACGTCCGTAGACGAGGAGCTCAATCAGTGAATTGCCGCCGAGGCGGTTGGCGCCGTGCAGCCCGGAGGATGCCTCGCCGATTGCGTAGAGGCCGTTCACTCCCGTTCCGTGGTCCTCCGGTGCAACCCAGACCCCGCCCATCGAGTAATGAGCGGTGGGCGCAATTTCGATTTTGGTGGTGGTGATGTCCAGCATCTGCAGGTCGATCATGGTGCGGTAGACCCGTGGCAGCTTTTCCATGATGGTTTCCCGTGGCAGGTGGGAGACGTCCAGGTAAACGCCGCCCTTCTCGGTCCCGCGACCTTCGGCGACCTCGGTGAATGCGGCCAGCGCAACCCGGTCACGGGTGGAAAGTTCCATGCGTTCGGGATCGTAGCGTTCCATGAAGCGCTCACCGAGGCCGTTGGTGAGGATGCCTCCTTCTCCGCGCGCTGCCTCGGAGACCAACGTACCGGCCGCGTCGTCGGGCTCCAACAGGCCGGAAGGGTGGAACTGAACCAGCTCGGCGTCGCGGATCCGCGCTCCGGCCAGGGCGGCCAGCCGGAAGGAGTCCCCGGTGTTCTCATCGCGCCGGGACGATGTGTGCCGCCAGATGCGGGTATGTCCGCCTGCGGCCAGGATCACCGCATCGGCGTGGATCTGCACCGGGGTGCCGTCCACGATGTCGAATCCATATGCGCCGAAGACGGTGCCGTCAGCGACGAGCAACCGTGTGATGTAGACGGTGTCGATGATTGGCACGTTCAACTCTGCGGCCCGGCGCATCAGCGTGCGCTGGATCTCCAAGCCGGTGTAGTCCCCTGCGTAAGCGGTGCGGCGATATTTGTGGGCGCCGAAGAAGCGCTGTGAGATGCGGCCATCCTCCTCCCGGGCGAACGGCATGCCCCACTGTTCAAGGTCCTCGATACCGCGGGCCGCGTTGCGGGCTACTGTCTCGACGATGGACGGGTCGGCCAGGAAATAGGACTCCCGCAAGGTGTCGGCGGCGTGCTGTTGCCAGCTGTCCTCGGGATCCATCGTGCCCAAAGCAGCGTTGATGCCACCGGCGGCCAGGCTCGTGTGGGCGTCATGCTTGCGACGCTTACCCACGGCCAGCACCTGCACCCCCTGTTGGGCGAGTTCAATTGACGCGCGCAGGCCGGCGCCGCCAGTGCCGATGACCAGCACGGAGGTAGACATAAGGCGTTCTGGAATGGTGTTGAGGTTCATGCTGTCAACGCTAGAAGGAGCCGCATCATGTATCCAATGAATTGTTCGAGTGAAGTTGATGCATTTATGCTATGACTATGAAGCTAGAGCAGTTACGCTCCTTCGAGGCGATCGCCCGAGTGGGCCATTTCACACGCGCGGCCGAGCAACTGTTTCTCGCGCAACCTTCTCTCAGCAGGCAGATCGCAGCTCTTGAGGCCGATCTTGGAATGGCTCTTTTCCACCGCGGACCGTCCGGGGCGACCCTGACGAACGCGGGGGAGCTCCTCCTGCCCATCGCCCGGCGCATGCTCGGTGACGCGCAGACGGCACGGGAGCAGATGAACGAGCTTGCAGGTTTGCGCCGGGGCCGCATCCGCCTGGGCGCCCCACCTACCCTGTGCGTCTCACTGGTGGCTGACGTACTGGCCTCTTTCCGAAGCGCGCATCCCGGAGTGGAATTGCACATCACTGAAGGGGGCTCCCGTTTCCTGGTGGATGCCCTCAATGAAAGCGCACTGGACCTGGCTCTGGTGGTCACCCGTGGAACGGACCCCGCCGTGCAGGGCACTGAACTGATTCCGTTGCTGACCGAGGAACTGGTGGTTGTTTCCGCCGCCGGAGCGGCTTCGCCGGAAGAACTCACCCTGGAAGAGTTGGCGCGCATTCCGCAAGTGGCTTTCAACCGTAGCTATGATCTGCGGATGGCCACCGAGGCTGCGTTCTCCGCCAGCGGCTTGGAACCTGTGATCGCCGTGGAAGGCGCCGAGATGGACGCCGTGCTGCGCTTCGTGGAAAGGGGACTGGGCGTGGCGGTGGTGCCGGCAATGGTCGTCATCGGCCGGCCCGGACTGCGCAGCGCCCGCCTGGTCAATCCCTCGCTGTCACGCACCGTCAACCTGGCCCGGCGCAACGACATTGGACCATCAGCAGCCGCAGCAGCAATGCAGGAGTTCATCTTCAGCACAGTGGATCGACTAGCGGCGCCCGGCACCGACCTTGCACGGCTGGTCACGCCAACAGCACGTCACTGACGGTCATCAGATCAGGCCGAGATTCGCCACGGCGGCGCGCTCGTCGAAAAGCTCAGCGGCTGTAGCGTCCATCTTCCTGCGGCTGAAGTCGTTCACTTCCAGTCCTTCAACAATTTCCCAGTTTCCGCCTGAGGTAGTTACTGGGTATGAATACATGAGACCTTCGGGCACCCCATATGATCCGTCGGATGCAACGGCCATCGAAACCCAATCGCCCTCGGGGGTGCCGAGCAGCCAGTCGCGGGCTGCGTCGATGGTTGCCGACGCTGCCGATGCCGCAGAGGACGCGCCCCGGGCCTCGATGATCGCTGCGCCTCGCCCGGCAACCGTGGGGATGAAGTCGTTCTCTATCCAGTCCTGATCGTTCACCACCTCCGCCGCGTTTCTGCCGGCGACTTCTGCGTGGAAGATGTCCGGATACTGCGTTGCAGAATGATTCCCCCAGACGGTCATCTTGCGGATATCTCCGACCCTGGCGTGGGTTTTTGCAGCGAGCTGTCCTATGGCGCGGTTGTGATCCAGCCGGGTCAGGGCGCTGAATCGCGAGGCCGGGATGTCCGGGGCGTTGCTCATCGCAATCAAGGCGTTGGTGTTGGCCGGATTGCCCGTCACGCCAATACGGACGTCGTCGGCCGCGACCCGGTTCAGGGCCTTGCCTTGTGCCGTGAAAATAGCACCATTGGCGCTGAGAAGGTCGCCGCGCTCCATGCCCTTGGAACGCGGACGGGCGCCAACGAGTAAGGCAAGGTTGACGCCGTCGAAAATATGGTCGGCGTCGTCGCCGATTTCCACCGAGTCGAGCGCGGGAAACGCGCAGTCGTCGAGCTCCATGACAACACCCTCAAGTGCCTTCAACGCGGGCGTGATCTCCAGGAGCCGGAGTTGCACTGGAGTATCGCCACCGAACAGGGCACCGCTGGCGATCCGGAACAGGAGGCTATAGCCGATCTGGCCAGCCGCGCCAGTCACAGCGATCTTGATGGGACTGCTCACGTGAGTTTCTCCTTATCGATGTGAGGTCGATGGGCTTTGCAAGCTGTATGTCATGGTGCCACAGAGCAGTGGGTCCCAGTACCGGCGGGTACAGCTTCATCACAATTTCCGATGTTGTTTCGCGGTTTTATTCGCTATGCAGATGCACTTCGGGCGCGTGAGAATGAATTAACCGTCACAGAAAAAGGGCCACAGCGCCCCTCATTCCAGCCGATGCTCCCAACGACGGGAGCCATCTATGCGCGCTGTGACCTTTCGCCAAATAGGAGATCACATGTCAATCCAAGAGGTTGAGGTCCTCGTCGTCGGCGCGGGCCAGGCCGGGGTAGCGATGAGCGAGCACCTGAGCGAGCGGGGAATTCCCCACATCGTCCTGGAACGCCACCGTATCGCCGAGCGGTGGCGTTCCATGAGGTGGGATTCCCTGGTTGCCAACGGCCCCGCCTGGCACGACCGTTTCCCGGGCCTGGAATTCACCGACACCGAGCCCGGCTCGTTCCCCTCCAAGGAACAGGTCGCCGACTACTTCGTGGCGTACGCCCAGAAGATCGGGGCGCCCATCCGTTGCGGTGTTGAGGTGACTTCCGTGCGCAGGAACGTCGGTGCGCCGGGCTTCCATGTGCAAACGTCCGATGGCGAGTTCAACGCCCGCTACGTCGTAGCTGCCACCGGGCCGTTCCAGCGGCCGGTGATCCCCGCCGTCGTTCCCGAAACCGCCGGACTGATGCAAATGCACTCGAGCTCCTACCGCAACCCTGGCCAGTTGCCGGAAGGTGCCGTGCTGGTGGTCGGGGCAGGGTCCTCGGGCGTGCAGATCGCCGCGGAAATCCAGCGTTCAGGCCGCCAGGTCTTCCTCTCAGTTGGGCCACATGACCGCCCGCCGCGGAACTACCGCGGCCGGGACTTCTGCTGGTGGCTCGGAGTGCTCGGCAAGTGGGACGCCTCCACTCCCGCTGCGGGCGCCGAACATGTGACTATCGCAGTCAGCGGGGCGGACGGCGGCCACACGGTCGATTTCCGCGCGCTCGCAGAGAACGGGATCAAGCTCGTGGGACGGACCACGGCGTTCGATAACGGAACCATGCGTTTCGCGGATGACCTCCGTACCAACATCGCAAACGGCGACGCACACTACCTGGAGTTGCTCGACGAAGCCGACGCGTACGTTGAACGCAACGGCTTGGACCTCCCCGAAGAACCCGAGGCCCGCTTCCTGCGACCCGATCCGGAGAGCCTTACCAACCCCATCCGCGAGCTCGATCTCGCAAGTGCCGGAATCACGTCCATCGTGTGGGCAACAGGCTTCGCAGTGGACTACAGCTGGCTGCAAGTGGACGCGTTTGATGACAAGGGAAAACCCCTCCAGCAACGCGGTGTGTCCACCGAACCCGGCGTCTATTTCCTGGGCTTGCCGTGGCAGTCACGCCGAGGCTCCAGCTTCATCTGGGGTGTCTGGCACGACGCCAAGTACGTTGCCGACCAGATCACCATCCAGCGGAGCTACCTGGTCCACAACGAACAGGACGCGCTGGTGGCGAGCGGCGCCGTCTAACACCGTAGCCGAAAGAAGGGGACCACGCCGAGCCGGCGTGGTCCCCTTCTGCTGTGCCCTGCTCGCGGCTTTGGTACAGCACGAAATAAGGCCCGACGTCGGCACTCGCGAGAGTGCCGACGTCGGGCCTTGCGGGGTTGGTGACGTCAGCCGAGCCCTGCCAGCGACGTGGCCGAAAGAGCCGCCTCCATTTTCTGCGAGTCAAGCAGCCCGCGCTCAATCACCAATTCGGCAATGCCCCGATGGGACGCGAGAGCCTCCTTGGCCAGTTCGGCTGCAGCGGCGTACCCGATCAGTGGTGCCAAGCCGGTGACCACGCTGATCGATTCGACCATCCGTTGCTGCAGCAGCTGCGTATTCGCGGTGATGCCGTCCACGCAGTGCGTCCGGAGTTGGCGGCAGGCCACGGTGAGCCATGCGATCGACTCAAGCAAAGCGTCAGCAATGACCGGCTCGAAAGCATTGAGCTGGAGCTGCCCCGCCTCCACGGCCATGGTCACCGTCGCATCGGCGCCGATCACCCGGAAGGCAACCTGGTTGACCATTTCCGGGATGACCGGATTGACCTTCCCGGGCATGATGGAGGACCCGGCCTGCACTGCGGGCAACGAAATCTCCCCGAAGCCCGTCTGCGGACCCGAAGAGAGCAAGCGGAGGTCGTTGCAGATCTTGGAGAGCTTCACCGCTGCCCTCTTCAAGACACCGGACACGAGCATGAAGACGCCCGTATCGCTGGTGGCCTCCACGAGGTTTGTCGCGGAGGTGAGCTGCATGCCGGTAATGGAACTGAGCTCACTGATCACAGCTTCCCGGTAGCCGGGGGAAGCGGTGATGCCGGTGCCGATGGCCGTGGCTCCAAGGTTGGACTCCCGCAAGTGGGGAAGGAGTTCAAGGAGCCGGTGGCCGTCTTCACGAAGGGTGTCGGCGAAGGCCCCGAACTCCTGTCCCATGGACATCGGAACAGCGTCCTGCAGTTGGGTGCGGCCCACTTTGATGATGCCGGCGAACTCCGTTGCTTTGGCATCAAATGCTTGGATGAGCTGTGCGTGCTCCGCACAGAACGCCGAGATTTCCCGCTGCAGGGCAATCTTGATGGCCGTCGGATAGACATCGTTGGTGGATTGGCTGCGATTCACGTCATCAATGGGGTGCAATGCAGAGTAGTCGCCCTTACGTTGACCCATCAGCTCCAGCGCGCGGTTGGCAATGACCTCGTTGGCGTTCATGTTGGTGCTGGTCCCGGCTCCGCCTTGGATGGTGTCCACCACAAACTGGTTATCCAAGAGGCCATCCATGACTTCCAAGGAAGCCTTTTGGATGGCCGAGGATTTTTCCGGATCGAGCAGGCCCAAGCTTTCGTTTGCACGTGCTGCGGAGTATTTCACGGCCCCCAGGCTCCAGATGAGGGAACGCAGGGTGCCGATGGTTCGTCCGCTGACGGGGAAATTGTCCACCGCCCGTAGAGTACAGATGCCCCAGTAGGAAGCCTCGGGAACGTCAGCGTCCCCGAGGCTGTCATGCTCCCGCCGTGTTCCCGGGAGGGGAGAAGATGATTGTTGTGTCATGGTCCTGTTCCTGGAAGTGCAGTCATGGAATACCCGGCTACGTTGCCAGATAGTCCAGCGCCGTAAGTGCCAAGGCGGCTGCGCCGTCGTGAATGGCAAGGTTGGCTGCGTCACCGACGCAATGCGCGGCGAACTCGGGTTGGTGGTTTGCTGCCGGGAAGCAGCCGAGTCCTATATAGGGGTGGATGGCCGGCACCACTTGGGACACATTGCCCATGTCTGTTGAGGCCCGGTTCATGGTGGCTTGCTCCGGCGGTGCGTTGAAGTCACGGCCGAGAGTCTCCGCGTGCCGCACGTACAGCTCAAGTGCCCGCAGGTCCGTACGGAACTCCGAATAGGGCTCCGATTCCGCGGTAACCGACAACTCGCAGCCGGACGCCAAGGCCCCGGCCTCGAAGCACCGGTGAACGCGCTCCTCAAGCTCGCCCAACAGCGCAAGTGATTCGGCCCGGACATACCAGCGGCCTTCCGTTTTCTCAGGGATGGCGTTGGGGGCTTCGCCGCCCCGGGTCTGAATCCCATGGACACGGGTACCCGCCGGCAGTTGTTGGCGGAGGAGGCCCAACGCCACCTGGGCAACAATAAAGGCGTCGTTGGCATTGACTCCCTGATCGGGATAAGCAGCAGCATGAGCGGACTTGCCCCTGTACTCCACGTGGTTGTGGGCCACGGCGTACGGACGGGCTTCAGCGGAGTCCACAGGGCTGGGATGCGCCATCATGGCCAGATCCAAGCCCTGGAAGGCGCCTCTCTTGAGCAACTCGATTTTCCCCCCGCCGCCTTCCTCGGCGGGCGTCCCGTACAGTTCCACCGTCAGATCACGCTCGGCGGCGAACTGCGCCAAGGCCACAGCGGCACCGCACGAGATGGCCGTGATGATGTTGTGGCCACAGGCGTGGCCGAGACCTGGAAGTGCGTCGTACTCAGCCATGAGCCCAACGCGGCGGGAGCCCGTTCCGAAGACCGCACGGATCGCCGTGGGGAAGCCCAAGTACTCCCTTTCCACCTCAAAGCCATGGGCGGTCAGATAGTCGGCGGTCCAGGCGGCGGCGCGATGTTCCTGCCAGCCCAGCTCCGGGTTGGCGTGCAGGGTCTCCGAGAGCCGAACCAGGGAAGGCTGCTGGGCGGTCACGGAACCCAGCACCCGGTCGCGTTGGACAGCCGGAGCCGAGGTGGTCGTCGTTTCAGCGCTCATCGCCCGCCACCCCATAACCCACTGACGACGCGGGGTCCAAGCCGCGAATCACGTAGTCCTGCCGCTGCGGGAGCCACACGTCCAGGAGCTTCTCCAGTTCCTCGATCGGGTGATCGTGCCAGTCCACGCGCAGATCAGTGTCCCTCCAGCCGTGCCCGGACACCACCGAAAGTCCGGCCGATCGCACGGGTCCGGCTTCGCCGCCTGCTGCCTCAGCGGCTCGCAGGGCAGCCATCAGGCGCACTTCCAGTTCGCCTTCGGCGCCTTCGAACGCGTCGCACAGGGCCTGGGCAACGCCCGGATGCGCCAGCATATTGCCGGCAGCCACGCTGTTCGCACCCCGTCCTTCGCCGAACAAGCCAAGGGTATGCGCGCCGCTGAACACGGCGGATCCACCCTTGGCGTCCAGAACCACCAGTTGCCGATAGTCCACGGCGGGTGATTCCTGTACGACGGCGTCAATCGCCTCTTGCGCGGAATATCCGGCTTGCATTCGGTCCAGCAGCGCTGTTCCCAGTCGAGGATCGGTGATGTTCTGGGAGCTGACGGCGCCGATTCCGTCACGCAGATGCGCACAGCGGGCTGCAACGGCGGGGGAGGACGAGGAGACCGCTATGCCTAATCTGCCGTGGCTGTCGGTTGCGGCAATACTGAACGTCACTGCTGTGCCTCCGTGGAGAGCACTGCGGTGGCGTCGATTTCCACGAGCCACTCCGGGCGGGCCAAGGCCTGGACAACGATGCCGGTGGACACGGGGAACACTCCCTTGAGCCAGCGCCCCATGGTGCGGTAGACGGTCTCACGGTAGCGAGGATCGATGAGGTAGACGGTCACCTTGACGATGTCCTCCAGGCTGCTTCCGGCTTCCTTGAGCAACATGTCGATGTTGGCCATGGCCTTTTCCGTTTGGGCTTCAACGTCGCCAATGCCCACAGACTCGCGCGTCTCCAGGTCCTGTCCGATCTGGCCCCGAAGGTAAACCACGCCATTGGCCACAACGGCCTGGCAAAGATCGTTATCCAGGTTCTGCTCCGGGTAGGTCTCTTTCGTGTTGAACGTACGGATACGCTGGTGCTTCATGTCGCAGCTTGCCTTTCAGTCCTGTTAGCCGGGTGCTCGTATCCTTCAGCTTCCTGCGGAGCGTTAAATCTGTCCAACAGTTCTTTTAGAACGATTGCATCGACTTTTCTGATGCAGGGTGTACTCTCGTGGCATGGATGTGACCCTCACGCAGTTGCGCTATTTCGTGGAAGCGGCAGCCCAGTTGTCCATGACAGGTGCGGCCGTCCGCCTGAATGTTGCCCAATCGGCAGTTTCGGCTGCGATTGCCCAGCTGGAGCGCCACGTAGGCACGCAGTTCTTCATCAGGCAGCGCTCCAAGGGCCTGGTGCTCACGCCGGCAGGGGAGCTCTTCGTCAGGGACGCGCAGGCGATCCTCGCGCAGGTTGAGGAGAGCGTTGACCACGCACGCGGAGAGCACCAGAGTGTCTCCGGTCGGATCCGCATAGCCTGCTTCAGCACGCTTGCGCCTTTCCTGCTTCCCGGTGTCCTGACCAAACTGCGGGAAGATCACCCCGCACTTGAAGCTGAAGTCATCGAGACCGACACTGCGGGCTGCATCGCCGCTTTGCTCAGCGGGCAGGCGGACTTGGCGCTGTGCTACGACCTGGACCTCCCCGAAGCGATAGCCCGTTCCGTGGTGGATACCGTTCGGCCTTATGTGGCACTGCCGCCAAACCACAAACTGGCAGGATCAAAGACCGTTCAACTGTCCGCACTGAGCGGCGAACCCTTTGTGTTGCTGGACTTGCCCCACACCCGTGACCTCATGATGTCCATCGCCAGGCTGGGTGGCCAGGAGCCGGACATCAGGTTCCGATCGGCCAGCTATGAAACGGTGCGCACTTTCGTGGCGCGCGGCCTCGGCTATTCCATCCTTCACCAGCGGCCACAGCACCAGTTGACCTACGACGGCGGCCAGCTGGCCGCCGTCGAAATCCGCGACGACGTGCCGGAATTGAAGACAGTTCTGGCGCACTTGAAGTCCCACCGCCCCACGGCGAGGGTGCGGGCGGTAGCGCAAGCAGTCAGGCATCAGATCGTCGCCGCCCGCTCGGCGCGAAGCTAGGTCCGGTTCCCGCTGCATCTGTTCAGCAGATGCAATTGGTGTTAAAAATCTATTCGACAGATCACAGTTCCGCGCTCGAAAATGGTTATACCAGCAATCGAGCGTGATCCACATCACGTGCCCTGGTGGCGCAGTCTCAGGTCGGTCAACGTCGACCGCCACAGGCTCGCTCTCCCCATCCCAGCATCGGATCTTTTCCTCCAGGAGGAACTGTGAACACCAATAACATCGAGGGGCAGATCAGCAGAAAGGGTTTGCGCACCAGCGTTGCCGCCGGTTCCATCGGCGTCTTTGTCCACTGGTTCGAATGGGCTATTTACGCCTACCTTGCGTCCACCATCGCCGTGGTCTTCTTCCCCCAACAAGACAGCACAGCGGCACTGCTGTCAGTTTTTGCCGTCTTCGCCATCAGCTTCGGCGTCCGTCCCCTGGGCGCACTGATCTTCGGAACCCTCGGCGACAGGATCGGCCGCAAGAAGACGCTGTCAATCGTGATTCTCTCCATGAGCGGTGCCACGCTGGTGGTCGGGCTACTGCCCACTTACGACGCCATCGGCCTGTGGGCGCCTATCCTGCTTGTGGCCGCCCGGGTGGTCCAAGGCCTCGCAGCAGGCGGTGAGTTCGGAAGCGCGGCCGCCTTCCTGGCCGAGTACTCACCCAGGAAGCACCGTGGATTCGGCGTCAGCTGGCTCGAATTCGGAAGCCTTCTCGGTTTCCTGGCGGCCTCGCTGGTGGTCTTCGTGCTCTCCAGCGCCATGGACGCACAAGCCATTGCCGGCGGTGGCTGGCGCATTCCCTTCCTGATCGCAGTTCCCCTGGGTGTCATCGGCTTCTACATCCGGTCCAAGATTGAAGACACTCCGGAATTCCGTTCCCTGGAGGAGCTGGGCAACGTCCCGCAGAGCCCCGTCAAGGAAGTCTTCACCAAACACCGCAAGCAGCTGCTTCAGATGAGCGGCTTGGAGATCATGATGCACGTTACCTTCTACGTGGTGCTGGTCTACCTCCTGACCTATCAGGAGAAAGTGCTGGGTTTCGACGCCGGAACAGCCGCGCTGCTTTCCACGGCGGCTTCTGTGGCGGGCCTGATTCTCGTACCGTTAGTGGGCGCGCTGTCCGACAGGATCGGCAGAAAGCCGCTCCTGATCACTGCCGCCGTTTCACTGGTGGTACTGGCGTACCCCTTGTTCCTGATCATGCAGACCGGCACAGCCTGGGCTGGCATTGTCAGCACCATCGGACTGGGCGTCATCCTGGCCCTCATCCTTGGAGTTCATGCGGCAGCAGCTGCCGAGCTCTTCCCCACCCGAACACGGCAGACCGGGCTCTCTATCGCCTACAGCGTCACCGCGGCCATCTTCGCCGGAACCGTCCCGTACGTCCTGACCTGGCTCATTGCGCAGACAGGAAACGACATGATGCCAGCCTTCTACTTGATCCTGGTGGGCCTTGTAGGACTTGCTGCTGTGCTGAGCATGAAGGAAAGCAAAGGCAAGAACCTGATGGACGAGGAAGAACTGCACTCGCCGGGAACGCGGTCCCGGGCAACGCAGGGCGTGGCGCACACGTAGACACACACCATCCAGTGGACAATTCACCCTCGCGTACGGGGGTGAATTGTCTGTTTGATGGGGTCAAACAGTGACGGCAAGCCGCGCCAGCGCCCGCTCCACCAGGTGCCGTTGCCGGGAACCGGTGACGGCGTCCGGATCCAGCATGGAGGTGACGTGCAGGCCCATCATGATGTTCAGCAGCTCATCGGCAACCGCATCCGGATCCGCCAAAGGTGCGCATTCGTCGTCGTGCTCTGCTTGGGCAAGGAAACCCAACACCAGGCCACGCCAGTGCAGCAAAGCCTCCCGACCCACTGCCCGCAGCGCGTCTTCCGTCTGCGCCCGCTGCCAGAAGGACACCGCCACGCGGGCCTCCACCACGGTGAGGGGATCGGCCGGAATGATCTCCAGGCACAACCTTCTGAGGGCCGAAAGGCCGCGACGGCCTGCCGTGCCAGCCGCGATGCGTTCGTTGGTGCGTTCGCAGATCAACTCGTAGGACGCCAGCAGCAGGGCGTCCTTATTGGGAAAGTAATGGGCCAGCACTCCCGGTGCCGCGTAGCCGCATTCACTGGCAATGTCCCGCATGCTGGCGTTCTCGATGCCCTGCTTCGCGATCAGCCGCCACGTGGTTTCGATGATGGAACGGCGACGTTCCTCGTGATCAACCAAGCGGGGCATGCTGTTCCTTCGTTCGGGCGGGTGGCCATGGCCGGACCGTGAGCACCCTACCACCGCGGGGACGCCGGGGCGCGCCCCCGCGGTGGTAGGTGCAGGTAAAACGCGGGTTACGCCCTCAGTGTCCGCAGGCGCCGGTGTTTTGCTCTGCGGGAGCGCAGTGTCCGGTGGAGGACGATGGCACGTTGAGTGTGGGGTTCTGATCGAAGAAGCCGTGCGGCTTCAGGGTGAATCCGGTGGTATCAACGGGCATGATCGGCCAGTCCTCGGGCCGCGGGAAGTGCGTCAGGCCAAACGAGTGCCACACTACGAGGTCCTGGCCATCAATGTCGCGGTCCTGAGCCACGTAACTGGGAAGCCCTGCACCTCCGGGGTGCTGGTTGACGAAGTCGCCTGCGGCGTAAAGCTCGTCCTCTGCGTGCTGCGTGACCCACAAATGGTGTTTGGCAAAAGCGGCCCGCGAAGCGATAGAGGAATCATCCGCCATGGCCAACGTAGGGTTGCCCTCCGGATAAAGGGTGTAGCCCACCGGGTGGCCCAGGTGATTCAGCGAGTCCGGGTTGCTGATGTGCCACACCCTTCCCTTGGTGCCATCGGCATCGCGGACTGCCTCCGATTCACGGGTCAGCACTGTGCGCTTTTGTGTGAAGGCGTTGCCGTGAGGGTTCCCGGGCCCCTTGGGAAGCCGTACAAGGTCCAGTTCCTCAACCCGGTTGGTGCCGCCGTCGATCATCATGTCCAGGCGCGCGCTGAAGAGGTGCTGGTGGTAAGGGGCACC
This sequence comes from Arthrobacter sp. GW822-FHT05G07, assembly GCF_058799755.1. Classification (NCBI taxonomy): domain Bacteria; kingdom Bacillati; phylum Actinomycetota; class Actinomycetes; order Micrococcales; family Micrococcaceae; genus Arthrobacter; species Arthrobacter sp. GW822-FHT05G07. The sequence continues at coordinate 22,662 of NZ_JBXALT010000012.1, read as the reverse complement.
AAGGCCCGGAGCGATCTCCGACGCGTAGGCGTAGTCCTTGTCCGGGAGTGCTGCCGTGAACACGATGCCCGTAGCCTTCGCCTCAAACTCGATGGTGCCGTCCAAATAGAGGTACCAGTAGAAGCCGTAATCGTAGTTGCCCACGGTGGTGAAGAAGGAGACCACTAGCCTGCGGTTGCGGCGAACCTCGTTGGAACCTGCCCACTCGTCCGTGTGCTTCCACAGGATTCCCGCGTCTTCCTCGTGAATGCAAATGCCGTTCTCGATCACGCGCGGATTGCCGAAATCATCTGCCACCACCGGGGACATGTAGGTGATATCGCCCAAGCAGTCGCAACCAAGCTTGAGTGAGTTGGCATCCCGGCCCACCAGGTATTCGCCGGAATCGAAGTAGTTCTGCCAGCTTCGGTACGGGGACGGGTCTCCATACGGCACCACCATTTCGGAGATGGATGCGCGGTGGACCACCGGGCGGCGCCGTCCCTGGTGCGAGTGGTGGAGCTGGTGGAGCACCAATCCCTCGCGGGCGTCGAAGCCGACGCGGAGGTCCCAGCCTGCCCAAGACAGATGGTTGCCTTCCAAGGTGAAGCTGGGACCCTCGGGTTGGGTGATTTCTATTGGCTTCAAATCCGTGCGGAGCTCTCCGTGGATGGTGGGGTCGGTGTAGTTGCCGTTGACCTCTGGTACCGGAACCGGGCCGTCGTCGATCAGGTGGTTGACGCGCCGGTTCTCAATGTCCACGAAAGCCACCAACCCGTCGATCGGGTGGGCCCACGGGTGGTCCGCGGGGTGGTCCTGGCGGAATCCCAAGCCGCGGAGCAGTCGCTTGCCTTCCTCATTCCCGTACTCGAAGACGCCTGCGGAGAGGGGAGCGACGCGGACTTGGGCGGGGGTCAGGCCGCGGCTGGCCAGTGCTGCGTTCCACTGTGGATCTACAGCCAGAATGTCCTCAATGATCCCGAATTCCTCGAGAAGGACCGGCAGTTGGCCATCGATTTCCGGGTTGAGTTCACGCTGATCCAGGACGAGGCCTGTGGCCAGGGACAGCCTGACATCGAGGGAACGCGACTGCGCGGCGTCCCAGAGCATTGCCCGGACCAAGCGAGGGGCATCTGCTGCGTCTGCCTGGAAGACGGCCTTAGGTGGCTCGATCAGGCCCAGGTAAGCGAAGCGTGTGGTTTCTGCGACGAGCCCGGCATCGGCCAGGATCCGGCGCGCCTGGTGGATTTCGTGTGCCGAGAGCTGCTCAAGCGGATGTTGCCCCAGCGGAGCCTGCGTCGTTGCGGCCAAGGGGGTGGTCTGAAGGGTCATGGCACTTCCTGAAGTCGATTTTTGATGGTACAACTGTTCAACCAACGCTTTGATGTTACCCACCTCACAGGCCGGCGTAAAGTCCTTGACCCAAATGTCGCCGGCGGCCAGGAGAACCATGAACCAGCAATCCCGCCTACCCCGGCGGCGCGGCACAACTACGCCCGTTTCCGCGGGCCTCGTGGGCGTTGCTGCTGCTGGCAGCGCTGTAGCCCATGTGGTGGCAGCGGCCAGCGGTCCGGCAGGAGTGATGGCCTGGTGGATGGCCGCGATGGGCGCTGCGTGCTTGAGCTGCGCGGCTCCCATGGCGGGCTTTCCCGCCCGGACGTTCTGCGCCGGACAGGCCGCAACTCGTGCCGCCAGCCACCTCCTGGCCATGAGTGCAGCAATGATCCTCATCCATCTGGTCCTCCTGCTGGGACCTGGCAGCGGCCACCACGGTCACGTCCAGGGCGCATCCACCCCGGACCACCAGCCGGCCATGCTCATCCTCATCGGCGTTGAACTGCTTTGCCTTATGGCTGCTTCGGCGGCCCTCCGCATGACCCGCACCGCAACACCACACCCGACCTGAAACCCCACACCAGGAGTCACCATGAACACAACATCCACCACGCTGTCCTTCGACTGGCATGGCCGAGCCGACGCCCTGGCGATCGATGGCAGGGCATTTATTGACGGCGGGCGGGCAGCGGCAAGCACCGGGCTCATCCGTCGCACCATCAGCCCGATTGATGGCCGAGTCCTCGCTGAGTTGGCCGCGTGCGGCCTGGCTGACGTCGATCGCGCGGTGGCGGCCGCGAGGCGCGCTTTCCCGTCGTGGTCCCGTTCCGGGGCCGAAAAGCGAAAGGGACTGTTGCTGGCGTTGGCCAACCTCATGGAGCTGAATGCCGATGAGCTGGCCCTGCTGGAGACGCTGGACAGCGGAAAACCAATCCTGCAGACCACAACCGTGGACGTACCCGGCGCCATCTCCACGCTGCGCTGGTACGCCGAGGCTATAGACAAGCAAAGCGGTGAAATGCCCGCCGTCCCACCCGGAGCCACGGCCCTGGTGACCCGCGAACCCCTGGGCGTAGTGGCAGCCATTGTTCCGTGGAACTTCCCGCTGGAAATCGCGGTGTGGAAACTGGCGCCGGCACTGGCCTCCGGCAACACAGTGGTGCTCAAGCCGGCCGAACAGACCTCGCTGAGCGTGTTGCGCCTCGCCGAGCTGGCCACGGAAGCGGGTCTGCCGGATGGCGTGCTGAACATCATTGCCGGTACCGGCCGCGAAGTAGGCGCAGCGTTGGCGCATCACATGGACGTTGATGCGCTGGCCTTCACGGGCTCCACTGCCGTTTCCCGAACACTGTTGGAAGCCTCAGGTCGCAGCAACCTCAAGCGACTGAGCCTGGAAGCCGGCGGTAAGAGTTCCAATATCGTCTTCTCCGATACGGCCGACCTGCCTAAAGCGGCAGCTAAAGCTGCTTTTGGGGCCTTCTACAATCAGGGCCAGGTCTGCTCTGCGAACTCACGGATCCTGGTGCAGCGGGACATCCATGACGAGTTCGCAACCCTGCTTGCAGACGCTGCGGTTGGTTACCGGGCCGCGGATCCGCTGGCTGGTTTGGCCGGCAATGGCGCCCTCATCAGCAGCGCCCACACGAACGACGTCGAAGGCTGGATTCGGCGGGGACGCACCGAGGGTGAGGTGCTTTTCGGCGGTGAGCGGCTCGAAATCCAAGCCTCCGATGCCTACCTGGAGCCCACGCTCCTGGGCGGCCTCCCGGCGGACCATGACGTTCACCGCGACGAGATCTTTGGACCCGTGGCTGTGCTGCACGCGTTCGACTCGGAGGAGGAAGCGGTGCGGTTGGCCAATGCCACAGACTACGGATTGGCTGCATCCGTGTGGACGTCCAACCTGTCCCGCGGCCATCGGGTGGCAGGGGAGCTCCTTGCCGGAACAGTCTCCGTTAACACCGTTGACGCACTGGGAAACACCACCCCGTTCGGAGGCTTCAAGCAGTCCGGATTCGGCCGGGACCTCTCCCTGCATGCCTTCGACAACTACACGGCGCCAAAGACTACGTGGATCCAGTTCGACTGATCTATCCCATCTGAAAAAACGCTGATATGCATCGTTATTCCATGGTTTACCTGATGCAATTCACGCGCCTACGCTAGGGCTCACAGTGGACCGGACCCGGCACGTCAACGTAGACGAGAGCCCGCCCGCTCCCTCACATCGCACCAGTCGCTAAGACACCTTCCCTTCCCACCCTTCTTGCTCAGTAGCAAACTTAAGCAGTAGCAAAGGATCGATCATGGATCAGCCAGTAGCCTCAACGCGGCTCGCGCAAGAACAAAGCAAGCATCTGCAAAAATCCCTGGGCCGCTTCGACATCTTGTTGTTGGTGGTCGCCGCCGTCATCTCAGTGGAAGTCCTGGGCCAGGTTTCCGGGTTCGGCGGGGAAACCTTCACCTGGACACTCATCCTGGCCATCACATTTATGGTCCCCTACGGACTTATCTTCGCCGAGACAGGCGGTGCCTTCACTGAAGAGGGCGGCGTCTACGTATGGACAAAAATGGCCTTTGGGCGCGTGGTTGCAGCCATCACGTCCCTTTTCACCTGGGTGACGCAGCCCGTTTGGGTGGGTGGCGCCATGGCCTTCGTAGCAGTGGAAACCTGGTCCGAGTACGTGGGCCATGTGGACGCCGGAAGCCCTGCCGATTACATCTTCAAGCTGCTCTTCATCTGGATCACGGTGACCTCAGCGATCATCAGCTTGAAGCACGGCAAATGGCTACCCTCGCTGGGGGCCATCCTCAAGGTGGCGTTCCTGACCTTCTTCATCATTGTCACCATGATTTACGGGCTGCAGCACGGTTTCAACGGGCTCGACCTGGGCTTCTTCTCACCCACGCTTGCTGGCTTCCTGGGCGTCACGCCACTTCTGCTGTTCTCGTTCCTTGGCTTCGAGTCCGGGAACAGCGCCGCGGGGGAAATGAAGAACCCGGCCAAGGACGTTCCCATCTCGGTTGCCAGGTCCTCCATGATTGCCGCCGCGAGCTACCTGCTCCCCATCCTTGCCATCCTGCTGGTAGTGCCGTTGGACCAGATCACCGGCATTGGAGGTCTGTTCGGCGCAATCGCCACGGTCTACACAGTCTTTGGGCCTGCTGCGGAGGTCATGCTGTCCGTTTCCGCGGTGGTTTTCTGCTTCATCCTGGTCTCGCAAGGCGCCGCATGGATGATCATCAGCGACCGCATGCAGGCCATGGCTGCTGCAGACGGCTCCTTCTTCGGAGGCTTCTTCGGACGCTTCCACCCCAAGCTCGGCACCCCCATCCGCGTCAACACGCTCTCCGGTGTGGTGGCGACGCTGTTCATGCTCGCAGCCATGCAGCTCAGCGGCACCAGCAGCGCACTGTTTGGCGTGGTCCTCTCCATCGCGATTTCCACGTTCCTGCTCAGCTACCTGTTGGCCATCCCGGCCGCCGTGAAGCTGCGGAGCAAGTATCCCCACGCTGACCGGCCTTTCAAGGTTCCTGTCTCGGACACGGGCTTCCGCATTCTGGGTTACATCTGCTTCGCGTGGATCCTGATCGGGTCCTGGGTTGCCATCTTCCCGGGGACACTGGATGTGCTTTTCGGCTTGCCATACGACTTCGAGGCAACGTGGGGCGTCTCGCAGTTCACTTTCGAGGCCTTTGCTCTTGGAACCCTCGGCTGCATTCTGGCCCTGGGGCTTGTTGGATATGCCCGCGGGAAGAAGGTCAGGGACGCGGTGGCGCCCGTGAGCGAGACAGCTGAGCTGGTCAACGACTAGCTGGGCACTAGCGGGCTTCGAGGTCCTCGAGTGTTTTGCCCTTGGTGTCCGAGGACAGGAGGGTTGCCACGGCCGAGACAACGCAGATGCCCAGCGTGGTCAGGCCGATGACCATGGGGATGTTCGCTGATCCCGGGGGAGCGATTGCCGTAAAGAGGCTCGGGAAGAAGGAAGCGATCATGAGCCCGATGTTTTGCGAGACCGCGAAGCCGGTGACCCTCATCCGCATGGGGAATTGCTCCTGGAAGAACGTGGCAAAGGTGGCGTTCCACATCTGGAAGAGGATGCCCTGAACGATCACGACGCAGACGAACACCAACGGGAGGCTGCGCTGTTCGATCGCCCACAGGTATCCCACGGTCAGCAGGCCGCCGGTGATGCCGCCGGCCACCATCAGTGCCCGGCGGCCGATCTTGTCGGACAGGGCGCCGAACAGCGGGATGGTCAGCACTGCGGCAACATTGGCAGCCATGGTCACCCAGAGGAACTCACTGCTGGAAAAACCGATGCCGTAGCCCTTCTGGGTGGCGAAGGAGACACCGAAGATGAGGGTGGCCATGCCGATGACGTTGGTGAACGTCATGATGATGCACCGGAGCAAAACCCAGGGGTGGGTGCGCAGGAGGTCTACCAGTGGGAAGCGACGCTTGGCGCCGGGGTCTTCGGATTGGGCCAGGTATGCGGGAGGCTCCTCGACGCGGCGGCGGATGACGTATCCGGCCACGATCACTACGGCGCTGAGCAGGAATGGCAGTCGCCAGCCCCAGGAGTGGAACTGCTCGTCGGGGAGGAATGCGGCGAGGGGAATAAGGACGGCCGTGGCCAGGATGGAGCCCACCTGTGTGCCCTGCAGGCTGAAGCTGGCGAAGAAGCCGCGCTTGGCGTCGGGGGAGTGCTCCACGATCATTGCACTGGCGCCACCGAGTTCACCCGCGACGGCGAATCCTTGGACCAGTCGGAGAATCACCAGGAGGACAGGAGCGAGGAGGCCCACCTGTCCGTACGTGGGCAGGAGTCCGACGGCAAAGGTAGCGAAGCCCATGAGCAGCATCGCGAAAACGAGCACCTTCTTGCGCCCGTGCCGGTCACCGTAGGCGCCCAGGATCACGGCGCCGAGCGGGCGGGAAACGTAACCTACGGCGTAGGTGGCCAGCGACGCGATGATGCCGACGGTGGGATTCTCCGTGGGGAAGAAGATGGTGGGAAACAAGAGCGTCGCCGCCAGTGAATACAGGGCGAAGTCGTAGTATTCCAGCGCGCTTCCGATCCAACCGCTCATGGCGGCTTTCTTCGGATCCTTTTGGCCGGTGGCTTCGCCTTGGGTTGAAGGGACGTCCCTCCCGTGCATCACGGTCATTGCGGCTGAACTCCTATGTCGTCGTTGGCAAGGAACAAGAGCTCTTCCCGTCCAGGACTGAACTGTTTGGTGCTCATTCAGCGTGAGGAAGGTTACTTCTTGAATCGATTCATAAAGCATAGGACGTGACCTGCGCTACGTCAACGCACGACGGCGGCAGGCCGCCGCGGGTTCCCTTGGAACCTGGGGTGACCTGCCGCCGTCGTTATTTGTTACTTGGCCAGGAAGCGAAGCAGGATCTCGTTGACTTCGGTGCCGTGCGTCCAGAGCATGCCGTGCGGGGCGTCTTCGATCTCGACGTATTCGGCGGAGGGGAGGCGCTTGGTGAATTCGCGGCCCGTGGAGTCGATGGGCAGGATGCGGTCGTCGGTGCCGTGGACAATCAATGACGGGACGGTGACCTTCTCGATGTCGGAGCGGAAGTCCGTGAGCCACGAGTCCACAACCGCGAAGGAGGCATACCAGGACGAGCCTGCGGCGACGTTCCACGAATTCCGCAGCGCCTCTTCGCTGAGGCGGTTGCCCAGGAAGTTATCGGTGTTGAAGAAGTCGTTGTAAAAGTTGGTGAACCAGGCGTACCGGTCTTCGATGGCGGCGTTGCGGATGCCGTCGAAGACTGACGATGGAACGCCGGTGGGGTTGTCGTCCGTCTGGAGGAGGAAGGGTTCGAGCGAAGCCAGGAAAGCGGCTTTGGCTACGCGGGCTTCTCCGTACGTGCCGATGTAGCGCCCGACTTCGCCGGTGCCCATCGAGAAGCCCACCAGTACGGCGTTCTCCAGGTCCAAGGTTTCAAGCACGGTGTTCAGGTCTGCCGCGAAGGTGTCGTAGTCATAGCCCGTGGTCGGTTTGCTGGACTTGCCAAAGCCACGGCGATCGTAGGTGATGACCCTGTATCCGGCGTTCAGGAGGGCGGCTGTCTGCTTTTCCCAAGAGCCGCCATCCAGGGGGTATCCGTGGATCAGGACCACAGGCTGACCCGTCCCGTGATCCTCGTAGTAGAGCTCAATGTCCGTGGTGTTCTCGGTGCCGACCTTGATGAAGCCCATGATTTTGTTCCCTTTTCCGAAGGTGGAGAACGGTCGTTCTCCGGTTGTGTTTTCATCGTATAGAACGATCGTTCTCATTTCAAGTAGAATGGGCACATGGATATTTCCGAGGTCCGAAACCGCATCGTCGCCACCGCCGATGAGCTCTACAACGCGAAGGGAATCCAAGCCGTTGGCATGGATGAACTCCGTTCGGCGGCCGGGGTCTCGTTGAAAAAGCTGTACGGGGAATTTCCCTCAAAGAGCAGCATCGTCATGGCTGTGCTTGAACACCGGCATCAATCCTGGACCCAAGGGCTCGACGCAACCGTCCAGCAAGCCGGGACACCCCGCGAACGCCTCCTAGCCATCTTCGACTACCTCGCTGGATGGTTCTGCCAGGATTCTTTCCGAGGGTGCGGCTTCATCAACAGCTTCGCCGAACTCGGTGCCATCAGCCCGGACGTCGCCGAATATGCGCGGAAGCACAAGGAATCGTTCCAGGAATACGTTGCCCGGTTGGCTGGCGAGGCCGGCGCGCCAAAATACCTGGCACCGCAACTCGCGATTCTCGCCGAAGGCGCCCAAACCACTGCGGCCATCGCGGGAACATCCGACGCAGCCGGACAGGCGCGTCAAGCAGCCGAAGTCCTGATCGACGCAGCGCTGACTTCCAACTAGGCTTCTGGGATGGGCCGAACGGCTCGTCAGGAAGAAGATTATTCGTGTTCGAAGCCCCCAGCATCTTGTTCCTCTCGGCAGGCTTTGCGGTGTTGGCCGCAGCAGTTCTGCCCAAATTGTTGCGCCACATGCCGCTTTCCATGCCGATGGTCTTTCTGGGCAGCGGAATTCTGGCGTTCACCCTGCTTCCCGAGCTACCGGACCCGGACCCCGTCAAGTACGGGGATTTCACGACTCACCTGACCGAAGTGTGCGTCATCATCTCGCTCATGGGCGCCGGATTGGCCCTGGACAGACCCTTCCGTTGGCGCGGATGGTCCACCACATGGCGCCTGCTCGGCATCGTCATGCCTTTGTGCATCCTGGTGATGACGCTCCTCGGTCTGTGGGTGCTGGGCTTGGGACTGGCGGGCGCCATCCTCGTCGCAGGGGCGATTGCACCCACTGACCCTGTTCTGGCATCCGAGGTCCAGGTGGGAAAACCTGCGGACGCGGAAGATGACCCGGACGAGGATGAGGTCCGCTTCGCTTTGACCTCCGAGGCAGGCTTGAATGACGGGCTCGCCTTCCCCTTTGTGTACCTGGCCATCCTGATCAGCTTGGTAGGGGCCTCCCCGGATGCATGGCTGGGGGAATGGGTCGCTCTGGATGTTCTCTGGCGCACTGTTGCGGGGGTGCTCGTCGGTTTCGGCACCGGCAAGCTCTTGAGCATGTTCTTCTTTGCGGCCAAGGGCAAGACTTTCCGCTTGTCAGAACACTCCGAGGGTTTCGTGGCGCTCGCAGCTACTTTCCTGGCCTACGGCGCTGCGGAAATGGTGGAGGGCTACGGATTCGTCGCGGTCTTCCTTTGCGCTCTGACTATCCGGTCCGCCGAGCACAACCACTCCTATCACCAAGTGCTGCATAGCTATGTAGAGCAGCTCGAACGTCTGATGACCGTGGTGATTCTGGTGCTCCTCGGCGGCGCCATAGCCCGTGGTCTCTTGGAGGGGATCGGTTGGACGGAGGTGTTGGTCGCTTTGGCGTTCCTCTTGCTGGTCCGCCCGTTGGCTGGATGGCTCGGGCTGATGGGTGGCAAGACCGGGCCACGCGAACGCCTGGCCATCTCCTATTTCGGGATTCGTGGGATCGGGTCGCTCTTCTACGTGGCATACGCGCTGACCCATGGAAATTTCGACGCCGAGGCACGCGAACTGTGGGCCCTGATCGGTTTGGTGGTGGCACTGTCCATCGTGGTGCACGGGGCCACCACCGCGCCCCTGATGAACCGCTTGGATCGACTTCGGGTCGCTGAAGCGCGAAAGCAGCATGGCGACGAAGGCCGGGCACCCACCACGGCTGTGTAGCGCCTGCCCGCCCTTGGATTGCGAGGTTTATCAAAATTCTGGAGTAAATTTTTTCCGGCTTTGACAGTTGCCACTGAGTGCAATAGTCAGCATCCTGATGGTCTGAGCAGGGACGATACATATTTGGGTCCTGGCAGAGCAAGATCTGCCCTCTGGCCACGTTCATTTTTGCCCAGCTCTTGCCCTAGGCGCGCCGTGCTTGCGGGCGTACAGTCCGCTGTATAGCTCCCTCACATCCTGTTAGGCAGTTGCTTTGGGGCGTTTGCCCCGCTGGGGGAAGGAACTGCCATGCACCATAGCTCTGCGCGAAAAGATTCACGCACACCATGGATGGGATCACGTCGGCGCCGAAGGACCGTATCGGTGGGGGCTGCCTCCGGAATTCTTCTCCTTGCCGGCGCCATCATGTTGCAGCAGTCGCCTGCATTTGCGGCCACGCCGGTGAACTTGGGTACAGCAGCGTCCTATTCCGTCCTTGCCGCCACAACGGTGACCAACACAGGACCGACCACCCTTCAGCGAGACCTTGGCCTGAGCCCGGGCACCGCAATTACAGGGTTTCCGCCCGGCATCGCCGCTGGCACTACCCACGCAGCAGACGCAGTGGCGCTGCAGGCACAGTCGGATCTGACCACCGCTTACAACAATGCCGCCGGGCAAGCGTTAACGGCCAGCGTATCCGGAGACCTGGTAGGTCGGACGCTCACGGAGGGTGTCTATAAGTCGACGTCCTCATTGGCGCTCAGCGGACAGCTCACCCTTGATGGCCAAGGCAATCCCGCCTCAGTGTTTATCTTTCAGGTCGCTTCTACGCTCATTACGGCCTCAGCCAGCAGCATCGTGTTCACTAACGGCGCCCAGGCGTGCAACGTGTTCTGGCAGGTTGGCAGCTCGGCAACGCTGGGCACTGCTTCGAGTTTCAAGGGGTCCATCCTCGCGCTGACATCGATAACAGCTCAAACCAACGCAGTTGTGGAGGGGCGGCTGCTTGCCCGTAACGGACAGGTCTCCCTCGACACCAACGTGGTGACCACCCCCGCCTGCGTCACCACGCCCACAACATCGGCGCCCCCGGGCACCGCAACCGCGACGCCGACGGTAACGGTCACTCCAACAGAGACGACGACGGCGACGGCCACCCCCACGGTGACTGCAACTGAGACGGCGACGGCGACGGCCACCCCCACGGTGACTGCAACTGAGACGGCGACGGCGACGGCCACCCCCACGGTGACTGCAACTGGAGACGGCGACGGCGACGGCCACTTCGACAGCCACTGCCACTGCAACAGCCTCTGCTACTCAGACGGCGCCCGCCACAAGAACTACTGCAACAGCTTCTGCTACGAATCAGGCAGTTCCCTTGGCCGGCACAGGGAGGAACCAAGGCGCCAATGTGGATACCGCCGTCGCTTTGTCCCGTGCCGGCACCACCCAGCAAACAACGATCATCGGAACACTCTTGGTGGGCCTTGGCGGCGTGGGCGTCGTCTTCCTGGCAAGCCGGCTGCTGATGAGCGGGCGCAGGGGAAGCCACAAGGAGTAGTAGCTTGCGGAGACACCGCGCCGAACGACGCAGGGGAGCGTCGTTCTCCGCCCTCGCCGCTGTCGGGCTGACTCTGCTGCTTCTTGGGTGGTGGTGGTCAGCACAGGCAGGGGTACACCATGCCCCATCCACGGCCACTGCAACGGAATCCGTGCCCGCTACCAGCGGGCCGGGTTCCGTACCCGTGGTCAGTGCACAGACAACAGCGCCCATCTTCACTCCGCAGGCCGCAAGGCCGGGCAGTGCTGTTGAACCGGGGCAAGGGAACCCGCCCCTGCACATCACATACGCGGCTGTGGGGATGGATCAAGCCGTGGTGTCGCTGGCTCCGACGGAGCAGGAACTTGAGCTGAATTCGATCGTTCCGCCCCACACCCCGGACGCCTACTGGCTTAGTCCGTACGGAATGCCCGGTGAGGGTTCGATGAACACTACCTACGTTGTGGGGCACAGCTGGGAAGGCGGCGCCTCACCATTCAACAACATCAGCACACTCGCGAAAGCGGGTGATCTGCTGACCGTCACCACTGCTGAGGGGCAACTGGACTTCAAGGTGGACGATGTCACCACTGAGTACAAAGAAACTTTGAGGGACAGCAAAATCTGGGACATAGTGCCAGGTCGGCTCATTCTGATCACCTGCTACGCGGCTGATCTTTGGGGAAAGAACATCATCGTTCAGGCCAGTCCGTTGCCCGCACCATAACCGTTTCAGGGCCGGGTGTCCTGGACACCGCAGAGTTCTTTCGGACACACTGCGTTCGGGAGCCGAGCCATGGAAGACTGGACGCATGTCTCCCCGTCCCATGAAGCCGCGCCCCCAGTCCGACGCCGTTGACAATGAAGGCCCCACGCCGCTGAGTAAAGGACGCCGTCACCTCGCTATGAGGCTCGACGACGCGTGGCTTGGTTTTCAGACTCGTCTCGCGATCCGGCGTGGCCGGGTGGAGACCGTCATCCCTTACACCGGATACGGCAGCACTTCCTGGGTTCGGGTCCTCGCGCGTATCGTCCGTAGCGACCCTCGGGACGCAGCGGGCCACACAAATCCGTTGCAGGAAAGCATGCGCGGCTGGCGCAACTTCACCAGTGCGCCGGTGGCCCACGCATCGGTGCAGGTCACCATTGATGGCACCGTCCACGACGTCGTCGCTGACCGCGGAGGGGTAGTCGACGCGCGTATTCCGGTGGCCCTCGATGCCGGTTGGCATACCATCACCCTCCGGTCCGGGGAGTCGGAAACCGTGGAGGCTCCCGTGGAGATCGTCGCGGACGACGCCGTGTTCGGCGTCGTGTCCGACATTGACGACACCGTGATGGTGACCGCGCTGCCCCGTCCGTTCCTGGCAGCATGGAACACCTTTGTCCTTAATGAGCACGCGAGGACCCCCACACCGGGTATGGCTGTGCTGTATGAGCGGATCGCCAGGACCGCGCCGTCCGCTCCGGTGCTGTATCTGTCCACCGGGGCATGGAATGTGGCACCAACCCTGTCCCGGTTCCTGTCCCGCAACTTGTACCCCGCCGGTCCCAAGCTCTTGACGGATTGGGGCCCCACTCCGGATCGCTGGTTCCGCAGCGGCCAGGAGCATAAGAGGACCTCTTTGGAACGCCTCGCCGAGGAGTTCCCCAACATCAAGTGGCTGCTGGTGGGCGACGACGGACAACACGATGAGGCCATCTACTCCGAGTTCGCCCAACGCCATCCCGCCAGCGTCCGGGCCATCGCGATCCGACAGCTCTCCGCGGGTGAAGCGGTGCTCGCAGGTGGTCGGTCGAAGTCCGGCGGCCAGCCCACGCCGGGAGTCCCGTGGATCTATGCCCCGGACGGTGCGGGAATGTCGGCCCAGCTCGAAGAACTGGGCATCATCCGGAATGAGGTGCGTTCCGCGGACGATCCCGAGGAAGGCGAAGTCACTACAGGTTCCGACTAACGAATGCGTGGCTCAGGCGAGTTGACCGTGGTGTAGTGGGTCAGTGCGCAAAGCCACCTGCCCCCGCGTCTGACGAAGATATCTGTCGTCCATTCGTCTGCATCTCACTGTAAGCCCCGGTAATGCGCGGTGCCGCGAGCATCCATCATCCTGTGTTCGGGACGCTGCGGGGCCGACCCGGGGCATCCGGGCGCGGCTTGCGGTTGGTGAGTGACTCGGTGCCGTACTTTTTCAGCAGCCAAGCGGCGAGGACCCAAGGAAGGACCCCGTACACCACCTGGGCAGTGAAGTTTCCGGAAGACAGGACCACGTAAGACTGCCATGCATTGGCGTAGCCGTGGAGGACAACAATCCAGAGGAGACTGCCGGTGTTGTTGTAAAGCCAAGTCAGGACAATGGTGTATCCCACCACACCGATGGTTAGGCCCACCACAGAGAACGCGGCCTGGAAGATGTTCGCGGCGCCGGTCATCAAGGGCAGCAGTACCACCGACGGCACATGCCATAAACCCCACGCCAGTCCCAGGATCCAACTGGCCCTCTCCGCCGTCCGCGTACGTTGCAAGTGAGGCAGTGCAAAGCCCCGCCAGCCCAGTTCTTCGGCCAAGCCCGTGCAAACTATCAGGAACAGCAGGAACGGCACGGCTAACGCCAGGGGCACCAGAAATCTGTAATTGATAGCGGGCATTCCTCCGAGCACCCAGCCCAAGGACACCGCAGTCACGCTGAGGGCAGCGGGAAACACTACGACGAAGGCAATCCATTTCCCGGGGATTCGCGCCTTAGCCAGCCGGGAGAACAGCTCCCGGAGCCCAGGCCTTCCGCGTGCCAGTGCGATGACAATGATGCCTGCTATCGATGGCCCGAAAGAAAAGCACAGCAGCAGGACTGCTACTGCGGCGCCAGCGTCCACTCCGCCGCCACCCAGCTGCCCCAGCATGAGGAAATTCGACTCATTGGTAGGAACGACGTTGCGCGGGACCAAGTAGAGGTATGCAGGAATTTGCACCGCCCAGGTAATTCCATAGGCGAGGACGAGGAAGAGCGGCCAGGCCCAGCGGCCGCCGTCGGCAACCTTCATGACCCCATTGTCCTCTCACCGGGGCCTGCGAAGAAGACCAACGACGGCGGCAGCAGCTACGCGACGTCGATGAACACCGGGTTGGCGTAGAACCAAGTATCGGTCCACGGGTCAGCGTCCCCGAGGTTGTCTCCGTGGCGGATTGGCCCTGCGGGGTCCACGGATGCGCCGTAATAGCCTGCGCCGTGGCGGTTGCCGTCGCTGCCGCGGAGGCGGAAGTAGCAAGATGCCTGCACGTCCTTGATGACGTGCTTGATGGTGAACGTTCCGGTGCGGCCCGACACATCGATCTGTTTCCACACCGTGGTTCCCGGAGCCTTCAAGGTGTCGCGATCGGCAGCTGCACCCGTAACTGCACCGCCGATGACGTCCACGTGGGCGAGATTCGGGAGGATCCCCGCGAAGTTGCGGTAGTCCGTCGTCGTAATGGTGATGGAAATTTCGACGTCGGCACCTCGCTTTACCTGGAGTCGGGAACCGAGGGTGACGCCGTTGCGTCCGTTACCGTTACCGCCGTTGCCGCGTACCTCGCGGACCCGGACGGCGAGTCCTTGAAGGAGGTGTCCGTGGTCCACCCACATGCGGCCATTGCGCATTGCGTCCAGGACGCCGGTGTAGGAGTGCTTGGTGACGCCGGTGTGGAGGCGGCTGAACTGACCCGGCCAGTAGTCGCTGCCGCCCTGCTTTTCGCCGGTATCAAAAGGATCGGGACGCTTGCCGGTGACAGACCAGCGATCGAATTCGTTGGGCAGGCTGAGATAGGGCTCCTCGGCCGGGTAGGGGCCGGTTTTCCAGGTGTCCTTGACCGTGAGGTGGTTGTCTGAGTTGGACGTGATCCAGAACGGCAGGCCTTCGGCGAGCATGGAATCCCATACGCCGCCCACGGTTGCGGTGGCCCAGTCGAAACCGCCGTAGGGCCTGAAGGCGTCCGCCGGGTAGCCGGGGAAGCTGTACTGGGTGGGGTTGTTGGTGTATTCGCCGCGCTGGTCGCCTGCCCTGGAGAACTGGCTGACGCCTGAGCCTTGCGCGCCGGGCGCACCTTCCATGCCGATCATCACCTCACGGGCGGCGTCACGCCATGCCCGGAGTTCGTGCGGGGAATCGATGCCCAGACGCATGGGGTGGTTTGCCAGCGCCACGACGTCGTCGATGTAACCGGAGCGACGCTGGTTGGCCAACCATGCGATGGCTTCAACTGCTTTTCGCTCGAAAGTCTCCACTTGGGCCGTTCCAGGGGCTGGCTTCTCCCATTGGTTCAGCTTTCCGTCCCACACCAGTTCGAAGGTCCGCAGAAGGTTCACTTCGTTGGGACCGGGGGCGACGAGTACCGACGCGTGCTCAGCTCCCGGGATGTACCACTCGAGTCCCTGGAAGATCAGCAGCTCAGGGCGTGCGGAACGCTGCGCCTGGATTTCCTTGTTGGCATTGACCGCCCCGCCGTTGTTGGCGTGACCAAAGTTGCTGTGCTCGGTCAGTGCCAGCCAGTCCACGCCGTAGGACTGTGCGGCGTCGAGCTGCTGCTTGATCAAGTACTTTGCGTCGTGGCTGTACTGGGTGTGAACGTGATGGTCTCCCACAAGCCACTTCAGCTGGGGGTCGTTCCCGCCCGGGTTCGCCATCGCAGGCCGGGCCATCGCTGCCGAGGCGGCTGTGCCGGCGGCCAGGATGCCGGCCGACTGAAGAATGCGCCGGCGGCTCAGCCCCATCGTCTTCAGCTCAGCGTCGGCCAGCTCCACGCTTCGGCTGTGGGTGGTGGTGTTTTCTTCTGCGGTACACATGGCGCTTTCCCTCTATTGATTCCGATCCCCCAAGCGGGATCACAGTAGGGAAGCGGGATGGCGCGGAGGTTAACCGGGCGGGAACGGTTTGGGGGAGCGCCCAGAGGGTGTGCACCCCTAGCGAGTTCGCGGGAAAACGTCGAGACCACCCGGAAGCTACCAGCGATCCGGCAGGATTCCGGCGATCTCGGCGCCGATAGCGGGGGCCCCGACGGACCCCCGCTGGATCAATGTCGCCGCCAACTCCGGGCCGGGTCCAGCCGCCTTCCTGCCCTCGATCTGCCTGATTAGCGCAGAGGCCGCGGCAATTCCCATGTCGTACACGGGCTGTGCGATGACGGTGAGCGGGGGAGTTGTGAGGCGGGTCCAAGCGAAATCGTCGTACATGAGGAACGAGACGTCGCCGGGGATTGAGAGCCCGGCTTCCTGGATGGCTTCCACCACGCTCAGGGCGATCAAGCCGTCGGAGGCGATGATGGCCGTGGCGGCGTCCGGTCCGCTCAGCAGGTCCCGCGTGATCCGAATGATGGAATCGGCGTCGCCTGCATTGAGTCGGATGAGATCCGCGGGATGCGGAAGGCCCGCCTCGTCGAAGGCCCGGCGGATTCCGTCCAAGCGGTCTGAGATCTGCGAAGAGTCCAAGGTCATCCCGGGAACATAGGGAGCGTCGGTGCGAACTGTGGAAACAAAGGCGATCCGCCGGTGCCCGGCTTGGATCAAGTGCTGGGTGGACTCGTAGGAAATGCTTCCCATGTCCACGGCAAAGGTCTCAACGTCAACTCCTGCGGCAGCGCGATCCAGCAGGACCAAGGGCCGCCCGGACTCGCAGACCTGCTGCAGGTGCGAGGTTTCCACGGACGATGCAGGAGCCACGATGAGCCCGTCCACGCGCTTGTCCAGCAGCACGCGGACGGCATCCACTTCGGCTGCCCGTTCCTCGTCCGTGTTGATGAGGATGACGTTGTAGCCGCTTTTCTTGGCGGTGTCCGTGATGCCCCTCATGGCAAGGCCGAAGTGGGGGTTCTCAATATCGCCCACCACCACGCCAATGGTGTTTGATTTGCCGGTGTTCATGCTGCGCGCGAGTTCGTTGGGCCGGTACTCAAGCTCCTCGGCTGCGGCGAGAACGCGCTCACGGACGTCATCGCTCACGGCCCCGTAGTTACCCAATGCCCGCGCCGCCTGCGCTTTGGATACTTTCGCGGCTTTGGCGACGTCTGCAACCGTTACGTCCCGCCGTCGGGATCCTTCAGTGCTCATGTTCACCTTTCAGAAGGGGTGTTGACGCGGCTTTGTGAGTTCCGCTACATTTCTATCAATCGATGTGAGTCCGGTCTCAATCCTAGGGGCTGAGACCGGACTCAACAAGACCCGGCATCGAGTAATACCTTTCAGCGGCTCCTAACAGCACCGCTTTCCCTCCCACGATTGGACAACGCTGTGATCAAACTGAACTTCCGCCCGGCAGCGCTCGCAGCAGCAGCCCTGGCGGCCATCCTCGCCCTCTCGGGTTGCGGCGGATCTACCGCCAGCTCCTCGCCATCCGCCGAAAACCCTTACGGCCTGATCGAGCCCGGCACCATCCGCGTCGCAAGCCTTGGCGACTCCAAGCCCTACACCTTCACGGACAGCTCAGGTAACTTCACCGGCTTTGACGTGGAACTGTTCAAGGACGTGGCCCACCGCGCGGGCGTAGACAATGTTGTCTTCACCGGACAGGACTTCTCCGGGCTCCTGGCAGCCGTGGCCAATGGTCAATTCGACGTCGGCGTTGCAGCCATCGGCATCACGGACAAGCGCAAGGAAACCGTGGACTTCTCCGACGGCTATCTCGCCGGATACCTGACAGTTATCACCACCAAGACCTCAGGCATCAACGACGCCGATGGCCTCAACGGCAAGCGCCTGGGCGTGGTCCAAGGCACCTTGCAGGAAGCCTACGCAGTCAAGAACTTCACGTCAGCGCAGCTGGTCCGCTTCCCGGACAACAACACCGCCATCTCTGCAGTCAACAGCGGTTCCGTGGACGCCCACTTCCTGGACTACGAGGCAGCCAAGGAATACCAGGAGCAGTTCGGACTGGTCAGCGCCGCGGACATCCCGTCCTTCGACGCACCGGCGGGCTTCGCAATAGCCAAGGACAAGCCCGCTTTCAAGGAAGCCCTGAACAAGGGCCTGGCCGAAGCAATGGAAGACGGCACGTGGAAGAAACTCTACGAAAAGTGGTTCCCGGGTTCGCCGATGCCGGAGCAGTACCTCCCCAAGGCCGAGCAGACCTCCAGCCCTTCCCCGACAGCCAGCAAGTAAGCCACCCGAACACCTAACGTCTGAGAGCATTCAATGGATTGGCTCAATACCATCAGCCGCACGTTCTTCGACTTTGACGCCATGGTCGAAGTACTGCCCCAGCTCCTCGGAGTTGGCCTCCTCAACACCCTGATCATCTCCATCGCAGCAACCATCCTCGGCGTAGTGATGGGCATGGTGGTGGCGGTCATGGGGATCTCGCGGTCCAAGTGGCTGCGCATCCCGGCAAGGATCTACACGGACCTCTTCCGTGGCCTGCCCGCTATCCTCACCATCTTGCTGATCGGCCAGGGTTTTGCGCGGTTGAGCCAGTCGGTCTTCGGCCCCTCGCCTTACCCGCTGGGAATCATAGCCCTGAGCCTCATCGCCAGCGCTTACATCGGAGAGATCTTCCGGGCCGGCATCCAGAGCGTGGACAAGGGGCAGGGGGAGGCCTGCCGCGCTTTGGGAATGAGCTACTCCAAGTCCATGGCCCTGGTGGTGGTGCCGCAAGGTATTCGCAGGGTTCTGCCCGCCTTGGTAAATCAGTTCATTGCAATCGTCAAAGACTCATCGCTGGTCTACTTCCTTGGACTCCTGGTCAGCGAGCGTGAACTGTTCCGGGTGGGCCAGGACGCCGCAGTACTGTCCGGCAACCTCTCACCGCTGGTCATGGCTGGCATCTTCTACCTGATCATCACGGTGCCCCTGACCCACCTGGTCAACTACTTCGACAACAAGTTCCGCACCGGACGCCGCCGTCCCACGGCACCCACCAGTGGGTTGAAGGAAGTCAAGGAACTCGATGCGGCTTCGCCGCTCATCACCGGGAGCAACACGTGAACCTCACAAGCAGCAGCAGCGCTACCAGCACCAACCAGCCAAGCAGTGACATTGAAAAGTTCCACGGCTCCAGCTTGGAACTGCAGAACCTGACCATGGCCTACGGGGACGTTGAAGTGCTCCGCAACGTCAGCCTCAATGTGGCCCCGGGGACCACCACCTGCATCATCGGCCCCTCCGGCTCAGGCAAGTCCACGCTGCTGCGCGGCGTCAACCGCCTGCACGAACCCAAGAGCGGCGACGTGCTGCTGGCCGGTGAAAGTGCCCTCAAGGTCAAGCCGGACATCCTCCGGGCACGAATCGGCATGGTGTTCCAGCACTTCAACCTCTTCCCGGACCACACCGCCCTGGAAAACGTGGCACTTGCCCTGTGGAGCGTTAAAGGGATGTCCAAGTCCGAGGCCCGGGAACGCGCCCAGCGCCGCCTGGCCGAAGTCGGCCTGGCCGAACGCGCCGACCACCGTCCCCGAGACCTCTCCGGCGGACAGCAGCAACGCGTCGCCATCGCCCGGGCACTCGCCATGGAGCCCGAGGTCATGCTCTTCGACGAAGCCACCAGCGCCCTGGACCCCGAGCTCGTCAAGGGTGTCCTCAACCTCATGGCCGGCCTCGGTCGCCGCGGCATGACCATGCTGGTTGTCACCCATGAGATGGGCTTTGCCCGCAAGGTGGCGGACCAAGTGGTCTTCATGGATGAGGGCGAAGTAGTGGAAATCGGAACTCCCACTGAGCTCTTCGACAACCCACGCAGCGAACGCCTGCAGCGCTTTCTTTCGGAAGTGCTGTGATGGGCGGGACCCCTCTGCCGGGCATGGCAACAGCGGCACCCATCCGGACCGCCGTCGTCGGGTTTGGCGTCTCGGGCAAGGTGTTCCATGCGCCGTTGATCGAAGCGGACCCGGACTATTCCTTGGACGTCATCGTGACCGCAGATCCGCATCGCATGGCCGAAGCCGGGCGGCTCTACCCACAGGCAAGGATTGTCCCCACTCCGGAGGACATGTTCGCCCTGGCCGACAACTTGGACCTCGTGGTGCTTGGGACACCGCCGCTCACGCACCTTGAGCTCGGTGCCACGGCGATCGCCCACGGACTCAACGTTGTGGTGGACAAGCCTTTCGTCACTACGGTCGCCCACGGTGAGGAACTGGTCGGGCGGGCGTCCGACGCCGGTGTGCAGCTCACGGTCTTCCAAAACCGCCGGTGGGACGCCGACTTCCTGACGCTGCGCAAACTGCTGCAGGACGGCACCTTGGGCGAGGTGCGGACGTTCGAGTCCCGCTTTGAATGGTGGCGGCCGGAAGGCTTCGGCAACTGGCGCGATTCGGCCACGTTGGCCCAGGGTGGCGGCATCCTCCATGATCTCGGCGCCCACCTGATCGACCAAGCCATCCAGCTGTTCGGCCCTGTGGAGGAGAGCTACGGCGAGACCGCCAACCACGGCCCGCACACGGAGGCTGCCGACACCGAAGCTTTCGTGTCGCTGCGTCATGAGTCAGGTGTCCGGACACGGCTGTGGATGAACGGAATGGCCGCCCAAGTGGGCCCGCGCTTCCACGTCCTCGGCTCCAAAACCGGCTACACCAAGTGGGGACTCGACGGCCAGGAACCGGCCCTCGCAGCCGGCATTACGCCGTCGGACGCCACATATGGCACAGAACCCCAGGAGTCTTGGGGGCTTCTGGGAGTGGACGGATCAGCCACGCCGGTCCCGGCGGAAAAGGGCGACTATCCACAGTTCTACAGAGAGCTCGCAGCCTCGCTCCGTGGGCGCGGCCCGCTTCCCGTGCAGCCGGCGGAGGCGCTGGAAACCCTCAGGATCATCGAAAACATTCACGCGTTCGCCTAAGCACTTATCAGCATTCAGAACACAGACGCGTTTCAGCATTCAGAACCCGAAAGAGAGATCACGCATGTCCTCCACCAAGCACGTTGCCGTCATCGGAGGCGGCATCCTGGGCGTATCCACCGCCGTCCACCTTCTCCGCCAAGGCGCCTCGGTAACCCTGCTGACCGAGCAGGGCCTGGCCAGCGAAGCCACCGGCCGCTCGCTGTCCTGGCTCAACTCGGCGGGCGAACGCTCCACGCCGTATCACCAGCTGCGGGTGGCAGGCGTTGACCGGTACCGGACGCTCTTCGCCGCTGACCCCAGCCGTGAATGGCTGCAGTTCGGGGGTGGCCTCATGTGGAACGCCGCCGGGCAGAGCGAGGTCACAGAAGCCCGGCACGCCTACGAGAAGTCCATTGGCTACGACTCCAAGCTGCTGGCCCCTGAAGAGATCGCCTCGGTGACGCCCGGTATAGACGCCGGCGCGGTCCCCGAAAAGGCCATCTTCAACCCCGGCGAAGGCTGGGTCAGCCTGCCGGACTTGGTGAACTTCCTGATGGAGGAATTCCACGCCTTGGGTGGACAGCTGGTCCTTAACGCCGGCAAGGCCTCCGTGATGGTCGACGGCGGCCGGGCCACCGGCGTCGAAACTACCGGCGGTGAAACGTACCCCGCTGATGCCGTGCTTGTTGCCTGCGGTGCCGCCACACCCGCCGTCGTGAAGCCTTTGGGCGTGGAAATCCCCAACGGTTCTCCGGTTTCCATGCTGGTGGTCACCAAGCCGGTTGAGCACCAGGTCACCGCCGTGATGAACACGCCCCGGGCTGCTGTTCGCCCGAACCCCGGCAACACTTTCGCCCTGGATCACGACTGGTACGAGGAACACATTACGGAGCACGCCGACGGTTCCTTCACCATCCCGGATGACGTCGTCCAGCAGCTGGCTGACGAGTCCTCCAAACTTATCGCGGGCAATCCCGAGCTCAAGCCGGCGTCCTGGAAGATCGGTTACAAGCCCATCCCCGGCGACGGCGAACCGGTCTTCGGTGAACTCGGTCAAGTGCCGGGTTGCTTCGTGGCCTTCACGCACTCGGGCGCCACGCTGGGCCTCATCGCGGGGGAGTTGCTGTCCGGTGAAATCCTGAGCGGCGAAGAGCACCCCATGCTGGCCACGTTCCGCCCGGGGCGCTTCTCCTAAGCCCTCTTAAACAGGCCAATGGCCCCGATACGCCATCTGCTCAAGCGTGTCGGGGCCATTGGAGTTTGAGGTGACCCGTTCAGCAGGTCATGGTGCCCTTGAGGGGCTTCCCTGTCCAGAAGTTAGTGGAGCCCGGAACCTTGTAGTAACCACGGACTTCGTAGCTCCACGTGCCAATGATCTCGATGCCCGAGCTATACGTTCTACCTGCCGCTTGGCTGAGGTCGCCGGTGAACTCGAGGTTGCCGAGGCGGTCGAAGATCTTAACCTCGTAGTAGTTGGCGTTCGCCACTGGTCCATAGGAATTCACCGTCACCACAGTGTGGAGTCCAAGGGTGCACTTCATGGTCACGCTGGCGGTGGCCGGGGCCGGGATACTTGCGGCTGAGAACTGCGGAGTGGCTTGTTCGATGTCCGTGAAGGCGGCCACCGCGGCTGTTGGTGCGACGATCAGGCCGAAGACGACGACGGCGACGATCACCAAGGCGCGCAGGAAACTGTTCCGCGGTGTCATGGTGATTGTTCTCCTTCTTGGCCGTTGGTGGTTTTCTCGCCGGCGGGGCTGTTGTTGTTTCTAGGGCAGTGCTTACTTGGTGGTTTCGGTGCGTTGGGTGCCGGTGAAGGCGAAGG
>NZ_JBXALT010000011.1:156098-215762 GCF_058799755.1 Arthrobacter sp. GW822-FHT05G07 | reverse complement strand
ATCCACTCGGGCTTACGTTCAACCGGGACCGCCGAGTTACGCTGCTCAACGCGCAGCAACTTACGGCCTTCAGGTGCCAAGGTCACTGGAGTGCTCCTTCGGGTGTGGAAACGAGTGCTTCTTCATGCTTGCTGAATTCTTCAACGAAGCGGTCAACGATGTCGGCGGGGTTGATGGTCCGGCCGGTTTCCAGCGACATGGTGGTGACGCTGGCGTCGGTGATGCCACAGGCGATGATCTGCGCATAGGGCGCTAGGTCATTGCTGCAGTTGATGGCCACGCCGTGCATGGTGACGCCGTCCAGAACGCGAATGCCGATCGCGGCAATCTTGCGGTCGGGTCCCTTGTCATCTGCAAGAATCCAGACTCCGGCCCGGCCTTTCACGGTGACGGCCTTAATGCCGTAGTCCTGCATGACGGCAATCATGATGGCTTCAAGCCGTTCCACGTAGTCGCGGATACCGGCACGGTTCTTGAGTTTGAGGATCGGATAGGCAATGAGCTGACCTGGGCCGTGCCACGTTAATTTCCCGCCGCGATCCACGGGAACAACGGGTGTGCCGTCAAAGGGGCGCTCGTGGTCCTCCGTGAGTTTGCCGGCCGTGTAGACGGCGGCGTGCTCAAGGATCAAGACGGTGCTGTTCTTCTCGCCCGCAACAACTTTGTTGTGGATGTCGCGCTGCAGGTCCCAGCCCTGCATGTAATCGACAAAATCCGGGGCAAGACCCAGTTGTGAAAACTCAAGAGTCATGGTTTCAAGCTTAGACCCAGCGGGAGACTGGCCATGGTTTTGTGGTGAAGCTCTCAGTCGCATCTTGGGCTATGGGGGGGCGGGGAATGGTTCGAGTCAGCGCCTGTGGATAACTTCTGCGGAAAATCAGGCATTCCGGTACACCTTGTTTATGGAAACTCTGGAAACTTTGGAAACAACGGCCACCGTGGCTCCTCACATTCCGGGCTACACGATGTCCCGCCCATTGGGCCAGGGCAGTAGTTCCACCGTTTGGCTTGCCACAAGGGATATGGACGGGGCGCGGTTTGCGGTCAAATGCGCCAAGCCCGGTGCGGCTGGTGATCGGGCAACGGCCCAAGTTCTTGAAGACCTTTCCCGCGAGATGAGGCTCCTCTCCGATCTTCAGCACAAGCACCTCATCCGTGTCCACGAAGTCCTCCACGTGGGTGGCATGGCCGAGGGAACACAGGGGATTGTGATGGACTATGCCGCGGGTGGCTCACTGGCCAACCTGGTATCCGCGAGGGGGAAGCTCAGCATCGGGGAAACAGTGACCATCTTGACCCCCATCGCCCAGGCGTTGGAGTACCTGCATGTCAACGGCACGGAGCACGGAGACGTGTCGCCCGGCAATGTTTTGTTCACAGCCGTTGGGATGCCACTGCTCGCGGACCTTGGCATCGCTGCCCAGGTGGGCGACAAGCCACAAAACCCGGGAGTCGGAACGCCCGGATTCATGGACCCTGCGGCTGACGAATCCAAGGACGGCAGTACTTCCCGCGAAAGCCTCCAACCGCATCGTGACGTCTATTCGCTTGGAGCAGTCGGTTGGTACTGCCTGACGGGGGCAGCTCCGGAACAGGAACAGGATCGCCCACCGTTGTCACTTCTGGTCCCGGAAGTACCCAAGGCCCTTGCCGCAGCTTTGGAGGCGGCCTTGGACCCCGATCCCCGGAATCGTCCGACGGCTAGGGAACTTGGCACGGCGATCTTCAGAAGTGCTGCCCCCGAGGCCCTTGACTTGTCCGGTGCAGTTCATTCGTCGGTGATTCCTGAATTGCTCACCCGGCGTGAGACGTTGGGGCGTTCGCCACGCCAGACAATCCTTTGGTTGACGAGGTGGCGGAGATTGCTGCAGGTGAGGCGGAGACCTGTGCTCCGAAGGTCAGGCCGTCCGCGTCGCCGGCACGACAGTCCCCGGCAGGACAGGCTTAGGGGCGGCCCAGGCGGCAGCCTTGGCATCCGCTTGGTTGCCTTGGCAGTGGTGGGCGCGCTCATCGGCGCTGCGTCGTGGATTCTTTGGCAGCAGGACCGCCCGACGACGGCGATGGCGCACCAAGCGGCGATGGAGACCGGCGTGGCCGACCCCGGTCAGGAAGCGGAACTGCGGGACCTCGAGGACGCTCAGAAGATAAAGGACCTTCCTGATGCACTTTCTGAAACGCTCCGATCAGCGGATCCCTTGGTTGCAGTGCCCGCATTGTCAGCCGTGCGTGACATGGCCTTGGGGGAGCGGCGCCTCGACCTTTTGGACTCGGTCAATGCGCCTGGTTCGCCGGCCGAAGCGACGGACAAGCAGCTTAGTGATTATCTTCGGGGTGCTGGTACAGCGTTTGCAGGACTCCGTACAACGTTGACGGCTCTGACCGTTGAAGGACCTCCGCAGCCAGATCATGTGCTGGTAGCGGTTACAGCCGCCACGTCCGGCTACGAGGAACGTCTGGCATCAGGGGCAGTTGTCAGGACCGAGGGTGCGGGAAAGCCGCAGCAACTCCGGCTGGACCTGGTTCGTTCGGAGGGGCGCTGGTGGATTTCCGGAATTCTTGGCGCCGTTTCCGCAGGCTGAGATGCAACGGAAGGGGCTGCCCTGCGCAGGGTGTGGGAACCTGCTGCGCCAGCTGAGGACGTGTTTAGTGGGCCTTTTCCGAGCTGAGCCACGCCATGGCGTCGCGGAGGGAGGGGTGCAGCCATTGGAAGCCGGATTCCTGCAACCGTGCGGGCTCCATTCGCTGGTTGGCCATGACGAGTTCGTCCGCCAACCCGCCCAGGACCAGTCGCAGGGCAGGGCGGGGAACACGGCAGAAGGCCGGCTTGTGGAAAGCCTTGGCGAGGCCCGCGACAATCGTGTTCACATCTGCGCTTTCCGGGGCGCAGACATTTACCGGACCTTCAATGTCTGCTGTGAGGAGGTGCGCGAGGGCTCCGGCTTCATCGGCCAGGGTGATCCATGGCCAGTACTGGCGTCCGTTCCCAAAGGGTCCTCCCAGCCCGAGCTTCAACAAGGGAAGCAATGGGCCCAGCGCGCCACCGGAGGTGCTGAGCACCACGCCTGTCCTGGGCGTCACCACCCTCACCCCCGTGGGTGCGGTCCTGGCCGTGCGCTCCCATTCATCGGTCAGGCGGCCAAGCACGCCGCCGCCGTTGCCGGAGTCCTCCCGGAGAACTCCATCGCGTGACGCCCCGTAGTAGCCGGAGGCGGATTGGCTGATGAAGACAGCGGGCGGTTTGCTGAGGCGTTGCATGGCAGCGGTCAGGGTCTGGGTGGGCTGGAGGCGGGATTCCTTGAGGACCCGAATCCGGCGTTTTGTCCAGGGGCGGTCCCCGATGCCGGCACCCGAAAGGTTCACCACGGCATCGGCGCCATCCAGGACAGCCTCGTCGAGTTCACCTTTGGTTGGGTCCCACATCCGTTCAAGAGCTGTCCTGGCCGGCCGCCGTACCAGCCGGATGACCTCATTGCCGTCTGCGGCCAATCGCTCGGACAGGGCCGTCCCGATCATTCCCGAAGCTCCGGACATCACAATTCTCATGACCCATCTCACCATGGCGAACGCTTGTGGTGGAAACGACAGTGGATGCCGCTACTGACACGTGCCTCTTGACTATGATCGAACAATGACCTCCTCCAGCTACCTCCGTTTCCCGCATGTGCACGGCGATCTGGTCACTTTCGTGGCCGAAGACGACATCTGGATCGCCCCCCTTTCAGGAGGCCGCGCTTGGCGGGTTTCCTCGCAGCAACTGCCGGCAAGGAACCCACGGTTCACTCCGGACGGTAAGGGGCTGGTGTGGACCACCGTGGTGGGCACGTCACCTGAGGTGGTCACGGCGGACGTCGACGGCGGCGGGTACAGGCAGCTGAGTTACTTCGGGCACAGCACCACCAAGGTCAAGGGCTTCACACCGGCAGGAAACGTGGTGGTGACGAGCGCCTTCCAACAGGCCGAAAGCCGTCACACGCACGCGTACAGCCTCCCGCTGGACGGCGGTGCCGCCGTCGAACTTCCGTTCGGCCCGGTGGAGGCAGTCGCCTTTGGTCCGGAGATCGGTGATGAGAAACCTGTGGTCCTGGCAAGTGTTCTCTCACGTGAGCCCGCCTGGTGGAAGCGCTACCGTGGCGGCACTGCCGGGAAGCTGTGGATCGATGCCGACGGCAACGGCGAGTTCGAGCGACTGTTGCCGGAAGTGGACGGAAACCTGACCGACCCACTGTGGATCCAGGGGCGGATCGCCTTCCTGTCGGACCACGAGGGCTACGGAAACCTTTATTCGGTGCTTCCGGATGGTTCCGGACTGCGCCGGCACACGGACCACGAGGACTTCTACGTCCGGCATGCCAGCACCGACGGTACACGTGTCGTCTTTGAATCGGCAGGCGAGTTGTGGCTCATCGCGTCGTTGGACGCAGACGCCGAGCCCGTCAAGTTGAATGTCACTCTCGGCTCGGCGTCACCCGGCCGCCGCCCCGCACCGCTCAAGACCTCCACCCATTTGGGGGACGTCTTCCCCAATGTCACTGGCACTGCCAGCGCAGTGGAATCGCACGGCACCATCCACTGGCTCCGGCACAAGGACGGTCCCTCACGGGTGGTTGAGGCGACAGCCGGCGTCCGCGCCCGCCTGCCTCGACCGCTCACTGACGGCCGGATAGCTTACGTCGCCGATCACGGGGGAGTGGAGGCGCTGTACATCAAGCGCATCGCCGCGCGCCTTTCTGCCGCGGTGGAGGTTCCCAAAGTTGTTGTTGAACCGACGGCTTCGGCCGAGGAAGCGGCTCCGCTCCCCAAACCGGTCTCGGCGTCGAACGTCCTGGGACAGGGAGCAGCTTCCGCGCAGGCAGGGCCCAATATCAGGCAGGCTTCCGACGAACCGGCTCGAGCCCAGTCCGGTGAGCCGGTCACGGCCGAGCCATCCGCAGATACGGTAGGTGGCACGACGGAGAACACAGCCCCCACGTCGGCGGAAGACTCCGCAGATCTCCGACTGGATTTCCCTGCACCTACCCGGACGAGTGCTTTGGAAGCCAGCCCGGATGGTCGCTGGTTGGCTGTGGGCACGTCCTTCGGCGATGTCTTCCTTGCCGACACCGCCGCCGGTAAACTGACGCGGCTTGTCAGCGTCGGCGAAGGCAGCATCGACAAACTCTCCTGGTCCAGCGACTCGCAGTGGCTTGCCTGGTCCGAGCCGGTGACGTCCTTCGGTTCACGGAGCAAGCTCCGGATCGCCCGCCCGGCAGAGCCTGACGCGGGCATCATCGATGTCACGGACGGCCGCTTCTGCGACGAGTCTCCAAGGTTCACCCCGGACGGAAAATTCCTGGCGTTCCTGTCCAACAGGAGCTTTGACCCCGTGTACGACGGTCATTCCTTCGACCTATCCTTCCCGAGCCCCATTAAGCCGTACATGGTTGCCTTGGCAGCGGACACGCCCTCGCCGTTTGGCCCTTCCATAGACACGCTCGAGGACGCATCACCCGCCACGACAAAGTCCGACGACGGTGACGCGCCTGCCGTGCGCGTTGATGCGGAGGGGCTTGCCCATAGGGTTATTGCCGTCCCGGTACAACAGGGTAACTACTCTGACCTGGCCGTTGGTGATGGTGCGCTGTTGTGGCTCGATACTGAACTTTCGGGCGTCACGGGCGATGGGCGGGGCACCCTCCAGGACAAGAAGACGGCGCCTTCCTTGGTCCGTTACGACCTCGCCAAGCGCAAGCAGGCCACGCTCGTCAAGGCAGTGGACAGCTACCGCTTGTCGGGTGACCTCAGCCGCATCATCTACGTCCTCGATAAGCAGATCACGTCTGTCCCTGCTGACAACAAGGTGGAAGAGGACTCGGCCGACCTTGTGAAGGTGGAGCTCAACAGGGTCCGGGTCATCCTTGACCCCGTGGCTGCCTGGGGACAGGCTTTCGAGGAGGCCTGGAGGCTGCAGCGGGACTTCTTCTGGACTGCCGACATGGCAGGCCAGGATTGGGATTCCGTGTACAAACGCTACCGTCCCATCGTGGACAGGCTCGGTTCCCACGATGACTTGGTTGACCTGTTGTGGGAGATCCACGGGGAACTGGGAACATCCCATGCCTATGTGAAACCGGCCGCTGTCACCGAGCCCGGACGAAACGGTCAGGGCCGGCTTGGTGCCGAGTTCCAGCTCGGCACCAAGGGCTGGGAAATCACCCGGATCCTCGCAGGAGAGTCCTCCGACCCCCTGGCTACTTCACCATTGACGCGGCCCGGCGCGGACGCAAGGGTGGGTGACGTCCTCCTGGCGATCGACGGCGTCGAGCTTTCCGCGGTCCTGACGCCGGCGATGCAGCTGGTGGGTTCAGCGGGCAGGACCGTGGAGCTGACGCTCTTGAACGGTGATGGCCACGGTCAAGCGGCTGGCGAGCAACGACGGGTTGCCGTAGTTCCCGTCCGTGACGAGGAGCGGTTGCGGTACCAGGACTGGGTCCGGGCTAACCGACGCACCGTCCGTGAGGCATCGGACGGCAAGTTCGGCTACCTGCACGTCCCGGACATGATGGCCAACGGCTGGGCGCAGCTCCACCGCGACCTCGATACTGAGACCGCATTGGACGGCCTGATTGTGGACGTGCGGCGCAACCGTGGAGGACACACCTCCCAGTTGGTTGCTGAACTGATCGGGCGCAAGGTCACAGGCTGGAGCATGCCGCGTGGTGAAAAGCCGCGGACATACCCGCACCACGCACCTCGCGGACCCGTGATCATCCTCGCCGATGAATTCGCCGGATCCGACGGCGACATCATCACCCAGGTGTCCAAGCTCAGGGGCATCGGCCCCGTCATCGGTACGCGGACGTGGGGTGGCGTTGTGGGCATCGACAACCGCTTCGCGCTTGCCGATGGCACTGGTGTCACCCAGCCCCGATACGCAACCTGGTTCAGTGGCGGAATCGGCTGGGACGTTGAAAACCGGGGCGTGGAGCCTGACATCGAAGTACTGTTCCCGCCGCACGCGTACGCCGCCGGGACCGATCCGCAACTGGAGTACGGAATTGGTGCACTCAAGGAAATGATCCAGGAGCTGCCCACTGACCGTCCTCCGTTGCGTGAAGGCTACCGAAAGGTCCGGCCGGCACCACTGCCCTCGCGCCCCCAAAAGAGCTGACAAGAACCAGGCGCAGAAGAGCCCCGCCACTTCCCTGAGGGGGAGTGACGGGGCTCTTCCGGGCTTACGGGTGGTGCTGTTCGGTGCTACACCGCGAGGGTGGCATCCAAGGTGATCTCGATGCTGGCCAGAGCGCCGGAAACGGGGCAGCCGGTCTTTGCGTCCTCGGAAATACGGCGGAAGTCCTCTTCGGAGAGGCCCGGAACCTTCGCGGTCATGGTCAGGTGGCTGCCGGTGATGCCTGTGCCCGGAACGAAGGTAACGTCAGCCTTGGTCTGCACTTCCTCAGCGGTGAATCCTTCGCCGGCAAGGGCGTGGCTGAAGGCCATGGAGAAGCAAGCGGAGTGGGCAGCGGCGATCAGTTCTTCCGGGCTGGTTTTGCCGCCGGACTGTTCGGTCCGTGCCTTCCAAGTGACATCGAACGTGCCCAGTCCTGAGCTGTCCAGCGTTGTGTTGCCGGCGCCTTCAATCAGGTTGCCGTTCCAAACCGTGTGTGCGGTGCGTGTTGCTGCCATGTCCACTCCTTGGGGTCGTTGTGAGTCGGCAACCAGCCTTCGGCAGGTGCCACCGGGATCAATCCTAGGGATTTGCCTGCCGGACCGCACGGCCATTCCGCTGACAGTGGATTGTGACCCCTAGACTGGCGAAATGGATACCGAAAAACTCGCACCTGCCGGGCGCAACCGGGGACCCAGAATCGCGTCCATCATGGTTAACGCCGCCGACGCTGCCCGCCTGTCAGCTTTCTGGTCGGAGCTGCTGGACATGCCCGTAGCAGCGGAACATGAAGGTTACATCTGGCTTCGGCCGGCTGAACCGGGCCTGCCGCAACTGGCATTCCAACAAGTCTCTACACCCACCGAAGGGCGACGTCGCCTGCACCTGGACCTTCACGACGCAGATCCCTCAGCGCTGCGGCGCAAAGCTGAGACGTTGGGGGCTACTTTCGTGGAGGCGCACGACATCGGAGATTTCCACTGGGACGTCATGCAGGATCCCGAGGGCAACGAATTTTGCATAGCCCAGGAGTAGTCGCCTAAAGACAGCGTCGGAGAACATCAGTCCGTTAAAGTCAGCGGCCGTCCCGCACTGCCTTCAGGCAGAACAGGACGGCCGCCGGTACCTAAGGAGCTACCTGGGATAGGGCCCCGGATTAGTTCCAGAGGGTGGCGATGGCGATGTTGATCAATGCCAGGCCGCCCACTCCGTGGGCCAGGCCGGTAGACACCGGTTCGCCGTTCTTCACCTTGCGGGAGCCGATAACTGCGAGAACTGCTACGGCCACACCAATGGCGAACTTGACGCCGAGCTTGAAGTAGTTGGGATCGGCGTCAGGCAGCAAGGGGAATACACCCATCATGGCGATGCCTGTGAGGAGCTGCAGGAAGGCGCCATCGCGCTGACGTGGGTGGACCGTCGGCGCCTTGAGGGTGGCGATCCAGTAACCCACAATCATGGCTGCGCCGACGATGTGCAAGAACACCAGGATGTTGAAGAGAATACTCATGGCCCAAGCTTATCCAGTTGGTTCTACGTCCCGTAGCAAAGCCACGCTGATGCTGTCAGGTGCTTGGAAACAGAAAGGCAGGTTACCGGATTCCCGGTAACCTGCCTTTTGATACTGCAGTCAGTGCTGCTTATTGATGCAGGGTCTTAGAGACCGAGGTCTGCTTCGAAAGCGCCTTCTTCAAGGCGGGCCTTGAGGGTCTGCAGGAAGCGTCCGGCATCAGCACCGTCCACCAGGCGGTGGTCGTACGTGAGGGACAGGTACATCATGGAGCGGATGGCGATCGAGTCGTCACCGTTTTCGTCGGCAACCACGACGGCGCGCTTGACGATCGCACCGGTTCCGAGAATGCCTACCTGCGGCTGGTTGATGATCGGGGTATCAAACAGTGCACCAACGGAGCCGATGTTGGTGATGCTGAACGTGCCACCGGACAGTTCGTCCGGGCCGATCTTGCCATCGCGGGTACGGCCTGCGACATCGGCGATCTTGCCGGCCAGGCCGGCGAGGTTCAGGTTGCCGGCGTCGGAAATGACGGGAACCAGTAGGCCCTTGTCAGTGTCGACGGCGATCGCCAGGTGTTCGGCGTTGTGGTAGGTGATTTCCTGCTTCGACTCGTCGTAAGCAGCGTTCAGCTTGGGGTGCTGCTTCAGGGCCTCGGCCACAGCCTTGGCGATGAACGGCAGGAAGGTCAGCTTGACGCCGTTCTGGGCCTGGAACGAGTTCTTGGCCTTGAGGCGGAGCTTGGCGATCTTGGTCATGTCGACCTCGTGCACCTGTGTCAGCTGAGTGGAGACCTCAAGGGACTCGCGCATGCGGCGGGCAATGACCTGACGGATACGCGGGGCCTTCTCAGTGGTGCCACGCAAGGAGGATGCGACCACGGGGGCAGCGGCCTTGGCTGCCGGTGCTGCGGCCGGAGCAGCTGCAGCGGGGGCTGCGGCTGCCTGCTTTGCTTCCGCAGCAGCCAGAACATCCTGCTTACGGATGCGGCCACCGACGCCGGTGCCGGAGACCGAAGCGATGTCCACGCCGTGCTGGTTGGCAAGCTTACGGACCAGGGGAGTGACGTAGCCGGATTCCGAAGAACCTTCAGCCGCGGGAGCAGCCGGAGCTGCGGCGGGAGCAGGCGCGGCTGCCGGAGCGGCCGGGGCGGGTGCAGCAGCCGGAGCAGCCGGAGCAGCAGCCGGGGCGGGTGCAGCAGCGGGAGCGGCCGGTGCCTCAGCCGCAGGTGCAGCCGGAGCGGGAGCAGATGCAGGCGCAGCTGCGCCGGAACCGATGACGGCCAGGACGGAGCCAACCTCTGCTGTCTCGTCCTCGCTGACACGGATTTCCTGCAGGGTGCCGGCAACCGGGGAAGGAATTTCGGTGTCTACCTTGTCGGTGGAGACCTCGAGGAGCGGTTCGTCGACCTCCACGGTGTCGCCAACGGCCTTGAGCCAGCGGGTGACAGTACCTTCGGTGACGCTCTCGCCCAATGCCGGGAGGGTCACTTCGTGGCCTTCACCCGAAGCGGCGGGGGCTTCAGCTGCTGGTGCTTCTTCAGCGGCGGGGGCGGCAGGAGCTTCCTCGGCCGGTGCAGCCTGCTCTGCAGGGGCTTCCTCAGCCGGTGCGGCCTCAGCTGCCGGAGCAGCTGAACCGGAGCCGTCGCCGATGCGGACCAAGGGGGCGCCCACTTCGGCCGTCTCGTCTTCAGCGACGAGGATTTCTTCGATGACGCCTGAGATCGGAGAAGGGATTTCGGTGTCTACTTTGTCGGTTGAAACCTCGAGCAACGGCTCGTCGATCTCTACCCGGTCACCAACCTGCTTGAGCCAGCGGGTGACGGTTCCTTCGGTGACACTCTCACCGAGGGCGGGCAAGTTAACGGATTCAGACATGTCGTCCCCGTTCTCCTTATTGATCTTTGTGCGGATGAATTCTGCTGGTCCGGATCGGGTGCATGCGGCATATTCCGCCGCATGCACCCGATCCGTTGGGTCTTGGTAAGACTTAGCCGTGGAGTGCCTTGCCCGCGAGGGCAAGGTGGGCTTCGCCCAGGCTTTCGTTCTGGGTGGGGTGGGCGTGGACCAGCTGGGCCACGTCCTCCGGGTAGGCTTCCCAGTTCACGATCAGCTGGGCTTCACCGATCTGCTCGCCCATGCGGGAGCCGATCATGTGGATGCCAACCACGGGGCCATCCTTCTGGC
Source organism: Arthrobacter sp. GW822-FHT05G07 (assembly GCF_058799755.1). Taxonomy (NCBI): domain Bacteria; kingdom Bacillati; phylum Actinomycetota; class Actinomycetes; order Micrococcales; family Micrococcaceae; genus Arthrobacter; species Arthrobacter sp. GW822-FHT05G07. Next base: position 204,919 of record NZ_JBXALT010000011.1, on the reverse strand, counting down.
GTACGAGCTTGACGATGCCACCGGTGCCGAGGATTGAGCTCTTGCCGTTGCCGGCAAGGTTGTATTCCTGGGTCTGCACCTGGTCGTCGCCGAACTTCTCCTTGGCGGCTTTTTCTGTGTAGCCCACCGTGGCGATTTCAGGTTCGCAGTAGGTGACCTTGGGGATGTTGATGTCCTCGACGATTGCCGGGTTCAGGCCGGCGATTTCCTCGGCGACGAAGATGCCCTGCTGGTAGCCGCGGTGCGCGAGCTGGACGCCGGGGACGATGTCGCCGACGGCGTAGATGTTGCCAACGCCGGTGTGGAGGCGTTCGTTGGTGATGACGAAGCCACGGTCGATGGTGATGCCTGCTTCTTCGTAGCCAAGGTTGGCGGTCACCGGACCGCGGCCAACGGCTACGAGCAGGAGGTCGGCTTCGAACGTCTGGCCATCAACCAAGGTGACCTTGACGCCGTCGTCGTTCTGCTCAACGCCCTGGAAGAAGATGCCGGTGGTGAACTTGATGCCGCGCTTCTTGAAGGCACGCTCAAGGTTCTTGACGATCGAGGCGTCCTCGTTGGGAACCAAGGAGGGGAGGCCCTCAATGATGGTGACGTCCACGCCGAAGGACTTCCAGACGGACGCGAACTCGACGCCGATGACGCCGCCGCCCAGGACGATGGCGCTCTTGGGGATGTAGTCCATGGTGAGGGCTTGGTCCGAGGTGATGACCTTGCCGCCGATTTCCAAGCCGGGAAGTGAACGGGAGTACGAACCCGTGGCCAGGACGATGTTCTTGCCAGTATAGGAGGTGCCGTTCACGACGACAGTGTTGTTGCCCTGAAGCTTGCCTTCACCCTCGATGACGGTGATGCCCTTGGACTTGATCAGTCCTTGGAGGCCCTTGAACTTACCGGCGATGATGCCGTCCTTGTACGCGTTCACGGCCGACATGTCGATGCTGTCGAGCGTGACATTCACGCCGTACTTGGCGGAATCCCGTGCGTGGTCGGCCAGTTCGGCCGAGTGCAGGAGTGCCTTGGTGGGGATACAACCGTTGTGCAGGCAGGTTCCGCCGAGCTTTGCCTTTTCCACAAGGCCAACGGTGAACCCAAGCTGTACGGCCCGCAGGGCAGTGGCGTAGCCGCCGCTGCCGCCACCGAGTACCAGGATGTCGAATTCTTGCGCAGTTGCCTGATCGGCCACTAAAACGCTCCCTCGCGTGAATGATGACACGGGACTGCGTGCCATCTGGTCTTTGGAACTTGTTCTGCCGTGATTATGCCAGCACCTAAGTTCTCTTGCATTTGTGACTATCGAGTTCACCTTAGCGAACCACCTACCCATGCTCCACCCTCTGCAGGCGTTTGTGGAGCGCTTGTGTCGAGACTCACGTTCCCTTGTGACACAGCGCTACACCCCGCATAATTCCGGGGTTGCGCCGGCCGCCGCCGAGGAACCGGCAAGGGGCCTGCGCAACCCGGAAGGGCATGGGGGAGCGGTGCTAGGCGGAGACCGCCAAGAGATCCTCAGCGTAGGCAACCAGGGTGCGGACGGTGCATCCGGTTCCCTGCTTGGGCGTGTAACCATACGGGGCGCCGTTGTTGAACGACGGGCCGGCGATATCAACGTGGGCCCACGGGATCTGCTGGCCGTCGTCGTTCTTGCCCACGAATTCACGAAGGAAGACAGCTGCGGTCATCATGCCGCCGTTGCGCTCACCGATGTTGGCGAGGTCCGCAACCTGCGAGTCCAGGCTGGGCCGGAGTTCTTCGGGGAGCGGCATCGGCCACACCAGTTCGCCCGCCCTGTCGGCCGCCGACTTCAGCGCTGCCGTGACGGAATCGGATCCCATGACGCCGGCAGTGCGCAACCCGAGGGCGATGAGCTGCGCGCCGGTCAGGGTTGCGACGTCAATGATGGCGTCCGGCTTCTCCAAGCTGGCAGCAACGATGCCGTCGGCCATCACCAAACGCCCCTCAGCGTCCGTGTTCAGAACCTCAACAGTCTTGCCGCCGTAAATGGTGAATACGTCAGCAGGCCGCGCTGCGGCACCGGAGGGCATGTTCTCCGCGATGCAGAGCCAGGCAGTTGCTTTCAGGGGCAGGCCAAGGGAGGCGATGGCCAGGACCGTGTTAAGTACGACGGCGGCACCCGCCATGTCGCTCTTCATGTCGCCCATGCCGAGGGCCGGCTTAATGGAAATGCCGCCGGTGTCGAAAGTGATGCCCTTGCCCACGAGTGCAATCTTCTTTGTGGCCTTGGCGGGGGCGTATTCCACCTTGACGAGGCGCGGTTGGCGGGTGGACCCCTTGCCGACGCCGAGAATACCTCCGAAGCCTTCCTTTTCCAGGCGCTTTTCATCCCAGACCGTGATTTTGACCGGAAGGCCCTTGGCGAGTTCCTTGGCGGACTCGGCGAACGACTCGGGATAAAGGTGGCTCGGCGGCTGGTTGACCAGGGTGCGGGTGGTGTTCACGGCACGAGCGAGGACAATCGCCCGATCAAGTGCCGGTTGGGCAGACTTGGCTTCGACATCCGAGAAAATCAGGGCCTTGGCTACTGGTGCCTTCAGTCCATCCTTGCTGGAACGGTGCTCTGTGTAGGAGTACGCGCCCAGGGCGGCTCCTTCGGCGACGGCTGCGACATCGGCGAGGGTCGCCGTCGGAAGGGCCAAGGTGACCGAAGAGGTACCGGCAAGCTGGCGCACAGCGGATCCCGCCGCACGCCGCAGCGCTTCTTCGCTGAGGCTGCCGTCATCGGACAGCTTCCCGACGCCGGCAAGAACAAGAATCCCGGAGCCTGTTTCCGGAAGGCCCGGAAGGCGGTGCGCCTGGTCGGCTGCGCCGGTGATCCCTAAAAGCTGCAAGGAACCCGCAAGGGATTCGGCGGCCTTCGCGCTCAGCGGGTTGGAAAGCAATACCGGCCCGTCCGCGCCTTGCGCGACGCCAATCACCAGCGCGTCGCTGGGGGACTTTTTCAGGTCCTTGGCGATGATGCCCAGGATGATGTCAGTAGTCTTGACCACGAGGATGTGTCCTCACTTCTCTCTGCATTGCATGGCGGGGCCGCATGTTTGGCGGCCTGCCCCGGTACGCCCCCGACGTCTTCTTGCGACGGCGGCCTTGGTCTTCAGGTCCAGCGTCGCAAAAGGGCGCCGGCCCGTTTCGATCGTAGTCTCTAGAACGCTGCGGACGGCAATTAAATGAGAGCTGCGGCACATCAGGGGCAGGAATGCCCCTTGGCCGCCCAGCGTTGTATGGATTAATAGAGTCCCGCCGCCAAGCAAGTGCCCAGCGATGTTATGTCGCCGGGTGTCATGTGCTGGGTACCGGAACCTCCCCGAACTTTGTCATTGCGAAAGGAACACGCCGTGTTTGAACGGATATCCGGCTCCCTCCTGGACCCCGAATCGCTGTACGCGCGAAACATCGAGACCTTCCACAGCCCCGAGCTTCGCGGGTTGAACATGGTCATGGGATTCACGGGCTTTGCCGATGCCGGTCACGTGGTCCGGCAGATCAACGCGGAACTGTTGGACGAACTGGGCGCCGAGGTGGTGGCCATGTTCGATGCCGACCAACTCATCGACTACCGTTCCAGGAGGCCCCACATCAGCTTTGTGGAGGACCATCTGCAGGACTACCAGGCGCCAAAGCTCGGGCTGTACAAGCTGAACGACGGTCTCGGCCAACCTTTCCTGTTGCTTGCCGGCTTCGAGCCCGACCTGCAGTGGGAGCGCTTCTCGCGTGCCGTCGTCGGAATCGTGGAAGAACTCGACGTCAACCTGGTGACCTGGATCCATTCCATCCCCATGCCCGTTCCGCACACGCGGCCTGTCGGGGTGACGGTCCACGGCAACATGCCGGACCTCATTGAGGGAATATCGAGTTGGAAGCCCACCGTGGATGTTCCTGCCGCCATTGGACACATCCTGGAACTCCGGCTCACCGAAGCGGAGCGCAACGTAGCCGGCTACGTTATCCACGTCCCGCATTACCTTTCCGAAGCTGAGTACCCGCCGGCCGCGGTCGCCGGTTTGGAATACCTGGGGGCGGCAACATCCCTCATGCTGCCGACGGACAGGCTCCGGGAAGCCGGCCGTGAAGTGGGCCGCCAGATCGCCGAGCAGATCGAAGCTTCCGAAGAAGTGCAGGCAGTAGTGACCAATCTTGAGACGCGCTACGACGAGAAATCCGAGGGCATTGTCCGCCGCTCGCTGCTGGCCGACGAAAATGATGAACTGCCCAATGCCGAGGACATTGGCGCAGCCGTCGAGGCGTACTTGGCCCGTAAAGACTCGCCTCAATAAATCAGCTTTGAGTTGCTGACAGGCATAATTGTGGGGTGAATGCTCCCCGCGCCTGGCTCATCTGGACGATCGGCGTGTTCGCCTACCTCGTGGCGGTTGCGCAGCGAACCTCTTTTGGTGTCGCAGGGCTGGAAGCCACTGAGCGTTTTCATGCCAGTGCCGCTGCCATCTCCTTTTTCACGGTGCTTCAACTCCTGGTTTACGCAGGGCTGCAGATTCCCGTCGGCGTCTTGGTGGACAGGTTCGGTTCGCGGGCCATGGTGGCCGGCGGGGCCGTGCTCATGGGGCTGGGGCAGCTCCAGTTGGCTTTCGCGGACAGTGTTCCCGGTGGCGTCCTGGGCCGGGTCCTGGTGGGAGCCGGCGACGCGATGACCTTCATTTCGGTGATCCGCCTGGTCCCCTTGTGGTTCGCACCTGCCAAGGTTCCGCTGGTCACACAGCTGACCGGCATGTGTGGCCAGCTCGGCCAGCTCTTCAGCGTGGTTCCGTTTGCGCTGCTTCTTCACAACGCCGGATGGACCCCCGCGTTCCTCACCCTGGCCGCCATGTCCGTGCTGGCGGTGGTCCTGGTGCTCGCAGTGCTACGGGACGCCCCACCCGGGCACCCGCCACGGGAATCCGGCCAGGGTCTCCGCGCTACCGGCATCTCGCTGTCCCGCGCATGGAAGCAGCCTGGAACCCGGCTGGGGCTCTGGAGCCACTTCACCGTGCAGTTCAGCGGCAACCTTTTCGCCATGACCTGGGGCTATCCCTTCCTGTTGTCTGCGCAGGGACTTGATGCAGGTACCGTTTCCGGCCTCATGGCACTCTTCGTGGCCACGGCCATTGTTGCCGGCCCTGGGTTTGGCCGGTTCGTCTCAAGGCATCCCATGCGAAGATCTGCCATGGTCCTGCTGATTGCGTTGGCGACCGCCGTGGCTTGGGCTGCAGTGCTGGTTCTTCCCGAGCGCGCGCCGCTGTGGCTCCTGGCCATTTTGGTGGTGGTGCTGGCCGTGGGTGGGCCCGGATCCATGATTGGATTCGACTTCGCCAGGACATTCAACCCTTCGCACCGGATCGGTACGGCAACGGGCATCGTCAACGTTGGCGGTTTTATTGCGGCGCTCGTCGCCATCTACCTCATCGGCGTGGTCCTCGACGTCCTGTATGCCAGCGGGTTTTCCGACGGTGATCTTTACGGGCTCGCACCGTTCCGAATCGCCCTCAGTGTCCAGTTCGTACTCCTTGCCCTTGGTACGGTGCTCATCCTGGCGACGCGGCGGAAGGTGCGCCGCCAGATGGCCTCCCAAGGAATCCACGTACAGCCGCTGATGGCCGCCCTTGCCAGGCAGCGCCGGGAAAGGATTGAGCGGCGGCGTGCTTCACGGCCCGTTTCTGCGGACGACCAGTAAGGGACAGTCCGGCGCTGCTTTCCTTCCGGCGCTGTTTTACTGAGGCCGGTTTTCCACATAGGCAGGATGGTCACTGTCTCCTCCGGGAGGAGTTGAGCAGGGTGGAACCATGACTTCCAACAGAACGCTCAGCATCCACCAACCCGAAGACATTCTTGGCTACATCCCCCACATGTTGGGTTACTGGCCCGAGGACAGTCTTGTGGCCATCACCATGCAAGGGAAAGTCCTTGGCGCAACGCTGCGCGTGGATCTGCCGAAACTTGGTTCGCTCCAGGCCCGCTCATATTTCGCGGACCAGATCCGCAACTTCCTGGTTGCAGACGAGGACGCCAATGGGGTGGTTCTTGCCGTTTACACTGACGCGGGATGGGCCGACGGCAGTGTATCCCGGCAGGCAATGCCGCTGCTTGAGGCCCTTCAACTCAGCCTTGATGAAGTGGACTTATCGGTTCGGGACGCGTGGCTGGTTGGCTCCGACTACTGGCGCAGCGCCTACTGCACGAATGTGGAATGCTGCCCTGATCCGGGACTGCCTGTTGATCGCATCAAGAACAGCAGGCTCAGCGCAGAACTGGTGTATATGGGGAGCTCAATCGGTCCATCGCCCAGGAGCGCTTCCGGAAAGCCGCAGTTTGCACGTCCCGGGGTGCTGGATCCTTTGGTGCTGGCAGCGGAGTCACGCTACGGGAAGCAGATCCTCAGTTCGTGGCGGAGTGAGCGCTTTCTGGATGCGGTCCTTGCGGTGTGGTGCCACGTGCTCGGCAGGTGCGAAGCAAATGACCCACTCCAGCCCGGGGTTGACGCAGAGCTCATGGGTTTCCTCAGAACCACCCTCAGGGTCCCTTCATGGCGGGACGCCGTGGTTGTGATGGCGGCAGCAGGCATGGAATCTGCCAAGTCCGGTGCCGCAGCCTTCGGACTTCTTGTTGAGGATAGCGGCGATACGCCTTTCGACCCACAAGAACTCGGTGTGCCGGGCTTGGTTGTTCCCGCCGACAACGTCACGTCTGGAGGAAATTCCTCCAGGGACGTCTTCACGTACGGCGATGTTTTGTTGGGTATGCAACCGGACATGCCCCGCTGGAGCACCCTCGATGCGCTGCAAAAAGTTCTTGCCGGTTTATGTGTGGACGGTGAATCCGGTGTTGTACCTGCAGCGGCGCTGACCCTCCAAGGCTGGATTTCCTGGTGCAAGGGGCATGGATCCTTTGCACATGCCTGCCTCAGCCGGGCGGTGGCCGCACAACCGGGGTACCGATTGGCCGAACTGCTCATGGATCTCCTGGGCGAGGGGACCATCTGCCCGTGGGCACGGAACGCCGGCACTGCGTGGCGGGGGTTCAAGGACACGGTGGCATAGGCGGTTTGGAAATTCATCAGGCTTGCGTTTCGCAAAACCGTGAGACAATGGATGCCGAGACCCGGTTGGGTCCGCGTTCGAATGCCTGAATTGGCCCCTTGATCGGGAACAATACAGTGTCGTCGGGAGTTCTCTATAGAGACTCTGCAGACGGCGATCGCATTTGAAGTTGATCGCGGACTTGACAGGGTCATAGTGGTGTTGCCCGTATGGTGATTCCACAGACCGCCGCTAGAAAGGTTTTCTGTGACTCCGTCTTCCGTCGAGAAGGAACCCGCCGCCCAGGCCGAACTGTCCGCTGAGGAAAAGAAGGCGGCAACATCGGCAAAGCGCGCCGCGACCCGTGCTGCCAACAAGGCCTCAGAGGGCGACTCTGACAAGCCGGCACCCAAGAAGCGTGGACCCAAGCCCGGCGCGAAGGCCGCCGCTGAAGCCGCGAACAAGTCCTCAGGGTCCGACTCTGAGGAGACCAGCGGCGAGGATGAAGACTTTGATCCCGCAGCTGCCGAGGAAGTCGAAGTCGGAGAAGATGACGTCGAGGACGGCGCCACGGCCACCAAGGACAAGGCAGCTCCGTCCGGTTCGGGATTCGTCTACTCGGATGCCGACGACGATGACGCCCCTGTCCAGCAGGTCATGTCGGCCGGTGCTACAGCAGACCCCGTCAAGGACTACCTGAAGCAGATCGGCAAGGTTGCACTGCTGAACGCAGAGCAGGAAGTCGACCTCGCCCTTCGGATTGAGGCCGGCCTCTTTGCCGAGGAAAAGATCAACGCTGACGACGGGTCCATGGATCCCAAGCTCAAGCGTGAACTTGAATTCGTCATCCACGACGGCAAGCGCGCCAAGAACCACCTGCTCGAAGCCAACTTGCGCCTCGTCGTTTCCTTGGCCAAGCGCTACACCGGCCGCGGCATGCTCTTCCTCGACCTGATTCAGGAAGGCAATCTGGGCCTTATCCGCGCTGTGGAGAAGTTCGACTACACCAAGGGCTTCAAGTTCTCCACCTACGCAACATGGTGGATCCGCCAGGCCATTACCCGTGCCATGGCAGACCAGGCCCGCACCATTCGTATTCCGGTGCACATGGTGGAAGTCATCAACAAGCTGGCCCGCGTACAGCGCCAAATGCTTCAGGACCTCGGCCGTGAACCGACGCCTGAGGAGCTGGCGCTCGAACTGGACATGACGCCCGAGAAGGTTGTTGAAGTTCAGAAGTACGGACGTGAGCCCATTTCGCTGCACACCCCGCTGGGCGAGGACGGTGACTCGGAATTCGGTGACCTGATTGAGGACTCGGAGGCCGTTGTTCCTGCCGACGCCGTTAGCTTTACGCTGCTTCAGGAGCAGTTGCATTCAGTTTTGGACACCTTGTCCGAGCGTGAAGCCGGAGTGGTGGCAATGCGCTTCGGCCTGACCGATGGCCAGCCGAAGACTTTAGACGAAATCGGCAAGGTCTACGGCGTCACGCGTGAGCGTATCCGCCAGATCGAATCCAAGACCATGTCCAAGCTGCGCCACCCGTCCCGCTCGCAGGTCCTGCGCGACTACCTGGACTAAAAACACCCAGAGTCAGTGATGAAGCGGCCCTGTCGGACTTTCCGGCTGGGCCGCTTTTCTTGTGCGCAACATGCTGAACGCAGCCGACTGACCACAAGAGACTGAACGCAACAAGGCCCCTCCCGAAAGGGGAGGAGCCTTGTTATACGATCAAAAAGGGTTTCCGGATAGCCGGACTGCCTAGTCGACGGGGACGGGAGCCTTCTCGTTGAGGCGCTCGGTCTCATCGTGCCAGTCAGAAGTCATGGGCCGAAGCGTAGCTTCAACTGCACGTGCGTGGTGGCCGCAGAAGAGCAGCTCACCGCCGGAGGACTCGAGTACAACGCGGACGTACGCCTGGGCTCCGCAACGGTCACAGCGGTCAGCTGCGTTCAGCGTGCGGTCTGCAACTGCTGTTGTCATGTCGGCCTCCTTAGTAGTTCTGTACATCCATATAACCAGCATTCGACGCAGATCCATGGCAAGGATGGGTCACTTTCGCTGTCCGCGTATCACATGTGCGTAACGTAACCGGGCAGGCTGCGTCCGCGCTGGAGTGGCAAACCGTGTCTGATGCCTTCCCCGGCTAGGCTGGTACGGGCAGTGTTTGCCTTGAATTACCAGCCAAAACACGGTTGGGAAGCACCCCGAGATATACCCCGAAGGAGCACACCGCGAGTGGCACCGAGTTCTGAATACAACGCCCGGCATCTGTCCGTCCTTGAGGGCCTGGAAGCCGTCCGAAAACGCCCGGGCATGTACATCGGCTCCACGGACTCCCGCGGCCTCATGCACTGCTTGTGGGAAATCATCGACAACGCCGTGGACGAGGCCCTGGCAGGCTTCGGACATGACATTAAAGTCATCCTGCATGCCGATAATTCGGTCGAAATCCACGATGACGGCCGCGGTATTCCCGTGGACGTAGAGCCCAAGACCGGGCTCTCCGGCGTCGAGGTTGTTTTCACTAAACTTCACGCAGGCGGCAAGTTCGGCGGCGGTTCCTACACAGCCTCGGGTGGATTGCATGGCGTCGGCGCCTCTGTGGTGAACGCCTTGTCCAGCCGCCTCGATGTCCAAGTGGACCGCGGCAGCAAGACCTACCAGATGTCATTCCGCCGCGGCGAGCCCGGCCGCTTCATCGACTCCGGGGCGAAGCCGGGCCCCAATGCAACCTTCGAGCCGTTTGTTGAGAACTCGGTGCTGGATGTAGTGGGCAAAGCCAAGCGTGGTGTGACGGGAACCCGCGTGCGGTATTGGGCAGACCGGCAAATTTTCACCCCTGACGCCAAATTCTCCTATGACGATCTGGCAGCACGGGCGCGCCAAACATCGTTCCTTGTTCCGGGCCTGAAAATCACTGTGCGTGACGAGCGCAAGCTGGCCGGAACACCGGGGGAGGCCGGTGTCCATGAGGAAGTGTTCCACCACGACGGCGGCATCTCCGAGTTCGTTGAGTTCCTCGCTGCAGACTCGGGTGTGACGGACGTATGGCGCCTTCATGGTTCCGGAAAGTTCAAGGAAACCGTCCCTGTCCTCGATGAGAACGGGCACAGCAAGATCGCGGAAGTCGAGCGTGATTGTGAGGTGGACATCGCGCTGCGGTGGGGCATTGGGTACGAGACCACCATGCGCAGCTTCGTCAACATCATCGCTACGCCCAAGGGCGGCACGCACCAGTCGGGATTCGAAGCCGCCCTGCTGAAGACTTTCCGCAAAGCGGTGGAGACGAACGCCCGCAAGCTTAAAGCCGGTAACGACAAGATTGAGAAGGACGATATTCTCGCTGGTCTGACAGCCGTCTTGACTGTCCGGCTTGCCGAGCCGCAGTTCGAGGGGCAGACCAAGGAAATCCTGGGTACCTCCGCGGTCCGGGCCATTGTGGCCAAGGTGGTTGAAAAGGAAATAACCGCAAGGCTTGGCTCAGCCAACCGCAATGACAAAGCCCAGTCCGCGCTCCTGCTGGAGAAGATGGTTGCCGAGATGAAGTCGCGCATCTCGGCGCGCGTGCACAAGGAAACCCAGCGCCGCAAGAACGCCCTGGAAACGTCCTCGATGCCCACCAAGCTTGCAGACTGCCGCACTGATGACGTGGCGCGCTCGGAACTGTTCATCGTAGAGGGCGACTCCGCGCTCGGAACCGCCAAGCTTGCCCGCTCCTCCGATTTCCAAGCCCTGCTGCCCATCCGCGGAAAGATCCTGAACGTCCAGAAAGCATCCGTTGGAGACATGTTGTCCAACGCTGAGTGCGCGGCGTTGATCCAAGTTGTCGGCGCCGGCTCGGGCCGCAGTTTTGATATCGACGCTGCCCGGTACGGCAAGGTCATCCTCATGACCGATGCCGACGTTGACGGTGCGCACATCCGAACCCTGTTGCTGACCCTGTTCTTCCGTTACATGCGGCCCATGGTGGAAGCCGGCCGCGTGTTTGCAGCTGTCCCGCCCCTGCACCGCGTGGAAGTCATCAACCCCGGCCAGAAGGCCAATGAGATGATCTACACCTACTCGGAGGCCGAGCTTCACGTGCTCCTGTCCAACCTTGCCAAGGAAGGCAAACGCTACAAGGAGCCTATCCAGCGCTATAAAGGGCTGGGCGAGATGGACGCACAGCAACTGGCCGAGACCACCATGGATCCGCGGCACCGGACCCTCCGTAAGGTGGGAATCGAAAGCGCCCAGCGTGCCGAGGAAGTCTTCGATCTTCTGATGGGCTCGGACGTTGCACCGCGCAAGGAGTTCATCATTGCCGGTGCCGCCACCCTGGACCGGGAGCGCATCGACGCCTAACCGTGCTTTGGCGGAACCGGCGCAACATCAGCGGCCTGTGGTGTGCGGGCGCCCGGGGCGGCGAACGTAGCCGCTCCCACCGCCAGGGCCAAAGCGCCCAGTCCCCAGGGGAGCCCGGCCGCTACGGCAACGCCGCCCACCAGCAGCGGCCCGCCGGCGTCGCCAAGTTCACGACCCAGCTCGGCTGAGCCCATGGTCCTGCCGAGGCGTTCGGCCGGCGTCGCATCGGCCAGGTGGGCGAAGGCGAGAGGCGTGGAGACGCCGATGCCTGCGCCGATGAGCACTGCTGCGCAATAAATCCAAGCGGCTCCCGGCAATAAGCCGGCCATCAGGGTGCCTACCGAGATAGCCAGCAGGCCGGCCACCATGCCAGGCCTGTCGGCGATTCTTTCGTGGTCCCTCAGCCTGCCCACGCGGGGCTGTATCAGCGCCGAAGCTATGGCCAGCACTGTGACTACGGCAACGCTGCCCGCCGTTCCAAGCCCTTCCCGTGCGGCCAGCGCAGGGAGAAAGCCGACGGCGGCACCCAGTGCTCCCGTGGCAGCGGCCAGCACCAGGGTTGGTCTCAGGAATGACCGCTCGGTGCTTTGTCGCCATACATCGACGATGGTGTACCTGGGGCGGGGAAGCGGCTGCAGGCGGGGCATGGAAGCAAGGGCCCAGACAGCCACGCCCAAGCCCAGGGCGGCCAGGATCCCGAACAGGAGGCTGAAACCGCCGGTGATGATGGCCAAGGCTCCCAGCAACGGACCGATCGCGTAGCCGAGTCCTTTCCATGAGCCGTAGCGGCCAAAGTAGTGGCCCGTCCGGCCGCCTGCAAGCCGTGCAACGCTGGCGGAGGAGGCCGGTGAGAAGGCAGAAGCCGCCATCCCCTGACCCAGGCGGGCGGCTGCCAGCATGGCGGGCTGGTCCGCCCAAAGACCAATCACGGATGCGGCGGAGAAAGCCACAAGCCCGCCTACGATGACCGGTTTGGGTCCGATGCGGTCGCTGAGGGCGCCGAACACCGGTTTGAGGAACACTTCCGCGACGTCGTACAAAGCCAGCAGGATCCCCAGAGTCAGCAGGCTCAATCCGATGTCGGCGCTTTCTGCCCCGAGTCCCGCGGCAACAGCATGGGCGCCGAAGGCGGTGGTAAAGCCTGCGGCGTAGAGGGGCCAACGCTGGCTGGCAGGATCGAAAGACGGAAGTGCCTCTGGTGCTTTCACTCCTTGAATGTAACAGCTGCTACATTCAGGAGTGTGATTGATGAACGTTGGTTGCTCATTCTCGTTCAAGTTCCTGCTCAGCCATCGCGGCACAGGGTGGCTGTGTGGCGGGAGTTGCGGCGGATCGGGGCAGTTCCCTTGTCGCCCGGAACCTGGGTTCTTCCCGCCCACCCGGCCTTCGATGAGGGCCTCGCCCGGACCGAGGCGCTGGTGGCGAAGGGGGATGGGTCCTGGACCTTGGTGGACGCTGCGCCCCGTGGAAAAGGCGCGGATACGTTCCGCGGCGCTTTCCAAGCTGCCAGGCTGGAGGAATGGAAAGAGTTCACGTCGGATTGCACCAAGTTCGAGCTTGAGATCGCCAAAGAGATTTCACAGGAGAAGTTCACGTTCGCTGAACTGGAGGAAGAAGAACAAAGCCTGGAGCGCTTGAGGCGCTGGTACAGGGAGTTGAAGTCGCGCGATGTCCTTCATTTGCCGCAAGCGACGGAAGCCTCAGCGCAGCTTGCTCAATGCGCAGACACCCTGGAGGGCTACGCGTCCTTGGTGTACGACGCGACACTGCCCCAATAGCCGGCCACGCTGGTCAGCCTAATAGTCCCGGGACGATCAACAGTGCAGTGGGCACCGCAAGAAGCAAGGCTGAGGCCGCCAGGACCAGCACTCGCGCAGCCCTGGTGAGTGGAGGCTTGGGTGAGAGCAGGCGGCTGACGCGTGACGCCGTCGTACGTGGAGAATCGGCGCCGCCGGTCGCGCTGACGGCATTGCCCTCGACGACGGCGCCACCGGCGCTGAGTGCTTGGCCGCCGGCCAGCGCCTGACTGCCGTTGAGTGCCTGCCCGCCCAAGGCGGGTTGTGAGGTCCCGCTGGCAACAATGGCGATGGCCTTGATCAGGGTCCCTTTGCTTTCGGTGCGGAGTGCGACGTCGTCGGCCAGCATTTCGATCAAAGAATTAACTGCTGTCTGGGCCAGGCGTGTGGTGGGGAACCATGGCAGGGCTTGCCGCCAAGCAGCAAAGGCCCATAGCAGAAGGTCGTGGCGTTGCGACAGGTGCGCGTTTTCGTGAATGAGCACAGCCCTGAGTTCGGCTGGCTCCAGCGCTGCCATGAGGCCGTCAGACAGCACGGTCACGGACCTGGCACCGCCGGGCAGGCAGTAGGCCACCGGAGATTCGTGGTTGATCACCACGGTGCCCGGGCCGTCGTCGGAAGGTGACGCGAGCAGTGCCAGCAGTTCACGATGCCGGCGGCGCTGGCGTTCGATTTTGTAGTAGGTCAGCAGCAGGGTGAAGACCAGATGCGCGGTCAAGAGGGCGGCGGCTGAGAGGGCAAAGAGGTGCCAGAAGCCCAGCGCCGTGGTGGGTTCGTTATTGAATACCATCCCGGCGAGGCTCTTCAGCCCTGCAATGAGGTTGTCGCCAATGGGCTCGAGGCCGTAGACGAGCATGGCGCCGATCATCGACAAGCCACCGGCGAGGGCTATCGCCTGCCATAGCACCATGGCCGTGAAAGGGGATCGCGCCGGCCACTGCGCGCGGGACAGTAAAACGGGTACCGGCCACGCCAGAATCAATGCCAGGACCGCAAGCAGGTATGAGGTCCAGAACATACTGGCTAATTGTAGCCGAGCAGTTTGCGCAGGGTAGCGGCTTCACTTTCGGTGACGGAGCCAATGAAGCGGGCCAGTACGGCCTCACGGTCCGGGGCGGAGCCCAGAACTTCGTGCATCAGCTCGGCCGTGTGGTCGGCGCGGCTGGAAACGGCCTGGTAACGGTGCGGACGCGTACCGCGTTCACGCTCCACCAGGCCCTTCTTCTCCAGGCGCGAGAGAACCGTCAGCACCGTGGTGACTGCCAGATCCTTGCCCTGATGACCTGCGGTGCCGTCGCCGGCCTCGGAATCCTGCGCCAAAAGATCACGCAGTGTATTGGCGGTTGCAGCCTCCTGGCCTGCCCAGAGCAGATCCATCACTGCCCGTTCCAGTTCCCCAAGACTTGCCATTTATACGTCCCTACCTTCCGCTTCCCGGTGCAGTGTGGCTACTGCGGGGAGCGATGATCCAACATTCCACAATAAATCTACCGCTTTTCAGACCTTCATTCTACGTGAAGTAGAACTATCGGCGCGCCGCGCCGCCGAGCGGACCCTTGCGCGTGGGTTACGCCACTTGAAGAATGGGTTTCGTTGCCCGTCAATTGTTCTACACTGTGTAGAAGAGAAGTTTTCTACGTGACGTAGAAGTAAGGTCATCGTACTTCGGTCCACCGCACAAAGGACAGCCATGGACGCCTTGGAAATCGCACGCTGGCAATTCGGTATCACTACCGTCTACCACTTCATGATGGTGCCGCTCACTATCGGCCTCGGCCTGGTGGTGGCAATCATCCAGACCATCTGGTACCGCACCGGCAAGCCTGAGTACCTTCGCATGACCAAGTTCTGGGGAAAGCTCTTCCTCATCAACTTCATCATGGGTGTAGCCACCGGCATCGTCCAGGAGTTCCAGTTCGGCATGGCGTGGAGTGAGTACAGCCGGTTCGTGGGGGACGTTTTTGGGGCTCCGCTCGCCCTTGAGGCTTTGCTGGCATTCTTCGTCGAATCAACGTTCCTGGGATTGTGGATCTTTGGCTGGAAGCAACTCAAGCGCGGCGTGCACCTGGTCTGCTTGTGGATCGCCGTTGTAGGCTCCGTCTTCTCCGCCTACTTCATCATTGTGGCGAACTCCTGGATGCAGCACCCCGTAGGCGTTGACATGGTGGATGGCCGGCCCGTGATGACCGACGCCTGGGCAGTGTTCACCAACAACACTGCACTGGTTGCCGTGCCGCACACTCTCTTTGGTGCACTGGCTGTTGCCGGCGCCTTCCTGCTGGGCATTGCCTGGTACCACCTGTGGCGTCGCCGCCACGACGGCATTGATGTTGTGGGCGAGGACGGCAAGCTGGTCCCCGGCGAAGCTGCCATCCCGGGCCGCGACAAGGCTGATTACACCGTGTGGATGAAGTCCCTGCGGATCGGTGCTGTGGTGGCCATGATCTCCTTCGCGGGAACCGCCATCACCGGTGACCTTCAAGGCAAGCTGATGTTCGAACAGCAGCCCATGAAGATGGCCGCCGCTGAAGCTGCCTGCCACGACGGCACGGGCTTCTCGGTGCTGAGCGTTGGCAACCTGGGAGCCACCAACTGCGACGACATCGTTGCAGTTATCGAAGTGCCCGGCATCCTCTCTTTCCTGGCCAAGGGCGACTTCACCACTGAAGTGAAGGGCGTGAACAGCCTTCTGGGTGAGTACAAGGAAAAGTACGGCACCCACCTGCCGGACAACCCGCTCTACGGTGAGCGCGCCGGACAGGAAATCCAATACGTTCCCGTCATGGAAGTGACCTACTGGGGCTTCCGTATGATGATCGGTTTCGGCGGCATTGCAGCGTTCGCCGCACTGCTGGCCCTGTGGGTAACCCGTAAGGGCGTCGTTCCCCAATCCAAGTGGCTCATGCGCCTCGCTGTCTTTGGGATCCTCGCTCCCTTCGGCGCCAACGCCGCAGGCTGGATCTTCACCGAAATGGGCCGGCAACCATTCGTGGTGGCGCCCAACCCGGACATGAACGGTATTGACCAGGTCTTTATGTTCACAGCTGCCGCGGTATCCCCGGGCGTCAGCGCGGGAGAACTCATGACCTCGCTGGTGGTCCTCACAGCCATCTACGCCGTGCTGCTGGTGGTAGAGGTCAAGCTCCTGGTCAAGTACATCCGTGGTGGAGTGGCCTCGGCGATGCCTGAACTGGCCCACGCCAAAGACTCAGACAACCAACCCGACAAGAATGACGACGACACCGGCCCGGACAAGTCCGGCGACGACGTCCTGGCATTCGCCTACTAAAGCCAAGGGGCACTGACAATGGAACTGTTGCCAACCATCTGGTTCGTGGCCATCGCGGTTTTGTGGACCGGGTATCTCTTCCTGGAGGGTTTTGACCTGGGCGTCGGCATGCTCATGAAGCTGTTCGCCCGCAACAACACCGACCGCCGCGTCCTGCTGAACACCATCGGCCCTGTATGGGACGGCAACGAGGTGTGGCTGCTCACCGCAGCCGGTGCCACCTTTGCAGCTTTCCCCCTCTGGTACGCCTCGCTGTTCTCCACCCTTTACCTCCCGCTCCTGGCAGTCTTGGCCGCCTTGATCTTCCGGGCTGTCGCATTCGAATACCGCGGCAAGGTGGACTCCGAGAGCTGGCGCAACCGCTGGGACTGGGCGATCGCCGTCGGGTCTTTCGTGGCCGCGTTCGGCATCGGCGCTGCACTGGCGCTCACCACCACGGGGCTGCCCTTGGACGCCAACGGAGACCGCAGCGGTGGCCCGATGTCCTGGTTCAGCGGCTACGCACTCCTGGGTGGTTTTGGTGTCGTGGCCTTCGCACTGGTGCACGCCCTTGCGTTCCTGGCCCTGAAGACCGACGGCGAGGTGCGGTACCGTGCACGCCGCTGGTTTGTGCGGCTGGTTCCGTTTGCGGTGTTGCCGATGTTCGGCTGGATGGTGGCCGTTCAGTTCCTGAGCGGCAAACCGTGGACCTGGGCCTTGGTGGTCGCTGCAGTGGTAGCGGTCGTCCTGGCATGGAGGCTGGCCCGTACTGGGTCCGAAGGGCGCGCTTTCAGTGCTCTCGGCGCGTTCATTGTCTGCGCCACAGCCTCGATCTTCGGAGCCGTGTTCCCTGTGGTCATCCCCTCCACCATCGATCCCGCTTTCAACCTGACCATCTCCAACGCCTCGTCCTCGGACTACACCCTTGGCCTGATGAGCATCGTGGCAGCCGTTGGACTGCCCCTTGTGATCGCCTACCAGTCCTGGACGTACTGGGTGTTCCGACGGCGTGTCAGCGCGGCCCACATCCCCGAAGCGCATGGATTCCTGCCCGCCATCGCCGCGAAGGTCATGATTTCCAAAGACAGCTCGCCCTCCACTCCAAGCCAATCGGGAGACTAGTCGACCCATGAAACCCGTGTTCCCTTCCGGCCCGGCCACGCGATCGGCGCTCTACGCCATTGGCCTGATGTCCGCCCTCAAGGCACTGTCCCTGGTGCTCATGGCCCAGGCTGTTGCAGGGATGCTGGCAGGACTCGCGTCCGGGTCGGAGGAGTGGAACAACGGACTCGTCTGGGGTGCGGTGGGGGCAGTCCTCAGGTCCCTGACCGCCTGGGGCCAAGGCATTGCCTCCAGGCGGGCCGCGCTGGGCGTCAAAGAGGAACTGCGGGCACGGCTCTTGAGGCGCTCGCTGTCCGACGGCGGTTCGTCGCCCGTAGCGGGAATGAACGACGGCGGCCTGGCCATCCTCGCGACGCGGGGACTGGACGCGCTGGACGACTACTACACCCAGTACCTACCTGCCATCGTGAACTGCGCTACGGTCCCGCTGTTGATCGGAGCCCGGATCCTCTTCGCCGACTGGGTAAGTGCCGTGGTGATCGTCCTGACGGTTCCCCTGGTCCCGCTGTTCATGGTCCTGATAGGCAGGCACACCGAAGACACTGTCCAGGAAGCGCAAACCACGCTACGGAAACTGTCCGGCCACATACTGGAGCTCGCCAAAGGCCTGCCTGTCCTGGTTGGCCTGGGCCGTGCCACCGAACAGCGCGCAGCCTTGGAAGACATCTCCGAGCAGTACCGCACCCGGACCATGGGCACCCTTCGCACGGCGTTCCTCTCCGCGCTGGCCCTCGAACTCATTGCAACCATTTCCGTGGCCGTGGTGGCAGTCTTTATTGGCGTCCGGCTGGTACATGGGGACATGCCCCTCGAAGCCGGCCTGCTGGCACTGATCCTGGCCCCGGATTGCTACCTGCCCCTCCGGGAGCTCGGTACCGCGCACCACGCCAGCGATGACGGCAGGGCGGCCCTACAGACCACCAACAAAGTACTGGACGCCCCTTCGCATGAGCGCCTCCAGAATGGCGGGACGTCCGACGCAGCCCCGGCCGGAGTAGTGGTGGCCGACGTGTCGGTGACGTACCACGGAAGGTCCGCTGCCGCCGTCGGGCCTCTCAGCTTCACCGCCCACCAGGGGAGCGTAACAGCCCTCGACGGTGACAGCGGCGCCGGCAAGAGCACGGTCCTCGGGGTCCTCGCCGGCCTCATCGGACAGGGACCCGGCGCCGAGGTCACAGGAGTCATCACAGGTGCGGCAGCAAAGACGGTGGCGTGGGTTCCACAACAGCCCGTCATGGCCGCCGAAACAGTGCAGCAAGAGATTGAGCTCTACCTGGACGGATACGTCGGGAACACCGCTGACGCCGTGACCCGCGTCCTACGGAAGGCCTCGGCCGACCACTTGGCAGCCAAGCATCCCGCCGAACTGAGCCCGGGCGAACTGCGCCGCGTAGCACTTGCCCGTGGATTGGCCCGAGTGGAAGCCGGCGCGACGCTCTTGCTGCTGGATGAGCCCACCGCCCATCTTGACCCGTACTCCGCCAGCGTTGTCCGCCACGCCATCGAGTCGCTTCGCGGCAACGTCACAGTGATCCTGGTGGCCCACGACGCCGCCACCCGGGCGCTCGCCGACCAGCTCGTGCCTGTAGGGCAAAAGAACTCCGTGCCTGCCGTGTCAGCGAAGAACGCACAGCGCACCGTTGCCGCAGCCCAGCCCAACACTGCAGTCCCCGCGAAAGACGCTGCACTCCACGGTGATCTCCTTTCCGTTCCCGCGAACGGTAGCGCGCAGGGTCTTCTGCGGGTGTTGAAACCCGTGCGCTGGAAGTTCGCCGCCGCCGGAATCGTGGCCGTAGTTGCCGCCCTGTTCGCAGTGGCGTTGTCGGGACTGTCCGGGTGGCTGATCATCCGGGCCAGCCAACAGCCACCCATCCTCTACCTGCTCGGCGCGATCGTCGGAGTCAGGTTCTTCGGCATAGGGAGGGCCGTGCTGCGATACTGCGAGCGACTCCTGACCCATGATGCCGTCTTCGCTGCCATGACCCGCCTCCGCGGCGCACTGTGGGCATCACTGAGCCGCAGGGCGCTGTCTCTCCGCCGCCTCCTCCAAGGCGGCAACGTCTTGGGCTCCATCGTGGACGACGTGGACACCCTCCGCGATCTCCTGCCCAGGGTTGTCCTCCCGCCCATGACCGCCGTGGGAGTCGGGGCCGCGGCGATCCTCGCCACAGCCATGGTCTTACCGGAGGCTCTGGCAGCGGTGGTGATGGCCGCCGTCGTGGGGCTGATCCTTGCCCCGACCCTGGCCGTCCTGGCTGACAGGAACGCAGCCAAAGCCGAACAGCACATGCGTTCAGTAGTGCTTCGGGGAGTGGCCGCCGCCCTTGACGCCCGGGCGGAACTCAGCGCCAACGGAGTGAGCGAGCCGGTCCTCGGTGCACTGCGCGACAAAGACCGCACCGCCACCCTCTCTGCACAGCGCTCGGCATGGGCTGAAGGGCTCGGCCAGGCCGTGATCGTTCTCGGGTGCTCCATGGCCGCATTGTGGGCGGGCGTCCTGAGTGCGCCCGCCGTTCTGAACGGCACTGTCGCCCCTGAACTCGCAGCCGTCATAGTCCTGATGCAGCTGGCCCTGGTTGAACCATTCGGGGGCATCGTATCCGCCGTACGCCAAGCGCCCGCGCTCGCAGATGTGCTGGGCCGCGTGGCGGCATCCGGCGCTTTGGACGCTCCCGCTTCACTGAACCAAGCGGAAGACCACGACGGCGGCACCCGGCGCCTGCCGGATCGGCCCGGCAAAGCAGGACTGGAATTGATAGGTGCATCAGCGGCCTGGCCCGGTGGGCCTGACGTCTTTACTGGTGTAAATGCTGTTGCCGAGCCTGGCCGCTGGCTTGCCATAACAGGGCCTTCGGGCGCAGGGAAGTCCACGCTCCTCTCCGTGCTCCTCGGATTCCTGCCGCTGACGGAAGGAACTGTGCAGCTCTCCGGCACAGCGGCATGGTGCCCCCAAGAGGCCCACCTGTTCGACTCCACTCTTCGTGGCAACCTCCTGCTGAGCCGGCCGGCCGGAGCGAAGCCCAGCGAGGCGGAGATGCACAAGGCCCTGGCCGACGTCGGACTTGATTCAGTGGTGAATGCGTTGCCGGATGGGCTCGACGCCCGCATAGGTCCCGGTGGTTCATTCCTGAGCGGCGGCGAACGGCAGCGGCTTGCCATGGCCAGGACCCTCCTCACCGGAGCTTCCGTGTTGTTGCTTGACGAACCAACTGCCCACTTGGACGCGGGCTCGGCCCGGGAAATGATGGCTATACTCCGCAGCGGGCTCAAGGACGTCACTATTGTCCTGGTCACCCATAACCCGGAGGACATTGATCCGGCAGATGCGCGGCTTGAACTGCCCGCGGTCCGATCTGCCGTCAAGCGAAGTCCGGGCGCGGCGGAACTGGTGGGAAGGCCTACTGCTCAGTAGCCTGTTGGCATGCCTTTCGACGCCGCAAGCCAAGCCATGCCTGATGTCCTCGCAACCGGCCTTCAATGGCGGCCGGCCACCATGGAAGACCTGGATAACTGGGCAGGCCTGATCTCCCGGACGGCCGCCGTCGAACATCCCGTCTGGTATGAAAAGCGCGGCGACCTCGTCCACATCCTGCAGTCCACCAAGAACCCGCCGGAAACCAGCACCCTGTTGGGCCTGGACGCCGGGGGAGTAGCGCGCGCCTATGGGCGTATCTCCAAAAACCCCACGGGAGACAAGGCCACAGGAATGGCGTGCGTCGATCCGGAGTGGCAACAACGAGGCATCGGCTCTGCAGTCCTGGTGTGGCAGGAAGGACAAGTGCGCAACCGGTTCCAAGCCGATGAGGCCGCCGGTCACACCACGGCGCCGCCCCGCCTCCGCATCCAGACGGAGGAGCAGCACGAACATCAGGCAACACTCCTGATGGGGCACGGCTACGGGGCCGTGCGCTGGTTCAGCGAAATGCACCGGCCATTGACTGCGGAACTGCCTGAAGTCCGGCTTCCCGCCGGACTTGAGCTCAGGACCCTCGATCCATCGCTCTTCGAACCCGTGCGCCAAGCCCACAACGATGCGTTCAGGGACCACTGGGGGAGCGAACCGCGGGACGAAGAATCGTGGCGGTTCACCATCGAGGAACCCACTGCCCGGCACGATCTGGGCGCGGTGGTTATCGACCAAGCCAAAGGCGAGGTGGCCGGATACCAGCTGACCAGCTTCGATCCCGACTCTGCCGCGGACCGCGGTTTCAAGGAAGGCTACACGGAGCTCCTTGGCGTGCGGCGTGCCTATCGCGGCCGGGGCATTGCCCAAGCACTGCTCGCCGATGCCATGCAGCGCTACGCCTCGGCGGGAATGGACGTGGCATCACTGGACGTTGACTCAGCCAACCCCACCGGGGCGCTGGAACTCTACCTTGGCATGGGCTATACGCCCGTGAACCGCAGCATGACGTGGGAGAAAATGCTCTAGGTTCCTAGCCGTCCACATCATGAAGATGGTGAACAACATCGTGGAGGAAGTACTGGGAGAACGTCAGCACGGTAAATGAGGATCCATTGCTGCGCGTTCCGGTACGCTGCCAGTCATCCTCGGTGACCCGTGCAAAGGACTCGGCAATCTCCGTACCCTCGGCCTCAAGCTGATCGGCCACCGTCCGTGGGTCCGCCGAACCGTACTCTCCGTCGATCGCGGCCTGGTCCTGGTCCCAGTTGGCGAACCGGGCGTCGTCCTCCGTCAGCATCAGGTTGAGACGCTGGTCGAAAAGGCTGAAGACGTCCCGGACGTGGCATGCGTACTCCAGGTTGGACCAGGTGTGGTCATTAGGACGTGTGGCAACGTCCTCCCGGCGCAGGACGGCACGCCACCGGGGGAGCATGTTGACGACGGTGCCAGGCACCGTGGAGGGAGTCACGGTCGCGGGATCAAAACCGCACTCGGGGCAGGGCTGTGAGAGCACCCAGGTCCAGTCTTTTTCATCAGGGATGATCGGCATGCGGCCAGTCTAAGCTGATCCGCTCCGTGCCTCTGGGCAGCCCACGAAATATGGTGTCGTTTTCCAATTACTTACCGACCCGCCCAAGAGTAAAGTTCGTTCCGGGGGGAGAGCCGGAAAGAGAAAACAATGCTCAAGGATCAGCAGGTTGGTGCCGTCCTACCGGCACAGGACATAGCCCGGGCACGCGCGTACTACAGCGAAAAACTTGGACTGGAACCCGAAAATCCGGACGACGACGACAACCTCCAGTACAGGTGCGGCGATGGAACCGGATTCTTTGTCTATCAGACGTCGAATGCAGGGACTGCGAAGAACACCCAAATGGGCTGGACTGTCAGTGATGTCAAGGCCACGGTGCAGGAGTTGCGCGGCAAGGGAGTCAAGTTTGAGGACTACGACTTCCCTGGCCTGAAGACCGAAGACGGCATCGCCACGATGCCCGATGGAAGCGCTGCAGCATGGTTCCTTGACAGCGAGGGAAACATACTCAGCATCAACCAAACCGGCTAGCCCATGCGGTGGCTTCAAGGCCACGGCAGCACAAAGGCCGGAGGTGCCATAACCCCCGGCCTTTGCCGTGCTGCTTGACTTTTCTGCGGCTATGCTGCGGCTATTCCGCGGCTTCAGCCCAGGCCATGCTCGGCCCGATTGCCTCCACAGGCTGGGACAGCGGCACGCCCGATCCGTCCCTGCGACCATGCTCGTGGGGGAGTGCCCGTGCCACGCCGGCGGCGGATGAAGCCTTGGCAGGACCATGTCCGGCCCACGCCATCAACAGCGTGTCTTCGCCCTTGAGGAAGCGGTGAACCCGCACGCCACCTGTTGCCCGACCCTTGGCGGGATACTCCTCGAAAGCAGTCACTTTGGCAGTACCCGGCGCCGTCCCCGGAAGGGCGCCGTTGGTACCGGCAATGGTCACCACGACGGCGGCAGGATCGTCCGCGCGCACGGTACCGAAGTGGATTACTTCGTCCCCGGCCCCAAGCTTGATGCCGGCCATGCCGCCTGCTGTGCGTCCCTGCGGACGGACGTTCGACGCACTGAAGCGAAGCAATTGGGCCTGCCTTGTCACGAAGACGAGGTCCACGTTGTCGTCCTGGGCAGGTTCCACCGCGAGCACCAAGTCTTTGTCTTTAAGCGCAATGATCTCCCAGTCCTCACGGTTCAACGGGTAATCGGGCTGCACGCGCTTCACCACGCCCTGAACCGTGCCAATGGCAAGGACGGCGTCCAAGGGCACGAAGGCCACCAAGGTTTCCCCCTTGAGTAAGGTGATGAAGTCCTTGGCGGGGACGCCACCGGCCAAGTTGGGCAGACCTGAGACCGGGGGCAGCACGGGCATGTCCATCACTTGGAGCCGCAGCATGCGGCCCTGCGAGGTGACCGCGCCGATTTCGCCCCTGGCGGTGGTCTTCACCACTGAGCGGAAGACGTCGTGTTTGGTGCGGGGGCCGGCCTCGGCGAGTGGCTCCTGGTTGGATGTCCTGGCAATCTGCCCTGAGACGCTGAGCAGGGCCCAGCAGGGGTCGTCCGGAATTTCCAGCGGCAGCGCTGCCGCCTTGCCTTTGGGGCCCGGAACTGACGCTGCCAATGCCGCAGCAACCGTGGGGGAAACAGCTTCCGATTCCAGCAGCACCGTGCGCCGGGGCGTGCCGTACTTCTCGGCAATGACGGCCAACTCGCCGGAAACAAGATCTCGGAGCAACTCGTCCGAGGCCAGGATGGCTTCAAGTGCCTCGATCTCGCGGCGGAGTTCGTCCTGTTCCTTCTCCAATTCAAGACGCGAGTACTTGGTCAGCTGCCGCAGGCGCAGTTCCAGGATGTAGTTGGCCTGGATCTCGGTGAGGTCGTAGATGGACATGAGGCGTTCACGCGCGGCCGAGGCTTCGTCGGAGGAACGAATGATCTGGATGACCTCGTCGATGTCCACAATCGCGATCAGCAAGCCCTCCACCAAGTGGAGGCGGTCCTTCTTCTTGCCAAGGCGGAAAGAGGTACGGCGGCGCACCACATTCAGGCGGTGTTCCACGTACACCTGCAGCAACTGCAGGAGGCCAAGCGTCTGCGGCTGGCCGTCCACCAAGGTGACGTTGTTGATGCCGAAGGAATCTTCCATGGGTGAGTAGCGGTACAGCTGCTGAAGCACGGCGTTGGGATTGAAACCGTTCTTCAACTCGATGACCAGGCGGAGGCCGTGATTACGGTCCGTGAGGTCAACGACGTCGCTGATGCCGGTCAGCTTCTTGGAATTGACGGCATCCTTGATCTTTTCGATGACCTTCTCAGGGCCCACCATGTAGGGAAGCTCAGTGACCACCAGGCCCGTGCGACGGGCAGACAGCTGTTCCACCTCAACCTTGGCGCGGGTCTTGAATGATCCACGCCCCGTGGCGTACGCGTCCCGGACTCCGTCCAGTCCCACGATGCGGCCGCCAGTGGGAAGGTCGGGCCCCGGGATGAACCGCATGATCTCCTCCAGCGTGGCACCGGGGTTGGCGATCAGGTGGCGTGCGGCGGCGATGACCTCCACCAGGTTGTGCGGAGGCATGTTCGTGGCCATGCCCACAGCAATGCCCGTGGTGCCGTTGACCAGCAGGTTGGGGAAAGCAGCGGGGAGGACATCGGGCTGCGTCAGCTGGTTGTCATAGTTGGGGACAAAGTCCACCACGTCTTCGTCAAGGTGGTCCGTCATGGTCAGCGCTGCGGCCGCCAAGCGTGCTTCCGTGTAGCGCGGTGCTGCCGGGCCGTCGTCGAGCGATCCAAAGTTGCCGTGGCCATCGATCAGTGGCAGCCGGAGGGAAAAGTCCTGCGCCATGCGGACCATGGCGTCATATATCGCGGTATCGCCGTGCGGGTGGAGCTTGCCCATGACTTCGCCCACCACGCGGGCGCTCTTGACGTGTCCTCGATCCGGGCGGAGGCCCATGTCGGACATCATGTACAGAATGCGCCGTTGAACCGGCTTCAGTCCGTCGCGTGCGTCCGGGAGGGCGCGCGAGTAAATCACCGAGTAGGCGTACTCCAGGAAGGAGCCCTCCATCTCGGAAGTGACATCGATATCGACGATGTTCTCGGTGAAATCGCCGAGGGGCTCGCCTTTGCGTGCGGGAGTTTGGCTGCGGGCCATGGGGTCGGTGGATCCTTGAAAGTTGTACTGCGGATGTTTTAGCTAGGCTAAGCCTATGGTGGATCAGCCCGGCGTCGGCATTTATCCGGAATATTGGGAGGCCGATGTCGTGCTGCGCGACGGCGGGACAGCCCACCTTCGCCCCATACGACCCGAAGACGCGGACGCTTTGCAGGCCTTCCACGCGGGCCAGTCGCAGGCCTCCATCTACATGAGGTTTTTCTCCTTCAAGCCCAAGCTCTCCGGCAAGGAAGTGCGGCGCTTCACGGAAGTGGACCACATCAACCGTGTCGCATTCGTCATCACCATCGGCGGCGAAATCATAGGGATCGGCCGCTACGACCGGCTTGAGGATCCTGCCGAGGCTGAGGTCGCCTTCAACATTTCCGACGCACACCAGGGCCGCGGGATCGGCTCCATCCTCCTGGAGCATTTGGCAGCTGCCGCCCGGGAAAACGGGATTCGCCGCTTCACGGCCGAGGTCCTGCCGGACAACCGTAAAATGCTGATGGTCTTCGCAGACGCCGGCTATGACCTCAAACGCCAATTCGACGACGGCGTTGTCTCCGTGGAATTCAACATCGATCCTACGGAGAAATCACGTGCCGTCATGGAGTCACGGGAGCACCGCGCGGAGGCGCGCAGCGTGCGCGACCTGTTGTCGCCGTCGTCGGTGGCTGTTATCGGTGCCAGCCGCAAGTGGGGGACGGTGGGCTACCAGCTGCTGGAGCACATCATCGAAGGCGGCTTCAAAGGTCCGGTCTACGCCGTCAACCCGGAAGCGTTCGAACTCGCCGGAATGATCTCCTTCGGGAAATTGTCCGAGATCCCGGGGCCGGTTCAGCTGGCCATCATCGCCGTTCCTTATGAGGAAGTCCACAAGGTAGTTGACGACTGCGCAGCTGCCGGCGTCAAGGGCCTTGTGGTGGCCACTGCCGGATTCGCCGACGACGGCGAGCGGGGACTGGCCCGCCAGCACGAGCTGGTGCGTCGGGCCAGGGCAAACGGGATGCGCGTCATTGGCCCTGAGTCCCTCGGGATCCTGAATACGCACCCGGCAGTATCCTTGAACGCGTCCATGGCGCCCACGATGCCTCCGAGGGGAAGCCTGGGTTTGTTTTCCCAATCGGCTGCCGTGGGTGTGGCGGTTTACGCCGCCGCCAGCCGCCGCAGGCTAGGTTTGTCGTCGTTCCTGTCTGCGGGAAACCGTGCCGACGTTTCCGGCAACGATGCCATGCAGTATTGGGAAGATGACGCCGATACCTCCGCCGTGGGGCTCTATTTGGAGTCCATCGGCAATCCCCGTAAATTCTCCCGACTCGCCCGGCGGTTGTCGCGCAGCAAGCCCGTAATCGTGGCCAAGTCCGATGTCACGGGACTTAGCCTTCCGCCCGGGCACGAGGTTCGGACCACCCAGGCGCCGGGCGCGGCCGTGGATGCCATGATGCGCCAAGCGGGCGTCATCCGCGTCGAGACCATTGAACAGCTTATGGACATAGCCCAGATTGCGTCCTCGCAGGCACTGCCCAAGGGGCCGGGCCTGGCTGTCTATTCCAACTCGGTCGCCTTGGGCAAAGTGGTTGCGGACAGTGCAGTGCCGCTCGGTTTGGACGTAGCCCGACTAGTAACGGACCTGGACCTCGACGCAGGGATGTCGCTCGCCGTTCCTGCCCTCCGGTCCAGCTTGCAGGAGAGCCTCGCGGACGAGTCCGTCCACGCCGTGGTTGCCGCACTCCTCCCCGCCCGCGGACTCACCGTGGAGGCGCTGGCAGGAGTCTTGGCCGAATGCGCTGCTGAATCCGGAAAACCGGTGGTGGCTGCGTTCACCGGAATCCTGGATCCCTCCGTGCAGGTGGAAGGCATGGTAGGAACAGCCGGCAAGCCCGTGCTGCCGTGCTACTCCAATGCCGGTGCCGCCGTGGCGGCTCTGGCTGCGATCGTCCGCTATGCGCAGTGGCGCGACCGGGACCAAGGGCTGTTTGTGGAGCCCGAGGACTGCGATGTGGACGGCACCAGGGACACGCTGACCGCGATGCTGGCCGGCGTCACGGGCGAAAAGATCAGAAAGCTCGACGCCGGTGCTGCCGCGGCGCTGCTGTCGGGCTACGGAATCGAGGTAGTACCGTCGCTTGGATTTGGTACCTCTGATGAAGCCGTGCAAGCCGCGGATACCGTTGGATGGCCCGTAGTTCTCAAGACCACCGATCCTGCGCTGCGGCACCGACTTGACCTGGGTGGGGTTCGGCTGGATATCCAGGACGCGGAGTCCCTGAGGCAGAACATCGCCCAAATGCGCCGCGCCTTGGAGCCTTACGGATCACCCTCACTTGAAGTACAGGCGATGGCACCTGTGGGGCAGGCCTGCACTTTCCGTGCGATGGAAGACCCCCTGCTGGGGCCGGTTCTGTCGTTCGGGTTGGCAGGAGATGCCGTGAACCTGCTGGACGACTGGGCCCATCGGGTGCCGCCGCTATCGGCTGCCGATCTGCACGATGTCATCCGCTCACCCCGGGCGTCCCGGAAGCTCTTCGGCTACCAAGGACTGCCCGCCGTGGATGTGGCAGCCCTTGAGGACATCGCAGCCAGGCTCGCCAAGCTAAAAGATGACCACCCTGGAATCGCGCTGGTGGAATTCAACCCCGTCCTTGCACATCCCACAGGCGCCACCATCCTGGGGGCGGAGGTTTGGATCGGCAACGCAGCGCAGCGTACGGACAGTGCCCGGCGCGCCATGCGGGGTTAGCCACAGGAAGGGACCGCACGGTTAGGTAGTCACCAAGCGATCTGTGAAAATGGGGGAATGAGCACCCAGTCTCCGACGCCTCAATCCCGCCCGTCCAACGCCGGGCACCACACCGCCCACCATCACGGCTCGCAGGGACAGAGCCTGGACCAGGCGCTGCAGCAGGCAGGTTTCTACCCGCGGTTGGTGGCAGACGTCGTTGACGACGCCTTGGATGGCCGGGAGTGCCTCTCCCACTTGGTCCACCTGGAGACCCACTTCGACCGTGCCGAGGTCCGCAGGCACATCACCGTGCTGGTGCTCACGGAAGACATGCTGGTGATCACCCACGTTGATGACCAGCAGCTGGATGAGGCCGGAGAACAGATCGTCGCCCAGGTTTCCACTGAGTCGGTACCTGTGGCCCAGATCCGCTCGGTGGTGCTCAGCTACATGTATGCGCAACCCCAGGACTACAAGCCGTCCGATCCTGTCCGTGAGATGACTGTGTCCATCGCTTGGTCCGGCGGGCAACGCCTGGACATGGGGCCGGCGAGCTGCGGGGATCCCCAGTGCGAAGCCGACCATGGCTACAGCGGAACCATCGCCCAGGAAGACATTGTCCTGCGGATCAGCGCTGAGGCAGACGGACTCCAAGCAGTCCAGGACGCCAAGACATTTGCCCGTGCACTGCGTGCGGTCAATACGGGCAACCCAACACCCGCCCAACATGCCAGCATCCCGGCACCGAGGCCGCGTTCGGGCGTCTTCAGCAACCGCCTCAGCCGCGGACACCAGCGTTGAGGGAAACTGCACAGAACCCGGTGAACACAGCTGCGGGGACCGCCCCGGCCGCAGAC
The DNA here is from genome assembly GCF_058799755.1 of Arthrobacter sp. GW822-FHT05G07. Classification (NCBI taxonomy): domain Bacteria; kingdom Bacillati; phylum Actinomycetota; class Actinomycetes; order Micrococcales; family Micrococcaceae; genus Arthrobacter; species Arthrobacter sp. GW822-FHT05G07. Next base: position 175,694 of record NZ_JBXALT010000011.1, on the reverse strand, counting down.
CTCCCATCGCCCCCGCTTTTCGGGAGCAGATCCATAGCCGAAGTCCTGACGAGTTCCGCCGCGGCCCTTGGCATGCCCGGCTTCACCAACCACCTTCAGCTGCCGTCAACGCAGCGTGTCTGTGTGGTCCTCGCCGATGGCCTCGGCCGCAGCCTGCTGAAGCAGAAGGCCTCCCACACGCCCTTCCTCCGTTCGGTCATGGCTGAGGGACAACGCAATGTCCCTCCATGGATTGACGCCGCCTTTCCCAGCACCACGGCAGCGTCCCTCGCGAGCCTCGGCACCGGTTTGCCTGCCGGCCAGCACGGAATGGTGGGCTACGACGTCCTCGATCCCGCCCAAGACAAGGTAGTCAACCTTCTGGGCAACTGGGATTCACAGGTGGATCCTGCGCTATGGCAGCCTCACGCGACGGTCTTCGAACGGCTGGCGGGAGAGCTGGACGTCGTCACCGTCAGCCTGCCGCAGTTCGGAAACTCGCCCATGACACAGGCCGCTCTGCGGGGAAGCCGCTTTGTGGGCGGTACCACCCTGCATGCCAGGACCGCCGCAGCCGCTGAGGCAATGTCCGGTGGCGGCCGTTCCCTGATGTACTTCTACGCCAACGAGCTGGACAAGGCCGGCCATCGCTATGGCTGCCAGTCCGACCGCTGGGAGCACCAACTCGAAGAACTCGACTCCACGGTGAAGAGGCTCTCCGCCACACTGCCTCCCGGAACCACCATCCTGGTGACCGGCGACCACGGCATGTTGGACGTTCCCGAGTCCCAAAGGATCGATTACTCCGCTGATGAATCTTTGGTGGCCGGTGTCCGGCACACTGCCGGCGAGCCCCGCATGGTCCATCTCTACTTGGAACCGGACGCAGCCCCTGCCCACCGGGAAGCCCTCATTGAAGCCTGGCGTCGTCGCTTTGGTGAAAGGATATGGGCCTTTACGCGAGAGCAGGCCGCGGATGCAGGGTTATTCGGCCCGGTGCGTCCCGAGGTCGCCCCCCGCATCGGCGACGTCATGATCGCAGCGCGTGACACCCTGGCCCTCTACGACACACGGAGGGCCCGCCCGGCATCACTCGAAGTAGTGGGGCAGCACGGTTCGCTGACCAAGGCCGAGCGCGAAGTACCCCTGTTGTGCTTCGCCGCTGCCGGCAAGAAGGGCAAACGTGGCTGAGCTGGTCTTCTTCTCTGGCACCATGGACTGTGGCAAGTCCACCCTGGCCCTCCAAATGGACCATAATCATCGGGCACGGGGCCGCGGAGGTGTTCGGTTCAGCTGTAACGACCGTGCAGGTGATTCAACGATCTCCAGCAGGCTGGGCCTTCAGACCGATGCGGTTGAGGTTGTGGGCGGCACCGATTTCTGGGACGAAGTGGTTGCCCGGCGGACCAACGGACTCCGCGTGGACTACCTCATCTGTGATGAGGCGCAGTTCTACTCACCCACCCAGGTGGAGCAGTTGGCGCGGGTTGTGGATGAGATGGATGTGGATGTCTTCGCGTTCGGCATCACCTCCGACTTCCGTACCAGATTGTTCCCCGGCTCACAGCGGCTTATTGAACTCGCGGACAAAGTGCAGGTGCTGCAGGTGGAAGCTTTGTGCTGGTGTGGCCGACGGGCAACGCAGAACGCCCGCACCGTGAACGGCATCATGGTGGTGGAGGGTGACCAGGTGATGGTGGGCGATGTCGCACCCCAAAACAGCGGCGACGAGCCTGTGCCCGACGAGCCTGTGCCCGCGCACGCCGTGGGTTACGAGACGTTATGCCGCCGGCACTACATGAGGCGTGTGACGGCTCATGGCGCAAATCTGATGGCAGGGGCGGACCAGCCGCTGCCGTTCGACATTGATGCTTGCCTCTGGCCGGGGGCAGGAGCTCTCCGGCACGGCTAGCCGATCCAGCCAGCCGTTGCTGCAATCTCCGCGGGGCTAGTCTCCGCGAGCCCCGAAAACGATCTCGTCCCAGCTCGGGATGCTGGACCGCTTGGGGCGTGAGGGTTGGCGTTCCGCGGGGGCATCAACGTCCTTGCGAACGTCTGAGTCTTTCTGGTCCTCTACGGGAGTCTCATCCTGAGGGACGCCAGGGACGTCATGTGCAGCTTGCAAGCCGGTGGAATCGTCTTCCCCGCGGGGTTCCGGGTTGCCGCTGCCGCCGAGGAGTTCGTCGAGCCCTGCAGGTTTGCGGCCCGCCAAGGAAGTAACGGGCCGGAGCGGGCTGGCTACCACCGTTATTTCACGTGTGTCAGTGCTGACTCCATTGTGGAGCTTCAGGGAGTCGTCGCCGTCGTCGTCGTGGGACTCAAAGTGTCGCGGGGCCAGACTCAACCGCGACAGCATCGAAGGGCGCCCGTCTTTGCGTGCGGGCTCCTCGGCGGCAGGGGCTGCCGGCTCACCATCCGCATGGCCTGTTTCTTCTGCCGCCTCGTCACTTTCCTCGCCCGGCCGCGGGTGCGCTGCCGGAACGTTGCTCAGCAGTACTGCCAAGGCATCATCGCCGTCTTCGTCCACGCCCAAGCGTTGGCCTCGCCGGGAGCGGAGCATTTCCAGGAGGCTGTCTGATTCTTTCGCGGACGCACGTGCTGCTGTTTCGGCGTCGGTTTCGAAATCGAACGGCCTGTCCGAAACCGCGGCAAGTCGTCGCGCAGGCACCGGGCCGTCCATCGGCTCAAGTTCGCTGAGTTGCTGGGCCCAGCGGTTGGCGTTCTGCAGGGACTTGCGTTGGGGACTGAAAGTCCACATGGCAGGCGGCTCTTCGCCGATGCTTCCATGGGCGCCGGGAACAGTTTCGAAGCGTGCGACGACGGTCCAGGTGCCGTCCGGGCGACGCCAGGAGTCCCAATCCACCGTGGAGGAATCGATACCGTGCGCCGAAAGCCGGTAGTCAACCATCTCCCCGAGAGTGGCCGGGTTGTCGCCGAAAGCGGAGCGGTAGATGTCATGCCCGGGGGCAGGGGAGGCAACTTCGATGTTGCGGGCCTGCCGCACTACGTACTCACGCTCTGCAAGCACAGGGCCTTCATAGCGCTGGACGTTGGCAAGGGGGAGGCCGGAGAGTTCAGCAACTTCCGTGGCCGTGGCTCCGCTGCGGATCCGGGCCTGGATGTCGCGGGGCGACATGGCAATCGCCGTGTTGGAAGCGCGTGCGGCCACCTGGGCAGGGGTGCGGCTCGCCGCGGCCCTCAGGGCCTCGTCGATCGGAAGCTGGAACATCGCACCGCCCGGGCCGCTTAAGAGCAGATGCCCGCCGTCGTCGTGGACGCCTACCAGCCGTAGATCCTGCATAACACCCTCCACCACATGGCATAACTGACATTCGAAACTCTGCCACCCGCGGGGGCCTTTTCCTACTAGGACAAAGGGCGTGCCGTGATATTCCGCTGAAAGCCGATCGATTCCGGAAGGCTTCCCGAGCTTTTTCGCACCAGATCGAGTTCTATGGACTTTTTGGGCGTGGGGGAGGACAATCTGGCCGAGATCGGGCACAAATCCGGGGCGTCCGGCGTTTGCACCCTTAAGCCGGCGGCAGGAGAGTTGCTGCACTCCGGTTTCCAACCCGGAACAGGTATGGAGGACGAAGAAGGACCATGGCCACGGATTACGATGCCCCTCGAAAGACCGAGGAAGACGTCAGCGAGGATTCCCTGGAAGAACTCAAGACGCGCCAGTCGGGGAAGCAGTCCTCAGCGGTGGACGTCGACGAGACCGACCTCGCCGATGGCTTCGAGTTGCCGGGCGCGGATCTGTCCGGGGAAGAGCTCCTCATTCAGGTCATGCCGCCCCAACCTGATGAATTTACGTGCTTCAACTGTTTCCTGGTCAAGCACAGGTCCCAGATCGCTGCCGAACGGGGCGGCCACCAGTACTGCACCGAATGCGAGAGCTAGTCGCTGCCGCGGGGCCGGGAACCCCCACGGAAGGCGTCACGGGTGGCGTCAGCTCCTGACCGGCCCGGCGTTAACGCTGTGGCGTGGTGAGGGCGGAAACGAGCTCATCGGGCCGGCGGGAGGACGCCAGCCAGTAGGGGGTCCGGTCCGCGGGGTCCGTGATCTCAATCTTGACCACGGGGTCGATCCACCCGCGGAAGCACATGTAGGCGAGTCCATTCAGGCGGGGGCCCCGTTCAGCGGTGGCCTCTGCTTTCCTGAATGCCTGGACGGAGCCTACGAACTTGCGGTCGATGCTGGCCCGACCCACCCTGACGGTGTTAGCCGTAACGGTGATGGTGGGCGTAGAGAGCACCAACATGATGGTCATGATGGCCAGCAGCACCAAGGCGGCGATGATGCCGGTGGCCGCGCTGATGGGACCAAACATCAGGACGCCGGCGCCGGACAAGCCAACCACCACAACCCAGATCCACACAGACGGCCACAACTTCTCGGTGTACAGGACGTCGGAGGCCGAAGGGGTGTTCCGGGCAGGCATGGGGGAGGACTGGTCAGGCGTAGGCATGGGTCCAGCTTATCGGGCCCTGGCCGTGGTCCCAGTAGAATGGACCATTGTGAGCAACGAGACCGCAGTATTCAGCACAGACCAGAGCTCCGCAGTCGCGGACAGCAGCGAAACCACAGCAGCCTACAGCGCCCCCACTTTGGAAGTGCAGCTGAAAATGCTCGACGCCGGGTTGGAGGCCCCGTCCTACGCGCACCCTGGCGATGCCGGTGCCGATCTCCGCGCACGTGTGGATGTGCACCTTGCTCCCGGCCAACGGAAACTCGTTCCAACGGGCGTCTCCATTGCGTTGCCTGAAGGTTTCGTTGCCCTGATCCACCCCCGTTCCGGGCTGGCCACCAAGCATGGACTCACGGTGGTCAATGCTCCCGGCACTGTGGACGCAGGCTACCGTGGCGAAATCGCCGTCACGCTCCTGAACACCGACCAGGAAAATGCCATTGACCTCAAGCGCGGCGATAGAATTGCACAAATGGTGATTCAGCGCGTCGAATACGCGCAGTTCGTGGCTGTTGACCAACTGTCCGAGTCCGTTCGTGGAACCGGCGGCTTCGGGTCCACGGGTGGATTCAACGCACCGAAGGCCTGAGAGACTACCGAACCTGGCGTGTACCGCACACCAAACGATTGACGTATGTGCGCGGTTTAGCGAGGTTTAACGTGGTTGCGGTTTACTTGGGGATAGACCACTACTAAGGAGAAAACCCAATGCTTTTTGGGCGCGGCAAGAAGTCCAAGGACGATCGGTCCGAAACCGCCGGCACTGTTGAGGAGTCCGGTGCCGAGGCACTGACTTCCGAACCAGGCGGGTCCGGTACGCCCGGCGATTTCCGCCTTGGCAAAGGCCCCTTGGACATAGACGAGATCGAGAGCCGCGATGGCTACGTCGACCTCGGTGCACTGTTGATCGCACCGGCGGATGGTCTCCAACTGCGGCTTGAGGTGGAAGAAGCCACCCAACGCGTGGTGGCCGTGACCATGGACCTCAACGGTTCGAGCCTGCAGCTCCAGGCGTTCGCGGCGCCGCGTTCCGAAGGTCTTTGGGACGAAATCCGCGAGCAGATCACCCAGTCGGTGGCGAGCCAAGGCGGGGAAACCGAGGAGGTTTCCGGAGCTTTCGGCACGGAACTCGTGGCCAAACTGCCCGCTGAGGCGGCTGACGGCAGCCGCGGCTTCCGTGCCGCCCGCTTCATGGGTGTGGACGGGCCCCGATGGTTCCTCCGTGGTGTCCTTGGCGGGCAGGCTGCCTTGGAACGTGATGCCGCAGCGGGGCTGGAAGACCTCTTCCGCAAAGTTGTGGTGGTCCGCGGGGACAATCCGATGCCTCCGCGCGAACTGTTGCAGCTGCGCCTGCCCAAGGATGCCGCGGTACCGGGCCAAGCGGGCGCACCCCAGGGTGCGGTTCCCCCGGCAGCGCCTGCAATGCAGCAGCCGGAGCGAGGGCCGGAGATCACCCAGATTGGTTGATTCCCCCGGCGGCAGCGGTGTGCCCGGTCAGAGGCCCCCTGAGCAAGGAGTCCGTGATCTTCCTGCACGGGGCAGGGCTGTATGTACCGGCTTCATTGAATCCGTAACGCATCAACCGCCCAGCGAACAACCATTCTTTTCGGCTGTGGTGGTGGATGCCCTGAGGCCGGGGGACCAGCGTGCGTCCGCTCCCGGCGGAGCCCGGAAGTCCTATGACCGCCTCCGTGTGATCTGGCTGGGCAGGACCCGGGTTCCCGGCATTGAAGCCGGTGTGCAACTTCGCTTGAACGGCATGGTGACCCAGGTTGATGGACTACCGGCCATGTTCAATCCCCGATACGAAATACTTTCCCGTCAGGAGCACCTATGACCGTGGCAAACGGATCAGAACCGAAGGACACAGGCCGCCCCACGCCCCCGGAGGACCACGTTGTGCTGCCCGACGCGGCTAAGGCCGGTCCGGACTCACCCAGTGTGTCCGAGCTCGCTGCGGGATATGCCGAAAAGGCCGGCCTTCACCGGAACAGCGCGGGGCACGTCGACATGCTGAAGTCAGCGGGCGGGGTACAGGGCATTGCCGAGAGCATCCTTCCCGGACTGGTCTTCCTGGTGGCCTTTACCATCACCCGGGATTTAACGCCGTCTCTTATCGCGGCGCTGGCTACCGCCGCCGTCTTCACCGTGGTGCGCCTGATCCAGCGGCGGCCCTTGACGCAGGCATTGGCCGGCGTGGTGGGCGTGGGTATTTCCGCGTGGCTGGCCAACACCACGGGTAAGGCAGAGGACTTCTATGTCCTGGGGTTCTTTACCAACATCGCCTATATCGCGGGCATGGTGCTCTCCATCGCGCTCAAGTGGCCGGTTGCGGGGCTTCTGTTCGGTTTCGTGCGCAACGAGGGACTTGAGTGGCGGAAGGATGCTGAAAGGCTCCGCGCCTACAGCCTGGGCACGTGGATTGTGGTGGCGGTGCTTGCTCTCCGCCTGGTGGTTCAGGTGCCGCTGTACTTCATGGGTGAACCCGGCCTGACAGCGTTGGCCACCACCAGGCTCCTGATGGGGGCCCCGCTGTACATCCTGGGCCTCTGGGTGGCCTGGCTGGTCACCAAGCCGGCGACTCAGCCGTCGAAGCCGTCGTCTTCAGCGGACTGATCTGCTGCTTCGGAGGACCCCTCACGAGGTTCCTGGCCGTCCTCGGCCGCTGGTGACAACAGGGCCCGCAGCCCGTCTTCCGCTGCGATGGTGGTGACGAAGAACAGCTCGTCGCCGCCGTCCAGGACGTCATCGCGTGTGGGGGTGATGGGTGCGTGGTCGCGCAGGATAGCCACCAGCGTTGCGTCTTCCGGCCAGTCGATACCACCCACCGTGCTCCCGATGACATGGGAATCGTGGGGAACCGTGAACTCAACGATCGATGCCACGCCTGTTTGCAGGGTCAGCAGCCGCACGATGTCGCCGATTTCAACAGCCTCTTCCACCAGGGCCGTCATGAGCTGCGGGGTGTTGACTGCGACGTCCACGCCCCAGGAGTCATTAAACATCCAGTCGTTCTTGGGATTGTTGACGCGCCCAACTGTCCGTCCCACACCGAACTCGGTCTTGGCGAGCAGTGATACCACCAGATTCACTTTGTCGTCGCCTGTGGCAGAAACCACGACGTCGGCATCCTCAAGTTTGGCGTCTTGCAGGGTGCTGAGTTCGCAGGCGTCGCCCACCAGCCAGCGGGCACCTCGAAGCCCGCTGCGTCCGATGACTTCGGGCTTCAAGTCAATAAGGAGGATCTCGTGTTTGTGGGCCAGCAGCTCACGCGCAATGGACGAGCCGACGCTGCCCGCGCCAACAATGACAACTTTCACTAAGACTCCTTGGCGGGTGCTTTGGCGAGGATCCGGCTGATCTCGGAGGTTCTGTCCAGGCTCACCATTGCGTGGACAGTATCGCCCTCTTGGTATGCGGTGCCGGCCTGGGGCAACAGGCCCTCACCAAACCTGGTGAGGAAGGCGATGCGGATTCCGGCGGCGGACTCGATGGAGTCCATGCTGTGTCCGATCCAATCCTCGTGGAGATCCACTTCGGCCAGTACCAAGCGGCCCGACGGCTCGCGGTAGTCACCGGCGAGGTGCTGCTCGGGAAGGATGCGGCGCAGGACCTGGTCGGCACTCCAGCGGACGGCTGCCACCGTGGGGATGCCGAGCCGCTGGTAGATTTCGGCGCGGCCGGGATCATAAATCCGTGCCACCACGTGGGCAACATGGAAGGTTTCGCGGGCCACACGCGTGGCCAGGATGTTCGAGTTGTCGCCGCTGGATACGGCGGCAAAGGCATAGGCCTCTTCCACGCCGGCTTGTTTCAGGGTGTCCCGATCAAACCCGACTCCGGTGACTTTGCGCCCAGTGAACGTGTTGCGCAACCGGCGGAAGGCCCGCTCGTCCTGGTCGATGATGGCCACCGAGTGGCCGGCATCCTCCAAAGTGTGTGCCAGGGTTGCGCCAACACGGCCGCAACCCATGATCACGAAGTGAGCCACCATGTCTCCTAATGTGTGTTGTCCATCCCGCTCGGTATGACTTTACCGGTGCCGCGTGGCTAAGCCGGCGACAACCCGTCATGACATCCCTGGGGATTCAGAGTAGCTTTGCGGAGTGCTGACAATTCTGAATGCCGCGAAGCGGGTGTTGGTGGGCCGGCCAGTCAGGAACGACCGCCTGTCCCACACCTTGTTGCCCAAACGCATCGCTTTGCCGATCTTCGCCTCGGACGCCCTGTCCTCGGTGGCTTATGCCCCCGACGAAATTCTGTTGACGCTCGCCCTTGCCGGCGTAAGCGCCGTGGCTTTCTCCCCGCTCGTGGGCCTGGCCGTCATGGTGGTGTTGCTCACGGTGGTGGCGTCCTACCGCCAAAACGTGCACGCGTATCCGTCCGGAGGCGGCGACTACGAGATTGCCAACGTCAACCTCGGCAAGTACGCCGGTCTTACCGTCGCCTCCGCCTTGCTGGTGGATTATGTGCTGACGGTTGCCGTGTCCATGTCATCAGCGGCGACGTACCTGACCACCGCCATCCCGGCACTCCATGGCCAGCAGGCACTGATTGCCACTAGTGGCGTGATCATCCTGGCGCTGGTCAATCTTCGCGGAGTCAAGGAAGCCGGGACGCTCTTCGCTGTCCCGACGTACATCTTCATGGCGTCCATCCTTGGAATGACCGGGGTGGGTATCTTTCAGGCGGTCACCGGCACCTTGGGGGAGGCACCTTCCGCCAACTTCACCATCGTCCCTGAGCCCGGATTTGATGAGGGCCTGGTGGGCCTGGCCGGGGCTTTCCTGCTTCTGCGTGCCTTTTCATCGGGCGCCGCCGCGCTGACCGGTGTTGAGGCCATCAGCAACGGCGTACCAAACTTCCAGAAGCCCAAGAGCAAAAACGCGGCCACCACGTTGCTCCTGCTCGGCGTCATCGCAGCCTCCATGCTGGCAGGCATCCTTTACCTGGCCAACGCCACCAAGGTGCACATCGTCCTGGATCCTGCCCGGGAGTTCCTGGTGGACGGAAAGCCACTTCCTGAGGGGTACATCCAGACACCTGCCATCAGCCAAATCGCAGACACCATCTTCGGGTCCGGCTCCATTCTTTTCTACGTCGTCGTTGCGGCCACCGGCGTCATCCTTGTGTTCGCTTCCAACACGGCTTTCAACGGCTTCCCCGTGCTGGGTTCGATCCTTGCCCAAGACGGCTACCTGCCCCGGCAGCTCCGCACCCGTGGCGACAGGCTTGCGTTCAGCAATGGCGTCCTTGCGTTGGCAGCCGGGGCGCTGGTCCTGATTCTCGCGTTCAACGCAGATGTCACCAAGCTGATCCAGCTGTACATTGTGGGCGTCTTCATCTCCTTCACTGCCAGCCAACTCGGCATGATCCGGCACTGGGGCCGCGAACTTAAACTCGCCAGGGACAAAGCCGTCCGCCGCCGTATCATCAAGTCACGGACCATCAATATGCTGGGCTTCGGGATGACGGCCTTGGTCCTTGTCATCGTCCTCATCACCAAGTTCGAGCAAGGCGCTTGGATTGCTTTGCTCGCCATGTTTGTTCTCTTCCTCATCATGTGGAGCATTCGTGCCCACTACGACAACGTGGCCAGGGAGTTGGCCGTGGACGAGGATTCCTCACCGCGTGCACTTCCCACCAGGGTCCACGCGGTTCTCCTCGTTTCCCACGTCCGCAAGCCGGTCCTCAGGGCGTTGGCATATGCACGGGCGTCGCGGCCATCGCGCCTGGACGCCGTGACCGTGGACATCAGTGCTGAAGAGACAGCCCAGACGGTCCGCGATTGGGAGAAGCTGGAAATCCCCGTTCCCCTGACCGTTCTGGCCAGCCCCTACCGTGAGACCGTGACACCCATCATGGATTACATCAAGAACATGCGCCGCGACTCACCGCGGGACCTGATCGTGGTGTACATCCCCGAATATGTGGTGGGCAAATGGTGGGAACAACTCGTCCATAACCAAACAGCACTCAGAATCAAGACGAGGCTCCACTTTGAACCTGGAGTCATGGTTGCCAGCGTCCCGTGGCAGTTGAAATCGTCCGAAGAAGCAAAGGCACTGCAGGATACCTAAATGACCTCCCACAGCAATTCCCCTCAACACCACTCCGGAGACCAGGATGCGCCCGCCACTGAACTGGTGGTGGATGTAGGCCCCATAGCCCACGGAGGGCACTTTGTCGCACGGCATGAAGGGCGCGTCATCTTCGTCCGGCACGCCATCCCGGGAGAGAAAGTCCGGATCCGGTTGACCGACTCCGGCGACTCGTCGCGCTTCTGGCGTGCCGACGTCGTCGAGGTCCTGGAAGCCTCACCCGACCGCGTTCCGCACTTCTGGAAGCAGGCGGACTCGCTGGGCTCATGGAGCCGCGGGGCTCCGCCGGTGGGCGGTGCCGAGCTCGGCCACATTTCGTTGCAGCGCCAGCGGGCCTTGAAAGCGGACGTGCTGGCGGAACAGCTCAAGCGGCTTGCCGGCTTGGACCTCACCACCGAGGTGGAAGCCGTGGGAGATCAGCACGACGGCGGACTCGGCTGGCGTACGCGGGCCAGCTTCGCAGTGACCCCCAAGGGCCGGTTGGGCATGCACGCACACCGTTCAGACGTAGTGCTTCCCATCAAGGAGATGCCGTTGGCGCTTACGGGCGTCAACGAGCTGAAGCTGTGGGACCTTGACCTGTCCGGCATCGCCCGTGTGGAAGTTGCCGTGCCCGCCAACGGTTCGCGGCCCCTGATTCTGCTGGCTCCGGAAGAATCGACCAGCCCCAAGAGATTGCACAGCATCCTTTCGCAGCTGCCGCACCATGTCTCGGTTGCCAGCTTCGATCCCAGCAAGGGCGAAGTCCTGCAGCTTCGGGGGAGGACCTGGGTGCAGGAAACCGCAGCAGGCCATGAGTACCGTGTGACCGGTGAGGGTTTCTGGCAGATCCACAAGGACGCCCCGGACACGCTGGTGGACGCTGTGACGGGCTATCTTTCCGGCGGTGGCTACTTGCAGCCCGGCGCGACAGTGGCCGACCTCTACGCCGGCGCCGGCCTGTTTACGGCGCCCTTGGCGGACGTCGTCGGAGTTACCGGTTCGGTACTTTCCGTTGAAGGCGCGCCGGGCACCAGCCGCGACGCCCGAAAAAACCTGCACGGTGAAGCCCAGGTGGAAATTGTGCAGGGACGTGTGGAGAAGGTCCTGCACCAACGTGCCCGCAGCTTCGACTCGGTGGTGCTGGATCCACCACGTGCCGGAGCGGGCAAGGCCGTGGTCAAGCAATTGATGGCCACCGGACCCCGTGCAATCGCCTATGTGTCATGCGATCCCGCATCCTTTGCACGTGATCTGGGTTACTTCCATCAAGGTGGCTGGCGACTGGAGTCCCTGCGGGCCTTCGATCTTTACCCGAACACCCATCACCTGGAAACTGTAGGGCTGATCGTTCCCGCCGCGTAGCCGCGGCGCGGTCCGCCTTCCATGGGGCAGCAGGCGGAACTGCTTGTTTTTACAGCGGCACCTGATCAGTGACGCAACGCCGGAGTATGCCACTACGATGGCTGTAGTAGTCCCGGTCCGCAGAAATCAACGCCGCGGACCGGGGTGACCAAGAGAGATGCCGCCAGGCTAAGTAAGGTGCGCCTAACTGGCTAGCGGCCAACCACGCGACAAAGATGAAACTGTTGCGAGAGGAGTCCTGCCATGAGCACTGTGGACAGCTTCGGTTCCAAAGGCGTACTGAATGTAGCCGGCACCGACTATGAAATTTTCCGGTTGAACTCCGTAGAGGGCGCAGACAGCCTTCCGTTCAGCCTTAAGGTATTGCTTGAAAACCTCCTGCGGACTGAGGATGGCGCCAATATTACGGCTGACCATGTCCGCGCCCTGGCCGGTTGGGATCCCAATGCGGAGCCCGACACGGAAATCCAGTTCACCCCCGCCCGCGTCATCATGCAGGACTTCACCGGCGTTCCCTGCGTCGTGGACCTGGCGACCATGCGTGAAGCTGTCAAGGAGCTCGGCGGTGACCCCAAGCGCGTCAACCCGTTGGCGCCTGCAGAAATGGTCATCGACCACTCCGTCCAGATCGACGCCTTCGGAAACTCCGGCGCACTGGAGCGCAACATGGAGATCGAATACCAGCGCAACGGTGAGCGCTACCAGTTCCTTCGCTGGGGCCAGACCGCATTCGATGACTTCAAGGTTGTTCCCCCGGGAACCGGCATCGTCCACCAGGTCAACATCGAGTACCTGGCACGCACAGTCATGACCCGCGAGGTAGACGGCGTTGTCCGTGCCTACCCCGACACCTGTGTTGGCACCGACTCCCACACCACCATGGTCAACGGCCTGGGCATCCTGGGCTGGGGCGTTGGCGGCATCGAAGCCGAAGCAGCCATGCTCGGCCAGCCCGTCTCCATGCTGATTCCCCGCGTTGTGGGCTTCAAGCTCAAGGGCAGCATCCCGGCTGGCGCTACCGCTACTGACGTGGTGCTGACCATCACCGAAATGCTGCGCAAGCACGGTGTTGTTGGCAAGTTCGTTGAGTTCTACGGTGAAGGCGTTGCGGCTGTGCCGTTGGCCAACCGCGCCACCATCGGCAACATGAGCCCGGAATTCGGTTCCACGGCTGCCATGTTCCCGATCGACGACGTCACCCTGGACTACCTGCGCCTGACCGGCCGTTCCGAAGCGAATGTCGCCCTCGTGGAGGCATACAGCAAGGAACAGGGTCTCTGGCACGACCCCTCCCGCGAACTGCGCTTCTCCGAGTTCCTCGAGCTGGACCTGTCCACTGTTGTTCCTTCCATCTCGGGCCCCAAGCGTCCTCAGGACCGCATCGAGCTCACGGATGCCAAGGAGCAGTTCCGCAAGGACATCCACAACTACGTCGCCATCGAAGACGGCAGCGTGGACGAGTCCCTGGACGAATCGTTCCCGGCATCGGATGCGCCGTCCTTCACGCACGCTGATTCGCACACCACGGAGACGGCGCGCGTTTACTCCGCCGCCAACGGTGCGAATGGCCGCCCGTCCACGCCGGTCAAGGTGACCACCGCCGATGGCCGCGAGTTCGAGCTGGACCACGGTGCAGTGTCGATCGCTTCGATCACCTCCTGCACCAACACGTCCAACCCGTCCGTCATGCTGGCTGCGGCCCTCCTTGCACGCAACGCCGTGGACAAGGGCCTGACCTCCAAGCCGTGGGTCAAGACCTCCGTTGCCCCGGGCTCGAAGGTTGTCACTGACTACTACGAAAAGTCCGGCCTGACGCCGTACCTGGAGAAGCTCGGCTTCTACATCGTCGGTTATGGCTGCGCCACCTGCATCGGTAACTCCGGTCCGCTTGAGCCGGAAATCTCCGAGGCAATCCAGGCCAACGACCTCTCCGTCACCGCAGTCCTCTCCGGTAACCGTAACTTCGAAGGCCGCATCAACCCGGACGTAAAGATGAACTACCTGGCGTCCCCGCCGCTGGTCATCGCTTACGCACTGGCCGGCTCCATGGACTTCGACTTCGACACCGATGCCCTGGGCACCGACTCCGAGGGCAACGAGGTCTTCCTGAAGGACATCTGGCCGAACCCCACTGAGGTGCAGGAAGTCATCGACTCCTCCATTGACGAGGCTATGTTCGCCAAGGGCTACGAAGGCGTTTTCGACGGCGACGATCGCTGGAAGGCCCTCGACACCCCCGCCGGTGACACCTTCGCGTGGGCCGAAGATTCCACCTACGTCCGGAAGCCCCCATACTTCGAGGGCATGAAGGCCCAGCCGGATCCCGTCAAGGACATCTCAGGCGCCCGCGTGCTCCTGAAGCTTGGCGATTCCGTCACCACGGACCACATCTCCCCGGCCGGTTCCTTCAAGTCGGACACTCCCGCAGGCCAGTACCTTCTGGCCAACGGTGTGGAGCGCAAGGACTTCAACTCCTACGGTTCACGCCGTGGCAACCACGAAGTCATGATCCGCGGTACCTTTGCCAACATCCGTATCAAGAACCAGCTCCTGGACAATGTTGAAGGTGGCTTCACCCGCGACTTCAGCCAGGAGGGTGCGCCCCAGGCGTACGTTTACGATGCAGCCCAGAACTACCAGGCAGCAGGAACGCCCCTGGTTGTCCTGGCAGGCAAGGAATACGGTTCCGGTTCGTCCCGTGACTGGGCAGCGAAGGGCACGGCGCTTCTGGGCGTCAAGGCCGTCGTCGCCGAAAGCTACGAGCGCATCCACCGCTCCAACCTCATTGGCATGGGCGTCCTTCCGTTGCAGTACCCCGCCGGTGAGTCCGCAGCAACGCTGGGCCTGACCGGTACGGAAACGTTTGCAGTGGAAGGTGTCACCGAGCTCAACAACGGCACCACGCCGAAGACGCTCAAGGTGACTGCCACGGCCGAAGACGGAACCGCCAAGTCCTTTGACGCCGTTCTGCGCATCGATACCCCGGGTGAAGCGGACTACTACCGCAACGGTGGCATCCTGCAGTACGTTCTGCGCCAGATCTCGGCATAACGAACCGGCTGATTAGCAGCTGATTCAGAAGCCGGACAGCCCCGGCTGGTCGCCCGACCAGCCGGGGCTGTTGGCGTCCCGGGGACCGGCCCGGGAGAACAATGCCGTGGCTCGAATCCACGGCGCAACGCGCAGGCCCGGGCACGCGCTAGAGTTAACAAGCACGTCATTCACCCTAAGGAGGGCCGTTGGGACTTTTGGAAACCGTCAAGGATCCACGGGACCTGGCCAAACTGTCCGGCACCGAGCTGGAACAACTGGCCGGCGAAATCAGGGAATTCCTGATCACCAACGTAGCCGCAACGGGTGGACACCTGGGTCCCAACCTGGGCGTTGTTGAACTCACCCTCGCTGTCCACCGGAACTTTGACTCTCCGCGGGACAGCATCGTCTTCGATACCGGTCACCAGTCCTATGTGCACAAGCTGCTCACCGGACGTCAGGACTTCACCACACTTCGCCAGCAAGGCGGACTGTCCGGCTACCCGGACCGTGCCGAGTCCGAGCACGACATCGTGGAAAGTTCACATGCATCGTCCTCCTTGTCTTGGGCAGATGGCATCTCGCGTGCCCGGCAGCTGACCGGCGAGGGCGACCGGTTCGTCGTCGCCGTCGTTGGCGATGGCGCGCTGACCGGCGGCATGGCCTGGGAAGCCATCAACAACATTGCCGCTGACAAGCGGCGCCGCGTGGTGATCGTCGTCAATGACAACGGGCGCTCGTACGCTCCCACTGTTGGCGGTTTTGCCGATTACCTTGCCTCGTTGCGTCCCACCATCGACTCCCTGCGCACCACACCGGCCTACGAGCGCATGCTGGATTGGTGGAAGAAGAAGCTTCAGGACGGCGGCCCGGCGGGTCAGTTCACTTATAAGAGCCTGCATGCCATGAAGAAGGGCATCAAGGACTGGTGGGCCCCGCAGGGCATGTTCGAAGACCTTGGCATGAAATACATCGGCCCGGTTGACGGACACAACCTGCAAGCCATGGAACATGCGCTCAACACCGCGAAGGCTTATGGCGGACCGGTCATTGTGCATGCCATGACGGAAAAGGGCCACGGCTATGCACCAGCCCTGGCCAATGAAGCAGACCAGTTCCATGCGGTAGGCATCATTGACCCGGAAACGGGCGAGCCCACGGAAATGCCGGGAGCCAGGTCATGGACCTCGGTGTTCGCTGAAGAGATCGCGGATATCGCGGATGAACGCTCCGATATCGTGGGGATCACCGGCGCCATGCTGATCCCCGTGGGATTGCACAAGTTCGCTGAGCGCCACCCGGAGCGTGTGATCGACGTCGGCATTGCAGAACAGCATGCTCTGACGTCCGCCGCGGGAATGGCTTTCGGTGGCCTCCACCCGGTGGTTGCCGTGTACGCCACTTTCCTGAACCGCGCCTTTGACCAGCTCCTCATGGACGTCGCCCTGCACAAAGCAGGCGTCACTATCGTCCTGGACCGTGCCGGAGTGACCGGCCCGGATGGGCCCAGCCACCACGGGATGTGGGACATGGCGATGGTCCAAATCGTGCCCGGACTTCATCTGGCGGCCCCCCGCGATGCAACCCGCCTCCGCGAAGAACTGCGTGAGGCCGTCGCCATCAACGATGCCCCCACAGTGGTCCGGTTCTCCAAGGGCAGCGTCGGTTCCGAAATTGAAGCCATCGACAGGCTTCACGACGGCGTGGACATCCTCGCGCGCCGCCCGGAGGGCTCCACAGAGAACGACGTCCTGATTGTCAGCGTCGGCGCCATGTCAGAACTCGCACTCGATGTCGCTACCCGTTTGGGGGCCCAAGGCATCAGCTCCACAGTAGTGGATCCGCGGTGGGTACTGCCCGTCCGGAAGTCGATCATCGCCCTTGCCGCCCGTCACCGCCTGGTGATCTGCATCGAGGACGGAGTCCGAGCAGGTGGCGTGGGTTCCCGTATACGCCAGGAAATGCGGGCTGCCGGTGTAGACACCGCCCTGAACGAAGTGGGCCTGCCGGTTGAGTTCCTGGTGCACGGCTCCCGCAGCCAGGTCCTGGAACGCGTGGGACTCACCGCCCAGAAAATAACCCACGACGTCGTGGCCCAGGTTTTGGGAACAAAGGTCCCCTTCGCCAGGCCCCTCCCGGGCCAGGAACACCCCACCACCGGCAGCCTGCCAACCCTGTGACGGACGGGCGCGTTCCGGGCGCATTACAGCCCGGTGACCTCGTGGTGTCGAGGAACAGGAAATGGGACGGAAAAGCGCACTGGGTGGTGCCTGGCCGCTACCTTGGGGAAGACATTCATGGTTGGTGGATATTTCAGGGGGCCGGCGAGTTTTGCGCTCGCCCGGGCGCGGCTTTCTATACCGCGTCGGATGCAGTCCTGTTGGTCCCGCGGCACGGTGATTTCGTGGCCACGTTCTACGACGACAGCTACCCGGGCGACTTCAGGATCTACGTTGACCTGGCCACCGGCCATGACTGGAATCCCATCAAGCCGGGCGTCACTGAATTCCACATGATCGACATGGATCTGGACGTCATCCGTTCCACCAAGCATGGGGTGTTCGTGGACGACGAAGACGAATTTGAGCATCATCGGGTGGCCATGGGCTATCCGCAACAGACGGTGGACACAATGCGCGCAGAATGCGCAGCTCTCTTTGAGGCAGTGGACACCATGAAAGCACCTTTCGACGTCAATGGAGCCACCAGCACCAGCGCCGAGTGGTTCAGGAAAGGACGAGCATGAGCGGCATCATCCGCGCGTACAAGCGCGACGACGAAGGAGTTCTCCACTTCCGGGAGGCCTGGTATGACGACGAAGACCAGCAGTTCGTGGTCAACCACGGCGTAGTGGGCCACCAAAGCAAGACCGACGAAGCAAACGTTGACGACGATTCTGCCGTGGATGGCTTGATGGCTGCTTTCGCCGCGCAATGCGAGGAAGACGGCTATGCCGAAATTCCGGAGTCCGAACAGTTTTGGGTAGTTGCCCAGATTGCGCTGAAGACCAAGGACGGCACCGAACGTGACCGGCATCTTGAGCGGAAGGCCAAGGCCGCACTCACCGGCGAACTGGCGTGGCGGGGCTTGGGCATCGTGGACCGTTCAGAAATCGGCAATGGCCACCTGAACATCTTCTGCCTCTGCCCGGACGTCAACAAAGCAGTGAATGCCATCAAGATCTGCGTCCGTGGTGAGGACCTGGACTTCACCAAGCTCACGGTGGCAGCAGCGCCTCATAGCGACCCAACGGCATTCCGTGTGAAGCACTCGCCCAAGCAGGGTGTGGGCTTTACTCTCTAAGTAGCACCCAACGCATCAGGAGGGATCTCCATGTCTTCCAAGAGCAACTGGCCCGGACATACGCCACTGCCCAAGGGTCTCGCCGCGCCGGCGAGACGAGCCCTGGCCCACGAAGGGATAGAGACACTGGAGCAACTGGCCGAGTTCGGCGAAGTTGAACTTACCAAGCTCCACGGCATGGGTCCGGTCGCCCTGGCTCAACTGGAAGATGCCATGGAGGAATCCGGGATCTCCTACGGCACTGGCTAGCCAGTGTTTGTTGCCTTGGGTGACTATGTGCTCCGAGGCGCCGTATAGGCTGAATCCATGACTGAATACCGACGCCTTGGCCGTTCCGGACTGACCGTCTCAGCTGTTGGGCTGGGCTGCAACAACCTGGGCCGCGCCAATACTCCCACCGAATCCCAGGAAGGTACGGACGCTGTTGTCCACGCCGCGCTAGACGCCGGGGTGACTTTCTTCGACGTTGCCGACGTATACGGGCGTGAGCCGGGCCTCAGCGAAACCATGTTGGGCAAAGCGCTGAAGGGGCGCCGCGATGACGTGGTCATCGGCACCAAGTTCGGTATGGATATGCACGGAGTCAACGGCAACGACTTTGACGCCCGGGGCTCGCGCCGCTATATCATCAAGGCCGTAGAGGCGTCCCTTCGCCGCTTGGATACTGAGTGGATCGACCTCTACCAGTTCCACACCCCGGACCCGCGCACCCCCATCGAGGAGACCCTGGCCGCCTTGGATGATTTGGTGTCCAGCGGCAAGGTCCGGTATATCGGCCACTCCAACTTTGCCGGCTGGCAGATCGCAGAAGCTGAATATGTAGCACGACAATCACCATCAGGTGGTGTCCGCTTCATCTCGACGCAGAACCACTACAACCTCCTTGATCGGCGCGCCGAACTCGAAGTGCTTCCCGCTGCCGGGGCCTTCTCCTTGGGTATCCTTCCGTACTTTCCCCTGGCCAACGGGCTGCTCACCGGGAAGTACTCTGCGGGGAAAGCTCCGGAAGGCTCACGATTGAGCCACACCCGGACCAACCTGGTGCACGATGCCGACTGGGAACAGCTTGGCCGTTTCGGCCAGTTCGCCAAGGAACGGGACATCAGCGAGCTCCAGTTGGCCTTCTCCTGGTTGGCCGCGCAGCCCGGCGTCAGCAGCGTCATCGCCGGTGCCACCCGTCCGGAGCAGATCCGCGAGAACGCCGAAGCCGTGTGCTGGGTGCCCACGCAGGAGGATCGCGAGGAATTGGACGAGATCTTCCCCCGCGCGCCCAAGGTGGCACTCTTCTAGGCCAAACACGCGCCACACAAGAAGGGGGGGGGGGGGGGGGGGGGGGGGGGGGGGGGGGGGGGGGGGGGGGGCGGG
>NZ_JBXALT010000011.1:137718-156092 GCF_058799755.1 Arthrobacter sp. GW822-FHT05G07 | reverse complement strand
CCCCCCCCCCCCCCCCCCCCCCCCCCCCACCGCCCTTCTTCCTATGCTCTTGCGGGACTTAAGCGGGTGCCGACGCTACGCCGGCGGCGAGGAACCGCTTGCCGTTGACCCGCTCGGATGCGCCCACCCGGTCCAGGTACGGCGTGATGCCGCCCAGGAACATCGGCCACCCGGCGCCCATGATGACGCAAAGGTCGATGTCTTCCGGTCCGGCCACGACGCCCTCTTCCAGCATCAGCCCGATCTCCTCTGCCAAGGCGTCCTGGGTGCGTCGGAGGACTTCCTCACCAGTGGAAGGGGTGTTGCCGAAGGACATGATGGCCAGTGTCTCTGCCGGGATGACAGGAGTCCCGTCGGGGCCCGGAACCCAGAGGCTCTTCACTCCGTTGTCGATGAGCTTCTGGAGGTTTTGCGAGACCGGGAACCGGTCGCCGAACGCGGCGTGCAGTGATTCCTGTACATGTTGGGCTACTGGTAGGCCAACCATGGCGCTCAAAGTGAACGGCGACATAGGCAGCCCCATGGGGCGCAGTGCGCTGTCTGCCACGTCCGCCGGGGTTCCTTCATCGAACGCCGCGATGACCTCGCCCATGAGGCGAAGCAGGATGCGGTTGACCACGAACGCTGCGGCATCCTTGACCAGGACGGCGGTCTTCTTGAGTCCCTTGGCGAGTTCGAACGCGGTGGCCAGGACGGCGTCGTCGGTCTTGGGAGCCCGAACGATCTCCAACAGAGGCATGACAGCCACCGGGTTGAAGAAGTGGAAACCCACCAGGCGTTCGGGGTGCTTCAAATCCTCCGCCATGGCAGTCACGGACAGGGAGGACGTGTTCGTGGCCAGAATGCACTCGGGAGAAACGATCGCTTCCACCTCGGCAAAGACCTGCTTCTTGACGTGCAGTTCCTCAAAAACGGCCTCGATGACGAAGTCGGCGTCAGCGAAGGCTTCCTTGGAGACGGAACCCGTAATGAGCGCCTTGGTCCTGTTGGCGGCGTCCTGCTTGATCCGTTTCTTGGCAAGCATCTTGTCGACTTCGGCGTGGACGTACGCGACGCCCTTGTCCACCCTCGCCTGATCGATGTCCGTCATGACCACCGGGACTTTCAGCTGCCGGGCGAACAGCAGTGCCAGCTGGCTTGCCATGAGCCCTGCACCCACAACGCCGATCTTGGTGACCGGACGGGCAAGCTTGCGGTCAGGAGCCCCCGCAGGACGCTTGGAGCGTTTTTGGACGAGGTCCAGGAACGCGTACACCGTGGAGCGGAACTCGTCGGTTTGCATGAGCCCCGCAAGGGTCTCGCACTCGAGTTCAGCCGACTCTGCTTGGGTCATGGTGCGGTTGGCTTCCATAACATCCAGCACTTTGGCCGGGGCAGGGGAGGCATTGGAGGTCTTGGACTCCACAAATGCCCGTCCTGCGGTTACCGCGGCTGCCCACCGGCCGGCGACTGTTTCATCGCTCGCATCTACGGAGTTCTTCCGCTCAGGCGTAACGTCGCCGGAGATAACCCGTGCCGCCCATGCGAGCGACTGTTCCACGAAGTCGGCGGGTTCGAAGATGGCATCGGCCACGCCGAGCTCGAACGCCTGCGGTCCGGTGAGCGTGCGGTTGTTGCTGAGGGGATTCTCGATCATCACCTTGACCGCGTTCTCGGGACCGATGAGGCGCGGCAGGATGTAGACGCCACCCCAGCCCGGTACGAGGCCAATGAAGGCCTCAGGCAAGGCAAGGGCGCCGGCACCCGTGGAAACGGTCCGGTAGGTGGACTGCAGGGCAATCTCCAACCCGCCGCCCAGGGCAAGGCCGTTGATGAAGGCGAAGCTTGGAACGCCCAGATTTGCCAGGGTGCTGTAAACGGCGTGGCCGAGCTGCGCCATCCAGAGCCCGTGTTCGCGTTCCTTGAGTGTTTTTACGGCAGAGAGGTCGGCACCTGCCACCAGGAAGTAGGGTTTGCCCGTGACGCCTACGCCAACAATCTCTCCCCGGGTGGCGCGCTCCTTGAGGTTCTCCAAAACGCCGCCGAGTTCAACGAGCGTGTTGGGGCCCAGCGTGGTGGGTTTGGTGTGGTCAAGGCCGTTGTCCAGGGTGATCAGTGCGAAGGTCCCTGCGCCGCCCGGCAACTGGATGTCCTGCACGTAGGAGTGTGTGACAACTTCGTCAGGGAAAAGGGCGGCGAGCTTCTGGAATTCTGCGGCGCTCATGCGGCGGCTCCTTCGGTGGTGGCTGCGATGGCCTGGTCAGCGGTGAACGATTGGTAGGCGGCGTGGTGCGGGTTTTCCCAGATCACCGTGGCGCCCATGCCCAATCCGATGCACATGGTGGTCATGCCGTAGCGAACCGAGTGGTCTTCCTCGAACTGCCTCGCGAGTTGGTTCATCAGACGGACACCCGAGGAAGCAAGTGGATGTCCGACGGCGATCGCCCCGCCATAGCGGTTGACCCGGGGATCGTCGTCCGCGATGCCGAAGTGGTCCAGGAAGCTGAGGACCTGCACGGCGAAGGCCTCGTTGATTTCGAAGAGTCCAATGTCCTCGATGCCCAGCCCTGCGTTCTTCAGGGCCTTTTCCGTGGCAGGAACCGGACCAATACCCATCACCTCAGGCTCGACGCCGGCGAAGGCGTAGGAAACGAGGCGCATCTTGACTGAGAGCCCCAGTTCTTCAGCGGCTTCGGCCGACGCGAGAACGGCGGCAGTGGCGCCGTCGTTCAATCCGGCAGCGTTGCCTGCGGTCACCCGGCCATGGGCGCGGAACGGGGTCCGCAGTTCGGCCAAATCGGCAACAGTGGTTCCGGGCCGCGGGGGCTCGTCCATGGTGTGAAGTGCCCAGCCTTGGCCGGGCTTCATGGTGGCGACGGGGACGAGGTCGGGCTGGATTTGTTCGTTGGAGTACGCGGCGGCGAGTTTGGCCTGGGAGGCTGCCGCATAGGAGTCCGTGCGGTCCTTGGTGATCGCGGGGAAGCGGTCGTGCAGGTTCTCCGCGGTGTTGCCCATGTTCAGCGCCGCAGGGTCCACCAGGCGCTCGGACATGAACCGCGGATTGGGATCGGCGCCTGCGCCCATGGGGTGGTTGCCCATGTGTTCCACGCCTCCAGCAATGACGACGTCGTAAGCGCCGAAGCCGATGCCGCTCGCCGTCGTCGTTACTGCCGTCATGGCACCTGCGCACATGCGGTCGATGGCGAAGCCAGGTACCGTGCGGGGGAGTCCGGCCAAGAGCGCCGCTGTGCGGCCGATGGTGAGGCCCTGGTCCCCGGTCTGGGTGGTGGCGGCAATGGCTACCTCGTCGATCCGGTCCGCGGGCAGTGAGGGGTTCCGCCGCATCAATTCGCGGATGCACTTCACCACGAGGTCATCGGCGCGGGTACCCGCATAGATGCCTTTGTCGCCGGCCTTGCCGAAAGGTGTGCGCACGCCGTCCACGAACACGACGTCGCGGACGTTCCTCTGAGCACTGCGTGATGGACTCATGTATTAACTCCTCGTTGAGACATGGCGCCGAATCCCGCGTCACGGGTGCTTCGGCTGGCATTCACTGCAATGTTACTCGTGGGTAACTTAGCTTGCAAGGCCCGCGCCGCACGCGGAGTGCGTATCCCGGGGACGCAAAAGGCCTGCCACCACAAACCACGGTTCGGGTGACAGGCCTCAAGGAAGAGGTGAATTCAGCCGGCATGGCCGGTGGGTTGGGCGTCCTTTGAGGCTGGGGCTTCCTTTGCCTTGGATTCTTTGCCGGGCAGCGGGGCCGGGTTCAAGCAGGCTTCGGTGAGTATGGGAGCGGCGAAGGAGATCTGCCACTCACGCGCGCCCAGGGACCGCAGCTCTGCGGCGACGGACTCCAGGGAAACGTCAGCCGGGGGCCGCCAGGCAACCCGCCGCAAGTAATCCGGCGTCAGCAAGTTCTCCACAGGCAGCTTCAGCTCATCGGCCTTTGCCTGCAGGGCCGGCCTGGCAGTGGCAAGGCGTGCTGCGGCCTCAGGATCCCGATCCACCCAGACCCGGGGCGGCGGCGGCGCATTGGTGGGCAAGTGCAGGGGTGGGAGATCTTTGAGCGTCCGGGCGTTGGTGATGCAGCGCAGCCAGCGGGGGGCTTCCCTCTGGGCAGACCGCCCGTGGAATCCTTTGGTGGCCAGCAGCTGCGGCACCGTGGTGGGCATCGCTTTGGCTGCGGCCACAAGTGCGGAGTCGGGGATGAGACGGCCGGGTGCTACGTCGCGTTTGCGTGCCAGTTGGTCGCGCTCCAGCCACAGTTCACGAACGGCGGCCAGTTGGCGGCGGTCGCGTATTTGGTGGAGCCCGGAGGTCTTCCGCCAAGGATCGACACGCGGAGCCGGGAGGCCCGCGGCGAGGATGCCCGCAAACTCTTGTTCGGCGTATTCAAGCTTGCCGTCGGCTTCCAGCAGCTCGATGAGTTCTTCGCGGAGCTCCGCGAGGACTTCGACGTCGAGGGCCGCGTAGCGCAGCCAAGGTTCCGGCAAAGGTCGGGTGGACCAATCGGCCGCGGAGTGTTCTTTGGCGAGGCCGAATCCGAGAAGTTGTTCAATGACGGCGGCAAGGCCCACCCGGGGGAGACCCGCCAGGCGGGCGGCAAGTTCGGTATCAAAGAGCTTGTCCGGCCACATGCCGAGCTCCGAGAGGCAAGGAAGGTCCTGTGATGCCGCGTGAAGGATCCATTCGACGCCGCGAAGGGCGTCATTGATGATGTCCAGGTTGTCGAAGGGCTCGGGATCGATCAGCCAGGTTCCGGCACCCTCGCGTCGGATCTGGACCAGGAATGCCCGCTGGCCGTAGCGGAACCCGGAAGCGCGTTCTGCGTCCACTCCGGCGGGTCCTGTTCCGGCGGCGATGGCGGCTGCGCACCGCTCCAGCCCGGACGGGGTATCAATGACCAGGGGTACGCCCTCGCGGGGAGTATCGAGATCGATAATTTCAGGGACATGGCTGTCGAAGCCGTCTACCTTGATGTGGGTGGTGGGATCAGCAACCGGGTCGCCGGCCGTGGTGTTTTCCGGATATTCAGGGGTCATGGTGGCTTAAGCTTACCGATTCCGGCTACAGCGGGGTGTTGCCGGTCCATTGCGGGTACCCGCCGACGCGTTTCTTGAAGTCAATTGAGCCTCCTGTTGGGCAGTCCGGTAACGCCTGGCGGCAGGGGAGGCAGCCCGGCGAACGTACAGACCATGTCAGACCACGCCTCGAGGTGGGCTTGAACATCCTGGCTGGCCGGTGTCCAGGATGCGCGGAGTTCTATGTCGATGGTGTCCGGCCGTTCAGACAAGGTACCGAAGCTTTCCGAAAGGATTCTTGTGGCTGTGCCACCGGCGGCGCGATACGGCGCGGCATGGTTCTCCAAGGCATCCACGAGCCACGTCCAGGCAACAGAGCCAAGCATTGAGTCGTTCCCCATCTCGGCGTCCATTTGAGCCCGGATGTAGGTGACGATGCGGAATTCCCCTTCCCAGACGGCCGATCCGTCGGGGTCGTAAAGGAGGATGAAGCGGCCAGTGGCGAGTTCATCGTCCTCTTCGCTGGAGGGGCTGTTGGCTTGGTTCGCGGCGAAGGCCTTGGCCGCTGGCCCGTGAACGGGAACTTGGCGGGTTGCTGCGGTGGGGCTGAAAACTTCAGCTCCCAAAGCAACTGCGTACGGAGCCAGGCGGGCAGGAGCTGGGATCTCGTCAAGCCGCAGTTCGCTGCGGCATTGTGCTTTTCGTAGCGATCCCAAGGCGAAGAGAAATTCCGAGGGAACCTGTGCGAGGGCGTTCACCATCGCAGATTATGCTTCCGGGGCGGCGAATCTGTGCAGGCTCGCCGCCCCGGGTTGCACGTGTTATGCGTCAGGCCAATTCGCGCTTAATCGCCGCAACGAAGGCATCGATGTCTTCCTCCGTGGTGTCGAACGAACACATCCACCGCACTTCGCGGCGGGCGGCATCCCAGTCGTAGAAGGCGAAGGACTCCCGCAGCTTGTCCGCAACGCCTTCGGGAAGAATGGCGAAGACGCCGTTGGACTGTGTTGCTTGAGTTGGCTCCACGCCGTCGATTTCCTCAACTGCCGTCCGGAGGCGGGCGGCCATGGCGTTGGCGTGGGCGGCGGAACGCAGCCACAAGCCATCCTCCAGCAAAGCAATGAACTGGGCCGAAATGAACCGCATCTTCGAAGCAAGCTGCATGTTCATCTTGCGTAGGAACTTCAGGCCGTCAGCTGCCTCCGGGTTCAGGGCAACCACCACTTCACCGAAAAGAAGGCCGTTCTTGGTGCCGCCGAAGGACAGGATGTCTACGCCGGCGTCGCGGGTGAACGCGCGAAGGGGCACGTCCAGGTAAGCCGCGGCGTTTGCCAGCCGAGCGCCATCCATGTGGAGCTTCATGCCCTTGGCATGGACATGGTCGGCGATGGCCCGCACTTCTTCCGGCGTATAGCAGGTGCCGAGCTCAGTGGTTTGGGTGATGGAGACCACCAGCGGTTGGGCGCGGTGCTCATCGCCCCAGCCCCAGGCCTCCCGGTCGATCAGCGCGGGAGTGAGCTTACCGTCCTCGGTGGGAACCTGCAGGAGCTTAATCCCGCCCACCCGTTCCGGTGCACCGTTCTCGTCCATATTGATGTGTGCTGTGGAGGCGCAGATGACCGCTCCCCAGCGGGGAAGGAGGGATTGCAGGGCAAGGACGTTGGCTCCCGTGCCGTTGAACACCGGGAAAGTCTCAATGCCCGGGCCGAACTGCTGCTCAAGCACCTCCTGCAGCCGCGCTGTGTACACGTCCTCGCCGTAGGACACCTGGTGCCCGCCGTTGGCGGTTGCCAGTGCTGAGAGGATCTCCGGGTGCACGCCGGAGTAGTTGTCCGATGCGAACCCGCGAACCGCAGGGTTATGCAGTTGAGCCGCGCCGGGCGTCTCGGTGGCGCTGTGGATTGCCTCTGTTGTGCTTGTCACTTGTTCATTCACGCTTTCAAGTCTATTTGGCCAGCAGGATGCGCTGACCGTTGAGGGTGGCAGCCGGTTGTTCAAAGAGCGCGACGGCGGCAGTCGCCAATTCTTCGACGTCCGTGAAGCCGGGGAATCGCCTTTCGGGATGCGCCTCCCGCATGGCTGAATCCACCAGGGCTTTGACCACAAAAACTACTGCCGCGCTGTGCTGTTCGTCGGGAGCGTCCGGGTTCCCGGCGTTGCCGGATTGTGCCCGGCGGAAACCGTCGGCAACGGCCAACGTCCAGGCTTCTGCAGCTGCCTTTGCCGCTGCATAGCTGGCAGCGGCGGCCGTCGGAGCAGCTGCGGTGGTTGACGACACCATGGCAAGGCGACCGTGCGGAGACGCTTCGAGGTGACTGTAGAAGACCCGGGAGACGTTACGGAGCGTGGTCACAGCGGTCCGTTCCATGGAGTCCCAGTCCTCGTCCGTTTGGTCTTCAATGCCTTTCGCGCCCCGCCAACCGCCCACCAAATGGATCACGCCGTCGATGCCTTCGATGCCGAGGTCACGGACGGTGACCTCAAGTTCCCGAACGGAATCCAGGCTGGAGAGATCGGAGACCAGGGGAGTCGCTCCGTGGCCCGCTTCAACCGCGGCCGCCCTAATCCGGACATCGTCCGAACCGACAGTGAGCACCCTGTGACCGGCGGCCCCCAACGCCCGCGCCACGGCGATGCCGGACGCACTGCTCCCGCCGGTCACGAGGATGGTCAGTGTGGTCATCAGGCAGCCGTCGCGCCGGTGATCCCGGTGGTCGATTCGATGACGGGGCGCATCTTCTTCTCCAGTGCTTCATAGAACATGGACAGGGGGAACTCATCGTCCAAAACCTGGTCCGTGAGGCCACGGGGCGGGCCATCCAAAGGAAGTGCTTCCGGACCCTTGGCCCATACGGACGCCGGGTGGGGAGTCACGGTGCTCGAAATGAGCTCGTATGCCGCCAGCCAGTGGGCGGCCTTCGGGCGGTCGATCGAGCGCCAGTACAACTCTTCGATCTTGGCGCCGAGTTCCACCACAACCGAGGCAGCCTCGTCCCAGTCGATGGAGAGCTTGCTGTCCGTCCAGTGGAGCACGTGGTGCTGGTGCATCCACGCGAACAGGAGCTGGCCGCCGAGGCCGTCATAGTTGCGGACGCGGCTGCCGGTAATGGCAAAACGGAAGATCCGGTCAAAGATCACTGCATACTGGACGAGCTTTGCATGCTTGCGGGCATCGGGATCGGCATTTTCGTCTTTTTCGATGCGTACGGATTCACGGAATGCGGTCAGGTCGCAGCGCAGCTCCTCCAGTGAGTAGAGGAAGAACGGCATCCGCTGCTTGATCATGAACGGATCGAAGGGGAGGTCGCCGCGCATATGGGTGCGGTCGTGGATCAGGTCCCACATGACGAACGTGCGCTGCGTCAGTTCCTGGTCCTCGATCAGCTGCGCTGCGTCCTCGGGAAGTACCAGGGACGTGGTTGCGGCAGCCGCCTTCAGGACGCGGCGGAAACGGGCAGCCTCACGATCGGCGAAGATGGCTCCCCATGTGAAGGTGGGGGTCTCGCGGACGGCCACCGTCTCGGGGAAGAGCACGGCGGAGTTGGTGTCGTACCCAGGAGTGAAATCAACGAAGCGGATGGGGACGAAGAGCTTGTTGGAGTACTCGCCTGCCTCAAGGCCGCCAATGAACTCGGGCCAGATAACCTCGATCAGGACTGCTTCCACCAGCCTGTTAGTGCTGCCATTCTGCGTGTACATGGGGAAAACCACCAGATGCTGGAGGCCGTCAATGCGCTGCTCCTGAGGCTGGAACGCCTGAAGGGAGTCCAGGAAGTCCGGCACCCCGAAGCCGCCCCGGACCCATCGGCTGAAGTCTTCTACCAGGAGCTCCAAGTAGCGGGCATCATGGGGGAAGTGCGGAGTCAGGGCCGTGATGGCGTCGGTGACTGTGTTAACGAGGGCGGCCGCCTCGGAGTGAAGCGAAGAATCGGCAATGGAACCGTCCTGCTCTTGGTACGCCTGCAGTGCAGTGGCCGCAGCCTTCAGGGACATCCACTCGGCGTTGTCGGCGGTGACACGCGGGAGGATGGCGGTGGTGATGGTCATGGAGCTCGGCCCTTTCGACGTGGTGATTGCTTCTGGGCCGAGCGTAGCAAGCAAAAAGCGTTGCTAATCCAAGAATGCCGTGAGCATAAGCAAGTCTTGGTCAAACAGTGCTTGGAGACGGGTTGAGGTCCAGTCCCGGGATGTGGAGGCGTCCAACAGAGCGCCAGGCTTTCGGACGGGCGGGCCAAAGGCCCACCCGTCCGGAGTGCTTAGCTCTCTTCCGGCTTAACCAAGCGCAGTGAAACGGAGTTAATGCAGAACCGCTGGTCCGTGGGCGTGCCATAGCCCTCGCCCTCGAAAACATGCCCCAAATGGGAGTCGCAATTGGCGCAGCGTACTTCCACGCGATCCATTCCCATGGTGCGGTCGTGGAGATACCGGACCGTGCCTTCAGCCAAAGGTGCCCAGAACGACGGCCAGCCACAATGGGAATCGAACTTTTCCCGGCTCGTGAACAACTGGCTGCCACAGGCACGGCATTGGTACACGCCTTCCGTGTGGGTGTCCCAGTACTCACCCGTGTACGGCCGCTCGGTTCCCGCCTGCCGAAGCACACGGTATTCCTCAGGCGATAACTCCTCGCGCCACTGGGCATCGCTCTTCTCCACGGGCACAGAAGTTGTCTTGCTGGTGTTGTCAGGAGTGTTCATGTCTTATGCAACGCTCACGAGTCGCCGATAAATCCCGAACCCGCATACAGGTGGAGGACAGGAAGCCCCAGCTGATCCTGCGCCTTATTGGCCCAGTCAGTGTGGAACGTGTCCGCAATGGCATGGGGCCGGGTAATCACCACAGCCTGGGCAGCATCAACCGCCCGGACCTTCGCCACCAAGGCGGCCACGGCACCGCCGTCGACGATTTCTCCGGTGACACCCCCGCCCAAACCAGCCAGCGCGGCCAGCGATGCAGCCAGGGTCTCGGAGGCTTCCGCACGCTCAAGCTCAGGGTCCGGGTGCTGCGCGGTGAGCTCCCGGAACGCCTTGGCGATATCAAGCAACGACAGATTCTCCAGGAAATCCACCAGAAGATGTCGTTCGGTGTTGGACGGAACCAGGACAATAAGGGGCGCATCACCGCCGTCGAGCAGTTTGGCAATGTTAACGCGGTCGTCGGCGCCCAGGGGCTCTTCAGTCAGGATGACGATGGGATCACTCATGGCTACAGCGTAGTCCCGGTGAACCGCAGTCCGCAGACTTTTGGACGCTGACGACTTGTGGACTCCGGTTCCCGCTCAGGTGCGCCGCGCGGTCCACACCTGCACCAGGCAGTGCCGGGGAGCAGCAACAATGGAACCATGGCATCGACTACCCCGCCAGCGAGCGACGCTGCAGACAAGAAACTGTCCCTCCGCACCAAATGGGCCATCGCCGGCTTCCTGGCAGGCGGCACTGTCGCCGGTCTGGTAGGCGCAGGGTCCTCGGCGCTCGCCGTATATTTTGCCCGCCGCGTCATTACCCCTGCCGCCCGGCACGAGGACCAGGAGGTCCTTGCCGTGATCCGCGGTGACAAGGGACCACAAGTCATTCTTGCGGCCACGCCGGACACCACCATAGACGGCGTCTTCAGCCTGTTCTTCTCCGGCGGCCAGGGTCACGCGAGGATCGGCCGGATTGTGTCCTATTCGCCCGCTGAACAAACCGTGCTGCGTGAGGTCGAAGAGGTCTACAGCGGCAACCTGTCAGAGGCCCGCCGCGCCTGGTGGAGCGGGGCAACGTACCCGGATCCCGCCGCGATAGGTCTGGCGGCCGAGGACGTGGACATAGAGATCGACGGCGGGAAGGCACCTGCCTGGCTGATCCGCGCCGAAGCGTCTGCAGCGGCGCCGGTCTGCGCAATCATGGTCCATGGTCGGGGCGCAACACGCCTGGAAGGCCTCCGCGCCGTCCGCACCGCACGCGAGCTCGGCATGGACAGCCTGCTGATCTCCTACCGCAACGACGGACTGGCCCCCTCGGCGCCGGACGGGCGGTATGGCCTGGGATCCAC
Source organism: Arthrobacter sp. GW822-FHT05G07 (assembly GCF_058799755.1). Classification (NCBI taxonomy): domain Bacteria; kingdom Bacillati; phylum Actinomycetota; class Actinomycetes; order Micrococcales; family Micrococcaceae; genus Arthrobacter; species Arthrobacter sp. GW822-FHT05G07. The sequence goes on along the minus strand of NZ_JBXALT010000011.1, from coordinate 145,053 downwards.
GGAATGGCGCGACGTTGAGGCCGCCATCGAGTATGCGCTGGAGCACGGTGCGCAGGAGATCGTTTTGTTCGGCTGGTCCATGGGCGGGGCGATCAGCCTGCAGACGGCGGACCTGTCCAAGCACCGCCACCTCATCCGGGCGTTGGTCTTGGATGCGCCCGTCATCAATTGGGTCAATGTGATGGCCCATCATGCTGAAATGAACAGGATTCCTTACAACGTTGGCCGCTACGGGCAGATGATGCTGAGCCATCCGCTGGGGCGCAGGTTGACCGGACTATCAGCGCCTGTGGACCTGAAAGCCATGGACTGGGAAACCCGCGCGGTTGAGTTACGCACGCCCACTTTGCTGATCCATAGCGTGGACGATGACTATGTGCCCTTCGGGCCGTCCGCCAGCCTTGCGGAAAAGAACCCCGAGATGGTCACCTTCGAGCCGTTCGACGGCGCGCGGCACACCAAAGAGTGGAACGTCGACCCCGAACGGTGGGAACGCGTGGTCCACGCCTGGTTGCAGCGGCAATTGGCTCCGCGGAACAATCCCGGAGGGACTGGCGCCGCGCAGGCCGGTTGACAGGCCCGCGCTGGCGGTCAGGGCTTGAGCTTTGCAGTCACGGCTCAGCCCTTGATGCTTGAAGCCGTGCCGATGGGAGCAGTGATGGCCTTGGTGAGGCTGATGAGGTTGGCCGGAGCCAGCTCGATGTCCAGTCCGCGGCGGCCTCCGGAGACAAGGACAGTGGTGAAGCCCATGGCAGATTCGTCGAGGACTGTGGGGGAGGGCTGCCGCTGTCCCAGCGGTGATATTCCTCCCAGCACATACCCCGTGCGTCGTTCGGCCGTCCTGGGATCCGCCATGGCAGCCTTCTTGGCGCCTAGCGCTGCAGCAACGGCCTTCAGGTCGAGGTTTCCGGATACGGGCACGATGGCCACGGCGAGGCGGCCTTCAACTTCCACCATGAGGGTCTTGAAAACCCGTTCGGGTTCGATGCCCAGGACTTCCGCGGCTTCCAAACCGTAACTGCCTGCCCCGGGATCATGGGCGTAGGGGTGTAACACGAAGGGAACGCCGGCCGCAGCAAGAGCTGCAGTTGCCGGCGTTCCCTGTGAAGCCATCTTTTTGGCCATGCTGTGTGGCGGTACCTTTCAGTGTCCTGCCGGTCAGTTTTCCAGCCGGCTGGCGGCTGCGACCTTCCGTTTGATCCGGCCGAGCATGGCGGTCATGCCCCGCATGCGCAGGGGTGTGATGGCCCGGGTCAGGCCCAGCAGTTCAGGCATATCATCCGGAACGGCAAGGATTTCCTGGGCAGTCAACCCATCCAGGCCCTCGTGCAGCACCCCTGCGAAGCCCCGGGTTGTAGGCGCTTCCTGAGGAGCTTTGAAGAAGAGCCGGTAGGCGCGGGCACCGCCGTCGGGGTTTTTCTCGGACTCAATAGTGAGAAACAACGGCGACTGGCACTCCACAACCTGTTCCAGCAACTCAGGGTGGTCCTTCAAGCGCTCCGGGAGCTCCGGCAATCCCCTGGAGAACTCAAGCAGGAGTTGCAGGCGGTCAGGCTCCGTCAGTGCCTGGAAGTCGTCAACGATTTCCGCCAGGGCGGTGGGCAAAGTGTTCGTACTCATCTCTTCCAGCTTACGCACAACAGTGTTCAATGCATCTTGTGTGCCGGAACACTACGGACGCCTCTGTGTCTGCGCTAGTTGCTGACGAGCGAGGCAGGAACGGAACCGCGCTCAGCGCCCTTGACGATGGGAACCCGCACAGCGTTGCCCCACTCGGTCCAGGAGCCGTCGTAGTTGCGTACGGTGTCGAAGCCCAGCAGGTACTTCAGTGCGAACCAGGTGTGGCTGGAACGTTCGCCGATGCGGCAGTAGGCCACCACGTCATCGCCGCGCTCCAGGCCCGCCTCGCCAAGGTACAGGGCTTCGAGCTCTTCGCGGCTCCGGTAGGTGCCATCTTCAGCAGCGGCGCGTGCCCACGGGACCGAAGCCGCAGTGGGAATGTGGCCGCCGCGCAGAGCGCCTTCTTCCGGGTAGGCCGGCATGTGCGTGCGCTGCCCCGTGTACTCCTCAGGGGAGCGCACGTCGATGAGGGGGTTGCCCAAGTGCGCCAGGACATCTTCCTTGAATGCGCGGATGGGGGCGTCGTTGCGCTCCACCTCCGGGTATTCACCCACCGCGGGCCGGGGAACGTCGATGGTCAGCTCGCGGCCTTCGGCGATCCACTTGTCGCGACCGCCGTCGAGGAGGCGGACGTCCTCGTGGCCGAACAACGTAAAGACCCAGAGAGCGTAGGCAGCCCACCAGTTGGACTTGTCACCGTAGATGACCACGGTGCTGTCGCGGGAGATGCCCTTGGAAGCTGCGAGGGCGGCAAAAGCGGCGCCATCCACATAATCGCGGGTGACCTCGTCGTTCAGGTCGGTGTGCCAGTCGATCTTGACGGCGCCCGGGATGTGGCCGGTTTCGTACAGAAGAACGTCTTCGTCGGACTCGACGACTACAAGCTTGCCGTCGGCGATGGCGCCGTCTGCAAGGGCTGCCGCGAGCCACTCGGTGGACACAAGGCGTTCAGGGTTCGCGTACGACGCAAACTTTTCATTCTGTTCAACGGGGTAGGACATGATGATGGCCTTTCACTGACAACGGTCGGAGCCAGGCCGTGGAAGGTGGTGCAGGTGCCGGCCGGGCGTGCTCCAACACTAACCACGGGCAGCGAGGAATGCTTCCCTGCGGTCATACGGTGAAACATGGGCTTGGTCACGTGACGGTTTTGCGAGTGTCCGATGCCGGTATTCTTGCTGGGGACCTCAAACCGAAGGAACGGACCACCGTGGTAAAGATCGAACAACTGGCTGCCCGCACGCCGGCAGTCTCTGTGGAGGAACTCCTCAAGGGTTTCTACCCGTCTCCGCGATTCGGGGAGGTATCGTTCGACAGCTACCGGCCGGATCCGTCCCAGCCGAGCCAGGCAAATGCCGTGAAGCTGCTTTCCGGATTCGCCGATGGCGTGGGCAACGGCGACGGTGGCGGCCTCTTTAAGAAATTGTTCGCCAAGAAGGCCCCGGCCACCAGGGCAGGAATCTACCTCGACGGTGGTTTTGGTGTGGGTAAGACCCACCTTTTGGCTTCTCTCTGGCACAGGTCACCGGGGCCCAAGGCTTTCGGCACGTTTGTGGAATACACCAACCTGGTGGGAGCGCTGTCCTTCCGTAAGACGGTTGAAGCCCTGAGCAGCTACAAGCTGGTGTGCATCGACGAATTCGAGCTCGATGATCCGGGCGACACCGTGCTCATGTCCCGGTTAATGCGTGAACTGGCCGACGCCGGTGTGAAGTTGGCAGCAACGTCCAACACCCTTCCCGGTTCACTGGGTGAAGGGCGCTTCGCCGCAGTGGACTTCCAGCGCGAAATACAGGTTCTCGCGGACCAGTTCGACGTCGTCAGGATCGACGGCGAGGACTTCCGTCACCGTGGGCTTCCGGCGGCTCCCGCGCCGCTCAAGACCGAAGAGCTCAAGCACAGGATGCGTGCTGAGTTCGATGGAAAGACCGTTGCTGTGGATGATTTCGGCACCCTCGTCAACCATCTGGCCGCCGTCCACCCCAGCCGTTACCGGCAGCTCATCTCTGGCGTGGAAGCCGTGGTGTGGAGCGACGTGGAAACCATCACCGAGCAGGCAGTTGCCCTCCGTTTTGTGGTTCTCGCGGACCGGCTCTACGACAAGGACGTGCCGATCCTGGCCAGTGGCGTACCCTTCGACAAGCTGTTCACCGAGGAGATGATGACGGGCGGCTACACCAAGAAGTACTTCCGCGCTGTGTCCAGGCTGACGGCTTTGGCACGCGAAGCCCAAAACCACGAGCCGGCGTGATTCATGGTTTTGGCCTGATTCACGCTTTCTGAACCGGCTCGCGGCTCTTCAGCATCCAGCGAACCAGGATGCCGCCTGCCAGCGCCCAAAAGGCAGCGCCGACGCCGGCGAAGCTCAGTCCTGATGCTGCCAGCAGGAAAGTGATACAGGCCGGGATGCGTTCCTCCGCTACAGCCAGAGCCGACGAGATGGATGACGCCAGGGTCCCGAGGAGAGCGAGGCCGGCTACCGCCTCAAGGAGCCCCGGCGGTGCTGCGGCTACCAAGGTGACCAACGCGGCAGAGCCTGCGGCCAGCACCAGGTAGGCAAAGCCGGAGACGAAAGCTGCGATCCAGCGTCGCCCGTGGTCTTTGCCGGCTTCCTCGCCCGCTGCCAGGGCTGCGCTGAGTGCGGCCAAATTGATGGCGTGGCCTCCAAATGGTGCGCCGGCGATGGTGCCGGCTCCGGTCACGAGCATGGACGACCGCCACGGGGTGGTGTACCCGAACGACTTGAGCACGGCGACGCCGGGGATGTTCTGTGAAGCCATCGTGACGATGAACAAGGGCAAGGCCAGTCCTATTGCGGCCTCCACCGTAAACGCAGGAGTAGTCCACTCCAAGCGGGGCAGGAGGCCGTCAGCGGGGATCTGGACTCCGTTCCACACGATGTGGACGCCGATAACTGCCAAGGCGACCAGCAGCGACGCCGGAACAGACCAGCGCGGTGCGAATTTCATCAGGACTACCCAGCACAGCATCACTGGTGCGATGAACAGGGGCGCCGACCCCAACGATGTGAAGGGTGCAAGGCACAGGGGGAGCAGCACGCCGGCGAGCATTGCCTGTGCCAGTGCTGTGGGGATCTTCGCCATGAGCCGGCCGAGGACGGGGAGCAGTCCCGTCAGGACTATCAGTACCCCCACGATGAGGAACGCACCCACCGCCGCCGGCCAGCCGCCGTCGACCATTCCCGCGGAGGCGAGCAGCGCTGCGCCGGGCGTGGACCACGCCAGTGTCACGGGCATTCGGGACCGCCAGGCCAGCCACAGGATACCCAGGCCAAAGGTGAGGGTGAGCGCCAACAGGCCGCTGGATGCTTGTGCCTGATTGGCGCCTACAGCCTGTAATCCTGCCAGGACCACAGCAAATGACGAGGTGAAACCCACAAGGGCGGTGACAATACCTGCCGTGATGGGCGGGCCCAGCGTCTCCTTGGTGGCGCGGCTGTGGGTGGCTTGCGGGGAGACAGAAGGCATAGGGTCCAAATTACCTGACCCACGGGTAGAGAACTTGTGACGGCAAAGTTCAGTTAAACGCCAAGGGCACCGGTGGCGCCTCTCGGCGGGACCGGTGCCCCCTTGACGTATCTGGTACGGCGGCTCAGGCAGCTACGGCTGCTTCGGCTCATCCGTGACGGGAGCCTGTCCAGGCTGACCGTCGTTCTTGGCCACGAAGTCGGAAGCGGCATTCTGAACTTTGTCGACGTGACCGGCGTACTTGCCGCCCGTCTTCTGATCCACAAAATCCCCGGCCTTTTCGATGCCATTCTTGATGGCTTCTTCGTTGCCTTGAATGAGACCCTGAGCCTTGCCCTTCAGGTCGTCAATTAAACCCACGGGCACCTCCCTTCCATCGCGGAGCCAGTTCGCTCCTCCGCGTCCGACCCTAACACCAGTTCTCTGGAGTGCCAAGGGTTCAGCGGAGGCCTGTGGACAACTACGCCAACGGCTTACTTTCCACCTTGTGGCGCGGGCTGTCCGGGTTCATGAGGGAGTGCCTGCGCCCGTAAGCGAAGTAGATGATCAAGCCGATGACCAACCATGCCCCGAACCTCACCCACGTTTCCCAGTGGAGCTGGAACATGAGGAACGCCGATGCCAGGACACCGAACGCGGGGACAACCGGCATGAACGGCAAGCGGAACGTGCGCGGAGCGTTGGGTTTGGTGTAGCGGAAGACGATCACGGAAATGCAGACGACCACGAAGGCAGCCAGGATACCGATGTTGGTGAGGTCGGCAACTTCCTTGATGGGGAAGACGCCGGCGAGGAACGCCGAGGCAACACCCGCGATCCACGTGACGCGCTGCGGAGTGCCGTGGCGGTCAGTCTTGGCAAACCAGCCGGGGAGCAGGCCGTCGCGGCTCATGGAGAACCACACGCGGGTCACACCCAGAAGGAAGGTGAGCATCACGGTGAGGATGGACAGGACCGCGAACACCGAAATGATGGTGGCGATGACAGGCAGGCCGACGCCGGTGAACGCCGAAGCGAAGCCGGCCGTGGGATCGATGTCCTTGTAGTTCTGCATGCCGGTGAGTACGAGTGTGGCGGCAACGTACAGCAGCATGGCCACGATCAGGGAAAGGATGATGGCCTTGGGCATGTGCTTCTTGCCGTCCTTAGCCTCTTCCGCGGCGGTGCTCATGGCGTCATAGCCGAAGACGGCGAAGAAGACGGTAGCGGCACCGGCCAGGACCGGGCCGAAGCCACTGGGCATGAACGGGTTGTAGTTCTCGGTGTTGATGTAGAAAATGCCCAGGCCGATGATGAACAGGATCAGGATGACCTTGATGGCAACCGCCACCAGTTCAAACCGGCCGAACGCCTTGGTTCCCCGGCTTAGGATCCAAGTGACCAGGAGGCAGACGAGGATGGCCGGCAGGTTGATGATGCCGCCCTTGCCTTCATCTGCGGTGGACGTCATCCACGTGGGCATATGGATTCCGATGCCGGAAAGGAAAGCATCGAAGTAACCGGAGATGCCGATGGCCACCACAGCCACGATGGCGATGTACTCAAGCAGTAGATCCCAGCCGATGAACCAGCCGATGATCTCTCCCAAGGCAACGTAGCCGTAGGTGTAGGCAGAGCCGGCGCGGGGGATCATCCCGGCAAATTCGGCGTAGGACAATGCTGCTGCGCCGGACGCGAGACCGGCGATCAGGAACGAGAAGAGCACGGCAGGGCCGACGCCCGGGTTGCTCTCGCTGCCATGGGCTACCAGCCCGGCCAGCGAAAAGATGCCGACGCCGATAATTCCGCCGACGCCGATGGCCGTCAGCTGCCAGAGGCCAAGACTCTTAAAAAGCCCGCTGTGTTTGTTTTCTTCTTCGATATCGTCGATGGGCTTGCGCCTCAGGACGGACTGGGAAGCCGTCTGTTGGTTCATGGGGTACTCCTGCCGGTGGGCGTGGAACGGTGATGAGCTCGCAGTACATTATGCGAGCCGAATCACATTAGATAAAGCGACTTCTTCTGAGGGGTATCGGTTACTTCCATTAATCAATTGGTTATTCGCCGAATCCGGGCATAAAAAAAGCAGCTCCGGGGAGCTGCCTCTTTTATCGTGGAGCGGACGACGAGATTCGAACTCGCGACATCCACCTTGGCAAGGTGGTGCTCTACCAGCTGAGCTACGTCCGCACTTGCTGTTTGCCGGGCTGATGCCTGGCCAACAACTACAAAACAAGTTGCCTTGTTC
>NZ_JBXALT010000011.1:0-137622 GCF_058799755.1 Arthrobacter sp. GW822-FHT05G07 | reverse complement strand
GTTCTGGTGGGCGATACTGGGATCGAACCAGTGACCTCTTCCGTGTCAGGGAAGCGCGCTACCGCTGCGCCAATCGCCCGTTACCGGGTCCTTCATAAGGAGAGCGGACGACGAGATTCGAACTCGCGACATCCACCTTGGCAAGGTGGTGCTCTACCAGCTGAGCTACGTCCGCACATGCTGCTTGCCGGGCTGATGCCCGGCCTTCAACAACAAACAAGTTGCCTTGTTCTGGTGGGCGATACTGGGATCGAACCAGTGACCTCTTCCGTGTCAGGGAAGCGCGCTACCGCTGCGCCAATCGCCCATGCATCCAGCCAAAGCTGGAAGACATGGTTTTCACCGAGGTGGGTACGGGATTCGAACCCGTGTATACGGCTTTGCAGGCCGCTGCCTCGCCTCTCGGCCAACCCACCGTGTAAGCAGGATTCCGGGGAATTCTTGCCTTGACAGTGCCTTGCGAGCGGACGACGAGATTCGAACTCGCGACATCCACCTTGGCAAGGTGGTGCTCTACCAGCTGAGCTACGTCCGCAGTGTCGTTACCGGCGGGCAGCCCTGCAGGCATTCCGTCGCTTTCCGACGAGTAAAAACTCTATAGGAGGTTGCTGCAAACTCCAAATCGGTTGCCGTCTTTTGATCGCTGTGGCGGCTGGATCCTTGTGTTTGCGCGGATTTGCTCGAATTTCACGGCTGTAATTTCACTGGTGTAGTTCGAGGGCAGCCTGGACATCAGGATCCGTTTTGCATTCCGGCGATGGTCCGTTAGTGTTTTCTATGCACCCGGGCGATTGGCGCAGTGGTAGCGCGCTTCGTTCACACCGAAGAGGTCACTGGTTCGAACCCAGTATCGCCCACTACCGGGAACCCCGTTGGGACTGATTGATTCGGTCCAGGCGGGGTTTTTTCTTGTTTTCTGCGTCACGATTCACGTGGACGCGACACCCATCAGCATGCGCGAACAAGAAGAGCCCGAAGTGCCCCCAGCCGTCACGGAAACCGCCACCCTCATGGGGGATCTCGCAGTGACCGCGCCGATCCTCGCCGGCAAGCTGGCCAGGTTGCCTCCAGAGCAGTTCGCGTTGATCTTCCCGCAGATGAATTCTGTCGGCCCTCTATGACACAGTCTTTATATGACTGCTCCACTGCTTGCCCACGCTACTGACTACGGCCGGATGTACGCCCGCTCCACCACTGAGCAATTTTCTGTGCCGTCCATCACCACGGTGATCGGACAACAGGCGCATGCCTTGGATGGTTGGTTCAGTTACATGGGGGCGAGCAGCCTCGCTGCGGATCCTGAGCTTCCCTCGATCCTTGGAAGCCCGGCGAAAGTCCGTCAGGCAATCAACAAAGCCTCCAAAGCCGCCGAGGTTTACCGGGACGCGGCGGCCGCACGCGGAGATCGCGTCCACACTTACTGCGAACAGGTAGCTTTGCGGGCCATGGGGCGCCCACATCGAATGCAGGAATGCAGGGAGGACCTCGCTGCCAACGGTGAACAAGCCTTCGCCGCCCGTTTTGATGAATGGTGGGAGCTCTACAGGGTGGAGCCCTTGGCACCGGAGATTACTGTCTGGAACAAGACGGTGGGTTATGCCGGGACCTTGGACCTCGTGGCCCGGATCAACGGGCGCATCTGCCTGATTGACTACAAAACCAAGGGCACTACCCGGGACGGCACGGTCAAGGCCCTGGACGACAAAGTGGTCATGCAGCTTGCTGCCGGGATGAAAGCCGAGGAAAGCCTGGTGGACCCTGTTGCAGGTGAATGGGAGCCGTGGAAGTACGGAGACAGTCCCATGTTGCTTGCAGTAGCCATCGGTGAGACTGAAGTCCGGCCTCAGCGGGCTAATCCGGACATCCTCAAGCACCATTGGTGGAAGTTCTGCGCCCTCCGGCGGGTGTGGGAGATGTCAGCGGACGTTGTTGCGGCCGGGCAGCCACTGCTGCCTGTTGCTCCTCCGGTCTTCGCGTCAGCCGGTGCGGCACCGGCAGCCGCCATGACCTCAACTAAACTGGCTTAGGCTCCGCAACAGCCGGAACCTGGTTTGACGATCGTGAGGACTGACAGCAGATGGCAATTTTGAGTATCCGAATCATCGGGGATCCGGTGCTGCGCACCGTAGCTGACCCCGTCACCGATTTCGGTCCGGAGCTCGCCAAGCTGGTTGCCGACATGACGGAAACCATGGAAGACGTTGAAGGCGCCGGGCTCGCCGCGCCGCAGGTGGGTGTCAGCCAGCGTGTGTTTACCTACCGCATCGGGGGCGTGGAAGGCCACATCATCAACCCGGTCCTGGAAAACAGCGAGGACTACCAGCCGGATGAAGTAGAGGGTTGCCTTTCCATTCCCGGCTTGGGATTCCCCGTGCGCCGCTACAGGGCCACGCGGGCAACCGGCGTGGATCTGAACGGCAATCCGGTTTCGGTGGAGGCTGAAGGCATGCTCGCCCGCTGTTTCCAACACGAGACAGATCACCTTGACGGCGTCCTGTACACGGACCGGTTGGAAGGCGATGACCGTAAGGCAGCCCTCCGTGCCATCCGAAACGCCAATTACCACGCCATCACGGAACAAACCACCTCCCAGCGAGCCAATTCCGTAGGCTCCAGCTTCGGTGGCGGCAGCTTCGGGGCTCCCGAGTGAGGGTACTTTTCGCCGGGACGCCGGCTGTGGCTGTGCCGTCCTTGGATGCGCTGGTAAAGGCCGGCTTTGACGTCGTGGCGGTCCTCACCCGGCCGGATGCACCAGTGGGCCGCAAGCGCGTCCTGACTCCTTCACCTGTGGCTGCACGCGCGATGGAACTCGGTATTGACGTCATACGCGCGGCAAGGGTGAACGCCGATACTACGGCGGGAATCGCGAAGTATGCGCCAGACGTCGCCGCCATTGTTGCCTACGGTGGCATAGTTCCCAAAGCTGCCCTGGGAGTCCCCACGCACGGATGGGTCAATCTGCACTTCTCACTTCTCCCGGCATGGCGAGGCGCTGCCCCCGTGCAGCGTTCCATCATCGCGGGCGACGACGTCACCGGGGCAGCTACCTTCCAACTTGAGGAAGGCCTCGATACCGGGCCTGTCTTCGGGACACTGACCGAAACAGTTCGTCCTGAAGATACAGCGGGTGATCTGCTCGAGCGCCTATCCATCAGTGGCGCGGTGCTGCTGAGCCAGACCCTTTCCGCCATTGATGCCGGGAAGGCTGCTCCGCAGCCGCAGATCGGGGAGGTCTCCCTCGCCCCCAAGCTGACCCTCGACGACGGTCGTCTGGACTGGCAGCAGCCGGCCCTTGCATTGAACCGCCGGGCGCGTGGAGTTACCCCTGAACCCGGAGCATGGACCACCTTGGACGGCCAAAGAGTCAAGCTTGAACCTGTAGCTCTCCGGCCCGAGGTCAAGGATCTTCCGCCGGGAAGCATCAGGGTGGATGGCAAGTCGGTTCTGGTAGGCACCGGTTCCCATGCAGTGGAGCTTGGCCGGGTCCAACCGGCCGGTAAGAAAATGATGTCGCCGGCCGATTGGGCCCGCGGTTTGGCAACACCCGAGAGAGTGGTATTCGAATGAGCGAGTCCGGCCGGCGAGGCCCCAACAACAGCGGGAGCCGGGACGGCGGCGGACAAAACAACCGTGGAGCCCGCGGCGAGAGCAAACGCAACGCTCAAGGCCGGGAGCGAAACAGGGGGCCGCAGAGGGGCTTCACCAATAATGCCCCGTCGCAGCGTACGCGCCGCGCTGACCCGGCGCGACTGGTTGCTTTCGAAGTGCTTCGTGCGGTTGCTTCCGAGGATGCTTACGCGAACCTTGTGTTACCCGCACGCATCCGGGAGCATCGCTTGGACCGCCGGGATGCCGGCTTCGCCACTGAGCTGAGCTACGGTGCTTTGCGCGGGCAGGGTACCTACGATGCCATCCTGGCCCGTTGTGTGGACCGCCCCCTGGAGCAACTGGATCCTGCCATCCTGGATGCGCTGCGAATCGGCGCCCACCAGCTGCTCTCCATGCGCGTTCCTGCCCACGCCGCGCTGGATCAGACCGTCGGCCTGGCACGCGCCGTCATCGGAGCCGGCCCATCGGCCCTGATCAACGCGGTGCTTCGCAAAGTCACTGCCCACAGCATGGGCGAGTGGTTGGAGATCCTGCTGGATGACGAATCCGACGAGACCAAAATCGCTGCCCTGCGCCACGCTCACCCGGAATGGATTGTCCGTGCACTCCGCCAATCCCTGGTGAACCACGGTCGCCCAAAAACCGAGATTGACGCCCTCCTTGAAGCCGACAACGCTGCCCCGGTGGTTAACTTGGTGGCCTTGCCCGGCCTGGGGGACCTCGACGAAGCTTTCGATCATGGCGCCACTGCCGGTGAGTTGGTGGAAGATTCGGCTCTCTCCGCCGGCGGGGACCTTGGCCGTTTTGAATCGGTGCGGCGCGGCACAACGCGTGTACAGGACGTCGGATCACAACTTGTAGCGCGTGCTTTGGCCGGAGTCGAGTTGGGGGAGTCTCCTGCCCAAGGTGAACGCTGGCTGGACTTGTGCGCGGGTCCCGGTGGCAAGGCTGCGCTTCTGGCTGCCCTGGCCTATCGCGACGGCGCGACCCTCCTGGCCAACGAGCCTGCACCGCACCGGGCCAAACTCGTTCAGCAAGCACTTTCGGCTGTCCCCAGCGAGGCCTGGACGGTGCGGACCGGCGATGGTCGCGAAGTGGGTGCGGAGCAGCCCGAAACCTTTGACCGTGTCCTCGTTGATGTGCCCTGCAGTGGACTTGGGGCCTTGCGGCGGCGGCCCGAATCGCGGTGGCGCCGTTCTCCCAAAGACATTGGGGACCTGGGTCCATTGCAGCGTGACTTGTTGAAGTCAGCGCTTGACGCCGTAAAGCCCGGTGGAGTGGTGGCATACGTGACGTGTTCGCCGCATCCGGCCGAAACAACTGCTGTGGTCACTGACGTGCTGGCCAAGCGTGAGGACCTTGAACTCCTCGACGCCGGACAGGCGCTCGACGATGTCAGCCTTACCGGCAGCCTCGGCGCTGGACACGAGCTCACTGCCCAGCTGTGGCCGCACGTTCATCAGACGGATGCCATGTTCATGGCGATTATCCGCAAGAAGCCGTAGCCACCCACACGACTCTCACCGAACTTCCGACCATCACCGAACTGAAGGGGCTGCCTTGTCTCAGTGCTGTATCAACCCGAGCATTTTGTCTGCAGATTTCGTCAACCTTGAGGCGGAACTGCAACGGATCAGTAATGCGGATGCCGTCCATGTGGACGTCATGGACAACCACTTTGTGCCCAACCTGACGCTTGGCTTGCCGGTAGTTCAGAGAATTCAAGCTGTTAGCCCGGTGCCGTTGGACGCGCATTTGATGATCTCCGACGCCGACCGCTGGGCGCCTGCGTACGCCGATGCCGGCGTCGCTTCGGTGACGTTCCATGCCGAGGCCGCCATGGCGCCGGTCAAGCTTGCCCGCGAATTACGTGCCCGGGGATCCAAGGCAGGCATGGCCTTGCGCCCGGCCACACCCGTGGAGCCCTACTTGGACATGCTCAGCGAGCTGGACATGCTGTTGATCATGACGGTGGAGCCCGGCTTCGGGGGACAGTCGTTCCTGGACATCACGTTGCCCAAGATCCGGCGGGCGCGCGCGGCAATCGAAGGTTCGGGCATTGGCGTCGCCATTCAGGTTGACGGCGGCATCACCGAGGAGACCATCGTCCGCGCTGCAGAAGCGGGTGCAAACGTGTTCGTTGCGGGCTCGGCAGTATATGGACATGCGGACCCTGCAGAAGCCATCGACCGCCTCCGCGCGGCGGGTCAGGCTGCGGCCGCTACGAAAGCCTGACGACCGTCACCACATGTTACGAAGATTGCCCGGGAATAGCCCGGACATCTTTGTAGTTGTGGCAGAATAACAACACACATACGTGCTCCGGGGTCGGTGTAAGTCCGAACCGGCGGTTATAGTCCGCGACCCGCGAGCCATTGGATTCCAAGAAATTGGCGATCGATGGCGGACGGTTGAACTGGTGAAATTCCGGTACCGACAGTTAAAGTCTGGATGGGAGAAGCACGTACAGTCATGCCTTGGGCGTTACTTTTGCGACGCCCGGCATTGCGCTGTCGTACACCCCCGGAGTCATCGCGGCTTACTGGGAAGGAACGGCATGGACTTACTGCGATGGCTCTTCGAAGCACAGATCCCCGTTGGAGGATCTGCTCTTGTCTTACGCGAAGTGCTTGGAAACATCTTTGGGCTCCTCAGCGCCCTCGGCGGCATGCGCCGAAAAGTCTGGGCTTGGCCGATCGGCATCGTCGGTAACATCCTTTTGCTCACGGTCTTCCTGGGCAACGTCTTTGGTGCAGCCGCCCCCGCCACGTTGTGGGGACAGGCCGCCCGTCAGATCATGTTCATCGCCGTCGCCATTTATGGCTGGTACCGGTGGCAGCAGGGCCGGCAATCAAGCACCCCGGGGCGTGCAATCGTCCCCGGTTGGGCCAGCAATAAGGTGCGCATCGCGCTGATTGGTGCGATGGTGGCGGGCACGGCGGCACTGACGCCCTTGTTTGACGCCCTCGGCTCGTACCCGCCCGTTTGGGCCGACGCTTGGACCTTCATGGGATCCCTGCTGGCAACCTACGGCATGGCACGTGGATGGACTGAGTTCTGGCTGATCTGGGTGGCCGTTGACATCGTTGGTGTGCCGCTGCTGTTCAGCGCGGGATACTACGCCAGCGCGGTCATGTACCTGTTCTACGGCTTCTTCACCCTCACCGGCTTCTTTGTGTGGTGGCGGGCGGAAAAGCGCGAACGGGCCGGCCGCGGTACCAGCCCGGCAGTCGTTGCCGCATCCGTGGGAGCTGTCCAGTGAGCTTCGTCGACACCTCTTACACCGCTGCGGAAAGTGAAGCCATGGACGCCGCGCTGACGGCGGCCCTGGCCGGTCCCCGCGGAGCAAACCCGTTGGTTGGGGCGGTAATCCTCAGTCCTGACGGCGAGCAACTGGCAACTGGCTATCACCGGGGTGCCGGCACTGCCCATGCCGAAGCTGACGCAATTTCCGAAGCCCGAAAGAAGGGCATCGACATCGTGGGAACCACTATGGTGGTGACCCTGGAGCCTTGCAACCACGTGGGTCGCACCGGCCCCTGCGCCCAGGCCATCATTGCCGCGGGAATCGCGAAGGTGATTTACGCCGTCGACGATCCCCATGACCCTGCCGCGGGCGGCGCACGGACGCTCAGCGCCGCCGGTGTGGAGGTCATTTCCGGACTGGAATACGAGAAGGCGCTGGACCTGAACCGCGACTGGTTCGACGCCGTTGCGGCCAAGCGTCCGTTCGTCACCTTGCACATCGCCCAGACGCTGGACAGTCGCATCGCTGCCGTGGACGGTACCAGCCAGTGGATCTCCTGTCCGGAGTCGCTCGCCGACAACCACGGTCTCAGGGGACTCATCGACGCGATACTGGTAGGCACGGGAACCGTGCTGGTCGATGACCCGCGGCTGACGGCCCGAACGCCGGATGGGGAACTTTCAGCTCACCAGCCGATACGTGCCGTCATGGGCCTGCGGGACGTCCCCCAAGATGCTGCAGTCCGCGGAAATGACGGGCGTTTCGTCCACCTGCCCACACGGGATCCGGCAGAAGCTCTGGGCATGCTGTTCGAAAAGGGCGTCCGGCACCTCATGGTGGAAGGTGGCTCGTCCATTCTGAGCACGTTCCTGGCGGCAGACCTGGTGGACGAACTGATCGTCTACCTCGCTCCGACGCTGCTGGGATCCGGAACTCCGGCACTGAACGACCTCGGTATCACCACTCTGGCCGACGCACAGCATTGGTCGTGGGATGAAGCCGGCGGCGGCGCTGTCCGCATCCTCGGCAATGACCTTCGGCTCCACCTGCGGTCCCCAAGGGGTGCCGCGAGCACTATCAAGAATTCGATTCCGGGCAGTGAAGCCGCGGAATATGTCACGGGAGGACACTGATGTTTACGGGAATCGTTGCTGAGCAAGGCACTGTGCTGAGCATTGAGCATGAAGGAGATGCCAGCGCAACATTGCGGCTGAAAGCGCCTACCACCGCGGAGGGCTTGCCCTTGGGCGGCTCCATTGCCGTCAACGGGGTATGCCTGACCGCGACGCAGATCGACGGCCAGGATTTCAGCGTGGACGTCATGGGGGAGACCCTGGTCCGGACGACCATCGGCGAGCTGACGCCAGGAGATGCCGTGAACCTGGAACGCTGCGTTCCGGCCGGCGGACGCTTGGACGGCCATGTGGTGCAGGGCCATGTTGACGGTGTTGGAGAGTTGCTGGAACGCGAGCCGCTGGGCAACTGGGACCGTCTGCGTTTTGGCGTGCCGGCCCCGCTGGCGCGGTACATCGCCGAAAAGGGTTCGATCGCCGTCGACGGTGTATCACTGACCGTGACCGCCGTCAGTCCTGCCGCCGAAACGGCACCATGGTTTGAAGTGGGACTGATCCCCACCACGCTGGAAGAAACAGGCCTGGGTGCCAAGGCGGTGGGAGGCCGCGTGAATCTCGAAGTGGATGTGCTGGCCAAGTACACAGAACGCCTGCTGTCCTTCGCACCCCAGCAGGGGGGTGCGCGATGAGCGCTCCTGCCAAGACAACACCTACGGGGGAGCGCCGTACGGGGCTCGATCCTGTTGAATCGGCTATCGCGGCGATGGCGGCGGGCCAAGCCGTGATCGTGGTGGACAACGAAGACCGCGAGAACGAAGGCGACATTATCTTTGCCGCCGAACACGCCACTCCGGCCCTCATGGGCTGGACCATCCGGTATTCATCCGGCGTCATCTGTGTTCCCTTGGATGGAGCACGTGCGGACGCCCTCATCCTTCCGCCCATGGTGGAGATCAACGAGGACGCAAAGGGAACCGCCTACACCGTTTCCTGCGACGCCGCGATCGGTGTCAGCACCGGAATTTCAGCCACTGACCGGGCCTTGACGGCACGGATTCTGGCTGATCCAAGCAGCACTCCGGCATCCATCACCCGCCCCGGGCATATTTTCCCGTTGCGGGCAGTTAACGGGGGAGTGCGTGAACGTCCGGGTCACACGGAAGCTGCCGTGGACCTGTGTCGTCTTGCCGGGCTTGCTCCGGTGGGTGTGATCGCAGAGTTGGTACATGACGACGGTGAAATGATGCGCCTGGACAGCCTGCGCGACTTCGCCGCTGAACATGGATGCCCCCTCATCTCCATCGAGGACCTGGTGTCATATGTTGAGGCGGTAGAGTCCCAGACGGCACGTGTTTCACAGGAGGACGAGGAGAAGCGATGACCGCATCGACCACACACAACAGCGACCACACCGGCCCCGCGCCGCACCCTGTGACCGGCGGGCCGATCGTGCAATTGCCTACGGCCTTTGGTGATTTCGTTGCACAGGCCTGGACGGACCACGAGACAGGCCACGAGCACCTTGCCGTGAGTTCCCCCAACCCGCCCAAAGGTGGCCGTGCGCCCCTGGTGCGGCTGCATTCGGAGTGCCTGACCGGTGACGTGTTCGGTTCCTACCGCTGCGACTGCGGAGAGCAACTGGCCTATGCCCTGGAGCTTATCCACGCTGAGGGCGGAACCCTGCTGTACCTGCGCGGCCAAGAGGGCCGCGGCATCGGGCTGGCCAACAAGATCAAGGCCTACGCGCTGCAGGAAGCCGGCTTTGACACGGTGGAAGCCAACGAGCAGCTGGGGCTGCCGGTTGATGCGCGCTCATACGCCGCGGCCGGACAGATCCTGGCGGAGATGGGCCTGCACGAGGTCAGGCTGCTAAGCAACAACCCGGACAAGCAGCACCGCCTGGACAAGGCCGGGGTGACTGTTGTTGAGATGGTGCCCACCGAGGTGCCGTCGCGTGAACAGAACCTTCGCTACCTGCAGACCAAGAAGGACCGGATGGACCACCGGCTGACGCTCGATGTCGAGCCGGTCAGCAATGGCAAGACACCTTCAACGCACTCCTTTGACAACAACCAAGACTGAACGGATTCCAGCAAATATGAGCGGCCACGGCGCACCCACTATTGACCTCACCACCCTCAACCCGGAGGAAACCTCGCAGCTGAAGCTGGCCATTGTGGCGGCAAGCTGGCACACGCAGATCATGGATGGACTGGTTGACGGTGCCCTCCGCGCAGCCAAGGAAGCCGGCATTGCGGAACCCACGCTGCTGCGGGTCCCGGGCAGCTTTGAGCTTCCGGTTGCCGCAGCCAGGCTCGCGCCGCACTTCGACGCCGTCGTAGCACTCGGAGTGGTCATCCGCGGCGGAACCCCGCACTTCGACTATGTCTGTCAGGCTGCGACGTCGGGACTCACCGATGTCAGTGTTCGCACCGGAGTGCCTGTTGGCTTCGGCGTCCTCACGTGCGACACCGAGCAGCAGGGCATCGACCGTGCCGGCCTTCCCGGTTCCAAGGAGGACAAGGGCCACGAAGCGGTGACCGCCGCCCTCGCCACGGCTGTGACGCTCAAGCAGTTCAGCTAGAAGCCTTGGATCGAAGGGGATGTGGGTGTGTCTTCACTCACATCCCCTTCGTCATGCAACGCCCCAACAAGCGGTGGCCGCCCACAAGCAAGTAGTCTGGAGGGCGTGAAGAATTTCGAGACGCTGTTCGCAGAACTGAGTGAGAAAGCAGCGACCCGCCCGGCAGGTTCGCGCACGGTTGCCGAACTGGACTCCGGAATCCACGGCATCGGCAAGAAGGTGGTCGAAGAGGCCGCCGAAGTCTGGATGGCCGCGGAGTACGAATCGGACGAAGCCGCCGCTGAGGAAATTTCCCAGTTGCTGTACCACCTGCAGGTCCTCATGCTCGCCAAGGGCCTCAGCCTGGAAGACGTTTACAAGCATCTCTAGCCACGCCACTCCGTTTGCCTTTAGCGGAGCCCCCTGCGTGGCCAAGGTGCCTGAAAACCTCCATTCCAAAAAGAAAGTCTCCCAATGCTCCGTGTAGCAGTCCCCAATAAGGGATCCCTGTCCGAAGCCGCCTCGGCAATGTTGTCCGAGGCCGGATACCGCCAGCGCCGCGACACCCGTGAACTGGTCATGGTTGATCCCGACAATGACATTGAGTTCTTCTTCCTCCGTCCCCGCGACATCGCGGTCTATGTAGGCCAAGGAACCCTGGACGTCGGCATTACGGGTCGCGACCTCTTGCTTGACGCAAAGGTAGAAGCCGAAGAACTGCTTCCCTTGGGCTTCGCGCCGTCCACGTTCCGTTTCGCCGGCCCCGTAGGTGACTTCAGCGGCGTCGAGCAGCTCGAAGGCAAGCGCCTCGCCACCAGTTACGACGGTCTCCTGCGGGACTACCTCGCTGAGCGCGGCGTAAACGCCAAGGTGGTCCGTTTGGACGGCGCGGTGGAATCGTCGGTACGCCTCGGCGTTGCGGACGCGATCGCCGACGTCGTTGAAACAGGTAACACTCTCAAGGCTGCCGGAATGGAGATCTTCGGCGATCCCATCCTGAAATCCGAGGCCGTGCTGATCCGTCGCTCCGGCTCGGGCGGCGCTGCCAACGGGACGGCCAAGGAAATCGAGATCCTCATCCGGCGCCTGCAGGGCGTCCTCGTGGCTCGCCAATACGTGCTCATGGATTACGACATCCGCAAGGACCTGGTGGAAGACGCCGCAGCACTGACCCCGGGCCTTGAATCACCCACGGTCTCGCCGCTGCGCGACTCCGAATGGGTGGCCGTGCGGTCCATGGTTCCCAAAAAGGAAACCAACCGCATCATGGACGAGCTTTACGACCTCGGCGCGCGCGCCATCCTGGTCAGCAGCATCCACGCCTGCCGTATCTGACCCGCGTATCAATCCAGTCGCGCATCAAGCAGCAGAGCACAGAGAACTGAGGAGCAGCACATGGCTGTAGCCGTACGCGTCATACCCTGCCTGGATGTCGACGCCGGCCGCGTCGTCAAGGGCGTCAACTTTGAAGGACTCCGCGACGCCGGTGATCCGGTGGAACTCGCGCACCGTTACGACAATGGCGGAGCGGACGAACTTACCTTCCTGGACGTCACTGCGTCGTCCGGCAACCGCGAAACCACGTTCGACGTGGTTCGCCGCACCGCAGAGGAAGTGTTCATTCCCCTGACCGTGGGCGGCGGCGTCCGTGGCGTGGCGGAAGTGGACAAACTCCTGCGCTTTGGTGCGGACAAGGCGTCCATCAACACTGCTGCGGTTGCGCGGCCCGATGTGATCGATGAAATCACCCGCCACTTCGGCTCCCAGGTGCTGGTGCTCTCCGTGGATGCGCGCCGTACCCGCGAAGGTGACCAACCGACGTCGTCCGGTTTTGAAGTGACCACCCACGGTGGCCGTACCGGTACCGGAATCGACGCCGTCGCGTGGGCCAAGGAAGCAGCCGACCGGGGCGTGGGGGAAATCCTGCTGAACTCCATCGACGCGGACGGCACCAAAGACGGCTTCGATCTTGAATTGATTCGCTTGGTCAGGGCCGCAGTGAACATTCCGATCATCGCTTCGGGTGGGGCAGGAGTGCCTGCCCATTTCCCGCCTGCGGTGGAGGCAGGCGCTGACGCCGTCCTTGCAGCATCGGTGTTCCACTTTGGCCCGGACGACATGATTGCCCAGGTTAAGTCCGCTATTCGCGACGCCGGGTTCGAAGTCCGCTAGCTTTCAGGCGTAAACAGCAACGGAGAGTCACCTTGAAGGTGACTCTCCGTTGCTGGTTTAAGCCTGTTGGTGGTCAGAGGCCGATGTCCGCGGACTGCAAGAGCGCGACGGCGTCCGGCTGGCCTTCGAAGGTGACAAGGGCTTGGCTGGTGCGTCCGTGTGCGTGCATGAGCAGTTCTCCGGGTTCACCGACAATTGCTACGGAGACGGGAGCCCGCTTGGCTACATGGCGCGGGCCGGTGGGCCGCACAAGCACGATGCCCAGGTCAACGCCGCGGTACAGGAACGCGGCACGCTTGATCAGCTCGTCCCACAGGGCGTCCGAATAGGCTTCATCCAAGGCCCGGGGCGCCCAGCGGTCACCGGCGCGACGAATGTCCTCCGTGTGCACGAAGTACTCAATGAGGTTTGATGTCTCATCCAGCGCCTTGATCTTCAAGGGGGAAAGCGCCGGTGGACCTGCACGGAACGTCTTGACGAGGTCCGCGTAGGCGTCGGAACTCTTCAGCTTGGCAGCGAGTTTGGAGGTGGCTTTTTCGGATGCCTTGCCCAGGCTGGGGATCAGTAGCCCCAGACCCACGGCGATCTTCCGTTCGCGCAGGTATAAGTGCGCGGCAAGATCCCGGGTCAACCACCCTTCGCAGAGCGTGGGGGAGTCAGGCCCGGCCGCCAGCAGGGTTTCGGCCAGTACTTCTCGGGAAGGATCGACGAAATGCATCACTTGTGAAACTAGCACGATCGGAGCACTCTTGCGCAGTGGAACCGCCGCAGAATCCGGCTCCCGCCGAAGGCACTAGACTTGATCTGATGTCAGAGCAGTCCGCCCCCAGCCCAACTCCTGCCGTGGAGCTTTCCAGCGACCCCGCAAGCCCCTTGCCGCAGGAGATCGCCAGCGCCCTTAAACGGGATTCTTCCGGCCTCGTTGCAGCAATCGTGCAGCAGCACGACACCAACGAGGTCCTCATGCTGGGCTGGATGGATGACGAAGCACTGCACCGCACCATGACATCCGGCAGGGTCACGTTCTACTCCCGCTCCCGCCAGGAGTACTGGCGCAAGGGCGACACTTCCGGACACGTACAGTTCGTGAAGTCTGTCGCCCTTGACTGCGACGGCGACGCCCTTCTGATCCGCGTGGACCAAATCGGCGCAGCCTGCCACACCGGAACCCGGACCTGCTTTGATGGTCGCGACTTCACAGTCGTTACGGGCCACCGCGAATAAGGCACCCACCACTTTCCACTGACGCACCACCTCAGACAATAAGGCGGAGAACATAGCCATGCAGGACCTTGGAATCATCAGCCCGGGCCTGGAAGAGTTCCGCGAACTCGCCGTCCACAGCCGTGTCATCCCTGTCAGACTCAAGGTTTTGGCCGACGCCGAGACCCCCATCGGCCTGTATCGGAAGCTTGCCAAGGGCCAGCCCGGTACCTTCCTCCTGGAGTCAGCAGCGGTTGGCGGCGCCTGGTCCCGCTACTCCTTCATCGGTTCCAAGTCCCGCGCCACACTGACCACCAAAGACGGTGAAGCGCACTGGATCGGTGAGCCGCCCGTTGGCGTGCCGGTTTCAGGCAACCCTGTAGAAGCTGTGCGCGACACCATTGCTGCTCTGCAGACTGATCGCTTTGACGGCCTGCCACCGTTCACCTCCGGTTTGGTTGGCTTCCTCGGCTGGGAAGCAGTGCGCCACTGGGAGCGCCTGACGTCCCCGCCCGAGGATGACCTCCAGCTGCCGGAGATGGCGTTGAACCTGGTCACCGACATGGCGGTCCATGACAATGTGGACGGCACGGTCCTCCTGATCGCCAATGCGATCAACTTTGATGACAGTTCCGAACGTGTGGATGACGCCTGGCACGACGCCGTAGCCCGGGTGAAGGGGCTGCTGGACCAGATCAGTACGCCTGTTGCCCAGCCGGTCTCCGTGCTGGAAACTGCGGCCCTGGACTTCGCCTCCAGCGTTCAGGAACGCTGGGACGAGGCCAAGTACTTGGAAGCCATTGACCGCGGCAAGGAAGCCATAGTCGACGGCGAGGTTTTCCAGGTAGTGATCTCCCGGCGCTTCGAGATGGAGTGTGCCGCGGACCCGCTGGATGTGTACCGCGTCCTGCGCAATACCAACCCCAGCCCGTACATGTACCTCTTCAGCCTGGAAGACGCGGACGGCCGGGAGTACTCAATCGTCGGTTCGTCACCGGAGGCTTTGGTGACGGTGACCGGTGAGGAAGTCATCACCCACCCCATCGCCGGTTCGCGCCCCCGCGGAAAAACGGTTGAGGCGGATAAGGCCTTGGCAACAGAACTGCTGGCTGATCAGAAAGAGCGCGCCGAGCACCTGATGCTGGTGGATCTTTCACGCAACGACCTCTCCAAGGTATGTGTGGCCGGAACGGTGGATGTCACGCAGTTCATGGAAGTCGAGCGATTCAGCCACATCATGCACCTCGTGTCCACTGTGGTTGGCGAGCTCGCCCCCCATGCCAAGGCCTACGACGTCCTCAGAGCGACGTTCCCGGCCGGCACGTTGTCCGGGGCACCCAAACCCCGCGCGCTGAGGTTGCTCGATGAGCTCGAACCACACCGGCGTGGCATCTACGGTGGCGTGGTTGGCTACTTGGACTTCGCCGGCGATATGGACATGGCCATTGCCATCAGGTCCGCGCTGCTCCGTGAGGGCCGTGCCTACGTGCAGGCCGGTGGCGGAATCGTGGCCGATTCGCACAAGCCTTCCGAAGCCTTGGAGACGGTGAACAAGGCCGCGGCACCCCTGCGGGCCGTGCATACAGCCGGGTCGTTGCAAAACATTGCCGCGGACGCCGTGCGGAATGCGGACGCATCCGGGGATAGGACCCCAGGCTCATGAGTACGGCATCGCCTGCGCCTTCCGTCAGGAAGTCACCGCGTTGGGCGCGGAAATCCACACTGGTCCTTGCTACCACCATCCTTGCGCTGGCCGTTTTCGGTGCCACGACGCAGACCTGGATCGAGGTGCGCCTGGACCCCGCGGGCGCATCCAACAGCGACCTCCATGTCCAAGGAAGCAAGGCTGCCACCGCCGTCACAGCGCTGGCCGTGGTCGCCTTGGCAGGCGGCCTGGCTGCATCCATCGCAGGGAAAATTGCCCGCTGGATCATCGCGCTCCTCATCGCCTTGTCTGCCGCAGGAATCATCCTCGCGGCTATCACCGTGATGATGGATCCCCTGGGAGCCGCACAAGGAGCCATCGCTGCAGCCACTGGAGTTTCCGGCGGGCAGGCCGACGCCGCCGTCACGGTGTTCCCGGCCTTCGCCATCGTTGCCGGTTCTCTCCTGGCGATCTGTGCCATAGCTTTGCCGTTGGCCGGGCGCTACTGGACCTCGCGCACCAAGTACGACGCCGGAGTGCGGGGTAAGAAGAACGGCGGCGAACCGGTGGACGAGATCGATAGCTGGGACAGTCTTTCGCGCGGCGAAGACCCGACGTAGGCAGTCACATCGGACTTTTGGGTGGGTCTGGCGCAACAAAGCCGACACCACCCGTCCTGACGCCCGGCGATGTCCCGGGCGTCGTCAATAAATGGCAGAATGTAAGCAGTATTCATCCTGAGGAGATTTCACATGAGCAAAACCACAGTGTCCAACAACCAAGCGGAATCCACCATGGCCAGCCACGCTGACGCCATCGGTCACGGAAACAGCCCGGCTGCCTGGACCTGCGTACTCGTGATGCTGGTCGGCGCCCTGATTTCCTCCATCGCCTTCGTCATCGCCAGCACCCCGATCTTCGTCGGCGGACTGGTCGTCATGGTGATTGGCCTGATCGTGGGCTTCGTCATGCGTAAGGCAGGCTACGGAGTTGGCGGCAGCAAGCTGCAGAACAACGGCCACTAATCGTGACCGTTCTTGATGACATCATTGTTGGCGTCAAGGAGGACATGGAGGTCCGCCGCGGCCTCGTGTCCCTCGCGGAGCTGAAGGAGCGCGCCGCAAACGCTGCTCCTGCTCGTGATGCGTGGGCAGCCCTGGGTGGCCCTTCATCCATCCGCAACGACCTCAAAGTCATCGCTGAAATCAAGCGCCGCAGTCCATCCAAGGGTGATCTCGCATCCATCGCCGATCCTGCGTCCCTCGCAGTGCAGTATGCCGACGGCGGAGCTTCCGTCATCAGCGTCCTCACCGAACAGCGCCGGTTCGGCGGCTCGCTGGCTGACTTCGACGCGGTGCGTGCCGCCGTCGAAACGCCGTTGTTGCGTAAGGACTTTACTGTTGACGAGTACCAGATCTGGGAAGCCCGAGCTTATGGTGCCGACCTCATCCTGCTGATCGTCGCTGCATTGTCCGACGCCGAGCTTGCCGACTTCAGTGCGCTGAGCCATGAGCTTGGAATGAACGTGCTCGTGGAAACCCACACCGAGGAAGAAATCGAGCGCGCAGTTGCGGCGCAGGCCAAAATCATCGGCATCAATGTCCGCAACCTCAAAACGCTCGACGTCGATCGTTCCGTTTTTGGATCGCTGGCCGGTTTGATTCCGGCTGAGTCCGTCATCGTGGCCGAATCCGGCGTCCGGGGTCCGGAGGATGTCTCGCATTATGCCGCTGGTGGCGCCAACGCCATCCTGGTGGGGGAGGCGCTGGTCAGCGACTCCACGCCGCGCGAACGCATCACTGAATTCAAGGCAGCTGGAGCTGCCGCCATCGCCGTCAGGAACTGAGGCAGTAACTGAATCACGGCGAATAGTTGCAAGGCAGCCCGGGCATAAGCCTGCGGCTGCCTTGTGGCACGTGGAACTACCCAATGAACTAACTGGAACAGGACGGTGAGACTGATGGTCGACGCGCCAACAGCCGGCTCAGAAGAGAATGCGGCGGACGCATTCCTCCAAGGTGGCCCTTCGCTGCGGAATGCATCGGGGCCCTACTTTGGCAGCTATGGCGGACGCTGGATGCCCGAGTCGCTCATCGCCGCCCTTGACGAAGTCCAAGACACTTTTGAGAAAGCCAAAGCTGATCCCGATTTCATCGCTCAGCTGAAGGACCTCAACAAGAACTACTCAGGCAGGCCTTCCTTGCTGACCGAAGCCAAGCGCTTCTCGGAGCACGCCGGGGGAGCACGTATTTTCCTCAAGCGCGAGGACCTCAACCACACTGGCTCCCACAAGATCAACAACGTCCTGGGCCAGGCACTCCTCGCGAAGCGCATGGGCAAGACCCGCGTTATCGCTGAGACCGGTGCCGGTCAGCACGGCGTTGCGAGTGCCACGGCCGCAGCCCTGCTGGGCCTCGAGTGCGTGGTGTACATGGGTGCGGAGGATTGCCGTCGGCAGGCCTTGAACGTGGCCCGCATGCAGCTGCTGGGCGCCACGGTTGTTCCGGTAACCAATGGTTCACAGACGCTCAAGGACGCCATTAACGATGCCCTTAGGGATTGGGTCTCCAACGTGGAGCACACCCACTACCTTCTGGGCACAGCAGCCGGTGCGCACCCCTTCCCCGCCATGGTCCGCTACTTCCACGAAGTTATCGGCGAAGAAGCGCGCAGCCAGATCCTGGAGCAAACCGGCAAGCTCCCTGACGCCATTGCTGCATGTATCGGTGGCGGCTCCAACGCCATTGGTTTGTTCCACGCTTTCCTTGATGACGCTTCCGTGAAGATCTACGGCTTTGAAGCCGGCGGCGAAGGTGTGGAAACGGGCCGCCACGCGGCTGCCATTTCCCTGGGCCGTCCAGGCGTACTGCACGGTGCCCGCTCCTACCTCATGCAGGACGAGGACGGCCAGACCATCGAGTCCCACTCCATTTCGGCCGGCTTGGACTACCCGAGCGTTGGTCCGGAGCACTCGTACCTGGCCGACATCGGGCGCGTGACCTATGAGGCCGTTACCGACACAGAGGCCATGGATGCCTTCAGCCTCCTCTGCCGGACCGAGGGCATCATTCCCGCCATTGAGTCCTCGCACGCCCTGGCCGGTGCCATCAAGATCGGCAAGCGGCTCACGGAGGGCAAGGAAACTCCCTCGGACGTGACGGTGATCGTCAATCTGTCCGGACGCGGTGACAAGGACGTGGAGACTGCCGCTGCCTGGTTCAACATGTTGGACGAGGAAGGGCACGTCAAGGGCACTACGCTGTCCACGCGAAAGCCCAAGGGGCCAACTGAGCACACGTCCGAAGCAGCCGTGGATGTCAACGAGGACCAGAAGTGATGACTGAAGAATTCGCCAGCAAATCCGCAGGCGCCATTGACCGCGCAAAAGCAGACGGCCGCGCCGCGCTGGTGGGCTACCTCCCCGCGGGCTACCCGACGGTTCAGGAGAGCATCGAGGCCGGCATAGCCTTGGCCCGCAACGGTGCTGACCTCATCGAAATCGGCATTCCGTATTCCGATCCCGTGATGGACGGCCCTGTCATCCAGGCCGCTACCACCGAAGCGATTTCCAACGGATTCCGGGTGTCCAACGTCTTTGACGTGGTTGCCGGCATTACCGCAGCTACTGATGCGGCCGTTCTGGTCATGACGTACTGGAACCCTGTCATGCGCATGGGCGTGGATGAGTTTTCTCGCCGTTTGGCCGAGGCCGGGGGAGCAGGGCTCATCACTCCGGACCTGGTCCCGGACGAGGCTCATGAGTGGTTCGAAGCCTCAGATAAGTACGGCTTGGACCGGGTGTTCCTTGTGGCGCCCTCGTCCACTCCGGAGCGACTGGACATGACGGTCAAGGCAAGCCGCGGCTTCGTCTACGCTGTCTCGATCATGGGTGTCACCGGAACGCGCACCTCCGTCAGCAGCAGCGCTGAAGACGTAGTGGCCCGCGCCCATGCGGCCGGTGCCGAACGCGTTTGCGTGGGGTTGGGCGTCTCCAACCCGGATCACGTCCGCGAAATCGCTGCCTATGCGGACGGCGTGATCGTGGGTACGGCTTTGGTGGCGGCCCTCCGCGATGGCGGCGTGGACGCCGTCGGACAACTCACCAAGAACCTCAGCGCCGGCTTGGGCCGCGCAGCTGCAGAAGCCTAGGAAAAGGAAACAGCGAAGCGAATGCAGACCGTCCTCCACGCAGCGGCAATGGTCCCACTGAGTATCCCGAGCCCATCGTGGTCCGGATTCGACATTCCGCTGCCGTGGGGGACGTTGCGCATCCACGCTTACGCCCTCTGCATCCTGGCGGGCATCATCGTTGGCCTGTGGCTGACCTCGGCTCGTTGGAAGCGCCGCGGTACCCCCGAGGGCAGCCTGTGGGACATCGCCATCTGGGCAATTCCCTTCGGCATCATCGGCGGCCGCCTCTACCACGTGTTCTCTTCACCGGACGCGTACTTTGGGCCCGGCTTTGACGGCACGGGCGACCTCTCCCTGATTCCCCAGATCCAGCGCGGTGGTCTGGGTATTTGGGGTGCCGTGATCCTTGGCGCTGTTGGTGCGTGGATCGGCTGCCGGCGTGCCGGCGTCAAACTGACCGCCTTCCTTGACGCAGCTGCCCCCGGACTGTTGCTCGCGCAGGCAATCGGCCGTTTAGGAAACTGGTTCAACCAGGAACTCTTCGGCGCTCCCACCACCTTGCCTTGGGGCCTTGAGATTGATCCCGCGAATGCCAACTTCCCGCCGGACATGGCCGCGGGTACGCTCTTCCACCCCACGTTCCTTTACGAGCTGGTGTGGAACCTGGTTGGCGTCGCCATCCTGCTGCTGCTGGACAAGAAGTTCAACTTCCGTTGGGGCCGGCTCTTCTGGCTGTACGCCGTTTACTACACCCTTGGGCGCGTGTGGATTGAAGCGCTGCGCATTGACGACGCGGAGCAGATAAGCCTCTTTGGCATCACTACCAGGCTCAACGTATGGACGAGCATTTTTGTGTTCGTCGCCTCACTGGCAATCTTCTTTATCCTTGGCAGACGGGGCCGGCCGGTGCCTGATACTCCTTATTTGCCGGGCCGCGAGCCTGAAAACGAAACGGAAAAGGAGCCCGTTGCGGTGACCAGCGTCACCAGTCATGATGTGGACGCATCTGTCTCAGATACTGGTTCGCGTGGTAATCTCCCAGATAACCAAAGCGATCCGGGCCACGTTGACGAGCCGCAGGAATCAGCAGGGGACGCGGGTAAGGACATCAAGTCCGGCACGGGTTCCACATCTGCTGCTACTGCCGCAAGGAAGGCCCCCGGATCCACGCCGAAGGCAGACGACACCAAGTAGTCGCCGTCGGTAAAGGGGCAACAGAGTCACCGCTCGTAGGGCCCAGTCCACAGCGTCGTGGCACCCCGGAAACCGGATCGCAGCATACCGATGTTCACTGGTCAAGCCGGGGCCAGAGGTCTGCGTAACTGTTCGTTGCGCTGGATCGGCTGGCCTACAATTCCAATTACTAGCGCTTTGTTGTGCCCGTCACAGGGCAGGCAAGGTGGGGCCAACGTTGTCCCTTCCATACGCACGATCTCGAGGAAGGACGTCTCCCATGACCCATCTTCATAACCCCGGTTGGTCCGAAAATATCGAACCTCAGGGTGCCATGTCTCCATTCAAGCGCTTTGCCGCGCTCCCGGAGGCGCAGGGTCTTTACAACCCTGACAAGGAGAAGGACGCCTGCGGCCTGGCAATTATTGCCACGCTTCGCGGGGAACCGGGATACGACATCGTGGAAGCGGCGCTCACCGCCCTCCGCAATCTCGAACACCGCGGCGCCGTGGGCGCCGACGAAGGTACCGGCGACGGTGCGGGTCTGCTCATGCAGGTTCCGGACGAGTTCTTCCGGGCCGTCACCGAATTTGAACTGCCTGCCCCTGGCCAGTACGTGGTGGGCACAGCCTTCCTCCCCGCTGAGTCCCGCGAAGCAGAAACCGCGAAGGCCGGCATTGAAGCGCTTGCAGCTGACGAGGGCCTGACCGTCCTCGGCTGGCGTGAAGTTCCAGTAGTCGCCGATCTCGTGGGCGCCATGGCACGGGCCTGTATGCCGTACTTCTCGCAGCCGTTCTTTGCCTCCGCCACCGGTGAACAGCTTGAGCACAATGAGCTCGACTCCCGCGCCTGGCGCATCCGCAAGCGTGCCCAGAACAAGTTCGGCGTGTACTTCCCGTCGCTGTCCTCGCGCACCATCGTGTACAAGGGCATGCTGACCACCGCCCAGCTGGAGCCGTTCTACCCGGACCTTTCGGACAAGCGCTTCAAGACGAAGCTCGCCATTGTCCACTCGCGCTTCTCCACCAACACGTTCCCCTCATGGCCTTTGGCGCAGCCTTTCCGCACCATCGCCCACAACGGTGAAATCAACACGGTCAAGGGCAACCGCAACTGGATGCGTGCCCGCCAGTCACAGCTGGCCAGCCCGCTGCTTGGCTCAGTTCCCGAAGAGCTGTACCCCATTTGCACCCCGGGTGCCTCGGACTCTGCTTCCTTCGATGAGGTGGCCGAGCTCCTCTGGCTCTCCGGCCGTCCGATCACGCACTCGATCATGATGATGATCCCGGAGGCGTGGGAGAACCACGCCACCATGGATCCCGCCCGCCGTGCGTTCTACGAGTACCACTCACTGCTCATGGAGCCGTGGGATGGTCCGGCCGCAGTGTCCTTCACGGACGGCAGCCTCGTTGGCGCAACACTGGACCGCAACGGCCTGCGCCCGGGACGCTACTGGATCACCGAAGACGGCCTCATCATCTTCGCCTCCGAAGTTGGCGTGATCGAGGTTGAGCCTTCCAACGTGGTCAAGAAGGGCCGCGTTGCCCCGGGCAAGATGTTCCTGGTTGACACCGAGGCCGGCCGCATCATTGACGACGCCGAGGTCAAGGCCGAGGTCGCTGCAGCCAATCCATGGGCCGAGTGGCTCAAGGACAACCTGATCGACATCAATGAACTCCCCGAGCGCGAGCACGTGGTTCACACGGCTGCGTCCGTGAACATCCGTCAGCGGACCTTCGGTTACACCACCGAAGAGCTGAAGATCCTGCTCGGACCGATGTCCCGCACCGGCGCCGAGCCCTTGGGTGCCATGGGTTCGGACACTCCCGTAGCCGTGCTTTCCAAGCGGCCGCGTCTGCTGTTCGACTACTTCGTGCAGTCCTTCGCGCAGGTCACCAACCCGCCGCTGGACGCCATCCGCGAAGAACTCGTCACTTCGCTGAAGTGCGCCATCGGCCCCAACGGCAACCTGTTGGACGGCAAGCAGGTCCGCCAGCCGCAGATCTCGCTGCCGTTCCCCGTGATCAACAACGATCAACTCGCCAAGATCGCGAACATCGAAAGCCCCGACGGCGACCGCATCGCCATGAAGGTCCGCGGCCTTTACCGCCCAGAGGGCGGAGAAGCAGCACTCCGTGCGCGCTTGACCGAGATCTGTGAGCAGGTTTCCGGTGCGATCAACCGTGGCGTGCAGTACGTTGTGCTGTCCGATCGTGACTCGAATGCGCAGTGGGCTCCGATTCCGTCGCTCCTGCTGGTCAGTGCAGTCCACCACCACCTGCTCCGCAGCGCCAACCGCACCAAGACCGCGCTCGTGGTCGAGGCCGGCGACGTCCGCGAGACGCACCACGTGGCTGTACTCATCGGTTACGGCGCATCTGCCGTCAACCCGTACCTGGCCATGGAATCGGTGGAACAGCTGATCTCCAACGGCGACGTTGTGGGCGTAACTCCGGAAGACGGCGTTTACAACCTGATCAAGGGCCTCGGCAAGGGTGTCCTGAAGATCATGTCCAAGATGGGCATCTCCACTGTGGCTTCTTACACGGGCGCCCAGACGTTCGAGGCCTTGGGCTTGTCCCAGGAGCTCGTGGACGAATTCTTCTCCGGCACGCACTCCCAGTTGGGTGGCGTCGGACTGGACGTCATCGCAGCTGAAGTTTCGGCCCGCCACCAGATGGCGTACCCCGAAGGTGGCATTGAGCACCCGCACCAGCCGCTGCTGGGCGGCGGCGAGTACCAGTGGCGCCGCGACGGCGAACCGCACCTCTTCAACCCGGAGACGGTGTTCCGTCTTCAGCACGCCACCCGCGAACGCCGTTACGACATCTTCAAGTCCTACACCAAGGGTATTGACGATCAGTCCGAGAACCTGATGACCCTCCGCGGGCTCCTCAAGTTCAAGGATGGCGTGCGTCCGGCCGTTCCGCTCGAGGAAGTGGAGCCCGTCTCCAGCATCGTGAAGCGTTTCTCCACGGGTGCCATGAGCTACGGTTCCATCTCCAAGGAAGCCCACGAGACCCTGGCAATTGCCATGAACCGTTTGGGCGCCAAGTCCAACACCGGTGAAGGTGGCGAGGACGTTGACCGCTTGCTGGATCCAGAGCGCCGTTCTGCCATCAAGCAGATCGCTTCGGGCCGCTTCGGTGTCACCAGCTTGTACCTGACCAACGCCGACGACATCCAGATCAAGATGGCCCAGGGCGCCAAGCCTGGCGAGGGTGGCCAGTTGATGGCCCAGAAGGTCTACCCCTGGGTAGCCCGGACGCGTCACTCAACCCCAGGTGTCGGACTCATTTCGCCGCCCCCGCACCACGACATTTACTCGATCGAAGACCTCGCGCAGCTCATTTACGATGCCAAGCGCGCCAACCCTTCGGCCCGGGTCCACGTGAAGCTGGTGTCGGAAGTCGGGATAGGCACGGTGGCGTCCGGCGTCACCAAGGCGAAGGCCGACGTCGTGCTTGTTTCAGGTCACGACGGCGGTACCGGCGCCTCGCCGCTGAACTCGCTCAAGCACGCGGGCGTGCCGTGGGAACTCGGCCTCGCCGAGACCCAGCAGACCCTCATGCTCAACGGTCTGCGTGACCGTGTGGTGGTTCAGGTTGACGGCCAGCTCAAGACCGGCCGCGACGTTGTCATTGCTGCGCTGCTCGGTGGCGAGGAATACGGTTTTGCCACCGCTCCGCTGGTGGTTTCCGGCTGCATCATGATGCGCGTCTGCCACCTGGACACCTGCCCGGTTGGTGTTGCCACGCAGAACCCTGAGCTGCGCTCCCGGTTCAACGGCAAGCCCGAATTCGTGGTCAACTTCTTTGAGTTCCTCGCAGAAGAAGTCCGCGAAATCCTGGCCGAGCTCGGTTTCCGCAGCTTGGAAGAGGCAATCGGCCACGCCGAAGTCCTGGACACCCGCGAAGCGATCAACCACTGGAAGGCCGAAGGGCTGGACCTCGACCCCATCCTGCACGGGCTGGAGTTCGACGACGACGTGCCGCTGCGCAACATGACCGCCCAGAACCACGAGCTGGACAAGCACTTCGATCAGCGACTGATCACCATGGCACAGGAAGCACTCAGCGACCGCATGCCCGTCAAGATCACTCTGGACGTCATCAACACGGACCGGTCCGTGGGTACGATGCTCGGCCACGTGGTGACCAAGACGTTCAGCACCGATGTGCTGGCAACCGACACGATCGATGTGACGCTGAACGGTACCGCGGGCCAGTCCCTCGGCGCTTTCCTGCCGGCCGGCATCACGCTGCGCATGTTCGGCGACTCCAACGACTACGTGGGCAAGGGCCTCTCCGGTGGACGCATCATCGTTCGTCCGGACCGCACCAACGTGTTCCAAGCGGAGCAAAACGTCATCGCCGGTAACGTCATCGGCTATGGCGCCACCAGCGGTGAAATGTTCCTGCGTGGCCAGGTTGGCGAACGTTTCCTCGTCCGCAACTCCGGTGCCACCGCCGTCGTCGAAGGTATTGGCGATCACGGTTGCGAGTACATGACCGGTGGCCAGACGCTGATCATCGGCCGCACGGGCCGCAACTTCGGTGCCGGCATGTCCGGCGGTACGGCCTATGTGCTGGACTTGCAGCCTGAGCGCGTCAACAAGTTGGCCCTCGATACCGGTGAACTCCAGCTCCTGGAGCTGGACGCCGAGGACCGCGACATCGTCCACGGCCTGCTGACCAAGCACGTTGAGGAAACCGAATCCGTTTTGGCCGGCCGTCTGCTCGAAAACTTCGACGACACCGCCGCCCGCATCACCAAAGTGCTGCCGCGCGACTACGCCGCAGTCCTGCAAACCCGTCTCGACGCCATCGAAGAGGGCCTTGACCCCGATGGCGAAGAAGTATGGTCACGAATCCTGGAGGTAACCGGTGGCTGATCCACGCGGATTTTTGAAAGTCCGGCAGCGCGAGACGCAGCCACGCCGTCCCGTTCCCGTCCGCATCATGGACTGGAAAGAGGTTTACGAAGCCCAGGAAAAGGGCGTCCTGAAGAGCCAGGCGGGACGCTGCATGGACTGCGGTGTGCCGTTCTGCCACCAGGGCTGCCCGCTGGGCAACCTCATTCCTGAGTGGAACGACCTCGTTTGGCGGGATAAGGGTGAAGAAGCGATTGAGCGTCTTCACGCTACGAACAACTTCCCGGAGTTCACGGGCCGGCTGTGCCCTGCACCCTGTGAAGCTTCCTGCGTGCTGGGTATCAACGAGCCTGCCGTGACCATCAAGCAGGTTGAGGTCTCGATCATCGACCAAGCCTTCGACAACGACTGGGTTCAGCCCCTTCCGCCCACACGCCTCACCGGCAAGACGGTGGCTGTGGTTGGTTCCGGTCCCGCAGGCCTGGCTGTGGCACAGCAGTTGACCCGAGTGGGCCACACTGTTGCAGTGTACGAGCGCGACGACAAGATCGGCGGCCTGCTCCGCTACGGCATCCCCGACTTCAAGATGGAGAAGGAACAGGTTGACCGTCGCCTGGAGCAGATGAAGGCCGAAGGCACTCGCTTCCGTACCGGCGTTGCCGTTGGTACGGACGTGACCTGGGAGCAACTGCGACGCCGTTACGACGCCGTTGTAGTCGCTACCGGCGCCACCGTCCCGCGCGACCTGCCGATCCCTGGCCGTGACCTCGACGGTGTGCACTTCGCCATGGATTACCTTGTCCCGTCCAACCGCAAGGTGGCAGGGGAGAACCCTGAGAACCACATTGATGCGCGCGGCAAGCATGTTGTCATCCTTGGTGGTGGCGATACCGGTGCTGACTGCATCGGCACCGCCCACCGCCACCAGGCCGCCTCGGTGACCACGCTCGCGATCGGCAAGCAGCCGCCCGCCGAACGTGCCACCCACCAGCCGTGGCCGACGTTCCCCACCCTGTTCGAGGTCGCCAGCGCCCACGAAGAAGGCGGCGAGCGTACCTACCTTGCATCCACCGTTGAGTTCGTTGGAGAAAACGGCAAACTCACCGGCGTCAAAGTTGCTGAAACCGAGTTTGTGGACGGCAAACGCCTGCCCAAGGCCGGTACAGAACGAATCATTCCAGCTGACCTTGTGTTCTTGAGCCTGGGCTTTACCGGTGCTGAGCCGGCAGGTATCACGGAGCAGGTCAGTGCCGAATTCGACGGTCGGGGCAACGTTGCCCGCGACGGCTACTACATGACGAACACCGAGGGCGTGTTCGTTGCCGGTGATGCCGGACGTGGCCAGTCACTGATTGTGTGGGCCATTGCGGAAGGCCGTGCGTGCGCGGCCGCAGTGGACAGGTTCCTGATGGGAAGCACCATTCTCCCGGCACCGGTCGCCCCCACCGACCGGGCGATAGCGGTCTTATAGCGCCGGCAGGAACACTTCTTTTACTCAATCAGCATGACTACTTAGGGTAGGTATATGAGACGCGCGAAAATTGTGGCAACTTTCGGCCCGGCTATCTCCAGCTTCGAGAACACCCTCGCGGTGCTGGAGGCCGGCGTCGACGTTGCTCGCATGAACATGAGCCACGGCGACTACTCCGTGCATGACACCACCTACGAAAACGTCCGCAAGGCTGCGGCCCAGCTCGGTAAGCCCGTGGCCATCATGGCCGACCTCCAAGGACCCAAGATCCGTCTGGGCCGCTTTGTTGACGGCCCTCACGAGTTGGCCGTGGGCGATACGTTCACCATCACCACCGAAGACGTCCCCGGTACCAAGGACATCTGCTCCACCACGCTCAAGAGCCTCACTGAAGACGTCAACGTGGGCGACGCCCTGCTCATCGACGACGGCAAGGTGGCACTGCGTGCCATCGAAGTTGACGACGTCAAAGTTGTTGCCACCGTGACGGTTGGCGGCAAGGTCTCCAACAACAAGGGCATCAACCTGCCCGGTGTTGCCGTCAACGTCCCCGCCCTGAGCGAAAAGGACGAGGACGACCTCCGTTGGGCCCTCAAGCGCGGCGCTGACCTCATCGCCCTCTCGTTCGTGCGCGACGCCTCAGACATCAAGCGCGTCCACGAAATCATGGACGAAGAAGGCCGCCGCGTACCGGTGATCGCCAAGATCGAAAAGCCGCAGGCAGTGGAACAGCTCCACGAAATCATCGACGCCTTCGACGCCATCATGGTTGCCCGTGGCGACCTCGGCGTGGAACTGCCGCTCGAAGAGGTGCCGATCGTCCAGAAGCGCGCCATTGAACTGGCACGCCGCTGGGCCAAGCCTGTCATCGTGGCAACCCAGGTCCTGGAATCCATGATCGACAACCCGCGTCCGACGCGCGCCGAGGCTTCCGACTGCGCCAACGCGGTTCTCGACGGCGCCGACGCAGTCATGCTGTCCGGTGAAACCTCCGTTGGCCAGTACCCCATCGAGACCGTTAAGGTCATGGCCCGGATCATCGAGTCCACCGAAGTCCACGGCCTAGAGCGCGTCCCCCCGCTGGGCACCAAGCCCAAGACCCGCGGTGGCGCCATCACCCGCGCCGCCGTCGAGATCGCCGACCAGCTGGATGCCAAGTACATCTGTACTTTCACCCAGTCCGGTGACTCCGCACGTCGCCTCTCGCGCCTTCGCCCGGTCAAGCCGGTCTTCGCCTTCACCCCGGTGGAGCACGTCTGGAACCAGCTCGCCCTCACCTGGGGCATCCAGCCGGTTCTGGTTCCCTCCGTGGGCCACACCGACGAGATGACCGCACAGGTGGACAAGAGCCTTCTGGAAATGGATCTCGTGGACGAAGGCGACCTGGTTGTCATCGCTGCCGGTTCCCCTCCCGGACAGGCCGGTTCAACGAACTCCCTGAAGGTCCACAAGGTAGGCGACCTCGCCGACACCTCCAAGACCGACGACGGTTCACGCAAGGAACCCGTTGGCCCTTGGCCGGAAAAGAAGTCCAAGGCCAAGAGCTAAGTTCTTCGCTTTCTTGAATGCGGGCCCCGCCTTTTGGTGGGGCCCGCATTTTTCGTTCTGATTTTCGGCGAGGACGACTTCTCGGCGAGTACGACGGCGGCCGCCCACCTCGCGTGAGGTGAGCGGCCGCCGTCGTGCGTTGCTTTTGCTTAGTTGACCTGGTTGATGATGGTCTCGGCAACCTCACGCATGCTGAGGCGACGGTCCATGGAGGTCTTCTGGATCCAGCGGAAAGCTTCCGGCTCCGTCAGGCCCATCTTGGTGGTCAGGAGGCTCTTGGCGCGCTCTACAAGCTTGCGCGTGGCGAACTGCTCTTGGAGGTCCGAAACCTCGTTCTCGAGGGCCTTGATCTCCTCATGGCGGGAAAGAGCGATCTCGATAGCCGGGATGAGGTCCGCGGGGGAGAACGGCTTGACGACGTAAGCCATCGCGCCGGCATCGCGTGCGCGCTCCACCAACTCCTTCTGGCTGAAAGCGGTCAGCAAGACCACAGGTGCAATGCGGGCCTTGACGATCTTCTCAGCCGCCGAGATGCCGTCCATGACGGGCATCTTCACGTCCATGAGGACAAGGTCCGGCTTGAGCTCCTCGGCCAGCTGCACAGCCTTCTCGCCATTGTCTGCCTCGCCGACGACGTCGTACCCTTCGCCCTTCAAAATCTCGATAATGTCCAGGCGGATGAGGGTCTCATCCTCGGCTACGACAACGCGTCGGGCCGGCTGGGCTGTGGACGTGGACTCCGTCTGTTCGGTCACGGGATCTCCTTGAAAAGGTTCGGCGGGTTCATATCCATCTTAGTGTGGACTCTTTGATGGCAGGTTTTTGTTGCATCAGCGTGCCCGGTTCTTTGAATCAGCCTATCTGCATGTATAGTAATTTCGCGTGCTGGGAAAGGATCGCGTTGCTCACAGAGATGAGAGCAGCTGACTTCCCCGGCATATCCGCGCCCGAGTGGCGGAATTGGCAGACGCGCTGCACTCAAAATGCAGTATCGAAAGGTGTGTGGGTTCGAGTCCCACCTCGGGCACAGCATACCCCCTCGTCAGAGGGGGTTTTTGCTTTAATGTGTGTACATTCTGGGTGGTCAGGTCCCTCTGACTCTGGCCGCGGGGTGTGCCTGGCGCCGCGGGTCGCCTGTGCAGTTGTGGGGGAGCGGGTTCAGGGTCGTGGCTGGCGGCCCTCCGCGTGGTCTCAACTGGGGTTATGCGGTCCTCTCTTGGTTCGTCCGGTAGGTCGTGGTTGGCCTACGCGTCTTCATGGACAGGGGGACGGAGCACAACATGACTTCGAGAACCTACGTCAAGGACACCAGCCATGGCCTCGCTCCTGGGTGGGCGCCTTGTTCAAGGTCATGGCGGTGAACCGACTGCGGCTGTCGGCTGTGTTCAAGCCGTATTCGTTCGTTTGGGCACAGTAGAGGCCGGCTCAGTGGTCACCCATTGAAAGAGTTGAGATTGAGCGGCAGTCCCGAAATCCCGGACCGGTTGCGGTGCGAAGTTGAACCTCCTGGCATTTAGCCGGGGCCTGTCCAGTCGGGCGCCTCCATGACGACGGTGGCTTTGGTGCTGGCCTTCCAGGCGGCCGGGGCGTCAACGTGGACTGTGGCTCTGCTGTTGTGCTTAGCCTCTTGCCAGGTGTCGTTTGGGGCCGTTTGTCGCCCGTGGCTTGACCGCGTCGAGACCACAAAATCCTGGCAACCACTTTGACCCTGCGCGGTTGCATCGGCATTGCCATTGCCATTGCCTTCACGTCCAACGTCACCGGGCTGTTGGTGCTGCTTGGGGTGGCCCCTGTGTGTCTGTGATCGATGGTCCAGCGCTGAGGTTACTTGTGCTCAAGGTCCAGAAGCCAGGCTGGGGGCCCATGACTGCCATCGCCCGGATGTAAGCGTTCCGCGGCGTGGGTATCGTTCTGGGCCCGTTGTTGGCTGGTGTGCTCGCGGACCAGCTCGGCAGCAGGATCGTACTGCTGAGCGGCGCTGGATTATTTTCGTGGCTTGTCGCCGCGGTCATCGTGCTGTTGGGTGTGCGCCGGTACCCACCTGAGAACAAGGCGCCGACGCAGTCTCCATAGTTCAAGCAGGTAGCCGCCGGCCCGCCACCTTGCCTGAGGTGAAGACTCTGGTTGGGAGTGAGCCAGCCGCGAGCGAGTTAGTACTCGGCCGCAGTTTCAGTGACCACGGCATAGACGGCGGTTTTGTCGGCGGAGCTTGCGGCCATCTCCAGGGTGGGTCCATTCCGATCCCTGCAAGACGAATGCAGCTCCGCCGACGAGTCTTCTCCCTATTTCGCGTGTGATAACTACTGACTGAATGCGGGTAGTGATGGAGCCAAAGCAAATCAGCGGCTGTGATTTGCGACGGGCTACGGCCGATGTTAGCGTGGCATTTCAATCTGGAGTTTCCTCGGTTATCCGAGTGCGTAACAGTGAAAGGATCCTTTTGGGGGCGGTTTTCAGCACGACAATGTTCACGATTGCGTTCTTGGTTGTAGCAGTCCTACTTCAAATGCTGGCATCGCAGGTTAAGTCTGGCGATTCGAAGCCTAACTATACGTTTGGCATCCGCTCGAAGGCTACTCTGTCGTCTGAGCGTGCATGGAACGCTGCACACATTTCAGCGCTAGGTGCACTGAAAGCTATTCCGGTGATGCTCATCGGCTTTGTGGCGACACTGTGGGTCATATTTGCAGTACTACCCAAGGATGATTCAAGTGTTCCGTGGATCTTCTTCTCGGGTATGGGGTTCACGGCCATCATGGTGGCCCTGCTCATGCACATGTACTACAAAGCTGATTCGCTGGCTCGACGTATTACTGAGGGCGATGAATAATACAAAGCGGTAATCAGTCTACAACTAAATTTGTTTTCATTAATATTGGGCAATATTGTGTTTTATAGTTCATCTAGTCGATCTTTTCGCATCAGCGTGGCTATGTTGCTATCTCTTCTGCTCGGCCCGGTTGGTATCTCGTCCGCTCAAGCATCTGTGGCTACCACTGTTTCAACGAAGAAAACAGATTTCCGAGGAAACTACAGCGCCGAAGATGCGCTCCGGCTTCTCCTAGCTGGTATCGGACCATTGGCCGAAAGTAACCCACGATTGCTTAGCCTGCTGGGTTTTGCCGCAGATCGTCCGGTCCCAACTCTTGCCGAGGTTGCCCCGATCGTTCAGGACTTCCTTGCCTATTACCCTGGGTTTAGTTCCGAAGTACTGCCAAAGCTCCGCTCCGGAAAGCCCCGCTCGGTCGAGGCTGGCCTGGCCACTTTCACGGAAAAGTTCTATGACTACCTGGCCTACCGCAAGGCGATAACCGATCCTCAGGATGCGCAGCAAGTTACGCCCTATGGGTGCGGCGTGACATGGACATGTGCAGCGGTGGCTGCCTTCGTAGTGGCAAACGGCGCCTTGTATGCCAACGTAGCGGTTGCGACCTTCGTAGTCGTCGCCGGTGGCGCAGTTTTGGTTTTGCTAGTAGTTCCCGGCTATTTGGCAAACAAGGACTACATGACAACGGCAGGTGTGGAAGGGATCGGGCGGGACACCGCGATTGCAGAGCTCACACGAGCGCTGCGATGAACTCGTCCTTGCTATCCCTGAACTGGCTACCTGCCCAGACTTGCCATGACCCTGCATGACCCGTCACAGAGATCAAGAACGGCGGTGCTTGCGGGAGTAATTTCTCTAGCACTGTTTGGCGCCTTCTTCGCGCTTACGATCTTCTACGCCATGCCCAGCAATGTGTTAGCCGTGAAGGAGGGGGAGCCCCTTCGCCGCACATTGGTGTCAGTTGCGCCCCAAGCATGGGCATTCTTCACCAAGCCGCCCAATGATCCGGAATTCGCCGTCTATCAGCTCCGAGATGACGGGTCCGTAGAGTCGTTGATGCAGACTCCACAAACCCGGCCCGAAAACTACTTCGGACTAAGTCGTAAACAAAGGTCTCAGGGGCCGGAGCTGGGCGTGATTGGTAACACCATAAAGGAATGGGCCGATTGCAGCCCCGACGGCGGTCGACAGGAATGCCTCGAGAGGGTGTGATCCCTGGAAACCCAGATCGTCGACAATGACTCACCGGTTGCTTCCGTTTGAGGCCGGATAGTAATTTTTCAGACCAAAGCAGTCCCATGGGCTTACCGGAAATTTGAATCAGAAGCCCGGTTTGAAGTTAAAGGTGCGGTTGTGGATTCGAGATGCAAGGTGCGATGAGAATAATATCCAGTCTGAAAAATGACATCTGGTCATTCAATCCACAATCCCGAATCATTGCTGTCGCTAGGAGCGGTCTGGCGCTCTCCCAGGTACTGACACTCCTACTGACACCAGCACCCTACCTCTACTCGGTTCCGATTCTGGGACAGCCCCCAACCGGACAGTGCACCCGTGCACTGGAGAACGTATCGTTATTCTGCGTTGCGAGCGAGCTCTCGGATGAAGTTGTGCAAGTCTTGATGATTGTTGGTCTAATCGTTGTGACTTCCGGGTTTCTTCCTCGATTTACGTCGTTTCTCCACCTTTGGCTTTCCTACTCATTTGCCAATACAGTTGCCCTACCTGACGGTGGCGACACGGTATTGGTTTTCACTACTTTTTTCCTCGTGTTTGTCTCTCTACCAGATAACCGGCTTTGGCACTGGCCGCAAGGCCACTCACGATCCACTACCAGGTTTGGTGCCTTGCAAGGAATTTCGTGGGCCGCACATTGGGCTCTTAGGATCCAGGTTGCGTATATCTATCTGCACAGTGCGTTGGCAAAACTGAGTGTTGAGAATTGGAGCGAGGGAAGTGCCCTGTACTACATCGTTCGCAGTGAGTTCTTCGGAACTGCGAACTTTCTTCAAAGCTTCGTTTTCTTTCTTACATCCGTTCCTATCGTTGCTCTAATACTTAGTTGGGGAACGATGATTATGGAAGGCGTCATTGCAGGAACCCTTCTTAGCAGGCGACCCATAGTGCAGACCGCAGGATTCGTCGCCTGCGTTGTGTTGCATGTCGGCATCATCATGTTCATTGGGATCTGGTCCTTCGCACTGGCCATGATTCTTTCCGTCATGATTGCAGCGTCGCGGGGGCTGGGTCCTGTCATGAACAAGCTC
The DNA here is from genome assembly GCF_058799755.1 of Arthrobacter sp. GW822-FHT05G07. Taxonomy (NCBI): domain Bacteria; kingdom Bacillati; phylum Actinomycetota; class Actinomycetes; order Micrococcales; family Micrococcaceae; genus Arthrobacter; species Arthrobacter sp. GW822-FHT05G07. The sequence goes on along the minus strand of NZ_JBXALT010000011.1, from coordinate 103,820 downwards.
TTGTCGGAGTTGCCCTTCAAAGCGAGTCCGCGCGGCAATCCGGCGCCCATCGCTTGAGCAGTGAGCCGTCCGGAGGGTGCAGAAGCCAGCGCGGCGATTCGAGACCGGACCGCTGTCTGTGCCCGGCCCGTCATTGGGCCCCAGCTGGACGATTCGTCGGGCGTCTATCATCCGCTGTTCAAGGTGAAGCCTGCTTTGACGCTCCCCGCACTGACTGCGACCCGAACCCGGGTGTGGACAATGTCCACACCCTCCGCCTCGGACTACCACCTACACCCATCGAACTGGCCCGTACTGCGCATGTTTCCGCCATTTCCCAGCGTCTTCCAAGGCTTGGAATCCCGTTCGAGTCCCACCTCGGGCACAGGAAGACCCCCTCTACGGAGGGGGTTTTTGCTTTAACGTGTGTATCAATTTGGACCTGTGTGGTGCCGTTTGTCGTACTGAGTTGCCTTACCGCCGGCATGGGGGGGCGAAATGAGATGACGGTCGGATAAGTCTTTGCCGTTCAGGTCCACGTCTCCCCGCAGTGCGGCGTGGCTCTTTCGTGGGAGAGGGATCTTCATTCGAACATATGTTCTAGTCTTGTTGTTATGAGACCGAAGCAAGACTCCATCGCTTTCGCCCGGATGATGGCACAGATAGATGCCGACAACAGCCACCCGAGACCTGATGACGGCAAGATCATCGAGCTGGAGCCGGGCAGCCAGCCGCTGGTTCGGGTGGGGGAGATCTACGGTCGGGCGATCAAATACACGAGGAGCTTTGGCATGGTCGAGTGGGTGGATGACAGACGCGCGTATCACGTTGAGTGGTTCCCGGCTGCGCAGGTGAGGCGCGTGGACGCTGAATCGTGGAGGGGGCGGCCGCTGTAGGTTCTTGGTATCGGCTTCATATGGGCATGGGCGGTTATACGAAGTGATTGAACCGCGGCGGGGGTTGGTGGACGCGACGGCTAGACGAGTGGTGCCCACGCCAAAACTTGGTCGCCGCTGATGCGGTGGGTCGAGGGCCAAAGAGCTCCCGGTTGCACCTGCGCTGGATCTGCCCGAATCAGCAGAAAAGATCCCGGCCAGATGGGCTCGGGAAGTGCTTCGATCCACGCCGGCTGGTTGCAGTCGAAAGGATTCCACCTGATGGTGATCCACGATCCCGTTGGCTGCACGGAGTCAAAGCAAAGCACAATGAATGACCTCGCTGTAGTCCCGCTAGCCTTCTTTAGGCCTTCGAAGCGTTTCCATTGAGCTGCTGGTTCGGTCTGCCACTGCCTCTGGCTTTAGAGTCGTTGGGCCCAGAAAAGCAGGACTACTACACAGGGAGTCGTGAGAGCGACCAGCAACCAGGCCGTGCCGGAAACCGTGAAGCTGGGAACCGTCAGGATCACGGCAAGCACCAGCGTCACTGCGCTCGCAACGATAAGAGCACGCCTCAAGCTGGAGATTCGCGCATCTCCTCAGAGCGGCCGGGCATAAGACCATCGATAGCCTTTGCGAGATCCAGCCCGCAGCGATTTGAGCCAGGTAATCGTACTCGCGGCTTAGCCGCTCCAAGCTGTCGGCGTGCTGCTGCCGTTCGAAGTCCCGTACCTCATGCGCCGTTCGCTCCGCATCTTCAGCAGCAAGGGCTTCGCCCAGGATTACCCGCCACCTCGAACGCGCCCTCGGATCCAAGAGCTCTTCCTCGTCCGGGTCGTTCTCGCTGACATAGGCCGTGTTAGCGTGCCCCCCGGGTCATGCTGACATACAGCAGCTCGCGCGTGAGGCGGCCGGGAGTCACGACTGTGTGGCCGGTGTCTACAGTGATGCCCTGACTGCGATGGGCTGTGGTGGCGTAGCCCAGCTCCATCGACACCTCCACATATCTGCTCGGCAAGAGTATGGAAGCTCCGGTGTCTACGCGTGTCGCGTTAATAGCGCCGTGGCTTCTATCGACTCCCGTGACTTCGAGGAGCGTCCCATTGCGAAGGAACTCACCTCGACCGTCGTGAATGGAACGGTCATTCCGGCGGGCAATAACGATGTCGCCACGACCGGCTCGTAGGCCGTCCCGAAGGACCGCGGTGAGTTCCGCGTCCACGGCGCCCAGACTTACCCGGTCAGCTTGGGCCCGTTCATTAAGCATTTGGACGGTCTCGTTATCAGGAGCTATCAAGACCGAGACGCGGCCAGCCAGAATTTCCGAGTGCCACGCAGAGTATGCACGGTCGACCATGTCCGAGTAGTGGCCATGTCTGATGCGACCGTGATCCTCATACTCTGCGAGCACAGACGGACGTCCCTCACGCAGCCCGAGGGAGGCTGACCGTTCCCACGGATCCTTGAAACGCCAAATCGTGCTCAACCGGGCTGCCTTTCCCTGCCGATCAAGCCAACCAAGCACACCGCCAGCATCGATCGAATCGAGCTGCGCCGGATCCCCAACTAAGAGGATCTTGGCTCCCGCTTCCTTGACCCGCGGACCAGCGCTGCGAGCTGAAGAGTTGAGACCATCGAAGCTTCATCGACAATCACGAGCTGGTTGGGCCGGAACAGCCATTGGGGCTGGTCGGTAGCCAGCCGAGCGACCTCTTGTTGAAGCCGACTAACAAATGGGCCGAGGGGAACTGATGCTCTACGCAGTCGATTGTCCGCCTGGAAGAACCGCCCTGCCCGTTCGGCGGCACCAGACCCAACGGATTCATGCAGCCACTTAGCGACGTTCTCAGTAACCATCCGCAGCTCCGAACCGAGAACCTCGGCGCTCGCAGCAGCCGGCGCCAGACCAACAACGCTGCCCACCCCGTACGCCACCTCCCACGCAGCCTTCACGGCGCCAAGGGTCGTCGTCTTTCCGGTCCCGGCCGGTCCAACGATGGCGTCGAGCCTGCTGCAACTCAGCAGGACATCCGACGCTGCCGTCAGTTGGTCATCGTGCAGGGGTGACCCTTCGCCGTTTCTGTAAGAGGTGAGCGTCTGGAAGGCGAGGCCGACAGGCGCGGCCGGGCCGCCGTCGTCGTTCTTCGCCGCCATGACTTCGTCCTCAAAGGCGATCGTCAACGCATCCGTGTAGAGACGCGACCCGTGGAAATCGAAGACGCTGCTCCCGGCGAACCGCAGATCATCAGCCGCATCCGCGGGGACGCCGTACCGATACTGGTTGAGCGGCACGGATTGACGCTCTGCCCCGGTGGCCACGGCACCGATCAGCGCGTTGCGGTCGGCGGGGGAGGCGCAACGGATCTCAGCGCACACGCGCTCACCCTCGGCGATCAGGTTCCAGCGATTCCAGGTTGAGCGTTTGGCCGCCACACGCTGTCGGGTGACGAGACCGACGGCGTCAATCCAGTCGGGTGCGAAGTCGCCAGCGCGGAACGGACGTGAGCGGGAGCGCCGAATAGTGGAGGCTACGACGGATTCCGGGTCGAAGCCCTGGGCCATGGCTCTGGCGCGCCACTGCGCGGACAGCGTTCGCAATGGTGACGGCTCAACGTTCTTTGGAGTTCGAGTCGAGAGCGTGGCTTGCTGGCGCAACCTAACGATGGTTGTCGCGGTCGGGCGAGCTCCGTGTTCAGTAATCCACTGATTGACCAGGCGATCGGTCTCGATGTCGATGAGCCTTGAACGGTTGGAGAATTCGCCGACGAGACCTTCGGCGATGCCAGTGAGTTGCTGGCTTGGATTGTGTGTGTTTTGCGCTGGGGTTCGGATGTCGGTGTCTGTGCCCAAGCTCGAGTGCAAGGCATCAAAGAGGAGTCCGTTGTAATGTTCGCTGGCGGCGACAACTGCTTTGTATAGGGAGCGGGAGTCCAAGGTGGCCCATGCACCATCCGTGACGCGCTGGACTCGGTTTGCGATGACTAGGTGGGTGTGGAGCTGAGGGTCGCCGGCGCGTGATTCCCAATGGTCGAATGCTGCGGCGATGACGCCTCGGGTGCCGACGTGAGCAACGCCGTTCCGCCCGGATCTGGTGTTGATGACCTGCTCTTCCATCCAGGCAAGCGTTGCTTCGACGGCGTGGTGATGGGTCCGCAGGACTTGTTCTTGCAGAAGGCGGGGGCTTAGTGCCCACAGCGTGGAGACGGATTTCGGGACGCTGAACGTGAGGTCGAAGCCGGCGACAGCGTGCTTTGTCGCCCTTTGAATGTTGGCCTCTTGGCTGATCGGCGGTTGCCCGTGCGTCCTCCCTAGCAAATTCTTGCTGTCGGGATGGGCTGCGTCCTGGAAGATGGAACGTGCGTCAGATTCTGTGACTTTGTCCCCCAGTGTGCGGCCAATGTCTGGGAGTCCGCTGCCCAGCCAACGACCCTGAGGTGTTCCGGTTTGCACGTAATAACTGATGGTGTCTGCAGGAGTAGGGGAGGCGTCGTCCAACATCGTTGACTTGAACAAATACTTGAGGCCTGATCGTACGGAGAGTCTGGCGATGGACATAGTCATGGCCGTGCTGCTCCGGTTCGGTTCCTGGTGGGCAGCCAGCCTCGCCGTCGGAGGATGTCGAGCGTGGCGGCGTCGAGAGCCACGCCTTTTGCTCTTGAAACTTGAAGCAAGACGGCCGCCAACCGGGCGAGGTCTTGAACATTAGTTCGTTGGGCACGCTTTAGGCGGAGGACTTCGTTGTGCAGGAGGCCGTTTCTGGTTTCCAGTTCGTCGTAGATGGAATGCAAGCGTTCTAGTTCGGAGGACTGCGATCGTAGCTCGGTTAGGAGCCGGTCTAAGGTTTGGCCGCTGTCGGATTGCTCGCTGATTGTTTGGCTTCCGGGGCACTGCTTGTTCACACCAGTTCATGTGGGCTGCGCGCACACTCCGCATGATTTTCCGGCCCGCTGGCCCTGGATGCCAGAGGTGTGAAGGTGTGAAAGTGTGGCGGCGTCTGGAGAACTTGAACATTCTCGTCTACGTGATAAGCACGATTAAGGTCCGGACAGTGTTGCAGGCTCGTTTGGATAGTCTCGTCGAAGGCACGGACGCCTGTACTAACTGTCATGGAATGCGCAGTCGAGTCTGTCCGGCTGAGTTGAATCCTCCCTCTGGAGGCCGACTGGCATCGCCGCACTCAAGATTGGCAGGCGGATATATGCGGTCGGCCAATTGCCGACAAGAGCCCAAGCGGGCGCAGTCCGCACCGACTCCAAGCACGACTGGTTTACCGAACCGGCCTGGCTTTTTGCCCATCGGCGCGGTCACTGCGGACATTGGGTGGTTTGCCCAGACCCCTGCGGGCCGCCTCAACGAGGCTGCTGGGGCCAAGTTGCGGTAGAGGCCCTCTCGTCAGGCGGATTCGCGGAGGCAAAGTCGGTGCTTTAGGACTAGCTTGGATTCAGGACCGCCGGGTGCGACTTTGCCGTTAAGCAGTTTTTCGGCCAGTTGGACGGCGACGTTTCCCATTTCCTTGAAGTCAATGGATAGCGTCGAAAGTTCCGGTGTCAAAAGCTCACCCAGGGCTATGCCATCCATGCCGATAACTGCGCAGTCCTCGGGCACGGACTTGCCGGCTGCTGCCAGTGCCTTCATGGCCCCGATGGCCATGACATCGTTGAAGGTAATCAGCGCTTCGGGTAATCCGCCCCGTTCCACCAGTGAGGCTATGACTCTTCTGGCGCCTTCTGCAGAATCGGCCGAGTTAATGAATGTCACCGGGATGCCCAGCTCTCCGGCGCGGCGCGCGAAAGCCTGGGCGCGAACGGAGAGGCCTTCGTCCCGTACGTAGTCGAGGTAGGTGATGTTCCTGCAACCGCGCCCCAGCAGGTGGTCCAAGGCCAAGTGGGCGGCGTGGCTGTAATCGAAGGTCAGTTCGCCTGCTGCCCCGGCATTGGCCAGGTCCAAGAGCACGAGAGGGCGTCTGCCCAGAACTTTCTGGGAGGCTCCGGTCTCGTTGCCTAGCCATCCGATGACAGCGTCGACCTGAGGTGCGATCTGTTGGATGGCGGACACCGGGCTGACGGAACCGTCGCCGTAGTCACTGATGACCACCTGCCAACCACGCTTGGTTGCCTGTTCAACGACACTGGAGACAAAGGTAGGAAAGTAGGGGTTGGCGAGCCCGGGGACGGCCAGACCCAGAGAGACTTGAGCTCCTTGGGTCAGACCCTTGGCGAACCGGCTCGGAACATAGTCGAGCTCCTGGGCGAGTTTGCGGATCCGCTCACGGGTTTCAGGCTTGATGCCGGGCATGTCATTCATCGCGCGAGTAACAGTCATCTTGGAAACACCGGCTGCCGTCGCCACGTCGACGATCGTGGCACGCCGACCCAGTGAGCTGGCTGCCGATGACGAGGCGTTATGTGTTTTCATTGTCTTATTTTAGAGCGGGGTCTACTTGATGCCGGTTGTGGCGATGCCTTTGACCAGGTATTTCTGCCCAATGAGGAAGACAACGAACACCGGGATCAGGGTGACGATCGACATGGCGAACAGTGAGCCCCATGAGGCTCCGCTGGTGGCGTCCACAAAGTTCCGCAACGCCACCGGAGCGGTGTGGAGGGCTGGCTTTGTCAGATAGATCAACTGGCCGAAGAAGTCATTCCATGTCCAAATGAACGTGAAGATCGCAGTGGTAGCCAGCGCCGGGACGGAAAGCGGCAGAATGACCTGAAAGTAGGTGCGCCAGTACCCTGCACCATCCAGACGGGCTGCTTCGTCCAGTTCCTTCGGCAGGCTGCGGAAGAACTGCACCATCAGGAAGATGAAGAATGCATCTGTGGCCAGGAACTTCGGGACGATCAGCGGCAGGAAACTGTTGACCCAGCCCATGTTGGAGAACAGTACGTACTGAGGAATGAGCACCACGTGCATGGGGAGCATCAGCGTGAGCAGCATCGCGCCGAAAAACAGGCCCCGGCCGCGGAACTCGAGTTTCGCGAAGGCGTAGGCGGCCATCGAACACGTCAGGAGGTTGCCGAGCAGTGACCCCGCGACGATGATGGCCGAGTTGATCAGGAAGACGTGGAAGGGATGCGCGAGGGCATTCCAGCCATCAGCGTAGTGCCCGGTATCGACCTCTGTAGGGATGAGGGTTGGGTCCTTGAAGATCAACGCCTCCGGCCTGAATGAACTGGCGATCATCCACAGCAGCGGATACAGCATGAGACCTGCGGTCAGGATGAGGGCGACGTGCTTCAGGATTCCCTTGATGCGGCCCTTGTGTTGGCCACGAGCCGGAGACGCCTGCCCGGTGCCGGGCTGGCTCTTTACTGGTTTGGTATCAATCGCGGTCATTGTAGAACACCCATCGCTTGCTGAAGTAAAAGTTAACTGCCGTAAAGATGCCGATGATCAAGACCAAAAGCCATGCCATGGCAGATGCGTAGCCCATGTTGAGACGACCGAATCCTTGCTCGTAGAGATACAGGGAATAGAACAGAGTCGAGTCTGCGGGTCCGCCTGTTCCACCGCTGACCACGAAGGCCTGTGTGAAGGTCTGGAATGCATTGATGATTTGGAGGATGAGGTTGAAGAACAGAATCGGTGTCAGCAATGGCACTGTGACGTTTGTGAACTTCTTCCACTTGCCGGCGCCGTCCAGGGAAGCGGCCTCGTAGAGGTCCTCGGGGATTTGCCGTAGGCCGGCGAGGAAGATCACCATCGACGAACCGAAGCTCCACACGTGGAGCATAATGAGCGAGCTGAGCGCCGTGTTTGGATTGGAGATCCAGCCGGGCCCATCAATGCCGAAAACTGCCAGGAACTGATTCACAAGCCCATCACTGCCGAATACCTGCCTCCACAAAACGCCGACGGCGACAGAACCGCCCAGGAGGGAGGGCAGATAGAAGACGGAACGGTAGAACGGAAGACCCCGGATGCCCTTGTTTAGCAGCATCGCCAGTGACAGTGCGACGGCCAAGAGCGCGGGTACACCGATCAGGACGTAGATGAATGTGACGCCCAAGGACTTGTGAAGCCGCTGGTCGTTGAACATTTGTTCGTAGTTCTCCAGGCCGATCCATTCCGGGGCGCGGAGCAGGTTGTAGTCGGTGAACGAGAAATACAGTGACGCAACCATGGGGCCGACGGTGATGACGAGCATCCCCACGAACCACGGTAGAAGGAACGACCAGGCAGCACGCTCTTCGAGCCGTTTCATGAGTGTGCGGCCCCTGGGCGGCGCCTTTGGATGGGCTGCCTTGCTCCTCTTTGAGGGTGTCAGCGTTGACATGGGTACTCCGAAAATTGGTGAGGTTTGGGTTGAGGCTGGTTTCGAGCATGCACCGAGAAAACGGTTTCGTCAAGGACTTGACGGGTACGTGACCGGTAACTATTGTTTTTGATTAACCCACCAGAAGCCATTAAAAAAGGCAATTCTATGGACGTTACCGGTCACTCATAATGCGGGCCACCGTATCCGCAGTCGCAGGAGCTGGTCGGTCGGTTGCCGCAATCCGCGGACATCAACGGAGTGTCCGCCAATCTCTCTTCGTGAAGCAAAGGAGCTCTACAGTGCGAACCAAACGAACACGCCCTCGGCACACCGGGGTGATTGCCGGCGTCGTTTCAGCCCTGGCATGTATTGCAATGATGTCCGGCTGCAGCGCCGGCGGCGATCAGGCATCCGGCGGGGACGTGACACTGAGGTTCAACTGGTGGGGTTCTGATGCCCGCCACACCCAGACACAGAAGGTCATCGACCTTTTCGAAGAAGCCCATCCCAATATCAAGGTCCAGCCGGAGTTCTCCAACTTCGCCGACTATTTCAACAAGCTCTCCACCGGTGCAGCCTCCCGTGACCTTCCCGACGTGATGCAGATGACCGACCCGTACATGTACTCATACATCGACAACGGTCAACTTGTGGACCTGAACAAGTACTCCGATGTCCTGCCCACCGCCGATTTCACCGGCTCCTCGTTGGCCGGTACCAAAATCGATGACGGCCTGTACGGCATCCCTACCGGCGAATCCGGCTTCGGCATAGCCGTCAATCCCGCAATATTCGAAAGGGCTGGGGTTCCGCTGCCCGACGATGAGTCTTGGAGCTGGGACGACTTCATTGAAAAGTCCGTTGCCATCTCCAAAGCGCTCCCGGGAACGGCTGGTGCCTCCATCACCATGGACGAACAAACCATGAACATGTGGATCCGCCAGCACGGGGAGGACTACTGGAAGGACAACGGCAAAGAGATCGGCTTCAAAGCCGAAACCGCCGCCAGTTGGTGGGAATTTGTGAAGAAGCTTCGCGACAGCGGAGGAACCGACTCCGTCGAAGCCGAACTGGAGTCCGCAAGTGTCGCCCTGGAGCAAGGACAACTGGCCTTGGGAAAAAAGGCCATGACGCTGATCTCGGTCAACCAACTGGGCAGCCTCGAGAAAGCCGCCAACCAGGAATTCAAACTCATGCGCCTGCCCGGCGAAAAGCAGTTCGAAGCCAAGGGTGGCTGGACTAAACCCGGCATCTATTACTCCCTCTCGGCCAACAGTGAACACCCCAAAGAAGCAGCAATGCTCATCGACTTCCTGACCAACTCGCCCGAAGCAGGCAAGGTCCTTAAGTTTGACCGCGGCGTACCCTCCAACTCCAAGGTCCTGGATGCGATCACCCCGGAACTCACCCCGGTAGAAAAGCGCGTGGCCGAATACGTCATCCGGGTCAACGAACTGGACACCCCTGCGTACGCCATCCCCAACGCGAAGGCAGGCGGCGTCCTCCTCGAGACCGTCAAGCGACTATCTCAGGAAGTCGTCTTCGACCGTCTGACCCCGCAGCAAGCCGCTGACCAACTCATCAGCGAAGTCAAAGCCGCCATGTAAAGGAGCTGCGGCGCCCCCAGGCTCTCCCTGGGGGCGCCGCAGCCCCCACTATCCTCAAGCGCACCCACCCCATTTCCCACACGAGAGCTCCTTCTTCCATGAACCCCGCACCTCTTGAATCCTTCCGCCAACGCCTTCCCGGCATCATCTACGGTGGCGATTACAACCCCGAACAATGGCCCCGTGAGACGTGGCACGAAGACGTCCGGCTCATGCGCGAATCCAACGTCAGGCTCGTCAGCCTGGGAGTGTTCTCGTGGTCAGCCATCGAACCAGCCGACGGTGAGTTCACCTTCGGCTGGTTGGACGAAATCATGGACCTCCTGGCCACCAACGGCATATCCGTGAACCTGGCCACCCCGAACGCGACCCCTCCACCATGGCTTGCGACGTCCTTCCCGGAAACCCTCATGGTTGAGCGCTCCGGCACGCGTATAGCGATCGGCAGCCGAGGACACTTCTGTCCCTCGTCGCCGGTGTACAGGGATCGGAGCCAGCGCATTGCACGCCTTCTGGCCGAGCGCTACAGGGACCACCCCGCCCTGGCCATGTGGCACATTGGGAACGAATACCACCAGTACTGTTTCTGTGACCTGTGCGATGAGAGCTTCCGCGGCTGGTTGAAGGACAAGTACGGGTTCCTAGAGGAGCTCAACAGCCGCTGGGGCACCAGCTTCTGGGGCCAAATCTACAGCGACTGGGGCCAGGTCCACGTGCCCAAACCGGTGCGAGGTTGGGTCAATCCCGCCCGGGACCTGGACTACGCCCGCTTCAACAGCGACATACAACTCGACCTCTATCAGCAGGAACGGGACATCCTGAAGTCCGTCACCCCCAACATTCCGTCGACGACCAACTTTGTCCAGTTCTTCCCGGTCCAGGACTACCGGCGATGGGCAGCCGAGCTGGACGTCGTGGCGCTGGACATTTACCCTGACCCGGGTAAACCGGCGTCCTTGGTCGAGGCCGCCATGCAGTACGACCTGATGCGCCACCTCGGCGGAGGTGACCCGTGGATGATGATGGAACAAGCCGCCGGTGCCGTCAGCCAGTGGAGGGTCAACGTCCCCAAGAAGCCGGGCATGATGCGGCTGGGGTCTTATCAGGCGGTGGCCCATGGAGCCGACGCTGTCATGTTCTTCCAATGGCGTGCATCACGGTTCGGCCAGGAAAAATTCCACTCGGCCATGCTCCCGCACGGCGGCGAGGCAACCCGCGGCTGGCAGGAAGTCAAGGAGCTCGGCAACGAGCTGGCCCAGCTGGACGGCGTTGCCGGGGCCCGCAGTGACGCGAAAGTGGCCATTGTCTGGGAATGGGACAACTTCTGGGCTGTGGAAGGCGCCGCGCATCCGGTGAACGATTTCAGCTACAAGGAAGCGGTCATCAGCCATTACAGTGCCCTCTGGAAGACCAACGTCACCGTGGATGCCGTCACGCTGTCCTCGGATTTGTCACCGTACAGGCTGCTGGTGATCCCGAACCAGTACCTCATCACCGAAGAGCAGCATGCGGCCGTTCGTGACTTCGTGCAGGCCGGGGGACACGTTCTCGTGTCCTACTTCTCCGGCATTGTGAACGAAGACGACCAAGTCATCGCGAACGGGTACCCTGGCGGGCTCAGGGATGTCATCGGCGCACACGTCCTGGACTTCGCACCCCTGCCGCCTGCTGACACCGTGACGGTCCGGGCTGCTGTCCGGCAGGAGCTTGTTGAGAGTGGCTTCACAGTGACAGCGAACCGCTGGCAGGACGACATTGCCCCTGAAACAGCCGGCGTTGTTGCCGTCTACAGTGGAGGCCACTTGGACGGGAAACCCGCAATCCTTGACCACCAGCTCGGTGAAGGCACCGTGGTGTATCTCGGAACGCAGCTACCGCAGGAGTCATTGGACGAAATCGTTGCTGCCCTCATCTCCCGCGCAGCAGTGGAGGCTCCGCATGGGGCACCCAACGAAGTTGAAGTTACCGAACGACGCACCGATGAACATAGCTACCTCTTCTTCCTGAACTACTCCGAAGAGGCGAAAATCCTGGATCTGGAAGTCACGGGGCACGAACTCCTCGGAAACCGTCGGGTGGCGAAGGGCGATGAGCTCATCCTCGAACGCGACGGTGTAGCAGTGATTCAGGTGGAGCGCTGAACCCAGTGACTGGTTCCCTTCATCGGGCGGTGGCCAAGCTTGAGGACCTCTGTCCGTGGGGGGCGGGTTTCACGTCTCCCAAGCAGATGGAAGTCCGGCTCCGGAGGTTCTGTGCCTCGCCCGGGAAATGCTCACTGGACCTTTCGCGGCCGTCGACACATCCAGCAACTACGCCCAAGCACAACTGCTGGGTCTGACAACGCTGCCCCCGTCCCACCTGCACAACCCGCTCCGGGCAACGGCGCTGGAGCAGGCTTTCGCCCCACAAGGGGCAGTCCAAGAAATGACGGAAGATAAGGAATAAGGCCATGTCTCGACGCCGGTTCGTTGCCAGCGGACTCTTCAATGCAGTCCTTACGCGCAACAGGTACACGATTGTCCATTCGCGTGCCGTCTCGACATCCCTCGTGCTCCCGATGCGCTTATGTTTCGGTCGCAGGCACGGCTCATTCTCTAACGGGTGGGTGTGGGACTGCGGGTTAGGCCGGCGTGGTTCGCCGGGGCCGTAGCATCGCCGGTGTACGCGTTCCGGTGGGTCCGGGCGGATCATTGAGCGGCCAGGATCGTGGCGGTGGAGGTATTAGTTCCGCTCCGCGTTGTCCTTTTCGTGGATGGCTCCGAAGGGAACGGTGGAGGTGAGCCGGACAGAGAACCGGCAGAAGTCGTGCCGGGTGACCAGGATGCCCTGTTTACCCTCCATCGCGGCCTTGAACCGTGCAGTCCCCAGAGCCCTGTCGAGTTCAAAGTCGCGTTCCTGGGCGGAGCCCACAACGAAGTCGGCGATAAGCATTTCAGGTGTTGTCGTCGGAGCGCCGTCGCTTGTTGGGCGAACGTGGTTGCCCTGACGGCGGTTCGGGCGTCCGTCGTCACCGCGTCGGTTGATACGGGTATGCGGCGCATTTTGAACGATGGTCATGACTGTCTTTCGTGGTTCAGTGCTTCTGTTGTGGATATGAAAGAGGGACGCCCAACCCCAATGAATGCTGGTTGGACGTCCCCCGGGTAACGCTGTCAGAAGTGCAGCTTATGGCTGGGCTGCTGCTGCCTGGTTGGCTTGGCGTGCGCTACGGGTGATCCCCAGGCCGCGGGCACCGATTTCGTTCAGGTCTTCTTCCTTGAAACGGTTTGCCCAATCGGTTTCGTAGTCTTCCTTGGGGAAGTCTGTCGGGCTTTCACCGAGGCGGAAACGCTCGGCGACGTTGGCTGCGTACTTCGCGTTCTTTTCGCACATGGGCGCGGCCGGGATGTAAATGACATTTCCCCATCCCTTTTGATCGGTGACCGGCTCGACGCTGTGAATGACGTCGGAATGCCACCAGACGGAGTCGCCAGGTTTTACATCCGGAATGCCCGAGACAGCGTCCAGCAGCAGGGGATGCCACTTCTCGTCAACGCCGAGTGCCATACCTTGCTCGGCTCCGCAGAGCGAGTCCTCCGGGACATCGTTCAGTAGGGGGCGGATGAGCATGTAGGCCATGGCGGCAGGAATCGGTACTACGTGCAGTACGCCCTGATCATGTTGCATTTCCGACATGGCCAGCCAGCCCTGGAAACTGCGGAAGACGCTGCACATTGTGGATGACGGGTATTCGTCGACTTCAGTGCGGTAGGCGGCATCCCACGGATCGAAAGACTCGAAATCGCCGTGGAAGAGGCTGGAGAACACCTGCTGGTAGGCGGGGGTCAGCCATCGCTCCACCGAGCCGGAGTCCGTGTGGGCACCGAGACCGTTCGAGTTCGCTCCCGGTGGGCGGCGACGGATCCTGTCCGGGTACATTGCGTCCTGATCCGGATCGAACCAAGTGACACCTTTCGATTCGCTCTTCCACTGGGCGTTCATGAAGCTCTGCACCTTGGCAGTGTGCTCGTGCTGTCGGGCTTCCATCTGGGCGGGGGACCAGTAGATGGGGTAAATTTCTGGCTTTGAAGCCTTCAGATTGCCGAAGAAGTTGTCAGCGGGTCCTCGGTACTTCTTGTCGAAGTCGTTGCTGTCAACGTAGTCGACCAGTGACTGGTCCCAGCCCGTGGCCGTGTCTTCGGACACCTGGCCGCGGATGACGGCACAACCGCGCCGGTGGATGAGGTCCAGTGTCTCCTGTGGAACTGTTCCGTTCTCGATGTCGGAGTACTGGACGATCGGCCAGACGCTTTCGCCCCGCGCCTTCGTTTGCACGATGTCCTCGACTTCGGCGCGGACAAAGGTTTCGATCTTGGCGAAGAGGCCTTCCACGTCACCGATCTGGGCGCGAAGCATCTTCTTGACTGCCTTGATGGCCGCGGGGTAATCCGCCGGTGGATTCTCCCAGCTTGTCTGCTCCGTCTCGGTCATTTTTCTCCTCAGTATCTATCAGTAATGATTGCTTACTGGATGGTATGGCTCAACTGTACCCCACGCGCTATGATTCAGTAAAGGCTCCTAACTGAGGATTTTTGAATGGCTACCGTACAGGAATTACCGCGACACGAAATGCTGGCCTCCATCACTGAAGCTCGTTTTCTTGAAGCCCTGTTCTTATCGGAAGGACCACTATCACGTGCAGAGATCTCCCAACAGACGGGTATCTCCAAACCGGCTATCTCTGAGGCCGCCAAACGGCTCACCGAGCATGGCATCATCCTCTCGACCGGCACCCGGCGTGGCGGCCGCGGGGGTGTTGCCACCCTGTTCGAAGTAAACGGCAAGCGCGCGCACTCCCTGGCGTTGGGCCTGGCCCCCCGGAAGATCTCGGCACATGCCGTGGCCCTGGACGGGACCACCGCTTTCGAGGCTGAGCGGGACGTGGAGTTGGACAGCTCGCCGGCTGTCGTCATTGAGACGGCCCGACGACTGTTGGAGGAAGCGTCACAGGCGTCCGGGTCGCCGCTGGAATCGATCTGTGTCTCGGTGGCGAATCCAATCGACCCAAGGACGGGCGAAACCGTCGCTCTTGAAAATTCGGCGTTCGCGGCGGGACGGTTCAACATCGTCCATGAACTGGGCATCAGTGCACCCCACGTCGTTGTGGACAATGACGTCAACTGGGCGACCCTGGCGGAGCGGCACCTTGGCGCTATGGCGGGAGTTGACGATTTCGTCTACATCTACCTGGGCGACGGCCTTGGGGCCGGGCTCTTCCTGGGGGGATCCCTGCAACGGGGCTATAGAGGATTGGCCGGAGAGATAGGCTACTTGCGTGATTTGGACGGCATGGACCTGACGGAGCGGCTCTCCGCTCACGGGTTCGGACGTGATTCTGCCTACGGACTGGACTCGCGAGCGGTTAGCGCCTCAGCGACCCGGCCCGCAGCCAACCTGGAAGAGGCCATGAAACGGGTGTCCCACCACATTGCCAATATCGTGACGCTGGTGAATCCGCGAGCCATCGTCCTTGGTGGCCCCTTGACGCATGATGAGCGCGTCGTAGACATCATCACGGCAAACGTCTCCCAGCTCGTGGTCACTCCCGTTGACGTGGTCGCCGGGAACTTCGCGCCCCTTGATGGTGCCAACTTCGAAGCCCAGCGGCTGGCCCGCCGGTCGTTCGGGTTCTGAGGAGCGACACATGGTAGATCATGCAGCCCGGACGTCGACAGAATCGCCACGCGGGAAGATCCTACCCACGTGGGTTCGGGAAATTGACGTCCTTCTTCCCATTACCCGGCAATTCCTGCTGGACGGTAACATCGAGGACTTCCATCTGGTCAGTTCGGACAAAGGCGTGGAACTGCGTGCCGCCAATGACCTCATAATCGACCGGCTCAGGGTCAACGCATTTGATCTCGTTTACGCCTACGACCCGGTAGAGGGAATCTCCATGGAGTACGAACGGGCAGCTGGAACAGCGGAAACGTTCTTCAGCTCATCGCACCTGAACCGGTCCACGTCCGCGACGTTGGGGAAATTATCGGATCTGATCCGCAAGGCCATGTCGGACGGTGAGCAGCGCGTCGGCATTTTGATCCGTTTTGCCGGCCGGCTCTGGAGGGATGAACAGAACGCCGGTACGGACCTTCGCTCCTTGTTCACTTTGGCGGAAAAACTCGCCCACGCCGAACCTGACCTCGAGCTTCCGCAACGCCGCCCGGACAGCATTGGTGGAGTGGTCTTCTGGATTGGGGGCCATCATGGAGAGCCGCCGCGATGGCTCGCCGATGGCGACCAGGTCAGCAGCATCAGCGTCGCCACACCGGAACTGGGCATCAGACGTGCCGCGGCGTCTTCACTGATGGCCCACTTGCCGGGCTTCACGGAACTGCCCGCCGAGCAGGCCGCCTCAGCCATTACCTCCTTTGCCCGGCTCTCCGACGGCATGATGCTGCGGGACCTCAGCCACATTGTCACCCTCGCAGTCGATGCCGATGTGCCGCCGGCTGCGGTGGAAACTGCCATCCGAAGCCTTCGATTCGGTGTGTCGGAAAGCCCCTGGGCCGACCCGGACCTGCTGCGCCGAGTAGCCGATGGTGAAGCTAAAGTCAGCGCCAGGGTGCTGGGACAGCCGGTGGCCGTAGCGCGTTCCCTGGATGTGTTGCTTCGTGCAGCGACTGGACTCACGGGGGCTCACATAGGAGGCGCAACGGTCAACAGGCCGCAAGGGATCCTGTTCTTCGCAGGACCCACGGGAGTCGGTAAGACGGAACTGGCCAAGTCCTTGGCTGAACTCCTTTTCGGTGTGGAGGACGCCTATACGCGCTTCGACATGAGCGAATTTTCGGCCGAGCACTCAGAGGCGCGGCTGATCGGCGCGCCTCCGGGCTACGTTGGATTCGGCGCCGGCGGTGAGCTGACGAACGCGGTCCGGCAGAAACCCTTCTCGATCCTGCTCTTTGACGAGATCGAAAAAGCCCATCCGAGGATTCTGGACAAGTTCCTGCAGATCCTCGAAGACGGGCGGCTGACAGACGGGGCCGGCGACACTGTCTATTTCAGTGAGACCGTCATCATCTTCACCTCGAACCTGGGCGCCTCGCCGTCGCCGACGAGTGGGGAAACCGACCAGGAACCCCCCGTAACCCACCGCAGTGACCCCTACGAAGTTACCCGGGCGAGGGTCCACACAGCAATCACCCGACACTTCACAGAAGAGCTTCAGCGGCCGGAAATCCTCAACCGCATCGGAGACAACATCATCGTCTTCGACTACATTTCCGAGACCATAGCCCGGGAACTGGTCAAGAACTACCTCAATACCGCCACTGCCACGGTGAAGGCCCGCTTCAATCTGACGCTGGACATTGCCCCGGCTGTGGCAGATGCCGTCACCCAGGCTGCCTTGAGGAACCTCGATTTCGGCGGCCGAGGTGTCAGTTCGGCTGTGGAAAGTGCCTTTGTGAATCCGCTGGCCCGCGCCTTGTTTCGCATTCCGGACCGGTCAGCGCACGCCACCGTGACCGATCTCAGGTCCACCGACAGCGGGTGGGAGCTCACCGTTACTGCAGAGGGGTAACGCGCAGGCGTCTCCGACGAGCTGTGGTCCCGTAGGAGGCCGGGGAGCGGATCGGGCCGAACGATGCTCCGTGCAGATTCACCCGGGTTGGGTCTGCTCACAGCTAGGGAGAACGTCGGAGGATGATCTTACCGGCTACGGCCACAGGTGATGGGTTTCCGGCCAAGGCTTCCGCAATGGCCAGCCGCCCGATCTCCGCCAGTGGCAGGCGAACAGTGGACAGCCCCGGTGGAAAGTCCCGCAGAAGCTCGATGTCGTCGAAACCGGCTACTCTTGGCTGCGGAATCAGGGGCCCTGCGGAACGGAGAGCGGCGACCGCCCCGATGGCCATCATGTCGTTTGCTGCCAATACGGTCAGCGGCGCCCCACCGCGCCGGGCCGTATCCGGACGCAGGCCCGAGGCAAGCCGGAGTCCGATACTGTAGCCACCGGCACGGTTAAAACTTGCCCGCACCACATCCGCGCGTGGCAACCCCGCGGACGCCAGACCGCGTTGAAAGCCGCGGACGCGGTCATCGGAGGTGAGCAGGCCATCGGGTCCGGCCATGATGACGAAGTTTCGAGGCCCTTCGAGGGCAAGCTCCTGTACCAGTTCCGTAGCGAGCGTTTCGTTGGGAACCTCAACGTGGTGGTATCCAGAGGCAGCCGTGGCTCCGATGATCGGGTGACCGATAACGCCCACGCGCCCACCGTTGTTGCAGTATCGGTCCAAGTCTTCGGCGAGTTCGGCGTTGGCGTGTACGGCTTTGACGCCTATGGTCCGTGATCCTGCGACCACGATGGCGTCCGCCCTACGGCCCACGAAGGCGGCCACGGCTTCCCTTTCGCTGTCGGGCGTCCCGTCCGTGGTCGCCAGCAGGACCATCTTGCCCTCATCCCTGGCCGCGGCCTGGACTCCGCAGGCAATGGTGGAAAAGTAGGGGTCGGCGATGTCGTGGACGATGAGCCCCACCAGCCCAGATGTGGAAGTTGCCAGAGCCTGCGCCTGTGCGTTTGGGACATAGCCGATGGATTCTGCTGCACGTCGTACCCGCGCTGAAATGTCTTCCCCGGGTGTGCGGGAGGATCCATTGAGAACCCGCGATGCTGTCGCGGAGGAAACCCCGGCGATGTGCGCCACCTCGGCCAGCGTGCTGATTGTCATGTGGTACCTCCTCTCCGAATCGATGATCGGGCACGGCACGATCTGAGTTGGGCGTCTTGTGAACAAAAGCCGGCGACGTACGTTCAAGGAACGCTCGCCGCCGGCCCTGCAGAGATCCTCTGTGTGCATGGCCGGGAAGACCAGCGTCTATACCGGGCCGGGCGTGCTTCTAGAGCGCAGAGGTGGTTTTTGTATAGTCGGCCGCGTGGTGGGCTTGGACACTGGTCGGCTCGTCGATGGCATCCTTTACGCTGTCCAGGTCACGGCCTATGGTCTCTGGCGTGAAGAAGGTCGCCACAATGGTGATCAGGGTCAGGACCGAGAGGTAAGCCGCGATGGGGACCCAAGCACCAAGTCCGGCTCCTTCAACGCTGGCGCCGCCATCGGAAGAAACAACCAGAGAAATGATCCAGGCGCCAATCAGGGGTGCCACGCCGCCGGAGATGACCGCTGAGATCTCGCGGGCAACCGAGACGCCGAGATACCGCTGACGTGAACCGAAAAGCTCAGACATGAAAGCGCTTTGCGAGCCGAACATTCCCCAGGTGCCAATGCCGAGACCAAGGGAGACGACGACGATGGTCAGGACCGTGTCGCCCAAACTGAGCACGTACCAGATCGGAAAAGCTGCAATGAGCTGGAAGACGGCAAAGCCGCGGTAGGTCTTGACGCGGCCGAACTTATCGGAGAGTTTGCCCGCAACCGGTACAACGATGGAACCGAGGCTGGCTGCGAATACCAGTGAGAGGGCACCGATGGGGCCGGTGACGCCCACTGCAGCGCTGGTGACGTACGCAACGGCAAGAGCCTGGTAGATGGAGGACGAGCCGTTCTCGGCCAGACGAAGGCCGATGCCTCGGATAAGAGTCCGTCCGGAGGTCTTGAACAGCGTACGGACGGGCTTCTGGACGATCATCTCGTGAGCTTCGAGCTTCTTAAAAGTCGGAGACTCTTTGAGTTTGAGCCGGATGAAGATGGCCACAACCAGGATGATGATGCTGGCCAGGAAAGGAACCCGCCAGAGCCAGGTCTCGGTGATCTTAACCGTTTGATTGGCATTGACGAGGATGAAGTAGACCAGTGCCGCAGCGACCGTCCCGACCTGCACACCCATGAACGGCAGGGAAGCATAGAAGCCCCGTTCCCGACGCGGTGCGTACTCGGTCATGAGGATGGAGGCGCCCGCCATCTCGGCCCCTGCGCCCAGACCTTGAAGAAGGCGCAGTGCGATCAACAGGATCGGAGCGATGATCCCTGCGCCGCCGTGGTACCAGTCTCCCGCCGAGCCGTTATACGTGGGAAGGAAACCGATGAGAGTACTGGCGCCGCCCATCAGCGTAATGGTCGCCAGCAGAACGAACTTGCGTCCGAGCCGGTCGCCGAGCCGCCCGAAGACGATGCCGCCGAGCGGACGGATTGCGAAGCCAAGGAAGTAGGTTCCGAAGCTGAGTATCAGCCCAGTGGCCGGGTTGCTGCCTGGGAAGAACAACGGTCCAAAGATCAGGGCAGAAGCGAGACTGTAGAGGGCGAAATCGTAATATTCCAGGGCGCTGCCGAGGGAACTGGCCCACGCGGCCCTGCGCAGGTCGGCCCGAGTGACAGTGTTGCCATCCGGGGCGTCCTTAACATCGTCGTTAACTGACATTTTCTATTACCTATCGTGAGTGGCAGCGGGTTGCCGGTCGAACGGGTGATGGTTGTACTACTAGTGGCCGGTGAAAAGCGGCGTTGTTTTGTCGCGGAAGCTGTTCATTCCTGTATGAAAGTCACGGGTGTTGGTCGTGAATCCGCTGGCAATGGCTTCCAAGATGGCGGAGTCGACGCCCTGTGCCGCGGCGCGGACAAGCTGTTTGGCAGTCTGTTGGGCCACCGGTGCGCCTCGGAGAATATCCGCGACGAGGTCGTCCACAGCTTCCTCCAACGATGTTGCCTCCGCCGTTTCTGTGACGAGTCCCCACTGAAGCGCGGTCTCAGCGCGGATCTGCCGGCCCGCCAGAATGAGCTGCTTGGCCCGGGCCTCCCCTACAAGGGCGGTCAGTCTTTCAGTGCCGCCCCATCCGGGGATGGTCCCAATGCTGACTTCGGGCAGTCCGAGCTTTGCCGTTGTGGACGCGATCCTGAAGTCGCAAGCGAGGGCGAGCTCGAGTCCGCCGCCCAGGGCCGCGCCGTCGATGACAGCGATGGTCGGCTGCCTGAGGACGGCGAGCTGGCGGAACACCTTGTGGCCCTCCTTGATCCAGGAGTTCCACATCTGGATCGGGCTGAAAGCCGAAAACTGTCCGATGTCGGCGCCGACACAGAAAGCCCGGTCGCCGGCGGTTCGGAGGACGAGAACCCGAGCGTCTGATTTTTCGACAGCCTGAAGGCAGGCTTCGAGTTCTGCCAAGAGTTCAAGGCTGAGCGCGTTGAGTTTTCGCGGGCGGTCGATCGTTATGGTGGCCACCGAAGATGGGCTGGTCTCCAGACGGATGGTGCCGAGAGTGTGATCCTGGATCATGGTCATGTCGATCTCCTTTGTTGATCCAAGGCTGGTCATGGCTGGCGCAGGTTCAGGGCTTCGAGCCGGGAATGTGCGGCAACGTGGGGGAGTTTGAGTCCCATGGGCTCTGGTGCGAAGAGTACGGCGTTCATGGTGGTCAGTGCGCCACTGACGTGCAGGGGGAATTCGGCCTTGGCGAGAACATCTTTTTCCAGATCCACGCCGGGTGCAATTTCGGTGACAGTCAGGCCTTCGGGCCGGAGTTCAAGGACCGCGCGCTCGGTAACGTATTTGACTCGTTGGCCGGTTTGGGCTGCGCGTTCCCCGGAGAAGGTGATTGCGTCGACGTTGTTCACGAACTTGGTGTGTGGGCCGTCCGTGCGGATCTTCAACTGGCCCTCTTCGACCACGATGTCTTTGCGGCCGGCGGTGAAGGACCCGACAAAGGTGATGTCGGAGGCCGCAGAGGTAATGTCGGCGAAGCCGCCAACGCCGGCCGTCACGTGCCGTCGCTTGGGGAGGCTGTGGACGTTGACGTTGCCGGTCTTGTCGACTTCCAGGAAGGACAGGAATGTTCGGTTGAATCCGGCCCCTTGCAGCAGGGTGAACTGGTCAATGCTAGGCATGATCGCGTCGGGGTTTTGCGAGACTCCGAAGACGAAGTCCAGCAGCGGGACACCGCCCACGGGGCCTTGTTCGATGACCCAGCTGACTTCCTGCGGCAGGTCTTCTTCAAGGAGGATGTGCGGCACGAGGGCTGCGACGCCGAAACCAAGGTTGACGGTCTCCCCGGCCTGCAGCTCGAGCGTGGCTCTGCGGGCCATCACTTTTTCCAAAGAGAAAGGGACCGCCGGCAACGTTTTGAGGGACCGGCGTTGTTGTCCTGAAAGGGCGGGGTCGTAGAGCGTCTGGGTGGTTTGAAGTTGTTCGGGGGCGTGCACGATCGCATCGACGAGGATGCCCGGTACGCGGACGTCGTGGGGGTTCAGTGTTCGGCCTTCGGCAACCCGCTTGACCTGGGCGATCACGATTCCGCCGTTGTTGTGGGCGGCATAGGCCAAGTCCAATGCGCCCAGCATGGATGCTTCTTCTTCGAAAGTCAGGTTGCCGTATTCGTCTGCCGTCGTGGCGCGGATGATGGCCACGTTCGGGATCACCGCTTCGTAGAACAGCCATTCTTCCCCCTTACGCTCGGTGAGTTCCACGATGGCAGGCGGGGTGGTGTCGTTCATGCGGCCCGCTTGGTTCCGGGGGTCCACGAAGGTTTCCAGTCCCACCTTGCTGGTGACGCCGGGCTGGCCTGCCGCTGCGGCGCGGTGCATCTGGTAGATGATGCCCGACGGGAAGTTGTAGGCCTCGACCTCGTCGTTGTCGATCATCTGCCAAATCAGCGGTGGCTCAGCGCTGCTGGGGCCCGAAGGCAGGGAACCGGCGATGACACGGCGCAGAAGTCCCGGCTTCGCCACGTGGTCGATGCCCTTGATCCCCCACATGTCACCTGCGGCGATCGGGTGAATGGTTGTCAGGTCGCAGGGTGCTGACGTCTCGCAGAAGCGCGCCCCGATCCCTTCGAGTACGGCGTCAGGACAGCCCAGTCCGGATGATGAATTGACCGATATGACGTCACCGTCGTTGATCAGGTCCGCGGCCTGGCGTGCTGTGAGAATGGGCTTCTTGTTCATGTTCCTTGCTTCTTTCGGACGCGACAACATAAGGCTCACGGGAATGGGTGGCCTGAGGGTTGGTTAAAGTGCCGGACGTATCAGCCGGTGTGAAGAGTTATTGAGAAGTGAGTGTGGGGTTCAGTCAGAGTGTGGTGCGGGGACGCCAGGACGCCGTCGAGGCGCGGATCCGTAGTTCCGGCCTAATCAAGATGTGCGGGAGGTCTTCTCCTCCAGCAAGGCCTGCTGGCCGGTCATCGGCAATGCGTTCAAGAATGAGTTCGGCGCATTTCTCCCCGATGGAGGCAGGGAAAGTTGCGACGGTGGTCAACGGTGGTACCTGGTGCGCGGAGCTCGGAATGTCATCGAAGCCAGCGACTGCGACGTCCCTCCCGGGTTCCAGGCCCCTGGCACTGAGTTCGGCGTAGACACCCACGGCGGTGACGTCGCTGAAGGCCACAATAGCGTCGGGAAGGCTGCCTTGGTCGAGCAGTGCGGCAGTTGCTGCCGCCCCGCCGGCTGCAGTGGTCGGTCCTGAGAACCGCAGCGGGGGAGTGAATTGAACACCACTTCCGGCCAGGCCTGTGGCCAACCCTTCAGAGCGTTCCAGGCTGGCAGAGGTGGAGGAAGGGCCGCCAATCATGGCTACGTTTTTGGTGCCAATGGCGCCAAGGTGCCGGCCCAGAAGCTCCCCGGCAAGCCGATTATCCGCCCCGACGTAGTCGTGTTGGAGCCCGAAGTGCCTCGCCAGCAGGACAAGGGGGGTCCGGCTGGCTTCCAGCAACTGGTCGATGTTGCCCGCCGCCGTAGCGGCCGCGGGCAGGAGAACCAATCCGTCAATGCCTCTTTCGAGAAGGCGGGCGATCAGGACTTCCTGACGATCCACATTGTCTCGGCTGTAGCAGACGAAGAGGGCGTAGCCGTAGGCATAGGCGACATCCTCCAAGGTCATCGCCAGTTCGGCGAAGTAGGGGTTCCTGATCTCCGTCACAACCAGTCCTAAAGCCATGGACTTCTGGTTGCGCAACGAGGCCGCACGGCGGTTGTAGACGTACCCCAGTTCGGCCATGGACGCGCGGACGCGGACCTTGGTGGACTCGGGGATCTCAGGACTGTTGTTCAGGACGAGGGACGCCGTCGAACGGGAGACACCGGCGTGGCGGCTGACGTCTGCGAGTGTTGTTCGTGCCACGACTGTTCCTCTCGTACTCGTGTGATCCAAGTTACCTGTAATTCATGGTAGCCCCCTTTACTGGACCGATCCAGTAAAAGTTCAGAAATTTTTTCAATCCGTTGTCACAAAGGATGTGAGCTGCTCTTCGTTGCCCTACTGGATCGATACCACACTCCTGGCGGCCGGTCCTGTTGAATCGCGCAGAATCAGCTCAGCGAGAGCGTATCGGACCTCCAGGTTGGCTTCGCCGGCAAGGCTCTGGGACATGAGGTTCCATGCCAGATCGCCCAACTCTCGGGTGGGGCTGTGGACGGTGGTCAGATGGGGTTGGATGTGCCGGGACAGGGGGATGTCATCAAATCCAGTGAGGGACATCTGATCCGGGACGCTGATGCCCAGATCCTGCAATCGCGAAAGCGCGCCGACGGCGGCGAGGTCGTTGAAAGCCACGATTGCTGTCGGCTTGAATCCAAGCGCCTGATCCATGGCTTCGTAAGCGGATTCGATGGTGCCTTCACTTTCGACGCGGACCGTCTCAAGGCCCATGTGCCGCGCCATCAGCATGCCTTTCCAGCGCTCTTGATCCTGCCAGGACAACGTGGAGCCTGAAAGGTACACAACCTTTCGGTGCCCGAGGCTGAAGAGATGGCCACACAGTTGCATGGTCGCCGCCATGTGATCTACCGCGGCGACCGGAAGGTCAACGCCTTGCTCCACCCGGTTCACCAACACCGTTGGTGTCTTCGCCCGGGCCAGCTCCCGAAGCCCGGACGCTCCGATGCGTGAGGACAGAAGTATGAGTCCGTCGACCTGTGGGCGCAACTCTAATGCCGTTGCCAGTTCTTGATCCGGGTTTCCGTAGGAGCTGGCCATGAGGACCCGGTAGCCGTCTTCAGAGGCCCCGCGGGTAACCTGATCGACCACATGGAAGAAGTAGGGATTGGTCATATCCGGCATGATGATGCCGATGTTGCGCAATGAGCCGTTCGAAAGCCCCCGGGCCGCGGCGTTGGGCTCGTATCCCAGGGCTTCAATGGCACGCCGGACGCGTTCCTCCAGCTCGGGCTTCACGGTGCCGGACTGGGTCAGCACTCTGGAGACGGTTGCTGTGGAAACACCGGCTTCCTTCGCTACCATCCTGATGGTTGCCCCGGACTTAGGCGTCTGGCGCTTCCGTTGACGCGCACTCTCCGACATCCGACTCCTCAACCTTCACCCACTGCGAGTACCACTAAATCTGTGCAAATCCATCGAGGGCGGCGTCAGTTGCCTGCTCAATCGGCGTCGACCACCAACGGTCACTGAGGACTTCGATCTCGATCAGGCCCTCGTAGCCGGCAGCGTCAGCAAGGGAGACAAACGCCCCGAGGTCGATCACGCCTTCACCGGGCATGCCGCGGCTGCTCAATTGGCCGTTGATGGGCGTGACCCAGTCGCAAACCTGAACCGAAAACAAGCTCTTGCCAGCGCGCTGAATTTGCGCCGCCATGGATACATCCCACCATACGTGATAAGCATCCAGGGCGATCCCGAGATTCGGTGCGCCGATGCGTTCGACCACGTCATTTGCTTCGGTCAGGGACGAAATGGCAGACCTGTCGGCAATCATCATCGGATGCATAGGTTCGATGGCCAAGCGTACGCCGGCCTGCTCGGCGTACGGTGCGAGCACGCGCAGGCCGTCTTCGATCTGTTCACGTGCGCCGCTGAGGTCCTTGTCGGTGGCGGCACCGCAGACCATGACCAGGCACTCAGCCCCGAACTCATGTGCTTCTTCGACTGCCCGGCGGTTATCGGCGTCGATCACGGACCGTTCGGACGCGGACGCGGCAGGAAACATTCCCCCGCGACAGATGCTCGTGATTCTCAAGCCCGCTGCCCGGACATCCCGGGCAGCTGCTGCAGCACCCGACTCGGAATAAACGTCACGCCAGAGAGCCAGTCCGGGCACCCCTCGGGAGAGTGCAGTCTCGATCAGCTCCGGGAGGCCGGCCGAGCGGAGGGTAATTGAATTGATGCTGCATCGATCCAAGTTCATGTGGGTGGCACCGTACTTCCGTAAGTGGGGATGGGGAGGCATCAGTCACGCCGGGCTTGCGCTCTCAGCGGTCGGCACAGCCGGCCCCGTGACCGCTGTCCGCGATAGCAAAATTGTAACCGGTTTCTCTGTTAAGTCCATCAGTGTCTAAAAATCCACAACTTACCCAACACTTGAACGAGTACCAGATGTTCCGAGCTCTTGTAACCGGTTACTCTTTGTGGTCTTATGGACTGGCGGATGCTCCTTCTGAAGCCGCCCAACCCTCACCGAACAGAAATGGAACTTGCCGTGAGTGCCCATCAAGAAGAATTCTCAGGCCGCACCGTCATAGTCACTGGTGCCTCCGGAGGAATAGGGTCCGTCATCGCGGAAGCCTTTTGTGGCGCCGGTGCCGACGTATTGCTCGTCGATGCCGATCCGCGAGTCGAGCAGACCGCCAAGGAACTGGAAGCGCGGTGGATACTGGCAGATTTACGAGACCCCGCCGCCGCCCTGCAGATTGTGGACGCAGCCACTGGTCCGTCCGGCAAACTGGACGTGCTCATCAACGCCGCCGGCGTTCAACTGCGTAAAGACGCCATTGATGTTGAAGAGGACGAATGGCAGCGCTTGCTGGACATTAATCTGTCAGCTGCGTACCGTCTGATCCGGGCCGCAGCAGCGCCTCTGGAACGAAGCGGGGGCTCGGTGGTCAACATCGCCTCAATGGCGGCAGAGCGGGTCCTTCCCCGGATTGTCCCGTACGGCTCGACCAAGGCCGCTTTGGTCCAACTGAGCCGTGGCCTGGCCGTTGAACTCGGGCCCCGCAACGTGCGCGTCAATGCTGTCGCCCCGGGATACATCACGACGCCAATGACAGCTGAGAATCTGGCAAAGCCTGAAGTTCTTGAGCCGATCATGGCGCGGTTGCCCCTGCAGCGCCTGGGTACACCGGCGGACGTCGCCGACGTCGTCCGTTTCCTCGCCTCCGATTCTGCACGGTATGTCACCGGGGCGATCGTTCCCATCGACGGCGGTTATTCGCTCACTTAGGCACTGCCGCCCTCTCCGTCACGGCCGCGTATGCGCCGGCCACGACGCCGAACCCCAGCTGAACAACTTCCCGCACCACTAACGCCCTTTTGGAGATGAAAAATGATGACAAGATTTCCTGACCTCGGCATCGTCAGCGATGCGCCCTTCGACCTGCTCTGCCTGGGACGTGCGCTGTGAGCAAGGTACTTCTGATCAATGAGGACGGCCGTACGAGCCAGCAGACGCTGCACGAAGCACCGGCGTACAACAAACCGTCGGCGCCTCTGAGCAGCCGAACAGCCTACGCCGCAGCCCACGTCGTGCCGCAGCAGTTGGGAAACAATGTCCCCGGAGCCCCGGCAGATATCGATTGGGACACGACACTCCAATACCGTCACCACCTGTGGTCATGGGGCCTTGGGGTGGCCGACGCCATGGACACCGCCCAGCGCAACATGGGTCTCGACGCCGTCGCTACCCGCGAACTGATCAGACGCAGCGCAGCCGAAGCCCGCAGCGTGGGTGGTTCCCTGGTGGTCGGGGTTAATACCGACCACGTCGAGGACGAGGTCATCAGCCTCGAGGCCGTCGTTGACGCGTACACCAGCCAACTGCATTTTGCTGAAGAACAAGGAGCCGGTGTCGTGCTGATGGCCAGCCGCCATCTTGCCCGCGCAGCCTCCACCGCCGCTGACTATCGCCGCGTCTATTCCGAAGTACTCGCCAGGGCATCCCGTCCGGTCATCCTCCACTGGCTTGGTGCGGCGTTTGATCCGCTGCTGGGCGCTTATTTCGGTTCGATAGACTTCACGGCAGCGTCGACGACCGCCTTGGAGATCATGACCGAAAACCAGGACAAAGTCTCCGGTATCAAGATGAGCCTGCTCGATGCACGCAAGGAAATTCATGTCCGGGAACAGCTACCCTCAACTGCAACGATGTTTACCGGTGATGACTTCAATTACGTCGGTCTGATTGGCGGTGACACCCGAGGTCACTCGGATGCTCTGCTCGGCGCTTTCGCCGCCCTTGGCCCATCAGCCTCGGCCGCACTGCAAACCCTGGACGCCGGTGACAGCGACGCGTATCACCGCATCCTGGGTCCGACAGAGGAACTCTCCCGGAAAATCTTCGAATCCCCGACCTATCACTACAAAACCGGGGTGGCGTTCATGAGCTGGCTCAATGGTCATCAGCCAGCCTTCAGCATGATCGGCGGTCTGCACAGCGCCCGCAGCCTCCCGCACCTCTCGGATCTGGTGCGCCTCGCCGACGCATCCGGCGCACTGGAACAGCCCGACGTAGCCGCGGAACGCTGGAACAACCTGCTGGCTCTGAACGGTATCCGCTAACAGTTCGATGGTGATGCCCCAGTGGGCGAGTCATTAGCGGTGCCGTCAAATCATTCCCGAGACATCTAGAGAGGACGCCGCGTGCGTGTTGTGATCGCGTCGGACAAATTCAAGCATTCCCTTGCGTCGGATGAGGTGGCACTTCACCTGCGCAAAGGACTTCAGGGTCAACGCCCGGATCTGGAAGTCGATTTCCTCCCCATTGCGGACGGCGGCGAGGGCACCGTCAACGCCGCCGTACACGCTGGCTTTTCTCCCCACCCTGTAACCGTCACGGGTCCAACGGGGCAGCCGGTCGAGGCGACCTTGGCAGTGCGTGGTCATGAGGCAATCGTGGAGGTAGCCAGCGCCTCGGGGCTCGGCTGTCTACCGGGCGGCATCCCCGATCCGCTGGGCGCGACAAGCCTGGGAACGGGCGAGGTGATCCGTCAGGCCCTGAACCTGGGTTGCACCCATGTATACGTAGGTGCAGGCGGCAGTGCCTGCACCGACGGTGGTGCGGGACTGTTGGTTGGCCTGGGAGCGAAATTGCTGAACCGGCGGGGCTATCCGTTGGTGCCGGGAGGTGCGGCCTTGGCCGAGCTTGGCTCCATTGACCTCAGTGAACTTGACTGGCGGGTAGGAAAGACGCGATTTACGCTGGCCAGCGACGTCAACAACCCGCTGCTGGGCGAGCGTGGCGCTGCCGCTGTCTTCGCACCCCAGAAGGGCGCCAACGCCAATGAGATCAAGATCCTTGAAGCAGGGTTGACGCGTCTCGTCGAAGCCCTGGGGTATCAGTTGGGGGAGCGGGCCGCGGAAGTTGCAGTCAGGCCCGGCGCCGGAGCAGCAGGTGGCATTGGGTTCGCCGCCATGGCTGTCCTTAACGCCGGGATTGAGCGTGGCGTTGACGTGATCGGACGGATGACCGGGATGGCCGGGCGCATCGCCGGCGCAACGCTGGTACTGACCGGAGAGGGCAGCCTCGACGAGCAGAGCCTGTCGGGCAAGGCCCCGATGGGTGTCAGCGAGGCGGCGGCCGCTGCGGGAATTCCAGTGGCTGCGGTGTGCGGCCGGACCACCTTGTCGGCCCAAACGCTCACGGAAGCTGGCTTTGCCCGGACCTTCGCGCTTGCCGACATTGAGCCTGACGTGGGTCGGTGCATGTCCAACGCCGGGGCGCTGCTCGAAGGCATCGGCCGGACGATCGCTGCTGAAATGCTCCCGGTCCCGGCAACATCGGACGTCGCCTGATGCTCGCCCCGACGCTCCAGCTCGCCAACGGTGTCGCGATGCCCGTCCTAGGGTTGGGTACGTGGCCCATGGACAATGAGACGACAGCTGCGGCAGTCGAGACGGCGGTGCTGAACGGTTACCGCCTGTTCGACACGGCGGAAAGTTACGGAAACGAGCGAGGAGTCGGTGAAGGGCTGCGTCGCAGCGCCATCGAACGCGATAAGGTCTTCGTCGTCTCGAAATTCAACAAGGAGTGGCACGCCGGGGATGGGGTCTCGCGGGCGTTCGAACGCAGCGCTGAACGCCTGGGCGTGGACTACATAGATTTGTTTCTTATCCACTGGCCGGACCCGGCCCAAGACCGGTATGTAGAGGCTATGGCAGGCCTTGCCCAGCTGCTACGCGAAGGCAGGATACGTTCGATCGGTACGTCGAACTTCAAGCCATCGCATGTGCGGCGGCTGCTGGCATCCGGCCTGGTGCCACATGTGAACCAAATCCAGCTGGATCCGGAGCACGTGCGCCCCGTACTTCAGGCCCTGCACCGGACCCACGGCATCATCACGGGCGCGTACAGCCCGTTGGGCCGGGGTGGGGCCTTCCTCGACCACCCTGTCGTCACCACAGCTGCGGTAAAACACGGCAAAACTCCCAGCCAGATCGTTCTGCGGTGGCACACCCAGCAATGTATTGCCACGGTGGCGAAGACGGCGAACCCTCAACGGCAACGCGAGAACCTCGCCATTTTCGATTTCGAACTCACGACCGAGGAGATCCGGTCCATCAACGCTTTGGACACCGGAGGACCTGCCCGGCAAGACCCGGACCACTACGCACATTGATATGACCCAACCATTTGCGTGTTCTTAAGCTCGGTGCCCAGGCTTTCTCGTGCGTATGGCGTCGGAGCTCAGCCAGCTGATCGCTGCTGAAACATGGTCAGAGCCTCCACCACCAAGTCATGGTCCGCTTTCTGGGGCAACCCGGACACAGTCACCGTTCCCACGAGGCCCGTTCCCCGCAGCCACAGAGGGAACGATCCGCCATGTGCGGAATACCGGTTCTGGTCAAACCACGCATTGTCCTCTATCTTTCCGCCGCCCAAGCGCCCCCGGAGGCCAATGAGAAATGACGGCGCTTCATACCGGTGCGCGGTTCGGCTTTTGCGTTCGATCCAGAAGCCGTTGTCGGCAGTGGCACCGGCCAAGGAACTGTGGAACAGCACGTGATCTCCGCGGCGTATGTCGATGGCGACGGGCAGGCTGCGGGCGGTGCCCAGTTCGACGAGCAACAGTCCCAGTGCCAAGGCGTCGCTTCGGTCGAATTTGCTGAGCTGAAGGTCAACCGTCTGGGATTCGATCCGGCTGATCAGCATCTGCAGTGCCTGGAGGGGTTGCGGTCCGGGGAGGTCAGGGTCGAATTCCGGCTCGTCTTCTGCGGAAGGGGTCGGGTGTGCGTGCTGGAGTGTCATTGGGTGCCTTTCTAGGCCTGGGCCCTGTTCCGGGGGCTACATCCGGGGACGCCACGTCGCCGTGGACGACCGTATTTTTAGCTGCGGTTCGATGAGAGCCGCCCGGCTGGGTATGTCAGTTTGATCGTCGGCCAAGCGTCGCATCAGCATTTCAATGCCTTGCGTACCGACCTTGCTGGGAAATCCGGCAACAGAGGTCATTGGTGGGACCTGGCTGGCAGCGATCCTCGTGTCGTCGAAGGAAGCGACGGCGATGTCGCGGCCAGGTTCGAGGCCCCGGCGGCGCAGTTCCTTGTATATCCCTTCGGCGATGATGTCGCTGTAGGCGACCACCGCGTCCGGCAGCCGGCCCAGGTCCAGAAGCCTGCCCACGGCCGCCGCGCCACCCTCGGGGCTGATGGCACTTCGCAGTTCATCGGTGGACCAGAAATCGTGCCCTTTCGCTTCAAGGGATGAGCGCAACCCTTCCTCGCGTTCCCTGAGCGAGGGGGCGGGACGGCCGCCCAAAAACGCGACGGTGCGGCAGCCGACGGCGGACAGGTGGTCACCGAGCAGGGCTGCTCCGCGAACGTTGTCACTGCCGACGTAGTCGAATCCCCCGAACTTCCGAGCGAGCAGGACGATAGGCACATTCGCGGCGTTGACCTGTTTGGCCAGCAGTTTCGGGTCGGTATCCGGGGCCGGGAGTAACAGGAGCCCATCAACTTGCCGTTCGATCATGGAAGCGACAATTTCAGCCTGGCGGTCGGCCCGGTCCCGGCTGTAGCCGATGAAGATGGTGTAACCGGCCTCGTGGCTGATTTCATCGACTGCCATGGCCAGTTCGGCGAAGTAGGGGTTGATGATTTCGGTGACAACCAGGCCGACGGTCATGGATCGGCTCTGGCGCAGGTTCGCTGCCTGCCGGTTATACACGTAGCCAAGCTGGATCATGGCATCACGGACTTTGCTGGCCGTTGCCTCCGGGATCCGGGAGCTGCCGCGCACGACAAGAGAGGCGGTCGAACGGGAGACTCCGGCGACTTTGCTTACGTCGTCGAGGGTGATGCGGTCAGCCATCCTGTGTTCCTGTCCGTGGAGCGGTGGGCGGGCAGTTCTTCACCCGCCCACCGACTGTACCAATGAGAACTGCCTACCGAAGTTCTCCCCGCCGCTCGAAGGGCAGAGATTGCGGGTCACCGCCGCTGGCCAGAATCTTCTCAGCCACTCGCAACGAATTGGCGGCAATGGTCAGAGCAGGGTTCAACGCTGCCGAGGACGGGAAGAAAGAGCTGTCCACGACCCAAAGATTGTCCAGGTCGTGGGCGCGGCAGTCCGGGTTTAGGACGCTGGTCTTGGGGTCTTGCCCGGCCACGGCGGTTCCACACTGGTGCGAGTTGGTTTCGATGCCCATCCGTTCGGTGAATATCACCGGATACCCGGCCCTCCGCACCGCCCTGCTGACCCGACGAACCAGTTCCTTGTGGGGTTCAAGGTTATTGGGCTCCCACCAAACGTGGATCTGTCCGTTGACGACGCTGACCCCGTTTTGCCGGCGCGGAAGGTCCTCCGTGGTGAGGTAGATGTCGATGCTGCGATCAGACATCAGCTTCAGAATTGGATTCGGTGCCCAACTGCGGGCCATCTTGAGCATGCTTGCCCGCAGCTTGCCCAGCATCTGCAAATTCCCCAACGGGTAAGGGGTGGTGGGGCCGGATTCATACCAGTCGTTGAGGCCCAGTGTTTTTTGCCACATCGTCCTATTGACCTTGAACGGGTTGATCCCGATGAAGAAGGTGCTGTTGTGGACCATGTAGTTCCGCCCGACCAGTCCCGAGGAGTTAGCCAGCCCCCGGGGGTGTTCGGTAGTGGCCGACTGAAGCAAGAGGGCAGCAGAATTCACGGCTCCGGCGGCAAGGATGAACTTCTCCGCCTCGATGCGCACCACTTGGTCGTTCCGCTCGACCAGCGCGGCGATTACCGTGCGTCCGTCATCAGCGGTGATCAGCCTGGTGACTTTGCTGTCCGTCATCAACGTGACGTTGCCACTGTCCAACGCTGGGTCGACGGCGATCCTTTCGGCATCGGACTTCAAACCGGCTTCATTGGGTGCCCCGTCGCTGGTGGCGCACAGGGCCCGCTTCTCCGGCGTATCCGCGTCCAGGCCGTTGGACATCCTGAACGGGTGCAGCCCCTGCTTGCGCAGGGCGCCGGCGAGGTCCTCAATGACCGGTTCGTGATCCAGTGCAGGATACGGGTAGGCCTTTGAGTGGAAGGGTTCGGTGGGGTCTTCCCCGACTTGTCCGCGGACCTTGAACAGTTCCTCTGCCCGGGTGTAATAAGGTTCGAGATCGGCGTAGCTGAACGGCCATGCCGGCGAAACACCGTCTGCGTGCCGGGTCTCTTCGAAATCGCTGGCCCTAAAACGCGGTAAGCAGGCTCCATACACTTTCGTGTTGCCGCCCACCCAGTAGTAGACGCCGGGCTTGAATGGTTGCCCAGTTCTGCCGTTGTACCAGGTATCCGCGTTCTTGTAGCGCCCTTTGAGGTACACCTCATCGAGGTCCGAGTTTTCGGGCTCGGCGGGCAGCCGGTGTCCGCGTTCGATGACTACGATCCTGGCTCCGGAATCCTTCAAGGCATAGGCCATGGTGCCGCCGCCCATACCCGACCCGATGATGGCAATGTCGGCGCGGATTATCTCATCAGGCACCGCGGTCGCATCGGTGACCTCCGGGCTGGGGGTTTCGTCGATGGAGGGATGTGCCACGGCACTCACGCACCCCTTCGGGCCTCGGCGTGCTGCTGGATCTGGTCGATGGTGTCCAGGAACCAGTAGTCGCCCCACATAACAGACTCGTCAACGCCCAAGTCTTTGCCTTCGTGGTAGCTGCCGTGCTTGAGCACGCCTTCCCATTCCTCATCAGGGCTTGCCAGGAACTCGTCCTCGGTCAGCCTGCGGAGAATGTTGACGGCGTAGTCGGCGTAGAGGCGGGCCTTCACGCGGTCCTGGATGAGACCGGCAAGCTGCCAGATGCCGCCAGCGGCGGCGGCCGCAGCTGAGGTCTCGTAGGGGCGCACGGGGGCGGGTTCGTCCCAGTCGTTGGGCGGCACGAGACGGTCTCCGGTCTTCTCGATGTAGAAGTCAGCGGCAGCGACCGCGGTTTCGAGGAAGCGGAGATCTCCCGTGAAGCGGTACACGGTTCCGAACCCATAAAGGGCCCAGGCCTGACCGCGTGCCCAGGAGCCGTCGTCGGAGTATCCCTGCTGGGTGGTCTGTTTCAGGAAGGCGCCGGTTTCGAGGTCGAACATGCCCTCGTGGGAGGCGGATCCGTCACCGCGCATGAGGAAACGGCGGGTAGTCAGGCAGTGGTCCACGGCTTTGCTGGCCATGTCCTGGTCGCCGGTCTGCTGGGCTGCGTAGAGCGCCATGTGGATGTTCATCATGATGTCGATGAAGAGGCTGTCCGGCTGCCGGAAGCTGGGCATGTATTTACCTGCTTCGCGGTAGCGGCTCGCCGTCGTCCGTCCGGCTTCGACGACGACGTCGCGCTTGGCGGGGTCACCGGTGGCTTCGAACCAGCGCCGGTAGGTGGACCAGAACAGGAACCCGAGGTCGTGAACGGTATCGTCGCTCTTGCGTTCTTCGATCAGTTCGGAGTAGTGCTCGGCGGCGTTGCGGAAGCGGTCCTGGTCGGCTTCGTCGGCACGACGGGAGAGCATCCACAGTTGGCCTCCGAGGAAGCCTTCACACCAGTTCGTCCATGCTTCGCCGTCGACAACCCACTTGCCTTCTTCGGTGTACAGCGGGAAGCGGTCCGGATGTTTGGTGGTCAGGGCGCCCAGTTTCGCTGAGGCGGTCTTCCAGGCCTTGGCGGCCGTGACGGCGAAGTCGGCGGGGACTTCGTAACCGGCGGGCAGCGTCAGCGGGAGGATGGCAGGCAGGACGGCCGGGGCCAGTGCCGGGGTGGATGTTGCGGTGGCAGTCATTGTTAATTCCTTCGAAAGGTCCGGGGTCAGGTCGTTCAGGCGCGGGCTGCGTCGGGGGCGTCTACCCACCGGGTTTCGCGGGGACCTACCTGGAGCTGGATGGTTTTCAGTTCGCTGAATTCGGCCAGAGCCTGGCGTCCGAGTTCGCGGCCGATGCCGCTTTGGCCGTAGCCGCCAAACGGAACTTCGGGGTAGCCGTCCATCCACCGGTTGACCCAGACCGTTCCGGCGCGCAAGTCGCGTGCGGCGGTCAGGGCTTCGTTGATGTCGTTGCTCCAGATTCCTGCGGACAGGCCGAAGGAGGTGGAGTTGGCGATGCTGATGGCCTCTTCGAGGGTGTCGTACGGCAGGACGGACAGGACCGGGCCGAAAATTTCGTCGGTGGCGATGGACATCTGCGCGGTCACATCGGTAAAGACTGTCGGCTGATAGAACCGACCGCCGTCCATCCCGTTTTCGAGCCGGCCACCACCGGTCAACAGGTGGGCGCCGGCTTCGCGGCCTTCGGCGACGTAACGTTCGACGACGGCGAGCTGTGCGTCGTTGACGAGGGAACCGACCAAGGTGTCGGCCTTGAGCGGGTCACCGACTCGCATGTGCTGGGCGCGTTCGACGACGGCAGCCGCGAACTCATCGGCGATGGAGCGGTGCACAATCAGCCGGCTACCGGAGTTGCAGCACTGCCCGACATTGAAGTAGCCGCCGAAAACGCCTGCATCGACTGCCGCTGTGAAGTCCGCCTTCGCCGTGATGATCTGTGGGTTCTTTCCGCCCAGTTCCAGTTCAACCTTTTTCAGGTCGCGTCCGGCGGCAGCGGCGATGCCTTTGCCGACCCCGGTGGAGCCGGTGAAGCTGATCATGTCGATCCCGGGGTGTTCGGCGATGGCGGCACCGACGACACGGTTGCCGGTCACGATGTTGACCACGCCTCCAGGGAACCCGGCCTCACGGATGAGCTGGCCCAGCATGACGGTGGTCGCCGAGGTGCTTTCGCTGGGCTTGATCACGGCGGTGTTGCCTGCTGCCAAGGCAAAGGGCAGTTTCTGGCTGATGATCAGCAGCGGGAAGTTCCACGGGGTGATCATGCCGATGACGCCGATGGGTTCATGGACGACCAGCGCCAACGTGTCCGGTCCGAGGGCGTTGTGGGCATCACCCTGGGTGTTGCGGGCAAGGCTGGCCGCGTACTCCCAGAGTTCCGCGGTGCCGGCGACCTCGTTGCGTGACTGGGTGATGGGTTTGCCGGTTTCGAGGGTTTCGGCGAGGGACAGCGCTTCGGCGTCCCGTCGGATAAGCTCGGCAACTTTCATGAGCAGTTTGGAACGCTGGGACCCGGTGGACTGCCGCCAGCCCTTGTCCAGGGCATGACGGGCTGCAACCACGGCACGGTCGACGTCTTCCTGGGTGCCCTTGGGGAAGGAGGTGACTTCGACTTCATGGGCGGGGCTGAGACGGGTGAATGTCTCCCCGTTGCTGGCCGGGGCGTCTTCGCCGTTGATGATCATCGGGCGGTAGGTGAGCTCCACGTCCGAGAGGGTGTAGTTCTTGGTTTCCATTTTCTGGTGTCCTTAGTACGTGGTGATTCTTAGTTGTCGTTGAATTGCGCGGTGCGCTTGTCGCGGAAGGCTGCCACGCCCTCTGCCAGGTCGTCGGTCGCGGCGGCGAGGCCGCCGGCCAACGCTTCGAGGACCCTGGACGGGGCGCCGTCGGCTGCGGCGTCGATCAGCTGTTTTCCCAATTGGACGGCCAGGGGCGCCCCGGCCAGGAGTTCGCCGGCCAGACGGGCGAGGATCTCTTCGAGTTCGGCTTTCGGTGCAGCCGCGGTTACCAGACCCCAGGCGAGGGCCTCCTCACCGCTGAGCTGGCGCCGCGTCAGCACCAGTTCCTTGGCCCTGGCCCGACCAATGAGTTCGGTGGCGCGTTCGGTGCCTCCCCAGCCGGGGACCGTGCCCAGACCGGTTTCGGGCAACGCGATCCGTGCTTCAGTGGCGATGACACGGAAGTCACAGGCGAGAGCCAGTTCCAGGCCGCCGCCGAAGGCGAGACCGTCGAGAACGGCAATGCTGGGCTGGCGCAGGCCTGCGAGTTCATCGAAAGCGCGGTGTCCGGTGGCGATCCAGTCCCGCCACATACCGGCCGCGGACAGATCCGCGAAGTGGTTGATGTCGGCCCCGACGCAGAAGACCTTGTCGCCTGCGGTTCGGACGATGACCACCCGGGCGGTAGAGGCCGAGATCCCTCGGACGGCCGTGGCCAGGTCCTCCAACAGCTGCAGTGTCAGGGCATTCAGTTTGGCGGCACGGTCGATCAGGATCGTGGCTGTGTGCCCGTCGGGTGAGTAGTCGACGGTGACCTGTCCGAGGTTCAGGTCCGTGGATGGTGCTGTACCGGTGGTCATGACTGGTCCTTTCGCTTGCCGCCGAGTTCGTGGGCCAGGTGTTCGGCGGCGCGCATGACGACTGCCCAGATGGTCAGGGTTGGGTTAATGCCGGGGCAGGAAGGGAATGCCGCACCGGAGTACATGTACAGATTGGGGGTGTCGTGCACGGCCAGGTGTTCATCCAACACAGTGCCTGCGGGGTCGTGTCCGAACCGTGCCCCGCCGAGGTCATGGCTGGAACCGACACCGGTGAAGTATGGTCCCTGCCACGTTTTGGTGGCGCCCATGTCTTTCAGCAGCCCGGTAGCCTTGTCTGCCATCCAGGACGCCAGCCGGCGTTCGTTCTCCCGCAGGCGGTAGGTGACGCGGACCAAGGGCATGCCCAACCCCGAGGAGTCCCGGTGACGTGGGTCGATTTCCAGACGGTGCGAGGCGTAAGGGAGGGCATCGGGCTGGATTCGGATGACGCCCTGCTGCGACCACAGCCTGAGGTGGTCCCTGTATGGAGCGCCCCAGCGGGGGACGTCCTCGGGTAGGGTTTCGCGGGCGATTTGCAGGGGAAGGGCCTGCTGCTCGGCACCGAGGGTGGCACCGCCGATGAACCCGTGGTCCAAGGATCGGAAGTCGGGGGACAGGAAGTCGTCAAGGACCACGCCTTGCGCTGCGGGACCGGTGTGCCGGTTGAACTCGGTGCCGGGGAACATGGCGTCCACGTGCCCGAACATTTTGGTCATGTAGTGCAGGCCAAGTTGCCCGGTGTTGTTACCCAGTCCATTCTCGTGCCGGGCATCGGCGGAGAGGTACATCAGGCGCAGGTTTTCGTAAGTGTAGGCGGAGAGGATTACGGCCTTGGCGTACTGCCGGCGGACCCTGCCCAGCGGGTCAACCCATTCGACTCCGCGCGCGGCGCCGGCGTCGTCCATGATGATGCGGGTGACACGGGAATGTGTGCGCAGTTCGAAGTTGCCGGTGCCGATCGCTGCCGGTACGGGGCCAAGTCCCGGGTGCCAGCGGTCTCCGCGGAACGATCCGAGTCCGTTGTTCCATGCGCTGTAGCCGGTGGCGGGCCGGTTGTTGTATGACTCGGTGGTGAATCCGACAGGGACAGGGTGGGGATGCAGCCCGGCGGCCTTGGTGGCTTCGGTGAACTTGTTTCCCAGAGTGAAAGGCCTGGTGGGGGGCAGCGGCAGCGGCTTGCTGCGTTTGACGAAGGGGTTGGATTCATCCCCTGCAATGCCGATCAGGTGCTCGAGCTTGGTGTAGAAGGGTTCCAGGTCCTCATAAGTGACGGGCCAGTCGGCGAGGGTGCAGTCTTCGGGCAGGGCGCCGGCTCCGTAAAGCTCCTCGTAATGGCTCTTAGGTGCGAACTGCCAGGGGTGGAAGCGACGCAGCCATGAGCCGTAGTGACCTGCGGATCCACCGACACCGTTGACCATTCGGCCCAAGGAGAAGGTGGCCTCGCGGCTCTCTTCCTGGTCGGCATTTTCACGCCAGCGCGGGGTTTCCTGTTGGAATTTTGGGCC
Organism: Arthrobacter sp. GW822-FHT05G07; assembly: GCF_058799755.1. NCBI lineage: Bacteria > Bacillati > Actinomycetota > Actinomycetes > Micrococcales > Micrococcaceae > Arthrobacter > Arthrobacter sp. GW822-FHT05G07. The sequence goes on along the minus strand of NZ_JBXALT010000011.1, from coordinate 65,111 downwards.
CAGGCCGCCGCGGGTATAGTAGGCGTGCTCCAGTTCGTCGGGAAGGAATTCGTCCAGCGGCCGGAATGGCCCGGCTTCGAGGCCGACAACACTGAGACCGGCTTCGGCGAAGATCTGAGCGCTAAGCCCGCCCATGGCGCCGACGCCGACCAGTAGCACGTCGACTTCGTCGGTCATCCGCGGGTTTACCGCGTTTTCGTAGCCGAGCTGCTTGAGCTTGTGGCCTTCGGCGTCGCGGGGGATTTCCTGCATCGCATCAGCCAGGGTCTTGATGACCCCGTTCTTGGTGACGTGTTCGGTGCTGAGGTTTTCCTCGGCAGTGTTCTCCAGCCACACGCCGGGGTGCTGCAGGAACTGCCATCCCACGGCGTCCTTATTGCCGCCATGGGCCGGGTCGGCGAATAGACCTTCCTGAGTGTGGGCGATGACCAGTCCGAAAAGATCGCGCTGTTCCTGCACGGGCAGCTGGTCGCTGAGTTCGCCTTGTTCCAGCAGGGCCAGCATGTCGGTGCGTTCGTCCAGGCTGAGGGAGGCGAAGTTCCCGCCGTGCTTGTTTTCGGCGTACCGGTCCAGGGCGCCGAAAAGCCACTGGTATTTCGGGAGGTCTTTGCGACCGTAGCCCTCCAACGTCAGGTCAAGGTAATCGGTGACACCGGCTTCGCGGACGTCGGGGCTCTGGCCGTCTGATGGGAACATAGCCTCGAACAGGGCATCGGCGAGTTCGGTTTCGTACGGTGTGAGAATGCGGAAGCTTCGCATGGCGGAAGGTCCTTTCAGCGTTTAGGGCCGGCGTCAGCGCACGGCTAGGGAAGAAGCGCGCTGTTCAACCCGCTCATGAAGCGGCAGCGGCGAAAGATGGATACCGGCCGGGGTCTCGCCAAAGAGGGCAAGGTCCATGGTGCGGAGTTCATCTGCGACGATCAGCGGGAATTCGCTGCGGTCCAGAACGTCCTTTTGAAGGTCGATCCCGGGGGCGATCTCGGTGACCACAAGGCCCTGTGCCGTCAATTCCAGTACCGCTCGTTCGGTGATGTACTTGACCTTCTGTCCACGGGCCAGGGCCCGCGGGCCGGAGAAAGTGACGGCCGAGACGTCATTGACCAATTTCGTGAACGGGCCGTCGGACCGGATGTGCAGGCCGTTCGGACCTGCGTCGATGTCGCGGCGACCGGCGGTGAAGGCGCCCATGAAGATGATTTCGGGGGCCGAGGAGGTGATGTCGGCGAACCCTCCGACGCCGGCGGTGACGTGACGTTTCCGGGGCAGGTGGTGGACGTTGACGTTTCCGTGGCGGTCGATCTCCAGGAAGGAGAGCAGGGACCGGTTGAATCCTCCGCCTTGGAGCAAAGTGAACTGATCGATGCTGGGCATGATCGCGTCAGGGTTCTGCGCGCAACCGAAGGCGAAGTCCAGCAGCGGGATGCCGCCGACGGCGCCTTGCTCAATGACCCAGCTGACTTCGCGTCCTTGGTTTTCTTCGACCAGGATGTGCGGGACCAGAGCAGAAACACCGAAGCCAAGGTTAACGATTTCACCGGCTTTGAGCTCTTGGGCGGCCCGGCGTGCGGTGATTTTTTCCAGAGAGAAAGCTACGTGGGGCAGCGAGCTCAACGGTTTGCGCAGTTGACCGGAGATCGCTGGATCGTTTTGGGTCAGGGTCGTTTGCAGCTGGTCTTCGGCGATGACCACCGCGTCGACCAGGATCCCGGGAACCTTGACGTGCTGGGGGTGGAGGCTTCCGGCTTCGGCCAGACGCTTGACCTGTGCGATGACAACCCCGCCGGTGTTGTGGGCGGCGTAGGCCAGATCCAGTGCCCCCAAAGGCGATCCTTCGTCTTCGAAAGTGAGGTTGCCGTATTCATCCGCGGTCGTGGCCCGGATAATAGCGACGTTCGGGATGACCGAGGGAAAGAAGAGCCATTCCTGGCCGGAGACGGTCGCTGTTTCCACATGGGCGGCCGGTGTTGTGGTGTTCATCCGTCCACCTTGGAGGCGGGGGTCGATGAAGGTATCGATGCCGACCTGAGTGAAGACGCCGGGCTGCCGTGCGGCGGCGGTACGGTGCATCTGGTAGATGACGCCGGACGGGAAGTTGTAGGCTTCGACTTCTTCGCGTTCGATCATCTGCCAGATCAAAGGCGGTTCTGCGCTAGAAGGCCCGGATGGGTAGGACCCGGCAATCACCTTACGCAGCAGGCCCGGACGGGCGATATGGTCGATGCCCTTCACACCGTACATGTCCCCGGCGGCGATGGGGTGGACGGAGGTGAGATTGACCGGGTGTGAGGTCTCCGTGAACCGCTGCCCGATGCCGGCCAGGACACTATCCGGGCAGCCCAAGGCGCTGGATGAACTGACGGTGATGACGTCGTCGTCGTTGATGAGGTCCGCTGCTTCGCGGGTCGTAAGGAGCTGTACCTTCTGCATGGGGGTGTCTTTCTAGGGTTAGTTGATGGGGACGGTGAGTCCGGTCATGGCCGATTCTTGGGCAGCGATGGCGACTTTGAGTGCCATCAGCCCATCCCGGCCCGATGCCGTGGGGGCGCCGGTGCCTTCGGTGGCCGCGGCGAAGGCCCGAAGCCCGATCACGTACAGGTCATCGGTGCAGTCAACGTCAATGTCGCGGGTGCCCGCTTCAGTGGTCAACAGCACTTGGCCTTTGGTGTCCTGGGTCATGGCGTCGATGACCCTGATGGTTCCGGCGGTGCCATGGACTTCCAATGAGGTGTCAGCGAAACCGACGGTGAAGGAGTCGTGGGTCTGGGCCAGGACGGGAGGCCGGTCCTTCTGTTCGTACCGGATGACCGTCATGGCCGCGTCTGCCTGACCGCCTGTGTTCCAATCGGCCTGCTGGACCGCTACAGCCGCTACCGCCACCGGTGTTCCCAGAAGCGGATTCAGGACGGACGCGTCGTGGCAGGTGATGTCCAGGATGACTCCACTGCCAGGGGTGCTCTGCCCCAGCCTCCAGCCCCGCAATCGCTGGGGGAGCAGCACGGCGTGTGCGACCTTTGCCGAGAGCACGGCCCCGATGGCCCCTTCGGCCACCAGCTCGCGGACCTTGGCGTGCAGCGGGCTGCCCGGAAGATGATGGTTCGCGGCGAGGACCAGACCCAGTTCCTCCGCGAGGGCGACCATGGCTTCTGCCTCCGCGGGGTCCAGGGCCAACGGCTTTTCGCACAACACGTGTTTCCCTGCTCGCAGTGCCCTGCATGCCTGGTCGTAATGCTTGTCGTTGGTGGAGGAGATGTACACCGCATCGATGTCCCAGCCGAGAAGTTCGTCCAGGTCCGTGGTTGCGAAGTGCAGCCCGTGCTGTGCTGCGAAATCGTCCGCGCGTCCGGCCGAACCGCTGACGACCCCTTCGACGTGCCCACCACTGCTTCGGATCGCGTCGATGACGCGGGTGGCGGCGATGTCGCTGGCGCCGATAAGGCCCCATTTCAGTGCTGACATGGTGTTTCTCCTAGGGACGTGGTCGCCATTGGGCGGTAGAGGCGCGGACTTTCAGCGCGGGGGATATATGTGAGCGTTGGGGCGCCATGGAAGGGTCGCGGATCCGCTTCAGCAGCAGCTCGGCGGCTTCACGACCTATGCGTTCCGGGTAGGTCGCGACAGAGGTAAGCGGCGGCAGCAGCAGTTCGGCCATGGTGATGTCATCGAAGCTGGCTACGGATACATCCCGTCCTGGTTCAAGGTTGCGCCTGCGAAGTTCGGCGTAGATACCCAAAGCCACGGCGTCGCTGTAGGCGATGAGGCAGTCAGGCCAGATTCCTTGGTCCAGGATCCCGGCGATGCCTTCCGAACCGCCGGCAGCGTTGTTCGTTGTCGCCGCCGAAACGGACGGGTCGAAAGAAACACCGCTGCCCGCGAATCCGGCCTCCAAACCTTTGATGCGCTCTGCCCGTGCCGAAGAAGGTTCGGGCCCGCCTATCAATACTGCGGATCCCACACCCAGGGAGGACAGATGCTGCGCCAGTTGCTGACCGGCCAGAAGATTGTCCGGTCCGACATAGTCCAGTTCATCGGAAAAGTAGCGGGCAAGCTGCAGGACGGGAACTTCGGAACGGTCCACTATCCCGCACACCGGGCTCAGTTCTGACCCCGTGGCAGGCAGGAGGAAGACTCCATCAACTTGCTGCTGGACCATGGTTTCGAGCTGGACATATTGACGTTCAACGTCGTCCCGGCTATAGCCGACAAAGAGGTTATAACCGGCCTGGTGTGCTGCTTCCTCAATGCTCATGGTCAGCCCGGCGAAGTAGGGGTTGCGGATGTCGGTAACGATCAACCCGAGAGTCATCGATTCGCGGCGGCGCATGTTGGCCGCATGGCGGTTGTAGACATAACCCAGCTCGGCCATGGCCAGCCGGACCCGGTCCGCGGTTGATTCGGGAATACGGGTATTTCCGCGCAGGACCAGTGAGGCGGTAGATCGAGATACTCCTGCTGCCCTGCTGACGTCCTCCAGCGTGACCTTGCTCATGTCATTCCACCTCCTTTTCGAGTCGATGGAATATTTCTACCACGTTAACTAAGTGACTGCTAGAGCGTTCTACTAAGAAATCTACAACGCTCTTCTCCTTGCTATCACTGGGAATAGGGCCGATGTTCGGCAGGTTTCGAGGTGGCTATGAGTTCACGGGAGCACTTTGTGGAAAAATCTATTGCATCGATCTACTTAACTATGTAACCTGAACCACAACGCAGGCTCTGCCGGGCTTATCCGGTGTCTGACAACCCAAAGGAGAGTAGTCATGCGTGCACCCAACAAACTCACGATTTCACTCGCTGTAGCCGCTACGGCCAGCCTCATCGCAGTGACTGGATGTTCGGCCAATCAGCCGACAGGAACCACCAGTGGCGGCACGGACAAGCTGGAAATTACATCTTGGTGGACCTCCGGCTCGGAAGCAGAAGCACTCAACGTCCTTATCGACGGGGTAAAGGCATCGAAGTCGGGCCTGTCCGTCGACAACGCGGCGGTCTCCGGTGGTGGCGGCGCCAACGCCCGTCAGGCTCTTGCCGCACGACTGCAGGCAGGTAGCCCTCCCGATGCCTGGCAGCTGCACCCGGCCGGGCAGCTCAAGAGTTATGTCGACGGAGGTCAGGTCGCAGACCTCACTGAACTTTGGACGCAGAACAACTGGGCATCCCAGCTTCCCAAGGACGTCGCCGAAGCTCAGCAAGTAGATGGGAAGTACTACACCGTTCCGATCGGCGTTCACAGGGGGAACGTGCTGTGGACCAATCCGGCCGTCCTCTCAAAGGCTGGTGTAACCATCAATGCCACCGGCGATGTGGATGAACTGATCGCCGGATTAAAGAAGGTGGAGGCAGCTGGCGTGACGCCGGTGTGCTTGGGCGACAAGGATGTCTTCGCGTCAGCCGAGTTGCTGGAGTCGATCATCATGTCGCGGACGGGTGCGGATAACTGGAAGAAGCTGTTCACCAACGAATACTCCTTCGACGCTCCTGAGGTGAAGCAGGCCTTGGAGGACTACAAGACGATTCTTTCCCTGTCGAACAAGGATCACTCGGCCATCACCTGGGATGAGGCCGTGAAGAAGATGGCCGACGGCACATGCGCGGTGAGTCTTATGGGCGACTGGGCATACGGTGAACTGATCAACGCCAAGAAGCAACCCGGCACTGATTTTGCCTGGGTGACCTTCCCCGGCAACGAGGACATCTTCGACTACGTAGGCGACGGCTTCTCCATCCCTGCCAAGAACATCCCCCACGCCGATGCCGCCAACGCATGGCTGAAGACCCTCATGGACCCTAAGGTCCAGACCGAGTTCGCAGCCAAGAAGGGCTCCATCCCGGCGATGACAACAGCGGACATCTCCAAGCTGTCCGAATACCAGCAGGAAGCTGCCAAGAGCTTCGCCAAGGCAAAGATCGTCTCCTCCTTGGCTCACGGCCAGGTCTCCACTGCTGAATTCGCCCAGACCTACGCCGACGCTGTCTCAACCTTCAACGGCAGTGGCAACGTCGACGCCTTCACCGCCAGCATGACGCAGGCGCAGAAGACCCAGCTCTAGCAGCGGTCCGCAAACCCAAGTCGCAAGGGGTGTGGCTGCAGGAATGCAGCCACACCCCAGGACAGGAACAGTCCCACCATGACAACCTCAACAGCCCTGCCGCCGGCACCCGATCAGAAGGCCAAGCCCCGGTCCCGAGCCAGGAAACAAATACCGCACAACATCAAGACCTCACGCCGTGCAGCATGGATCTTTGCCCCCAGCCTGCTGGTCAGTTTCGTCTTCGTCTACGTCTTCATCGGCATCACGGTTTACATCTCACTCTCGAACTGGAAGATCGGTACGAGCCCGAACATGAGCCTGCGTGAACCTTTCGGGGCCACGTACTCAGAAATCGTTCAGGAACAGCGGTTCCAGGCGGACATCCGCAACGTCATCGTCTTCACCATCATCTTCTTGGTGCTGGCCATCGTTGGCGGACTCATCGCTGCCCTTTTCATCCACCACGTATCGGTCGGCAAGGGCCTCTTCCGCACGGTCTTCCTTCTGCCGTACGCATTGTCGTTCATCGTTACCGGTGTCGCTTGGCGCTGGATCTTCTCCCCATCGACCGGCGTCAACGAGATCCTGCGCAGCATCGGCATCGAGAATCCGCCAGGTTGGACCACCGACACCACCATCCTTGGAGCACTCAACAACCCTTCGGGGACGGACTTCCTCAAGGTCCAGTTCGGTATCCCCGTAGCGCTGCTGCCGATCATTTTCGCTGCCGCCTGGCAACTGGTCGGTTTCGCCATGGCCATGTACCTCGCCGGGTTGGCCTCCATCCCCGAGGAACACCTCGAAGCGGCAAGCGTCGACGGTGCCAGCACATGGCAGCGCCTGCGCCACATCGTGCTCCCACAGCTGTGGCCATCGACCATCACCTGTTTCGTGCTGCTGCTCCACGTAGCCCTCAAGATCTTTGACCTCGTGGTCGCGATGTCCGGTTCTGGCCCCGGATTCGTCACCGATGTCCCGGGCATCTACATCTACAACTACCTGACCAGCCGGTACGACAAAGCTTCAGCCATGGCCATCATCCTGCTCGTGCTGACCCTCGCGGTGATCGTTCCGTACCTCATCCGTGGATACCGGAAAGATCGAAAGGCATAACAATGGCTATCGAAACTCTCGAAGCATCGCCGGCCCAGCCCAAGCGCCAAGCCCGGAAACGCAACCCGAACATGGCCCGGAAACCCCGTTCGTGGAGCATGCCAAAGTCGCTTGGCGGCTGGGTGGTCCTGGCGATATGTACCGTGGCAACGATCGGCATGCTGGTTCCCGTCTATGTCATCATCACGACGGCCCTTTCCGGAAGCACCGGAGCGCCGAACTTCTTCCTGGCCTTCCCGGACGCCCCCAGCCTGGATGCGTTCAAGGGAGCGTGGACGAAACTGCACGGCTCCTTGGCCAACTCGCTGCAAATCACTATCCCCGCTGCGTTGATCTCCTGCCTTCTGGGATCGATCAACGGTTACGTTCTTTCCAAGTTCCCCTTCCGGGGATCGAACGCGTTGTTCACTGTCCTTCTCGTGGGCATGTTCATCCCGTTCCAGGCGGTCATCATTCCGGTGTTCCAGTTCCTGAACATACTTCAGCTGCAGGGCACCATTGTCGGGCTCATCGTGGTCCACGTCATCTATGGCATCCCCATCACGACCCTGATCTTCCGCAACTACTACGAAGCCATTCCGACCGCCATCATCGAGGCCGCTGCCATCGACGGTGCAGGTATCTGGAAGACCTACTTCCGGGTCATGCTCCCGCTGTCGGCACCCGGCTTCGTCGTCGCAGGCATCTTCCAATGCACCAACATCTGGAACGACTTCCTGTTCGGGTTCATCCTCGCCTCACCGGCAGCCTGGCCGGCCACCGTGACCCTGAACAACCTCATCGGCACCACCACCGTTGACTACTCCGAACTGATGGCCGGCGCTGTACTCGTGGCCTTGCCTACCGTGATCCTTTACCTGGTCCTGGGCAAGTTCTTCGTCGGCGGTCTCACAGCAGGAGCCGTCAAATGAGCCTAGACCTGCTGTGCGTCGGTGAAACCATGGCAGTTCTCACCCCGGACAAGCCCGAATCGCTCAGTGAAGCCGAATACTGCCTCCTGGGGTTCGGCGGAGCCGAGTCCAACGTGGCCGGGCATTTGGCCGAGTTCGGATACCGTATCGGGTGGGCCAGCCGGCTCGGCACGGATCCGTTCGGCCGTAGGATCCTCGACGGGCTGTCCGCCCGGGGCGTGGACGTCAGCACCGTCATAAGCGACGACATCGCCCCCACCGGGGTCTATTTCAAGGAGCCGGACCTCGGCCGCGGCGCGAAGACGCTCTACTACCGGAAAGGATCGGCCGCTTCCCGTATGTCCCCGGACGATGCAGCCAGTTGGCCGCTGGACCAGACCACCTGGGTCCATCTCAGCGGAATCACTCCGGCGCTCTCGGCAAGCTGCTCCGACCTACTGGACTACCTCCTCGCCCAGGCTCCCGCTGCCGGATACAAGGTTTCCTTCGACGTCAATTATCGGCCCGCACTCTGGGGAACCGACTCAGCAGGCCCCCGCCTACTCGAACTGGCTAACAAGGCCGCTGTCGTCCTGGTGGGCCTCGATGAGGCAGAAACTTTGTGGGGCTGCGCAACCACCGACGAAGTAGCAGCCTTGCTGCCGGGACCCCGGAACCTGGTCGTCAAAGACTCCTCCACCGAAGCCGTTGAATACCTTCGAGGCCCCGATCAGCTGGAGCGCAAGGTCCAGGTACCTGCAAACCGGGTACAGGTCATTGAACCTGTGGGGGCCGGAGATGCTTTTGCCGCCGGGTATCTGGCCGGCCTGTTGCGCGCCGACGAGCCCAAAGACCGGCTCGCCCTAGGTCACTCCTTCGCGGCCTGGACCCTGGGCACTCGTGCCGACTTCCGCCCCGGACATGGCACTGCACCACGCACCTACGAAACAGAACAGCACCACGCGAAAGTGAGCTGACGTCAGCAGCGAACGATAGTCCGCTGCCGACAGCACCACACACGAAAGAGAACACATTGCAAAACACATCGCCGACGTCGTGGTTCGACAACGGCTTCTTCCACGTCCCGATCATCGCCGTGCTGAGGGGCCTTACCCCCCAAGACGCTGTCAACGCAGCCACCAGGGCATGGGACGCTGGTGTCCAGCACGTCGAGGTAACCATCGAGACTCCGGCCGCAGTCCCGACACTCGAAGCGGTCACCCGGGCTGCGGCCGAACGCGGCGTGGCTGTCGGGGCAGGGACTATTGTCAGCATCGAACAGTTGGAAGCTGCCACAGCGGCCAATGCCTCCTTCACGGTTTCCCCAGGCCTCGACGAGGCAATCATTCATGAGAGCATCAACCGCGGCCTGCCGCACCTACCCGGTGTCGCCACCGCCTCGGAAATTCTCCGTGCCCACGCCCTTGGCCTCAGTTGGGTCAAGGCGTTTCCAGCCTCCGTGCTGGGACCGGACTGGATCAAAGCCATGAAGGGGCCCTTCCCGCACGTCAACTTCATCGCGACTGGCGGAATGCGTGTCGCAACCGCCTCGACCTACCTCAACGCAGGAACAAGTGTGGTCGGACTCAGCTCAGACTTCGGCTCGGATGCCGGCGCCGCCGCCGTCCGGGAACTCTTGACTTCACGCCAAGAGGACGGGCGCGGAACCGGGGGAGTACAGCCCGGTGCCTGAGAACGTTGGTAGTAATGCTATAGCCCGTGTTATCTGGCTCTCCATAGCCAGCGCCGTCGGCGGATTCCTGTTCGGATTCGACTCATCCGTGGTCAACGGGGCAGTGGACGCCATGCAGGACGAATTCACGCTCACCAGCGGCGTCACCGGCTTCATCGTAGCCATCGCGCTTCTGGGCTGCGCTGGAGGCGCCTACGCCGCGGGACGAATCGCGGACCGTTACGGCAGATTGCCGGCCATGAAACTCGGGGCTCTGCTGTTCATCGTCAGTTCCCTTGGGACCGGCATGGCCTTCGATGTGTGGGACCTGGCCTTCTGGAGGGTCATCGGAGGACTAGGGATCGGCATCGCCTCGGTCATCGCCCCCGCCTATATCTCCGAAATATCGCCCCGACACATGCGAGGCCGGTTGGCGTCCCTTCAGCAACTGGCCATCACCACAGGCATCTTCGCCGCCTTGCTCACCGATGCCATGCTCGCCGGAACCGCCCAAGGCGCGGACCAGCCGCTCTGGATCGGCCTTGAGGCGTGGCGGTGGATGTTCATCGCCGGAGTCGTCCCCGCCCTGGCCTACGGCTGGATCGCCTACACCCTGCCCGAATCTCCGCGCTACCTGGTCCTGAAGGGCAAAATTGCGGAAGCGAAAACGATCTTCCAGGGACTCGGCGTCGGAAACGACGTCGAACGGCACGTCCGCGAAATCCAGGATGGACTGAAGCACGAAAAGACCGGCAAGGCCACGGCATCACTAAGTGGTCCGGCCTTCGGGCTCCAGGGCGTCGTCTGGGTGGGTATCGCCCTGTCAGTGCTACAGCAGTTCGTCGGAATCAACGTCATCTTCTACTACTCGACAACCCTGTGGAAAGCGGTCGGCTTCCGCGAACAGGACTCCCTGACGATCTCCGCTGCCACAGCCGTCGTTAACGTCCTCGTCACGATAGTCGCCATCGCGCTCGTCGATAGGATTGGACGCCGCCCTATCCTGCTGGCCGGCTCCATCGGTATGACCGCCTCCCTGACGACGATGGCCCTCGCCTTCTCCTTCGCCACAGGAACCGGGTCCGAGCTTGCTTTGCCAGGCATCTGGGCTCCGGTAGCGCTCATCGCATCCAACATATTTGTTATCAGCTTCGGCGCATCCTGGGGACCGGTTGTATGGGTGCTGTTGGGGGAAATCTTCCCGTCCCGTATCCGCGCGCGGGCCCTGGGCTTTGCCGCCGCAGCACAATGGATAGCGAACTTCATTGTCACCCTCTTCTTCCCCATCATGGCCGAGATGTCCCTGCCCATGACGTACGCGACCTATGCCCTCTTCGCGGCCGCTTCGTATGTATTTATTAAGCTCAAAGTTCCCGAGACCCGGGGAATGTCGTTGGAGCAGGCCGAAACCCTTTTCGTGCCCAAGCGCTCCAAACAGTCCATCTCTTCGTTTCAGGCGTAGGACCGGGGTATGCCCCTTCGCCTGAACAGGCACTCGTCGCAGTCAGGCGGAGGGGACACGGGGTGTGCCCGGACCGGATTGTGCATGGCCCGTGATGCGGTCGGCCGATCTCATGAGGTAGCTACGCTGGCGGTAAGTACGACCCACGCGCCAGATCCTAGGGTCGCGGAAACCGGGGAAAGTGCTTCTCCAAAAGAGTTGTTGTTCCGTGCACTCCAACGCCGGTGGGGGTACGGCTGGCCGTACCCCCACCGACTGCGATCACCAGAACGATCGCGCTTTCCGGATGCTGGAAAGCAACACCAGGCATGTCGGAGGAACCGTAAGCCCTCGCGATCCAAAAGCGAACGTTCGTCTGTCCGAGCAGGACTCCGTCCCAATTGCCGGAGGCTCAGATATTCACGCGGATGAAGTTCTCGACAAGGCTGAGGATTTCTTCCTTCCAAAACGCCGGACCGCCGTGATCAGCACCCTTGAGCTGGTAGAAAGTAACCGGCTGGCCCGCAGACCGGAGCGCATCGTGCAGGAGTACGCTCTGTCCGAAAGGAACAAGGCGGTCCTTGTCCCCGTGAACGATGAGAAGGGGCCGACGTCGGGGAGTGGAGGAAACGTGGTTCATGGCCACTGTCGGAGCGACGAGGTCCGGATGCTTCAGGACGTTGAGGCCTCCGATGAGCATGCCCTCGGGGCTGGCCGGCTCTATATGGTTCTGAGTGGACGGCTCTTCATTCATGCGTGAGATGTCTGTCGGGCCGTAGTAGTCGATGAAGCAGCCGATGTTGAGTGGCCCTTGGTCGAGTGGTTCGTCGCTGAAGAATGGGTCACCCTCAGTGAGGCATGTCAGCACTGTCGTGTGGCCTCCTGACGAGTCACCCCAGAGAACAATGCGGGTGGGGTCTACATGGTAGTCGGATGCGTTCTGTCTCAGGAATCGGATTGCCGTTCCTGTGTCGCGTATCTGGGCAGGGAAGGTGGCGACAGGGGAGGGCCGGTACTCAACGATCGCCACGACAAAACCCTTTCTGGCAAAGTGCGCCAGCGGCGGCAGACTTTGTCCAAGGTTCTGCTCAAACCAAGCCGATCCCTGAACGAAGACGACCAGGGGAAAGGTGGCAGTGCTCTCCCGGTCCATTGGCGGGAGCAAGATCTGCAGATGCAGAGGAATCCCATCTTTGCGGGCGTACTCCACTCCGAGGATGGCGGTTCCGTGCTCAGGTTGCAGGTCTGCGCTCAGGACCCGCATGCCCCCGCTGGTCAGGGTGCTGGCGGGGAAAGTGGCGTAGTCGACGTCTCGCGGTTCGATAAACATCGGAGGGGAAGAAACAGGGATCATACTTGCTCCAGGGTCTTGTTTTCAGTGTGAGCCGTGTGGCGCATTGCGCCGTACCGGATGCCGGTGAGGACAGCCACAACGAGGACTGTGACAGCGCCGACAATTAGGTGAACGGTCGCGCTTCGGTCGCCAATGAACGATCCAAACGCTTCGAAGTAATAAGGCGTTATCGCCGTTCCTATGGCTGCTCCGGTGAACAACACGGCCGTTGCCATGGCAGAGGTTTCAGGCGTCGCCCTATTGTTGGTCGTCGTAATGAAGAAGGGCATGAAGGTGCCGAATCCGAGACCGGCGACGATCGCGGCAATATACCCCAGCGGTGCGCTGGACGCGTTCGCGCAAACGATGAGTGCAAGAGAGACCGTCGCAGCCGCCACAGCACCAGTCCAGTTGCCCAGCCGGCGCATGCTAAGCCCAAAGACGATGCCCGCTGCAACCGAGGCCACCCCAAAGGACGTCATGATCAAAGACACTGCGGGTGGCTCGATGAGGTGTTTCTCAGCGACAAAGGCCAGTGGCATGGCGACGAAGAGCGTCTGAAAACCGATGTTGAAGACCAGCATGAGAAGTGCGGCAATCCAAACGTCACCTGACAGGCGGTACCATCGCGGGGCCTTAGACAGAGGTGCTTCGGGGGCGTCCGGAAGGGCGTGCTTTGGGGGCTCCGGAACGTAACGGGCGACCAGGATCAGGCTGACAAGTCCAAAGGCGTAGACGAAGAAGGCCGCCTTCCAGTCCCAGAGCATGAACGCTCCTACGATGAGCGTCCATACAACACTTCCTGCACCTACCGCTGAGCTCTGCCAACCAAGCATGTTCTCGCGGTCCCTTCCATGGAAGAAGTCGGCGATAACACTTGAACTAAGCGGTTGGAGCAGACCCATGCCCGCGCCCACGACGAGCCTTGAGAGCAGCAGGGCACCGAAATTTTCCATCGGGATGAACACGAGTGGGCCCATCCCGGCGACAGCGATGAGTGTTATTCCGATGAGGGTAAGCCTTCGCTTGCCGATTTTTCCGGCGAGTCCACCGGCAAGGAGCGTGCAGACAATGATGGCGGCCGCGCCGATGGTCATAAAGCTCTGAATGGAGGCCTGGCTTTCCCTGGGGAACGCTTTGGCGAGTTCGGGCAAGGTGGCCGAAACGGCCCCCGCCTCGGACAGCAGCAACGACACCGATAAAAGCGCCGTCTTGAATCGCTTGGAATGGGTGTTGATGGACATTAAGCCTCCTCATTGAAGCGCAGCGGGCAGTAATCTGCCGCGCAAGCGTCACAGCAGTGCCGCTAGGGGTTGTGCCGTCGCCACTGAACAGGGCGGCGAATATGTTGCACAACACTAGGTCGCATGAAACAATTAAGTCAAGCATTGACGTAATTGGGTTTGCTCTGAGTAGCAAGCTGGCCACAAGATGGAGCCCATGACTTCGCCAACCGACTCGGCAGACGTTCGAAGGCACAACATGTCTCTCGTGCTGCGCTCACTTGCCGATCTTGAACCTTGTTCGAGAAGCGAGATCCGCGCCGCGACAAAGCTTGTCAGCGGGACGGTCACGACGGTCGTCGAGGAACTCATGGCCAGAGGTCTGGTTCACGAAACCGGGCAGGCGCAGGGAGGGCGGGGCAGGCCCCGCCGGCTTCTGCAAACGGCTCCGGAGCGCGTCCGCACTGTCGCCGTTCAACTCTCGTCTCACGATGTGGTGGGAGAGGTGCGTGACTTCGCCGGTACCGTTTTGTGGGAACGCCGCGAGGAGCACGGCATCGGTCCCGGACGACCGCAGGACCTTGTCCGCGTTCTGGCGGCGGTGATCAACGCTGCCATGGATCATGGTGTGTCCGTGCCCAACGACTGGATTACCGATCCTGTTATTCTCCTGCCCGCACTCGTCACGGGAGACTCGACCATTGCCGCGGCGCTCGGCCTGGGCCTTAGTCGAACAGATTTGCATGGCCCGCTAAGCGAGGCCATGAAACACCCCTGCACACCTGTCTTCATGAATTACGGTCGGCTGGGCAGCCTGGCCGAGTATGACGCCACTCCCAATGATCGACGGCCCCGCGCCATGGCATACATCATGGAGGCGGATGGAGTGTCGGGCGGCATTGTTGTAGACGGAGAGGTGTACCGCGGAGCCCACGGAATGGCAGGCGAATGCGGACACATCACCGTCAACATGAACGGACCGGTATGCGGGTGCGGCGCGCGTGGCTGCCTTGACCTTTACCTCCGCCTTCCCGCCCTTATGACTGGTGCTGGAATTAAGCTTGGCGCCGGCTTGGGCCAGGAGCATGCCCTCGCCGAGCTTATTGACAAGTTGGAGGCGGGCGACGAGCGTGCCCACACGGCGCTGACAGATGCCGGAACAGCGTTGGCCGGAGCTATAGCGACCATGAGCAACTTCACCGATCTCGATCTTGTGGTCCTGGGAGGAACCCTGCCCCGGTTATACCCGTGGCTCGAACCCCACGTCCTAGACCTCATCAGCGCCCGCGCGCAAATAGTCCCGGAGTTCAACCCCGAAGTTGTTCTTGCCAAATACGGCAGCGAGGGACCCCTGCGAGGGGCATGGCTCCAGGCACGCAACCTGATCCTCGACAACCCGGCCGACGTCGCCCGGCTATGACCACCGGATTCGTGCGGGCGCGGCCACCAGAAATCCCTGTCATCGCTAGACGGCTGCTGGGCGTTCACGGCACGTGCCTAACCGGCCTCCACTCCCCGGGGAGCCACCACCTAAAGCAATACAGGTTCTTTCGAGGCAAGCCTTGCGGACCGCTGAGGCCATGCACGCAGACGAGCCGTTGGCGACCTTTCTAGTCGAGGTAGCGAAGACCTGCGGCCTCAAGGGGCCCGCGCATGGAATAGATGTCTAGTCCCAGCTCGCCGGCGGCGAAGCGCTGGCGTTTGGCTTCTTCGTTGTCTTCACGTTTACGGGCTGCGGCCGCTACCTCGGCAGCGCGGGCGGCGGGGACAACGACGACGCCGTCAACGTCGGCAATCACGACATCGCCAGGGTTCACCAGTGCATTGGCGCATACTACTGGGATGTTGACTGAGCCGAGGGTGGCTTTGACAGTGCCTTTGGAGTTGATGGCGCGACTGAACACGGGGAAGTTCATTTCCTGGAGGGTGGCGACGTCGCGGCATCCGCCGTCGATGACCAGTCCGGCGGCACCGCGTGCTTGGAGGGATGTCGCGAGGAGGTCGCCGAAGAAGCCGTCTTCGTTTTCTGTGGTGCAGGCCGCCACCAGAACGTCGCCGGGTTGGATCTGCTCGGCGGCGACGTGCATCATCCAGTTGTCTCCGGGTTGCAGCAGGACCGTGACGGCGGTGCCACATAGTTTCGCTCCGGCGTAGACAGGCCGGATGTAAGGACGCATGAGACCGAGCCGGCCCATGGCTTCGTGGATGGTACTCACTCCGAATTCGGAGAGGGCTTTGACGTCCACTTCTGCGGCGCGGGTGATGGTGCGGTGGACAACTCCGAGTTCCTGCATGGGTCAGTTTTCCTTACGGTCGGCGGTTGGGGGTGTCAGCGGCCCTGCTGCTTGAGCAGGGCGTTGAGGCGGGGGTAGACGGTGCGGGCGTTGTGTTCCTGGATGGCGGCGAGGTCCGGTTGGGTGAGGCCTGCGGCCTCGATGTACCGTGCGGTGTCATCGTAGTTGTGTCCCGTGCAGGGATCGATGTCCCTGACGGCGCCGATCATTTCGGAGGCGAACAGGATGTTGCGGGTGGGAATGACGTCCAGCAGAAGGTCGATGCCGGGCTGGTGGTAGACGCAAGTGTCAAAGAAGACGTTGCGCAGCAGGTGCTCTTCCAGCTCCGGCTTGTCCAGCGCCATCGCCAGGCCGCGGAACCGGCCCCAGTGGTAGGGCACCGCCCCGCCGCCGTGAGGTATGACGAGCTTCAGGGTGGGGAAGTCCGCAAACAGGTCCCCTTGGATGAGCTGCATGAAGGCGGTGGTGTCGGCGTTCAGATAGTGGGCTCCGGTGGTGTGGAACGCGGGGTTGATGCTGGTGCTGACGTGGACCATGCCGGGGATGTCGAATTCGACCATCTTTTCGTAGATGGGGTACCAGTGGCGGTCTGTCAGGGGCGGGGCGTTCCAATGGCCGCCGGAGGGATCCGGGTTCAGGTTCAGTGCCACGGCACCGTACTCTTCAACGCAGCGCGTCAGTTCCGGGATACAAGTTGCGGGATCGACGCCGGGCGACTGCGGCAGCATTGCTGCGGGCACGAAGCGTTCGGGGTAGAGCTGGCTGACGCGGTAGCAGAGCTCGTTGCAGATGGCCGCCCACTCAGCGGAGGTCTCGAACGATCCGACGTGGTGGGCCATGAACGATGCCCTCGGCGAAAAGACCGTCAGGTCAATGCCGCGCTCGTCCATGAGCCGCAGTTGGTTTTTCTCGATGCTTTCGCGCAGCTCGTCGTCGGAAATCTTCAATTCCGCGGGACGCGGCACCAGAGAGGAATCTCCAAGGCCGGCGATCTGGCGGTCGCGCCATTTGCCGAGGGCCGGTGGGGCAGTGGTGTAGTGGCCGTGGATGTCGATGATCACAGGTCTTGCTCCTTGGAAGATTCAATGGGTGTGGGCCATAGGTTCACCGGGACCATGACGTTCCCGGCCATGATGAGGCGCGATGTTCGGATGAGCGCGGACTTGGTCACGCGTGTGGGGTCGCTGGGGTCCACTTCCAGCTGGACCGTGAACTCGCCACTGGGGTGCTCGACCGACACAGCAGGGTTCCCGCCGGCAGGCAGGGAGGCTACGGAGTGAGCCACCGTGCCCGGCAGCACGGCCGCGGTGCCGACGGTGACGGCGGCCAGCACGCCAATTGACTCGTGGCACACGTGGGGGATGAAGCTGCGTGTGCCGATCGTTCCGCCCTGGACAGGCCGGGAAACTAAGGTCATTTTCGGGTAGTTCTTCGCGGTGACATCACCGAGTCCCATGAGTTTTCCGCAGCTGAGCCGGAGCGTTTCGAGACGCTCTTTCAGCTCGGTATCGCGGTTGAGGTCGAGAACGGGTTCCCGGCCTGTCCGCTCGAGTGCGGTGGCGTCGATGATGACCAGCGGCTGTCCGTTGTCGATGCAGGTGACGTCCACGGAACCGAAACCGGCAATTTCTACCGAGTCACGGAGGTTGCCGGTGGGGAGCAGCGACGCGCACACGGAACCTTCCGTGTCCAGAAAATTGATCACGACCGGAGCGGAGCTGCCTGGGACACCGTCGATCCTGGCGTCACCGCCGTAGTCGACGTACCTGTTGGCCTGCCCCGCCGGCGTCGAGACGGAAATTTCAGCCACGACCCCGGTGTTCAAGGTGAGAACGCGCGCGCTGGTCGTGTCCGTGCGGGGGACCAGGAGACCCGATTCGATCGCGAACGGGACAACTGCGGCCAGCATATTGCCGCAGTTGGCTGTGGTGTCCACGGTGTCCTTGTCCGGCTGAAGCTGGGCGAACAGGAACTCAAGGTCAACGCCGGGCCGGTCGCTGGCTGCGACAATGCCGGCCTTGCTGGTCAACGGGTGGGCGCCGCCGAGGCCGTCGATCTGTCGCGGGTCCGGTGAACCCATGGCTGCGAGAAGGACGGCGTCTCTGGCGGTAGTGTCCTGCGGGAGATCGTCAGCGCGGAAGAACGGGCCCTTGGAGGTGCCGCCGCGCATGAACCAGCACGGTATGGCGAATTGGCTGCCAAGCTGGCGCGGGCCCGTGCTGGGGGCTGGGGCGCTGAGATCGAGGGACACGTCTGCTCCTTGGTTTGCTCAGTTGTGTGAAGGGGGGACTTAGTGGGCTGGGACTGCCACGGGGGGAGTGCCGTGGGTGTGGAAGGTTTCGATGGTTTTCATGCCCCAGGCCTGCCCTTTGGCCCGGTCCGATTCGGTCCATTCCACCGTTTTCCAGTCCGGTGCCAGGATCATGCGGGCACCGGAGTTGCAGAATTCGATGCGGTTTCCGCCCGGTTCGTAGACGTAGAGGAAGAAGGTCTGTTGGATGGCGTGCTTGTGCGGCCCGGATTCGATGTGGATTCCGTTCTCCAGGAAGATGTCTGCTGCCTTGAGAATGTCTTCGCGGGTGTCGGTGGCAAAGGCAATGTGGTGGAGGCGGCCGTTGCTGCCTGTCCAGTCTTCGCTGTAGACGAGGTCATAGGACTTGTTGGTGAACGTGAACCACTGCGCGCCGAGCTTGCCGCTGTTCAGGCGGATTTGTTCGGTCGCACGTCCGCCAAGGGCCTCGGCGGTGAAGGTGCCGTTGAGTGTAACGTCAGCGGCCAGGAAATTCACGTGGTCCAAGCGGCGGGCATTGACGCCGACGCCGGGGAAGCGGTCCGCCTGGTTCTTCAGGGCCGGCCGTGATTCGTCGGTGGGCACGTGCCATTCGGACGCGTAGTAGATGTCCATCGGGTGCCCGTCCGGGTCCGTGAAGGCGTAGGTGCGGCCGATTCCGGCTTCACCATCGTGCCAGCCGATGCCGTGGCCGCTTGCCTCGATGGCGGCAACGCGACGCTCAAGGGCGGCTTCGCTCGAAGCGCGCAGAGCCACTTTGCCTACACCTGATGTCGATGCCGCAGTGAGTTTGATGGTGTGGTGCTCGTAGTCGTCCCAGGAGTGCAGGTAGACCGAATCGCCGTCGCGACCGACCTCACGCATGGCTAGGAGATCGCGGAAGAACCACAGGCTCTTCTCGAACTCAGGGGTCAGCAGTTCGACATGGCCTAAATGTGCAACATCGTGGAAAGCGTCGTTCATGGTGGCGTCCTTGCAGTGTTGGAGGTTCGATGCGGAGGCGTCCGCCGAACGACGCCGTCGCAACAACTGAACCAGCCCACAGACATAATTGTCAACAATTTAGCGAACAAAATCGCATTTGACGAACGGACCCAGAAGCGCAATCAGAAGTTTTGAAATTTCATGTACCAAATTGTTGACAATATTTCTAGTCAATCGTAGTTTGGGGTTGTCGCAGTGACGCGCACCACATCTAACTTGAGGATTGATATGAAGTCGTACACCGCCGTATTGGCCGCTGCTGCTGCCCTCCTTCTCACCGCAGGTTGCTCGTCAGCCCCTCTGTCGCAAGGGCAAAGCTCAGCGGAAGCCGGCGAGGGCCAGAAGATCCAAGTGGGCGTGATTCCCATCGTGGACGTAGCCCCCATCTATCTGGGTAAGGAGCAGGGCTTCTTCGAAGACGAAGGGCTCTCCCTGGAGCTTGTCCCGGCGCAGGGCGGAGCTGCCATTGTCCCCGCCGTTACCAGCGGAACCATGAACTTTGGATTCAGCAATATTTCGTCCATGCTCCTGGCCAAGTCCAAGGGCCTGGATGTGAAGGTGGTCGCTTCCGGGGCAAGTTCCACCGGTGAAGACAAGAAGGATTTCGGGGGCATCCTGGTCGCCAAAGACAGCCCCATCAGTTCTCCGGCAGATCTTGCGGGAAAAACTGTGGCCGTCAACACCCTGAACAACATCAACGACACCACCGTCCGCGCCTCCGTCCGTAAAGCCGGGGGAGACCCCTCCGCCATTAAGTTCGTGGAGTTGGCCTTCCCGGACATGCAAGCGGCTCTGGAGCGTGGCCAGGTCGATGCCATCCAGGTCGTTGAGCCCTTCCTTGCCACCGGAACCGGCGCAGGTGCAAAGCTGCTCGCTTCGAATTACGTCGACACAGCAGAGGGTCTTACGGTCGGCGCCTACTTCACCACCTCCGCCACGGCGTCGGGCAATCCGGAACTGGTCAAGAAGTTCACAGCTGCAATGGAGAAATCCCTGAAGTACGCTCAGGAGAACCCTGATGCGGTCCGAAAGATTCTCCCCACGTACACCAAGATTGACGCTGCCACGGCAGAGAAGCTCACCCTTCCGGCCTTCTCAAGCGATATCAATCGTTCCGGGGTTGAAACGCTCGTCACCCTGTCCAAGGGCGATGGGCTGCTGACCTCCGACGTGAACCTGGACGAGCTGCTCCCATGACCTCCGGCTCCATGAAGCTCGACCCAGGCTCATCGGCCGGGGTGGGCGGCGGGAAAGCCGCCCAGCCCGGGGTGGCCGGTTCGCGCCGGCCCGGGAAGAAGCTGCCGGCGAAGCAATTGCTCGCCGTCGCCGGAATCCTCGGATTCCTCCTCACCTGGGAGGCAATACCGCGGTTGGGGCTCGTCGAAGCCCGTTTCCTGCCACCTGCCTCTGAAGTCATCGCCGATCTCGTCGTTTACCTGCAGCTCACCGCGTTCTGGGCCGCTGTGGGTGAAACGCTGGTGGCTTGGTTCATCGGCCTGGCCGCGGCGGTGATCCTGGCTCTGGTGGCCGGATTCGTGGTCGGGTCCTCCCAGTTCTTGCGACGGTTCACCAACTCCACCGTGGAGTTCCTGCGTCCGATCCCCTCCGTGGCACTGATCCCCTTGGCTGTCCTCCTGTTTGGAGTGAAGATCCAGTCCTCCTTGATGCTGATCATCTACGCCTCGTTCTGGCAGATCTTTATTCAAGTGCTGTACGGGGTGGCCGATGTGGACAACGTCGCCATGCAGACAGCCCGCAGCTTCGGCCTGCGAACTGCCGCCCGGGTCCGGCATGTGGTCTTCCCCACGGCCCTTCCGTATCTCATGACCGGCGTCCGTCTCGCCGCGTCCGTGGCGCTGATTCTGGCCATTACCGCAGAGCTCGTCATCGGATCTCCCGGCCTTGGGCGCGAAATCGCCCTGGCGCAGTCGGGGGGAGCTATCTCCGGCATGTACGCGCTGATTCTGGCCACCGGACTGATCGGGGTCCTTATCAACCTGCTGATGAGGTTCATTGAACGCAAGACCCTCTCCTGGCACTCCTCAATCCGATCGGAGGTCATCGCATGAAGCTGGCCAGAAGCGTCTTCTACGCCCTGTGCCTCCCGGCCATCCTCGTCTTTATTTGGTGGGCAGCAACCCTGGGGACCAAAAGCTTCTTTGTCCCCACACCGGGGACCCTCGTTTCAACGTTTGCCAACACATGGCTCGGCGACCGTCTAGTCTCCGATGTACTGCCCAGCATCCTGCGGCTCTTCATCGGCGTCGTCGTCGCCATCGTGCTCGGGATCGCCGCCGGACTGCTTATCGGCTCAGTCAAATGGCTTCGAGCCCTGACAGAACCCGTCCTCGAATTCTTCCGGGCGGTTCCTCCACCGGTCCTGGTACCGGTCCTGATGCTCCTCATGGGCATTTCGGACTCCATGAAAGTCGCCGTCATCATTTCAGGCTGCATCTGGCCGGTACTGCTGAACACCATCGAGGGCGTAAGAGCCATTGACGGCGTCCTCTCAGACTCCGCCCACACCTACGGGATCACGGGCTGGGCTAGGATCCGCTACCTGGTCCTGCCCTCCGCTGGCCCCCAGGTGATGACCGGCATTCGCCAATGCCTGTCAATCGGACTCATTCTCATGGTGATCTCCGAAATGTTCGCGTCCTCCTCAGGGCTCGGCTTCACCATCGTCCAGTTCCAGCGATCCTTCGCCGTGCCGGAAATGTGGTCCGGCATAGTCATCCTGGGCCTGATCGGCGTAGCCCTGTCCTTCATCTTCCAATTCACCGAGCGCCGAGTCCTGCGCTGGTACCACGGCCTGCGAGAGGTAGAAAATGCAGCCTGACATCAACCACGAAAACGCCATCGACGACACCCCGAAAGCCGGCGCAACCGGCGGGGGCCGCGTCATGGCAAAGGGTCACGCCATGCTTTCCGTCCGGAATCTGAAAAAGGTCTACCAAACCGACGGCGGCCCCATTGAGGCCGTCCGCAACCTCACCTTCGACCTGCGCCCCGGTGAGTTGGCCTGCCTGGTAGGTCCCTCAGGTTCAGGAAAGACAACCCTGTTGAAATGCATCTCCGGACTGATGGCGCCCACCGAGGGCGAAGTGCTCCTCGACGGATCCAAAGTCACCGGACCGCCAAAGAAGATGGCCGTGGTCTTCCAGGAGTACGGCCGCTCACTCTTCCCATGGATGAGGGTGCGCGAAAACGTCGAACTTCCCCTAAAAAACCAAGGAAGGGCTAAAGCCGAGCGTGAACGGCTGGTCGATGAGGCATTGGAAGCCGTGGGCCTCTCGCACGTACCCATGTCATATCCGTGGCAGCTCTCCGGCGGCATGCAGCAGCGGGTAGCCATAGCCCGGGCCGTGGCCTACCAGCCCGAGGTGCTCCTGATGGACGAACCCTTTGCCGCCGTCGATGCCCAAACCAGGGCAGACCTGGAAGACCTCATCCGCAGCGTCTGGAAGAAGCTCGGCGTCACCGTCCTTTTCGTCACCCACGACATCGACGAGTCCGTTTATCTGGGGGAGCGAGTCATCATCCTCTCCAGCTCACCCACGGTGGTCCAAGAGGACCTGATCATCGACCTCCCGGCAGAGCGGGATCAACTCAATACCCGGGCCCTGCCTCGGTTCACCGAGTTGCGCCACCACGTCTATGAACAGATCCAACTGGCTAAAGCCGGACACCGTCCGGCTGCTGCAGCCCGCTGAAGCCGGGCCCCTTGGCGGCGCCGTTGCCGATGCGGCCAGCGATGCTGGAGTAACCTGAACACATAGATTGTTAGCAATGTCGGTAGCTTTATGGCCGACGAGGAGGCATTTGCGTGGAAACCTTGGACCGAGCACCTGACCGGGCACTGACCGCTCCGGAACTAGCGGATCTGCTGCGCAATGCCATCATCAGCGGTGAGCTTGTGCCGAACCAGCGCTTGGTCGAAGCTGACCTGGCTGCCGAGTATGGTGCCAGCCGCGGAACCATTCGGGTGGCGTTATCCGAACTGGGCGTCGAAGGACTGGTCGAACGTGTGCAGAACAGGGGCGCCAGAGTCCGTGCTGTATCAGTCGACGAAGCCGTCGAAATCACCGAAGTGCGCGCGGCGTTGGAGGCCCTCTGCGCCCGCAAAGCTGCAGAACGCATCACGGAAGAGGAGATCTCCGAACTCCAACAGCTCGCCGAGCACATGCGGGACGCCGTCGAACGTGGAGACCGGGAGTCATACTCGGAAGGCAACCAGAAGCTTCACGCCCGCATCATCTCCATCAGCGCCCAGCAGACTGCTGCCGCGACGATCCACCGCCTCAGGGGTCAAGCGGTGAGGTTCCAGTTCCGCCTGGCGCGTCAGCCAGGCAGGCCAGCAGTATCGCTGCCACAACACTTGGCCATCATCGATGCAGTATGTTCCCACGACCCCGACGCAGCCGCAGAAGCCATGCGGGTGCATCTGGAAAGCGTCGCCGACGTCATCCGTGCCACCAACCCCTGACCCGCCACCAACCCTGACTGGCGACCGCTGGTCGCGAAGCCGTTCCGCCCGAATTAGTTCCGGGCGGAACGGCTTCTCTTTTCAGCATCACCACGCAACCATAATTGTTAACAATCTAATTGACGTGATTGTTGTCACTGTGTAGTGTGATGTGCAGCCCATGGCTCATATCTCTTTACTCTGAAAGGGCAGCGACGATGCTTCCTACATTTCTTTCGCGGCCGATGCCACCGTCCACACGGGTGGTCACCATCGTTGTGGCTCTCTGCTGGCTCCTGGTCTTCTTCGATGGTTTGGACCTTTTTGTCTATGGCGCGGTTCTGCCGGGAATGCTGGCCGATCCGGCACTGGGTATGTCCCCGGCGGCTGCCGGGGATGTCGGCAGTGTGGCGACGTTTGGGATGCTTCTGGGAGCCCTCTCCTCCGGTCTGGCGACGGACCGCATTGGGCGCAAAAAGGTGCTCCTGTTGTGTTGCGTCCTCTTCTCCGTAGCATCCGGCGTCTGTGCGATAGCACCGGATGTCACAACGTTTGGCGCGGCCCGGTTCATCGCCGGTCTCGGCCTTGGCGGTTTGCTGCCTACGGCCATCGCACTGGTGGCCGAGTACGCGCCTGCAGGGCGCCGCAACCTCCTGATCGCCGTGCTTATGACAGCCCACCATGCCGGCGGGATAGCGGCATCAACTCTTGGCATCTGGTTGCTCGAGGATTTTGGCTGGCGCACGGTGTTCCTCATTGGAGTCATTCCGCTGGTTATCGCAGTACCACTCGTGGCCCGCTACATGCCCGAATCCGTGGCCTTCCTCCTTACTAAAGGCCGCTACAAGGATGCACAGCGGGTCTCGGAGCGTTACGGCATCGAACTCCCTGCCACGGACGGCGCCGGAAGCAGCGAGCACCGAAAAGCCGCCTTCGCCCAGCTCTTCGGTCGTGGGCGGTGGCAGATCACGACTCTGTTCTGGGCTACGTCCTTCGCCGGCCTGCTTTTGGTCTACGGCATGAGCACCTGGCTGCCCTCCCTGATGCGCTCCGAGGGCTACGACCTCGGCTCGGCATTGGCCTTCCTGCTGGTCATCAACGGCGGCGGCATCGTTGGAATGTTCGTGGCGGGCAGGATTGCAGACCGCTTCGGCCCGGTCCGGGTCGCGACCATTTGGTTTGCTTTCACAGCAGCCAGTGTCTACTCCTTGGGCGCGCACCTTCCACTGCCGGCCACCTACGTGCTGGTTTTTGCTGCCGGAGTGTTTCTCTTCAGCGCCCAAACCATGGTTTACGCCGCCGTAGCCCACGTCTATCCGACCTCCAGCCGAGCTACGGCTATTGGCTGGACGACCGGTATCGGACGCTTCGGAGCTGTGTTCGGCCCCTGGATGGGCGGACAGCTGTTCGCTGCCGGCAATCAAGGGTGGGGCTTCGGGATCTTCGCACTTGCCGCAGTGGTGGCCTCGGCGACCCTCCTGGTGCTGGCGGTCGCCGTCGCCAAGGGCCGCAAGGAACCCCTCGTCGAAACCGGGCACCAGCCCTCGCCCGTCGCCAGCTAAGCCCGCTCCTTATTGCGTTGACATTTTGGGTACAGAAAAGCCTTTACAAATCGTTAACAATATTTGTAACTTCGGAGAGGCAGTCGTCGCCAGGCGGCACGAGGGCGTGCCGCTCACCCTAAGGGAGAACCGATGAACTCATCCTGGTTCGGTATGAAGAAGAACCGCGTGGACAAAAGGGCACGTCACAGGAACCGAAGGAGGATCGCGGCGGGACTGTTCATCGCTGCTATGGCCGCGGCTTCGCTCCTGCCGGTCACTGGAGCGACCGCTGCCCCATCACCCCGTCCTGACGTTCAGACCAACGGGCTCCAGAACCTACCCCCGGTAAAGCCGGTCATGAGCTGCGGGGACCTGGTCGGCGCCGATGTAAGCGGCCCGGTGGGGGAGTCCGTGGAAATTGCGGCGGCGGTCACGATCACCAATGATGGCCCCGCACCGTACTGCGAAGTGCAAGGAACCATTGCCCCGGCAAACACAATCGTGGTGCACCTACCCATCAACGGCTGGACCCAGCGCTACGTACAGACAGGCTGCGGAGGGCTGTGCGGGAAGGCGACCATCAACACGGGGCAAGCCTCAGGCTGCCCCCTCGTGGAGGACGGCACCCTGGCCACGGCCACCACGGACATGGGACACCAGGGCCAGAACGATGGGTCTTGGGCAGCGGACAACCCGCAGGCCCAGATCGACTTCGCCTACCGGGGCGTGCACCTGACCGCGCTGACAGCCAAGGCCCTGATCAGCAAGTTCTACGGACAGCCGGCAACCTTCTCCTACTTCACCGGGTGCTCCGACGGCGGCAGGGAGGCACTCATGGAAGCCCAACGCTACCCGGACGATTTCGACGGGATCGCGGCAGGCGCCCCGGCCAACAACATGGCCGTCCAAACACCTTCCATCACGCGTGGAACGTACTGGCAAACCGCGGCACGGACGGGAACGCCATCCTCCTCGCCGGCAAACTGCCGCTGATCCACACCGCCGTCCTCAAAACCTGTGACGCCCTGGACGGCCTCACCGACGGCGTGCTGGACGATCCGCGCGCCTGCAACTTTGACCCCAAAACTCTGGTTTGTGCAGCGGGCCAAGACCCGGCCAACTGCCTGAGCATCGCCGAAGCATCCGTAGTCCAACGCCTGCACGACGGTGCCGTGGACGAGCAGGGCCACAAGCTGGAACTCGAAATTTCCCACGAATGGGGATCCGAACTGGCCTGGACACTGTTCATCCCGGCAACCCCAACGGCACCGGTCATGAGCGAACAGTTCGCACTGTCCTACCTCCGGTACCTGGCGGACCCAAACAATCCCCAGCCGAACCTGCAACTCTCCGATCTGGAATTCACCATGAAATCCTTTTGGGACACGATGCAGTCCTCCAGCTATATGTCCGCCATGGACCCGGATCTAGGCGATTTCAACACAAGCGGCGGCAAGTTGTTGCTGTGGCATGGCTGGAACGATCAGCACATCTCACCTCAATCAACACTGGCCTACTACGACGCCATTGGCTCGACGATGGGAAAGAAGACGGCCGATTTCTTTACCACGCTGTTCATGTTCCCGGGTGTCGAGCACTGCAGCGGCGGGGCCGGTCCCAACGCCTTCGACGTCCTGACCCCCGTGATGGCGTGGGTTGAAAGCGGCAAAACCCCATCAGTTATCACCGCGAGCTCGGCCGATAAGACCCGGCCCGTGTATCCGTATCCCATCGTGGCCCGTTACGACGGCTCCGGCAGCACCAACGATGCCGCCAATTTCCAGCCCTCCACCCCCGCCAAGGAGGTAGGCCCCGGGTACCAATGGCTCGGACAAAAGTTGTACTCATCCAACTACCAGAGCTGGTGCACAGCCCAAGGAACGGAACTTTCTTGTTCCCGAGAAAACGGTGGCCCTAGCTGGCTCGAAAACCGAGCGACCTGAAACTCCGCCACCAAGCAGAATGTCCTGCCTCTGCGCACAATGCAGGGGCAGGACATTCTGTTTAGTCCTCCATACAGAGGCCCACAGGTACGGTCAAGCCACGGGCACAATCCGCGGCGCCATCCAGAACCAGCCAGGTCCCCTTCACATCCGACACCCCGATGAGCCGGTTCAGATGGATGATCCGCTTCCCAAGCTCCGTGTCCGACAATCCATTGCCGCGATGTGCTTTCTTGGGCTCTCAGCCTGAGGTGCCTCCGGGTGACTGGTGGACCGAGACGGAGCCGATTCGGGCTGGCGGCCGATAACCGGTAATCCCATTCGAACCACTGTCCGCGGCTGTCTCTGGGGTCGATGCTCGGCTTCTTTGTCGCGCGGCCGTGACCAGAGCGGCAGCCCACAGCACTGCGACCAGCGGCACAGACAGTACTCCGATGCTGTCCGCGACGTCGGCGACCACGTTAGGGACCCCTAGCCTTGCAGCAAGCCATCCCAGCGAAGCCACCCCAGCTAGGGCCGCTGAACCAAGGCGCAGCCGATTGTAGACACTTGCCTTCGAAAGCAGGATGAGCGGTGGCAGAACCAAGGCCACAACCGCCAGCTGCATCAGTTCGATTCCCAGGTTGAAGCCGAGCAGGGACAGGCCCAGGCGGGTGCCGGTGAGGTCCAGTTCGCGGAGTGTCTCTGAGAAGGCAAGCCCGTGGATGAGCCCGAAGAACCCGGCCACCAAAACTTCCCGTCCGGCAAAAAGTGGTTTGATCGCATGGACAGCTGCGATGAGTATGCTCACGGCAATGAGTGCTTCGATCGGCGCCGACGGTACGGGAACGCTGAGGGCGCCCAGGGCCAGTGTCATCGAATGCCCCACGGTGAACGCCAGGGTGATCCCGGCGATGCGACGGACGGCCTTCTTCACCGGGGCGGGGCCTCCCCAGTGCCGACCGAACGACAGGAGGGGAGCAGGCACTAAGAGCGTGAGCAGGAACAATTGGTGATCGGTTCCTTCCTCGATGTGCTGGATACCCAGTACCACCATGCTCATGAACCCGCTGGCGTTGTTCCCCGCACCAAGGTCGATATGCAGCGACGGTACGTCACCGGAGGCTGTGTCCAAGCGGATGGCGCCGACTTCATAGGCACAGTCCACGACGCCGACTGCCCAGTCCGAGGCCACGCTCACCAGGACGACGTGGGTGACCACTTGATCCACCACGATGTCGTAGCCGAGGTTGAAGGAACGGGCATCGCTCCCCGCGGGCGGCGTGAGCGTGAATGTCGCCTCGAGTTCCTGATATAGCCCGGTGGTAGCGGTGTCACCAGCTTGGGCGACGTTAAGGTCTCCGAGGGCCAGCGTCCATTTCTCCCCCGAATCGCTGGTGGGGCTAAAGTGTGCCAGCAAGTAGGCAGAAATCTCTGTCGAGTGCACGGCCACGGTTTCGGCGGACTCATCGCCCAGATCGATCCCGCTTGCTGCTTCCAGGTCATCGAGCGGGATCTTCGTGGTCGCATCGATCACGTCCTCCCGCACGTCCAGCTGCACGGTTGAACTTGGCAGGACGTGCGCCGATGCAGGCGCTACACCGAAAGTGAACGTCCCGAGCAGGATGAGCAGCGCGGCAATCAGGGAACGCACGAGGGCCGGACGCGGCCCGGGTGCCGCCGGGTGGGTGGACGTGAGCTGCATCAGGCCTTGGTTCCGCCGTAGTCGCTGGTGCGGTCGCGCCAGAGTGAGTGTGGGTGGTTGCCGGGCAGGACGATGCCGCGCTGCATGGAGAACTCGATCCAGACCGAGGGTCCATCGATGCGGATGTAGTCGTTTTGCTCCGTGAGCGCTACGCTGCCGGAGTAGGCGATGTAGGTGTCGTCGAGTTCGGCTTCGTAGCGTTTGAGGATTGATGCTGCGTCACTGTCCGCGATGTCGTTCACGTAGCCCGCAATGGCGGCAAGTGCGAGCTTCTTCTGGTCTGAAGTGAGGGTGGAGATCTGGACGCCTTCGTGCGCGGTTGGGAAGGCCCAGTCCTGTCCGGGTCCAAGGACAAGGTCGCTGTAGGTCTTGCTGAGTTTTGCCGTCGCGAGCTGGTCCGTTGTCAGTCCGGCGAGGAGGGCCGCGAATGCAGCTTCCTTGGCGGCCATGGGCTGGTTGCTGGTCCCGTTCAGGTCGAACGTTCCGTTGGGTTCGATCCCACGGAAGGACGGCGTTGCCCCGGCCAGCCAGCCATTGGTGTACGTGTTGGCCACCGAGAGGTGGTGGCCGCCGAACTGAAACTCCCATGTACCGGTATCAGAAGGTGTGCCCAGGAACGCGACGTAGTAGCCGGAGCGGCCGTAGTCGTCACCGCCTCCGTTGGCCGCGAGGTAGTCATCGGCGTTGAGGTGTTGCTGGATTTCGTCGTAGCCCAGGCCTTTGGTGGTGCCGGTTGCTGCTGCGAGTAAAGCGTTGAACGCGGTGAGCTGGGTTTCGTTGAGGTCCGCGAGGGACAGGCCGACTCGTGGCCCGGTGCCGCCCCCGCCGCCGGGTCCGCCGCCCATGCCACCTGCCAACAAGGCCTGCGGCAGGTTCGACCAGAGCTTGGCGTTGGCCAGGCTGTACTCCTGGAGCAGCTGGGTCTGAAGATCGGCGCCCAGGGTCGCCTGGAACGCCTGCGCGAGTGAAGTGACACTACCCGTTGAGGTTGCTGTTGCGGTGTCGGCCGTTGTTCCGGTGGCGGCAGTTGCCGTGGGGGCTGCGGTTGAAGTGTTTGTGGACGAGTTTGACGAGCATGCTGATAGGGCGAACAGTGCGGCGACAGGCATACTGCCGAGGAGCGTCCGGCGGGAGAGTGAGGGTGCGGAAGAAGTGGGCTTGTTCATACCATCGAAACTACGGCCCCGGCCTGTCCCAGCCCTTTAGTGAAGCTGTGACGGGACTGTGGAGCTGTATGTGTGACTGGAATTCCTTGAGCCTCACAAGTAGCGAATGCCTAATTCCACCCGGTGACTGACCAGCGTGAAGGGGGAGTGCCAGGGCCCCGTTGGAAACTTTCCGCGCCGCGGGTGGGCTGGTACGGATGTTCCTCCGCGACAGCATGAGCAAAGTTGCGATTGCCGACAGTCCAGGCAGAGGTAGCCCCCGCGGTGTCCGACTGCGTTCAGCGTCCGAAGCGCTCCTTCAAACAATGGCCCGACGGGTTTCCCGTCCGCGTCTCTGAGCTGAGGGATGACGCCCTGTGATCCCGGCAGATTCCCACCGGAATCACAGGGTGTCGCGGTCTCGCGGTTGTTTTATTTTGCCCGAGCTGCCGACAATGCCGGGGGCGCCATCGTTGACGCTTTTTCCTGGGCGGACGAGTTGCCGCTGCGGCGGGCGTTCGCCGCGACTACAACGGCACTGACAACGGCAATCCCACCCCAGAGGGCTCCGATCCACCACAGTCCGCCTGAGGGGAGCAGCATCAGGGCCGAGGCAGTCAAAGGCATTAGGCCGGCTCCCAAAGCAGCGGCACCTTGGTATGCCAAAGAAGCGCCGGTGTAACGTACTTCCGCCGGGAAGAGTTCGGCGATGTAGGCGGAGATGGGACCGTAAATTGCCCCCTGAACGATGCCCTGGCCGAACACAATGGCCACAGCGAAGAGAGCCAGTTGACCGGATCCGAGCAAGAAGGTGATTGGTACAGCGGCGATCGCCGTCAGCAGGCAGGCCGCAAAGATTGCCCGCGTGCGGCCCACTCGATCGCTGATCCGGGCTGAGACGAAGCACGCGATGATCATGACAAGGGAACCGGCCGCCTTCCAGTTCAGCACCCAGGTCTTGTCTTCACCGGCTTCGATAGCGACCGAAACGCCCCACACCGTCACCAGGGACTGAGTCGTATAGACGCTGACGGCCACCAAGAGACCAATCAGGACAGGTTTGAGGTGGTGCCGCAGCACTTCGGCAATCGGAAGGCGTCGCTTCGTGCTTTCCTGCTCGAGAGCTTGAAATACGGGCGACTCAGAAACCTTAAGGCGGATGACGAGCCCCACAACGATGAGTACAGCCGAGAGGACAAAGGGAATGCGCCATCCCCATACGATGAATTGATCACCAGTGAGGATGGTCATGAGGGACATCACCAAGGTAGCCAGCACCGCTCCCGCTGGTCCGCCGGCATTGGCAAAGGACGCGGCGAATCCCCGCTTCCCCTTGGGTGCGTGTTCCAGCGCCATCAGCGCCGCGCCTCCCCACTCACCCCCGACGGCGATGCCTTGAATCACACGCAGGACCAGTAAGGAGATGGGGGCAATGATGCCGATCTGCGCGGCGGGCGGCATCAGCCCCACAATGACGGTCACCGCTCCCATCATCACCATGGACACGACCAAAGCAGTCTTTCGGCCGAGTCGGTCGCCGAAGTGGCCGAAGATGACGCCCCCGAGTGGGCGGGCCAAGTAGCCGGCGGCCAGCGTCGCGAACGATGCGACCAAGGCAAGCCCTTCCCCGAAATCGGCGAAGAACAGGGACGCAAAAACCACCGACGAGGCCGTCGCATAGAGCAGGAAATCGTAGAACTCAATGGCTGAGCCAATGAAACTCGAAGCAAGGATGCGGCGCATCTCTACGGTTGACAACGAAACCTGACGGCCATCAGCGACTGCTTCTGCGGGATCTCGGTCTGGGCTTTTTGCTACAGGGGATGTCGTATCCAAAGGGGACCTCCAGCGTCTTCGGGGAATGAACTCCCTTAGTGAAGCAGGTCACGATCCGATTCGCAACAAAAGTGTTAACAAAATGATTTGGAGTTTCCTCGCTCTGCCGCGTGTTTTCAGGTAGCTAGGGCCCGATCATGCGTGCCCGATACCTGCGATGCTGATCTGAGTAAACGCGGAGTCAGCCATGGGACGGGAGTTCTCGCAGCAACTTCTGCTCCGTGCTTTTAACACCGATAACGGAGTGTCGGTAAACCTGTTCGGGGTGGGTCAAAAGTGGCTTACGGCATGTCGAGTCTGGTTTTGTAGGCGGTGTTTTTGTTGGTGTTCCAGCCGGCGATGATGCCGGCTCCGAGCATTTGGTCGGTGAGCCTGGCGAAGCGGTAGCCCGGGTCGGTGTCGAGGGCGAGTTGCATAAATTGGTGCGCTTTGGATCCCCGGCCTTCCCACCAGTTGATGTAGCCGATGGTGGTGAGGATGGGTGCCGCGTGTTGTGGGCTGGTTCTGGTGTAAGCGTGGAGGAGGAGTTGTTGGGCCCACTCGATACGTGACCATTTGGGTGCTGTCTGGGTTTGGGCGAAGAGGATGTGTTGGGGTGGTTCGTTGATGCCGGGGATGTCGGCCATGAGCCGGTCCCGGATGTGCGGAAACTGGAAGTAGGCGATGAGGGTGGCGCAATCGTCATTGGAGGGGAAGTCGTTTGAGTCCAGCATGGCTGTCCAGAGTCGGCTGGCTTGAAGCGCGGCTTCTTGAGGGGCCTGGGTGCGGATCGTATTCAGGCGGTTTTCGACGGTGGTGGCGTGGTCTGCTTTGTGGGTCGATGCTGGGAGGACTACTTGGTTGGTGGGTTCAATGGTGCTGCCGCGGTAGATGAATTCGGCGTTGACGCGGCTGTATTCGGTGGTGCTTATGGGCATGCAGATGTCTTGGCCGGGTTCAGTGTCGTAGGGGGAGTAGGCGTCGTCGCTGACGAAGATTCCGTCGCGGATGGTGATGCCGTTTTCGGCGAGGACCCACGTGAGCGCTGCGATAGTGGCCGCGTGGGGCTTGGGTTGGCCTGGTTGGCAGCGCTGTGAGGTGTAGAGGGCGAACACGATGCTGCTCGCGCTGGTGTCACTGGTGAGGTAGCTGCTGACGGTTCGGGCGTAGGGGAGTTCAGTTCCGGGGTATCGGGGGAGGTCGATGCGCAGGGTGGCGCCGACCTTGCCTTTGTCCAGAGTGATGCAGACCAGGCTCTCTTGGGGCCAAAACCCTAGGGTGTGCCCGATGAAGCTGAGCAGGTCTGCTGGGTCTTTGATGGTGAGCGCATTCATTGTCCTTTTCCTTTGTGCGTGTGTTGTGGCCGTTGAGATAGGGGACCTGTGGGCTGGTAAGTGGCTAGAGTGCAACTCCGGGGACGCGGGCAGCCCCGGAGAGTTCGGAAGGGGCCAAGCGACGTAAAAGCGCCGAACTAAGTTTCCAGATCGGCGCTCGAATGTCAGCCCCTGGTGGCGCGGAGGCCCCATCCAGCGATGATCGGGACATCAGGATGGCAAACAGCGTTGTTGCTTCTGGCTATTCATGGGCATGCTGAGGTGGGGCGTCATGACGCGTGCCGCCCTAGTCTTCGGCATGTGGCATCGATTGGCGGAATCGCTGTGCCGGAACCAGTCAGGGAACTGCTTCTGGTTCTGACATACGCGCCGTTATCGGTTTTACTTCCCTCGGTGGAGAATGTCTTCATTCCGGCCCGTAAGGGTACCGGTTTGGTACCATGGGTCTCATGGCTATGAATCTCCGTGTCCCTGAGGACCTTGATCGACGGCTGGAGAAGTTGGCTGCCGAGGAACACACGTCCAAGTCCGCACTCCTATTGCAGGGGGCCGAATTGGTTCTGCAGCGCCACGCGCGCCGGCGTGACATTAGCGGGGGCCTTGATTTTGTTATGAGTCATGACGCTGATCTGCTGAAGCGCCTTGAAGACGCGTGACAGCGTACCTGGACATTGAGGATGCCCTTCAGGTAGTTGATCGGTACGGCTTTCATATCCGTGATGTCGGGCTGTTGGCTTCGGCATTGGCCAGGCCGGCTACGACTGTCATGGGCGCGGAGGCCTATCCGCATCTCGCGGTGAAGGCTGCAGCCTTGTTGGAGTCGGTCGCCAGGTTTCATCCACTCATTGATGGCAACAAGCGGACGGCGTGGACGCTCATGGTGCTGCTGCTGTGGATCAACGGTTACCGGCATGACTTCACGACGGATGAAGGCTTCGACCTCGTCGTCGGAGTCGCTGCGGGTACTCTCGACCTGCCGCGCGCTGCCGCCGAGATTTCCAGGCATCTGGTGCCCCGGTAGTCCTCCACCGCCCCCGAAAGGGGGTGTGGACAATGTCCACACTTTCCACCTCGGACTGCTTCGTTCCGCCGCCGGACTGGCCGGGATTCCGCATGTTTCCGCCACTTCTTAGTGTTCGCAAGGCTTGGAATCCCGTTCGAGTCCCACCTCGGGCACGGCATACCCCCTCGTCAGAGGGGTTTTTGCTGTTAACGTGGTGACAGATTTGGTGGTCAGTCCCTCTGACTCTGGTTCGCGGCTGCGGCCTGGCCGCCGCGAGGGCCTGTTCGGGTGTGTGGTTACCGGGTCAGTGTCCTGGCTGACGGACGCTCCGCTGGCTGTGCGATAGGGGTTTGTGGTCCTCGTTCCTGATGCTGTCAGGTTGGTCGTGGGTGGCCAACACCTATTCATGCTTCCGGGCCACGCTCACAACATGATGTCCGCGCCTGAGGCGTGGAGCGTTTCCAGAAAGTTCTGTACGATGCGCGGCAAGGGACCCTGGAATGGCTGCGCAGCGATGAGTCCATTTCCTGGATACTGTGGTGCTTCTGGCGGACTGTGCTTGGTTTTGCGCACGAACCTTCATTGCGGTCAGTCTGGGGGCTTTATGACCCCTGACGGGTCAAGCACGGTGAAAGCTTTTGCCATGGGCATCATCAAAAAATCCTTTGATAGGAACCGTTGGGGGAGCGATGGCCACGGCGATGGTCACCATCATTCCGCGTTCGCCCAGCTTGAAGGCGACCAACTTTCCATACGCACCAAGGCCGGCATGGCGGCTGCAGCTGCCAGCAGACGGAGAGCGGGACGCCGGAGGAAACTACCGACCATGAAAAGGTCAAGCGGGCGCGTGAGCTGAAGGCTCACGGGCTCAAGCCGGCAGACATCGGAAAGATCCTCGGAACCAGTCGCGCTACCTCTAACGTCTCCTGGCCATGGACTCCTGAGCCACAGAGATAACTGTGCCGGAAGTTGTCATTGTGACTGCGGTCAAACAGCAGACGATTTGGGACAACATCTGGGACTGAAATGTTAGGCGAAGGCCGGCTGCTGGTGGCGCAGCAAATCCCCGCCGGACTGCGACCATCGATGAGGGAGCGTCCCGGTTCTAAGGAAGTGGTACACCAGCAGGGGTGAGTGACCGTGGCTGGGGTGGGTGGTGGCTACTTGTGGCAGGGGCGGTGTCGACGGCGCTGTGGCTATTGGTGAGCTAGCGGAGCATACTCAAGGGGACAGCCGCTTTAGGCTGCTTTCCGTCCTCCGGTGTCCCCCGTCAAGGGTTGTTGTCAGGGCCCAATGAGGAATGAGGCCGTCATGGCCCTCGAATCACGCTTAATGCCCTCCGATCTTGTTGTCGACCGAATGCAGGACCTCGTCCTGAAGACCGAGGACGTGAGGGAAATGCTGGACGAACTCGCCGAGTTCACCTCGCTTACTCTGACCGACCCTGCCATTGCCTTCTGCAGCATCACGCTGATCCAGCGAAAGAAGCCGGTAACGGTGGCCAGCAGCGAAGAAGGAGCTGTCCGGCTCGATGAAATCCAGTACCGTGCCGGGGACGGTCCGTGCTTGTCAGCGATCCGCACCCAAGCCGTCGTACATATCCCGGACCTGACCGAAGAACACCGTTGGCCTTCCTACACGGAGGCCGCGCTGGAGGCCGGCGTGGGGTCCAGTCTTTCAGTGCCTCTGGCCCTGGCAGGGGAGGCCGAAGCGAGCCTTAACCTGTACTCCACCCGTATCGAGGGCTTTAGCCGTGAGGACATCGACACTGTGGAGGCTTACGCTTATCACGCATCGAAAGCACTCCGTCTCGCCGTGAAGATCAGCCAACTGGCTGACGCGAAAACCAATCTCGTCGCTGCCCTGGAATCGCGCACGATCGTCGATCTGGCGGCCGGTGCCATCATGGCGCAAAACCGGTGCAACCAGGAATCGGCCATGACAATCCTGAAGATCGCCTCCAGCACCCGCAACGTCAAACTCCGTGACATCGCGGCGTCAGTGGTCGCTTCACTTTCACACGACCCTCGAGTGCGGACACACTTCGATGCCTAGCCCACGGCTACCGCGGCCAGCTTCCAAGACTCAGAACAGGGTGGATTCCTAAGCACTGCCGGATGGCCGGTTGATGACTGGTGGACCGCTAGCTCATCAGCCGTAGTCCCGAAGTCAAGGAAGTGGGACACCTAAGTGTGTAGCAATACAGGGGTGGTGGTGACTTTGCCATCGGGGTGACAACGCCTTCACCCTGTCCTGCAGGGTGCGTGGTTTCCCCGGGACACTTGGGCCTTTGGTCGCCTTAGTGCGAGGACCATCCGTTCAGGAAGCGAAAACGTCCTTTGCAACGGTGATGGCTGATATGGCTTTCGGCCACCCGGCGTAGAAGGCCAGGTGGATAATGATTTCCTTGAGTTCTGTTTCGGTGAGGCCGTTGTCTTTGGCCCGGCTCAGATGCCCGCGGAGCTGTTCGGTGCTGCCGCTGGTGACCAGACTGGCGACCGTGACCAGGCTGCGGTCCCGGGGAGAAAGTTCCGGTCGGGCCCATACGTCTCCGAAAAGTACGTCGTCGGTCAGCTCGACCATTTTAGGGGCGAAGTCGCCGATGAGTTGTTGCGCGCGGGTCTGGGTTGGTTCGTTCATGTGTTTAGTCTCCTGGGTGGGGTCGGGTTGGCGGGCGCGCCAGTGCTAGTTTCCGAGGAGTCCGGAGCTTTGGAGCCATGAATGTAGGTTCGGTCCGGCTTCTTGGACTTCTTCTCCTTTGACCGCCAGTCCTTGTCGGATCACCGCGCCGGGGCACGACGTGGTGTAGTCCCGCATGGTGTTGCCCATCCCGCTCATGGCGTGGGTTGTGATGGGATAGATCGTTTTGCCGGTGAAGTCGTAGCTTTCGGCGAAGGTGGCCATGATCATGGGTGCCCGGACGTTCCAGATACCGCTGGCGAGCAGGATGGCGTCGTATTGGTCGATGGCCGGTAATGGGTTGGCGATGGCAGGGCGGGCGTCGGCGTTTTGTTCGCGGACGTTGCGGGCGACGGTGGCGTCGTAGCTTTCGGGGTAGGGGTCGGCGGCTTCGATGCGGTGGACATCGCAGGGAATGAGCTCGCTGATCATGCCGGCCAGGACCTCGGTGTTGCCGATGTCCAGATCTGTGCGGCCGCCGTAGTAGTAGTTTTCCCCTGCCCTTGAGAAGTACGCCAGCAGGATCCGGTTGCCGGCACCTGTGGTGCCTGGATCGGCGCGGGATGCAGTTTGGTTTTGCGGGGGCACGGGGGTTGATCTTCCGTTCGGGGTGCAGGCGGTGATTGCGGCGGTCGCCACCGCTGCGCCCAGCGCCGTCGCAGAGCGCAGAACCGAACGCCGGCCTATGGTTCCTTCGGTGGTGGTTTCCATGGATCTTTCCAGTTGGTCAGGAGTGGGCGGTGGCTTTATGGGTGCGTTCTTGACCGTGGTTGCCTGCTCTGAGACGGCGCCTCGCGGCTTGGGTCTAGTTGTAGCGGCGGCCGCCGAGCCACCCGACCATGGCCGGGTCGCGGTGGTCGAAGAACTGGCTGTCGCCGGTGTCCAGGCCAGCGATGGCGGTCATTTGCTCTTCGGTCAGGGTGAAGTCGAAGACGTCGAGGTTCTGGGCCATGCGTTCGGGGCGTACGGATTTGGGGATCACGACGACGTTGCGCTGGATGAGCCAGCGGAGCACGACCTGGGCCACTGACTTGCCGTGGGCGTTGCCGATCGCGGTCAGGGTGTCGTGGGTGAAGATGCCGTTCTTGCCTTCGGCGAACGGGCCCCAGGATTCGATCTGCACCCCGCGTTCGATCATGAGGGCCTGGTCCTCTGCCCTTTGGTGGAAGGGGTGAGTTTCGATCTGGTTGACCGCGGGGACGATCTCGTTGTGGTCGATGAGGTCCACGAGACGGTCAGGGTGGAAGTTGGAGACGCCGATTGCCCGGGCGCGGCCTTCTTTGTTGATCTCCTGCATGGCCCGCCACTCGCTGTAGTAGTCACCGAGGGGCTGATGGATCAGGTAAAGGTCCACGTAGTCCAGGCCGAGGCGGTTGAGGGAGTTCTCGAATGCGCGCTTGCTGTCGTCCTGCACGTTGCCGGTGGGGGCGTGCTGGATCCAGAGCTTGGTGGTGACGAAGAGCTCTTCGCGGGCCACACCACTGGCTTTGATCGCGGCCCCGACGGCTTCTTCGTTGCCGTAGGAGGCGGCCGTGTCCAAGTGGCGGTAGCCCGCGGCGATCGCGGCTTCGACGGCCGCCTGGGTCTCCTCGTCCGGGATCTGGAAGACGCCGAAGCCCAGGATGGGCATTTCCACGCCGTTGTTCAAGGTCACGTTGTGCATGATGTTCTCCTTTGTCGTGTTTGTCGCTAGCGGTTCTGGGAGTTGGTGGCGGTCTGGTACTCGTCGGCCTGGACGGGTTCAAGCCAGGTAGCGCTTTCGCCGTTGAGGCTTTCAACCAAGGCGAGGTGGCACATCATGCTGTCCTGGGTCGCTCCATGCCAGTGTTCTTCACCGGGTGGGGTGTGGACGGTATCTCCGGGACGCATGATGATCACGGATCCGTCCCTGGTTCCCACCAAGCCGGTCCCTTGCGTGCAGTGCAGGGTTTGTCCAAGGGGATGGGAATGCCAGTTCGTGCGGGCACCGGGGGTGAAGTGGACCACTGCTGCAGTCAGTTGTGAAGGTGACTCCCCGGAGTAAAGCGGGCTGAGGTAGACGTCCCCGGTGAATCTCTCCTGCGGAGCTGTGACAGTCGGTGCTGGGTTGATTAGTTTCATGCTGTTCTCCTTTGCCTTTGGTGCAGTGTCAGGGACGCTGCGACGAGAATGACGAGGACGACTGCGGTCCAGCCGAGGCTGCTCCGCAGCCCGCTCATAAAATCTCCGGTGGCAAGCACGGCGCCAAAGACGGCGACGCCCAGTGAGCCGCCGACTTGCCGGGCGGTGTTGACGACGCCGCTGGCTGTACCGCCGCGTTCGGCGGGCACGTTGTCCATCACGATCGCGATGATCGGTGGAACGGTGAAGGAACCTCCGACCCCGACGGGCACCATGGCCAGGGCGACGATCAGTGCCGGTGAGTCTGAGGGGAGCACACACAGCCCGGTGAGTCCGATCGCCATGATGATCTGCCCGGCAGCGATCATGGCGACGTGGCCGTAGCGGACCATCAGCCGGGCCACCAGAGGGTTGAGCAGTGCGACAAGGGCGGTCATCGGCAGGAACAGCAGGCCGGTTTCCAGCGCAGAAGCTCCGCGCTGTTGTTGGAAGTAGAGGCTTTGCAGAAACACGACACCGTAGAACGCTGCCATGGTGACCAGCGCGATCACCAAGGTCGTGGAGACAGCGCGGGAGCTGAACAAGTCCAGGGGGATCATCGGTGTCCGGCCCTTGGCCTGGACGATCAGGAACAGCGTCAGCGAGACGGCAAAAACTGCGAACACGGTGAGTATTACCGGGTTTCCGTATCCGGCAGAGGCGCCCTCGATAATCCCGTAAGTGAGGCTGGCCAGGGCCACGACCGCGGTGACCTGCCCGGCCCAATCAAATGGAGACGGACGGCGGGGCGAGGCGGCAACGCGGGAGAGCACCAGGAGGGCTACAGCGCCGACAGGAAGGTTGACAAAGAAGATCATCCGCCAGTCGATCTGGGTGAGCAGCCCTCCGAGGACGGGTCCTGCCGCGGCAGCAACGGACCCGCCGAGGCCCCAGTACACGATGGCGCGGCCGCGTTGAGCAGCGTCCTGATAGGCCTCCCGGATCAGTGCCAGAGAGGACGGGGTGATCATTGCCGCTCCTATGCCTTGCAGGATACGGCTGATGATCAGAGCGGTGAGGGTGGGACTGAAAGCGCACGCGGCCGACGCGACCGTGAACAGGATCATTCCCATCCCGTAGGCGCGGCGGGCCCCTACCCGGTCGGAGAACGTGCCGGCGAACAGTTGCAGCGCGGAAAACATGAGCGTGTAGCCGGTGACGATCCACTGCAGGCCCGAGAGGCCTCCGCCGAGGTCGTCCCGGACCGCTGGAAGGGCCACATTCACGATTTGGGCGTCCAAGGCCACGACGAAAAATCCGAGCATGGCAACCGTCAGGGACGCCTTGGGCTTGGCCTCTGATGTGACGGCGGGCGGAGCCGGCAGTGACATGGGATCCTTTCAGATTCGGAGGGAATTTCTTCCAGCAAACCAGTCCCTTCATGTGCGCGGGAGTGTCTGCTGTACGGTGTACTGCCAGTTCCTGTTAGCCGGATTCCTCCGCACGTAGCCTTGAGCCATGGACAACAACAAAGACGTCCGCGAGTTCCTCATGACGCGGCGGGCCCGCATCACACCAGCCCAAGCCGGCCTCACCATTTTCAGCGGCACACGCCGGGTAACCGGGCTCAAACGGGAGGAAGTAGCGATGCTGACCGGCGTCAGCACTGAGTACTACGCCCGTCTGGAACGCGGAAACCTGCGCGGCGTTTCGGATTCGGTCCTGGACGCCCTGGCCCGTGCCCTGCAGCTGGACGAAGCCGAACGTTCCCACCTGCTGGATCTGGCCGAAGCCGCCACCCCAAGCAAACCTTCCGGCCAGCGAACACCACGGTCCGTGGTCCGTCCCAGCCTCGAACGGATCCTCGCTGGAATGACCGGCACACCCGCGTATGTCCGAAACGCCAAGATGGATATCGTGGCCGCCAACGACCTTTGTTTTGCCCTTTACACGGGCATTCTCAGCCCCGAGGCCCTGCCCCTGAATCTTGCCCGGTTCATGTTCCTCGATCCCCGCTCAAAGGACTTCTTCGTCGAATGGGAAACCATCGCAGATGATTTCGCCGCGGCACTCCGCGTTGATTCCGGCCGCCGCCCCCAGGACCGCGCCTTGAATGCCCTGATCGGGGACCTCGCCGCCGGAAGCACCGAATTTTCCGCCAGATGGGCGCGCCATAACGTGCGCTTCCACCGCTCAGCCCGCAAGACCATGAAAAACCCGCTCGTCGGAGATATCGAACTGACAGGAGACGCACTGGAGATCCCCGGTGAAGGCCTGACTCTGATCGCCTACACCGCCGAACTCGGCAGTCACGCAGAAGAGCAACTAGCCTTCCTGGCCAGCTGGAACGCCGCGGAAACAACGACAAGCAAGCCACTCCCGTCAACATCGTCGTCTGCGGTGGACCTGCAGGAATAACTACGGAACCGCCCGGTTTTGTGGGCAGAATGGGCTCATGTGCGGTAGATACGTGATGTCCAAAGCAACGAGCGATCTTCTGAGCCACTTCGAGGCCAAGGAAGTGGAAGGCAGCCCGCCGGGGCCGAGCTGGAACGTGGCCCCGACCCAGAACGTGCCGATCGTGGCCGAACGCTTGGGCAGGGTCCTGGGCGGGTAGCGTACCTACAACCTGGAGGCAACGGCGCGGCTGCAGGGGAGCCTGTCACTGCGCCGTTGCTTCAGCTCTTTAGCTGCCCTGTGCAATGTCCCGGGCGCACTGGATGAAATGCCGGGTGATGGCCTCAGAGGCCCCGTTGCGGATGACCAAGGACAGTTCCACCAGATCGACCCGCGCGGCGAGATCGCGGACAACGAAACCTTGTCCTGCCGGGCCAATGGATGAATTCGGTGCCAGGGTGACTCCCAGCCCGCAACCGACCATGGCGAGCTGGGAATGGATCGAGTTGGCGAAGTGCTTCGCCTGGGGGCTGAACCCAGCCTTCCGGCAGGCAGCGACCATTTCGTCATGATAGTCGGGGGAGATGGCACGCGGCAGCCAAACCCAAGCGTCATCCCGGAGCTCAGCGAGATCTACCGGAGTCTCTGATGCGGCAGCAGCATGCGTTTCGGGCAGAGCGACGACGAATCGGTCCCGGCGCAGCGGAACCGACGTGAGGCCTTTGTTCGCGCCGGCTTGGCGGATGATGGCTACATCGAGCTCGCGGCGAAGCAACCTGTCAGGGCCGTGATGGGTGTCGATCTCCGATACCTCCAGTTCCACGTCGGGCCAGTCACTGGTGAAACGGTTCAGCACCGCCGGCAGCAAACTGTTAAAAGCCGAGGTCACTGCCCCAATCCTCAAGGTACCGGCCATGCCCGATATTGCCCTGGCGGCGACATCCTGCGCCCGTTGGGAGGCCTGCACCAGCAGCCGGCATTCTTCGAGAAACAGCATTCCGGCGTCGGTGAGCAACACGGACCTGCTGGACCGGGTCAGCAGGCTGGTGCCCAGTTGCCGCTCCAGCTGCAATATGGCCTGGCTGAGGGGTGGCTGCGACATGGTGAGCCGCTCGGCAGCCCGACCGAAATGCAGCTCCTCCGCTACGGCAACAAAGTACCGGGCTTGACGTACTTCAATCATTGAGTCGCAAAACCTCTTCCACCTATAGCTAACCAGACCTTCACTATATCTATCTGAGACGTTCTACTGGAAGCATGACTTCCCAAACAACTCTCTTGGAGCACTACTCAGCGCTGGATTCAGCTGCTGTCTCCGATGCCCTCGACGCCCTGGGCCTGCCGCCAGGACAGGCTGGTTTCCTGCCCGTCTGGGGAAACCCGAAGATCGTCGGATTCGCTGTCACCGTTCAGCTGGAGCCTTACGTTCCGGGCC
This sequence comes from Arthrobacter sp. GW822-FHT05G07, assembly GCF_058799755.1. Lineage (NCBI taxonomy): Bacteria > Bacillati > Actinomycetota > Actinomycetes > Micrococcales > Micrococcaceae > Arthrobacter > Arthrobacter sp. GW822-FHT05G07. The sequence continues at coordinate 22,319 of NZ_JBXALT010000011.1, read as the reverse complement.
CTTCCGGTGCGCACATCGGCGCAACGGCAGTCTCGGCAGCCAATGACACCAACGTCATCGTCGTCGCCAATGACGGTCGCACCGACGTCTCCTGCTGGGGAGGGCTCCTCAGCCTCGGCGCAGCCCTGAACGGAGTCCGCGGCGTCGTCGCCGACGGCGCATCACGCGACGTTCACGAGGCCAGGGAGATGGGCTTCCCCGTCTTCGCCAAAGGCCGCATCCCGGCCACCGCCCGCGGCCGGCTCCAGCAACGCTCCACCGGCGAACCCGTCCAACTGGGCGAGGTGACCGTCACCCCCGGCGACCTTGTTCTCGCCGATGAAACCGGCGTCGTAGTTGTCCCCGCCACCCACATAAACGAGGTGCTCGAACGCGCCCAAGGCGTGGCCGCACGCGAGCAAGCAATCGCCGCCGACCTCAGGGCCGGCGTCGCACTTCACGAAGCCATGCGCGACGCGCGCCTGGCAGGAACCACAGAGGAACACTGATGAACACCACCACAGAAACGTCCGTCATCGAGCGCCTGGCAGCGCTGCCCACAGCCTCCATCTCCGATGCCATGGACGCCCTCGGCCTGCACGGGACCCTGCACGGATTGTCTCCGCTGACCTATGACTTCCGCGCCACTGGTCCGGCTTTCACTGTCCAGTACGCACCGGCAGGCGAAACCCGCGGAAGCGTCGGAGACTTCCTGGACGACGTACCAGCCGGATCAGTCATTGTCATCGACAATGAAGGACGCACCGATGTCACCGTCTGGGGCGGCATCATGACCGAGGTCGCCGCCGAACGCGGCATCGCCGGAACCGTCATCAATGGCGTCTGCCGGGACATCTCCACGTCGCTGCAGCAGAACTACCCGCTGTTCAGCCGCGGTAAGTTCATGCGCACCGGCAAGGACCGTGTCCAGCTCGTCGCCGTACAGACCGAGGTGACCATCAACGATGTCACCATCTCACCTGCGGACATCATCTGCGCCGACGCGGACGGGGCGCTCTCTGTTCCCAGCGCCCGCGCTGAAGAGGTCGCCGACCTGGCCGAAAAGATTGAAGAAACCGAAACCCGGATTGTCGCCTCAGTCAAGGCCGGTGCCTCCCTGGTCCAGGCCCGCAAAGACCTCGGCTACCACGACCTCCAGTGGGGTAAAAAATGACCAATGCAGCCCGCGGACACTCCTCCGCCACCCTTTATGAAGCCTCCAAACTGCCCTGTGCCTGCGATCCCGGCCTCAAACCGGCCTGGCCCGGAGCCAAGGTCACCGGACCGGCGTTCACCGTCCGAGGCGTCGGCGGCGACAACCTCGCCCTGCACCACGCAGTCCTGAACGCACCGGCCGGCAGCGTCCTCGTTGTCGACATGCAGGGCGCCGAACACGGCCACTGGGGCGAAATCCTCGCCGCCGCAGCCCAGCATCGCGGCATCGCCGGACTGGTCATCGACGGCGGCGTCCGCGACGTCGACGAAATGGCGGAGATGGACTTCCCGGTCTTCTCCCGCAGCGTCGCCGTGGTGGGAACCGCAAAGGACTACGCAGGGGACTTCTCCTCCCCTGTCCGCGTGGGCGGCCTGACCGTCCGCGCCGGTGACCTCGTGGTCGGGGACTCCGACGGAGTTGTCGTCCTGCCCCGGGATGCCGTCGACGCAGTCCTGGACAAGGCCGACCAGCGCGTCGCAGACGAGCAGCGCTTCCTCGGCGAAATCCGCGAAGGCAAAACCACCCTCGAGATCTACTCCCTCTAGACGGAAGAACACATGACAGTCACGTCCCCTCCACAGTTGGGCGCTCCCGAACGGATCGCCGCCTCAAGCCGCCGCCCCGCTACCCTCGGCGCGGCAGCACCGGGCACCATCTCACTCGCCATGGGGGAGCCCGACGCCGGCACCCCCACCGCGATTGTCGACAGTGCCGTCCGTTCCCTCGTTAGGGGACGGACCCGGTACTCGCCCATGACCGGAGCACCGGAACTGCGGGAGGTGCTCGCGCGGAAGATCTCTGCCGGGCACCCCCGCCCCACCACAGCCGGCGAGGTGGTACTCACGCATGGTGGCAGTGCGGGGCTTGCCGCGGCCATGCTGGCCCTGGTCCAGCCAGGGGAACGTGTGCTGATCCCGGAACCGACCTACTCCCTCTACGCCGACCACGCCGCCATGGTCGGAGCGGAAGTGGTCTGGATTCCAGCCCTCCCGGACGGTTCCCTTGACCTAGAGACCCTCCGCCAAGAAGCCGCGACGGCCCGAATGATCATCCTGTGCAACCCAGGCAACCCCACCGGGCGTGTCTACCCGGCCGCTGATCTGGTCGGGGTCGGAGAGATCCTGGCAGATCACCCGGACCTGCTACTGCTCTCCGACGAAGCGTACGGCAGCATTGTCTTCGACGAGCTTCCGTTTGTTTCAGCCTTGGACTTGGCGGAGGTTTCCGCCCAGGTGGTCTACTGCAGCACCCTGTCCAAGACTTATGCCATGACCGGGTGGCGGCTCGGTTTTGTTGTGGCTCCTGTTTCCCTGGCCAACAAAATCAACCTGATCCACCGCACCATCAACGGACCGTTGAACACCTTCGTTCAAGATGCTGCCCTGACAGCCTTGGAAACACCGGACGAGGACCTCCAGACCCTGACGGCCTCCTACCAGGAGCGACGCGACATGGTGTTCAAGGCTCTGAACGGAATTCCCGGCGTCGAAATCCTCTCGCCCCAAGGTGCCTTCTACGCGTTTCCCCGCATCACGACGACGTTGGGGTCGGACGAAATGGTGGCCCGGTTTGCCGAAGCCGGTGTCCTGGTGCGTTCGGGAAGCGAATTCGGGCCCTCCGGAGAAGGACATGTGAGGCTCTCCTTTGCCACAGACGCGGCGAGCCTGGATGAAGGTCTTCGCCGCTTCGCTGCAGCTGTCCGGGACTTCCCATGACAGGCAACACCGGGCTGACCACCCTCGTATCAGGCCTCGGGTTGCCGTCACGGGCCGAAAACGCCCTGGTCCGCCACGGGATACGGACCGTCGAAGTGCTGACCACCTGGTCCCGCAACGAGCTGTTGACCCAAGTGGTCGGTCTTGGCGACGGATCCTTGGATCTCATCGAAGCCGTCCTCGCGCACATGGGCCGCCGCTTGGCCGCCGATGACGCCGGTCGCCGGTACCACCGGTCGCAGGTGGGCACCAACCAACGACACATCAAGAACCACCACGCCTGGGCTGTCCCTGCCCTTTGAGCCCCACCATCCTGAATGGAGAATTCCTTGCCTGGCCTGACCAAGCTTGAGCCTTTCACCCTTCCGCTCGACCTCGACGGCGTCCGGGTCGAAGTTGCCGGCATGTACCGCGCCGGTACCGGCATCCCTGTCGTCTTCCTCCATGGCTTCGGCTCCACTAAAGAGGACTATGCCGACGTGATCCAGCAGGCAGAGCTAGCCGACCGCCCGATCCTGGCCTACGACGCCCCCGGGTGCGGCGCAACCTCCTGCTCGGACCTGAACGCCATCTCCGTGCACTTTCTTGTCACCGTCGCGAAAGAAGTCCTAGCCTCCCAAGGCATCGAGCGCTTCCATCTGGTAGGTCACTCCATGGGCGGTTTGACGGCCCTGCTGCTTGCAGACCAAGAGCCAGCCCGCGTTGTCAGCTTCGCGGACATTGAGGGAAATGTGGCCCCGGAGGACTGCTTCCTGAGCCGGCAAATCGTCAGCCACTCTTATCCCGACCCGGAGGGATTCTTCAAGGATTTCCAAGACCGTGTGTGGAAGTCCCGGTTCTACTCCAGCAGCCTCTACGCCGCGAGCCTTCCCCACAAGGTCAGGCCAGGCGCCGTCCGGCCAATCTTCGAATCCATGGTGGAACTGTCCGACCATGGCAACCTCATGGATCGCTTCCTGGCCCTGCCGTTTCCCCGCATGTACATGTACGGCGTTCAGAACAACACCCTGAGCTATCTGCCACTGCTGGCCGAAAAGGGCATCGAACTGGCCGAAATCCTGCGCAGCGGACACTTTCCCATGTACTCGAACGCCACCGAAATGTGGGACCGCCTCACAGCGTTCTTCCTCAGCAGCGAGCAGGCATGAAACGACGGGACACGCCCCAATTCATCCGGTACGACGATTGGACGGCCCTGATCGGCGGACACGTACAAATCCGCAAGCCCGGGGAACCCGTTCACTCCGGGATCGTGGACCACGCCATGGCCGATTCATCCACGCTCTGGCTAAGAAGCAACGGGGTCCAGCCCCGTCGGGCCTTCGTTCGCAAGGAAGGCTACGAGGTCTGGATCAGTCCCCGCGACCTGCAGTTCCGCCCGAACCCCGTGGCCAACGCCAGCATCTAGCCCTTGGGGCCACCAGCCCGGGGCTCCGGGCAGTCTATTGTCAGCCGCACGACGACGTGCGGTTCGTTCCCATGGAGAAAAATATGCATACACCCGCACACGACCCCGCGGATGAACTGGAAAACGAACGCGAGCGGACCGGCGATGTTGCCTCAGCCGTCCGGGACTTCGCCAGTGAAGAACACGGCTATCACAAGTCACTGAAGCCGCGACAGATCCAAATGATTGCCATCGGCGGAGCCATTGGTACCGGTCTGTTTATGGGAGCCGGCGCCCGCCTCAACGGAAGCGGGCCGGCACTGGTACTGGTATATGCCGTCTGCGGATTCTTCGGCTTCCTGATCCTCCGGGCTTTGGGAGAGCTGGTCCTGCACCGGCCATCGTCCGGCTCGTTCGTTTCCTACGCCCGGGAGTTCTACGGTGAAAAGATGGCCTACGCGGCCGGTTGGCTCTACTTCCTGAACTGGGCCATGACCTCCATCGTCGATGTCACCGCGGCGGCCCTGTACCTGAAATTCTGGGCACCCTATTGGCCGCCGTTGCAGGAAGCGCCCCAGTGGCTATTGGCCCTGATCGCCCTGGTGGTAGTGCTGTCCCTGAACCTGGTTTCGGTGAAGCTTTTCGGTGAGATGGAGTTCTGGTTCGCACTGGTCAAGGTCATTGCCTTGGTCACCTTCCTCGTCGTCGGCGTCGTCTTCCTCCTCAGCGGTGCCGCCACCGATGTCGGCCCTACAGGTTTGGTCCTGTTCGCAGACAACGGCGGGTTCTTCCCGAACGGCGGCATCGCGCCGCTCCTGGCCGCCAGCGGGGTCATCTTCGCCTACGCCGGCATCGAGCTGATCGGCACGGCCGCCGGTGAAACCAAGGAACCAGCCAAAGTCATGCCCAGGGCGATCAACAGTGTCGTCTTCCGGATCGCCGTGTTCTACGTCGGGTCCATCCTGCTGCTTTCCCTGCTTTTGCCGTTCACTGCTTACAAGGGCGGTGAGTCACCGTTTGTCACGTTCTTCTCGCACCTCGGCGACCCGCAAGCGGGTGCAACGGCCGCATCCATCATGAACTTCGTGGTGCTGACCTCGGCCCTGTCCAGCTTGAACGCAGGCCTCTACTCCACCGGCCGAATCCTGCGATCCATGGCCGTCAATGGATCCGCGCCACGATTCTCGGGCCGGATGAACAGCAAAGGTGTTCCGTACGGCGGCATCCTGTTCACCACGGTGGTGGCCCTGCTTGGCATCGGACTCAACGCCCTCGTACCATCACAAGCCTTCGAGATCGTCCTGGAGATCTCAGCGCTCGGAATCATCGGCTGCTGGGGCACCATCATCCTGTGCCAGATGAAACTGCACAGGCTCTCGCGGTCCGGCCTGATTACGCGCCCAGCCTTCCGTTTGTTCGGCGCACCGTATACCTCTTACCTGACTTTGGTGTTCCTGGTGTTTGTGCTCGTCTCCATGGGCTTTTCCGACACTGGCCGCTGGGTTCTGGCCTCGTTGCTGGTGCTGATTCCGCTGTTGATCGGTGGGTGGTTTGCTGCTCGTGAGGGAATAGCTGCCGCGGCCAAGGAACGCGAAGGCTACACCGGGAACCTTCCCGTGCTGGCTAACCGTCCAGCGATTGATCAGGGCCGGGCACCAGCGGGAAACAGTACGTCATGACACCGCGCTATCCAGGAGCCGCCGCCCTTCCCTCCCTCGTTCTGACGGGCCATCACGCTCCTGTCAGCGGGTGGTGGCGGCCCGACGGCGAAACAGTCCCGTTCCGCTACGTACAGAAGGGTGACCTCATGCCGGGGGTTCGGGGGAGCAGCGTCTGCTGGAAACTGGAGTTGCAGACCAGTGAGGCTTCCTCACAGCATCCCCTTGGCTAGTGTTCTGGGGTGGTTCTATTGCCGCCGCCTCTGCTCAGGCCAGGATCCCGATTCTTAGCTGGCGCTGCCGCAAGAAAGCGTAGAAATCCGAGAGTGCCGGGTTGCCCGCTGAGCTGACGATCGTGTTGTGAAACTCCGTATCCAGCTCAATGAACCTCCCTGGATCGAAGGCAGGCGGTCACTGCTGGTCGATGAGGCCTTGGAGACATCCAGGGTGGCCTGATCGAAGTGCCCGCGAGCGTCAACGACCCAGCAGCATCCAAGCCGGCCTCCACCACCGCGAGGGTGTATTCGAAGCTGGAGATGGCCGGGCCGAAAGTGGCCACAATTTTCGGCCTTCTCATGGGCCTGCCTTGTGTTATTTTTGCGTGGATTCCGGGTACAGAAACGCCCGCTCTCCTTATCCCCGGGCGGGTACTGCGCCGGCAGTATGTGAAGTCAGTTGCAGGAGGCTTGTTCCTATGTCTCTGCCGATCTGTCGGAGCAACGTGGCGGAGAGGTGGGGGTCTTTGGAGGAGTCCTGGTCGGTGTATTCGGTCAAGGTATAAACCTTGGACAGGGCCATTTCGGACCATCGCTCCTTGGGAAGCAGTGAGCGGCCGGCGACAGCGATGACGGGACGGGCGCCCGAGCGTCGTGCAACGGCGGCGGGCAGTTTCCCGGCCAGTGTCTGCTCGTCGATGCTGCCTTCGCCAGTGATCACCACATCGCAGCTGTCTTTGCGGGTGTTGAAGTCCAGCAGGTCCAGGAAGTAGTCGGCTCCGGATACTTGTTTGGCGCCGAGCAGCAGGCATGCGTAGCCGATGCCGCCGGCGCTTCCGGCGCCTTCGTGTGCTGCTAAGGACTTCGCGTCGGCGAATCCGGATGCTGCCATTTGGTTCACGAAGTTGCCCAAATTGTCATCGAGGAATGCGACGTCCTCGGCTGTGGCCCCCTTTTGTGGGGCGAAGACCGCCGGTGCGCCGTTGGGGCCGCGGAGAGGGTTGTGGACGTCGCTCGCGACGACAAGTTCGGTCTCTTGCAGTTTCTGGAGCGCTGTGCGGTGAACGGAATGGACCTGTCCCAACGCTGCTCCTCTGCCGTAGAGTGGGCGCCCTTCGGAATCGTGGAAGCTGTAGCCCAGGGCGGTGAGCATTCCCATGCCGCCGTCGGTGCTGGCACTGCCGCCCAGTGCCAGCACGATCCGTGCAGGGCTGAGGCTAAGCGCGAACAGGACCGCTTCACCGAATCCGCGGCTGGAGGAGTTCAGAGCCTCCAGTTTGCCTTCGGGCAGCAGTCCGAGTCCGCAGGTGTTGGCCACCTCGACGACGGCTGTGGTGCCGTCGAACGCGATGCTGGCCTGTACGGGTTGGCCGGTGGGTCCGGCAACGTTGTAGCTGTGGCGGGTGAAGCCGGAGGTGACGGCGGCGTCGACGCTGCCGTCACCTCCGTCCGCCAAGGGAAGCAGTTCGCACTGAACCGCTCCGACCGTGCCTGGGGCGTCGGCGGCGGAGCGAAGCCCTGTTGCCAGGGCCTGCGCTACTTCGCTGGCTGTGAGGCTGCCTTTGAACTTATCGGGGGCGATCAGGGTCCGCACGGTTGTGGGGGCGGTAGTTGTGCTCATGTCAGACGGTTTCCGAATAGGTGGGGCGTCGGTCAGTTGTCGATACGAGATCCGGGGCCGGTTCTGCGTGCTTGGCAGTGGCTTCCTTAGGTCCATGGTGTCCGTACTCGGTTAAGTCGTCATCGATATCGGTGACTTCGTCCAGGTGGATGGGGTCCTCGGAGGGCATGGGCTCCACGGTTTCGCCGGCGAAGACGCGGCGGGCGCGGTCTGCGTCCAGGGTGCGGTCCCACCAAGCGATGAAGAGAGTGGCCACAGCGTTGCCGGTGAAGTTCACCAGGGCTCGGCATTCGGACATGAACTTGTCAATGCCGAAGATGAGCATGATGCCGGCGGCGGGGATGGTGCCGAGGGTGGTGAGGGTGGCGGTGAGGGCGATGAAGCCGCCGCCGGCAACGCCGGCTGCTCCCTTGGAGGTCAGGAGCATGACGGCGAGGAGGCCCAGCTGCTCGCCGATGGTCAGGTCGGTGTTGGTGGCCTGGGCGATGTAGAGGGCAGCCAGGGAGAGGTAGATCGCTGCGCCGTCGAGGTTGAAGCTGTAGCCGGTGGGGACGACAAGGCCCACGGTTTCCTTCTTGACGCCGGCGTGCTCGAGCTTGCGCATCAGGCCCGGGAGGGCGGGTTCGGCGGTGGAGGTGCCCAGGATGAGCATGTACTCCTCTTTGAGGTGGCGGATCATCGTGAAGATGTTCAGCTTCAAGAAGAGCATGATGGAGCCGAGCACGATCACCACGAAGAGGATGGAGGTGATGTAGAACAGGGCGATGAGCCCGCCCATGCTGGTCAGTGACGAGACGCCGAACTTGCCGACCGCATATGCCATGGCACCGAAGGCTCCGATGGGGGCGGCCTTCATGATGAAGCTCAGGATTTTGAACATGACCCCGGTGAGGCGCTGCACACCGTCCAGGACGGGGGCGCCGACCTTGCCCATGGCGTTCAGGGCGATCCCGAAGATGACGGCGATGAAGATGATCTGCAGGATGTTGCCCTCAACGAAGGGGGAGACCATGCTTTCCGGGATGATGTGAGTGAGGAACTGCCACCATTCGTGGTTCGCCCCGGCGTCGATCAGCTTCGCAGCCGACTCGGAGGTCTCGATGCTGCCCGCATCGGCGTTGACGCCGTCGCCCAGCCGGAAGATGTTGATGGCCACCAGGCCAAAGACCATGGCCAGGATGGTGCCGACCTGGAAGTAGGTCAGGGCTTTCAGGCCCGTCATGCCGACTTTCTTGAGGTCCGCGACGCTGGCGATGCCACCCACGATGGTCAGGAAAACGATGGGGCCGATGAGCATCTTCATCGCGTCCACGAAGGTGGTTCCGATGGGTTCCATGGCGATGCCGACACCTGGAGCGAGCCAGCCGACGAGAATGCCGACGACGATGGCGGTCAGTACCCAGAAATACAGTTGGCGGTACAAAGGTGTCTTGCGGGCCGCTTTATGTGTTGTAGCCGCGCTGCCGGCGGTGGTGCTGTGATCCATGATTCCTACCTCGTTGTGGAATGTAGCTGGAAAGTTCATGATGAAGGTGGGCATGACGGAGTCGGCGGCGGGAAATTGCTGCACCGCCGCCCACTCCTGGCAGTTGCTGCTACCGGGATTGTCCCGGCAGGTTTTCTGGGTTAGACGGTAGCCAGGGTGCTGGTCAGTGCCTTGATGATCGCTTCGGTGACGTCGTCGGTGATGGCGTTCCCGCCGACGTCGCGGGTGAGGTGACCGGAACCGGTGGCAGCTTCGATGGCTGCTTCAACCTTGCGTGCTTCTTCGTGCAGGCCGAAGTGGTCCAGCATCAGTGCGGCGGAGGCGATGGCGCCGATCGGGTTGCTGATGCCCTGCCCGGCGATGTCCGGAGCGGAACCGTGGACCGGTTCAAACATGGAGGGGAAGCGGCGCTCCGGGTTCAGGTTGGCGCTGGCTGCCAGGCCGAGGCTGCCGGCAAGGGCCGAGCCCAGATCCGAGAGGATGTCGGCGTTCAGGTTGGAGGCAACGACGACCGACAGGTCCTCGGGCTTGAGGATGAACTTGGCGCTCATCGCGTCCACGAGGACGCTTTCGGTCTGCACGTCCGGGTAGTCCAGGGCCACGCGGTTGAACACTTCGTCCCACAGGACCATGCCGTACTGCTGGGCGTTGGACTTGGTGACGGAGGAAACCTTTTTCACGGTGCGGGTCCGGGCCAGGTCGAAGGCGAAGCGCATGATGCGCTCACAGCCCTTCTCGGTAAACAGCGCAGTCTGCAGTGCCACCTCGTTGCCGGGGCCGCGGCCGCTCAGGTTCCGGCCACCGAGGCCCGCGTACTCGCCTTCGCTGTTTTCGCGGACAACGACCCAGTCGAGCTCAGTGTCATCTGCCTTGCGCAGCGGGGACTGGACGCCGGGGAGGAACTTCACGGGACGGATGTTGGCCCACTGGTCGAAGTTCTGGGTGATTTTCAGACGCAGGCCCCAGAGGCTGATGTGGTCAGGGACGTTCTCCCAGCCGACGGCGCCGAAGTAGATGGCATCGAAGTTCTTCAGGGTCTCCAGGCCATCGTCGGCCATCATTTTGCCGGTTTCTGCGTAGTAACCGCAGCCCCAGGGGAATTCGGTCCAGTCGAAGGCGAACTTGCCGTTGGAGTTCGCTGCCAGGGCGTCCAGGACGCGGCGGCCTGCGGATACAACTTCCTTGCCCACACCGTCTGCGGGGATGGCTGCGATGCTGAATTTTTGGGTGGCGCTCATGTGCGTCCCTCCTCGTTGAGTATTTAGCAGTGAGCCTGTTAGCGGGGTCACACTGTTCTTCCTCTTCAAGTAGACGGCCTGCTCCTTTGCGGCGTCCAAGACTAAGATTCGATACGGCAAATAGGCTTAGCCTATCGTTGTGGCTTGCTCGGCGCTTTCCGGGGCCGTAGAGGCGTGAAGTTTTGCCACTGCCAGGAAGGCCGAGGCAGCGGGCGTGAGGTCTTCTTTCCGGCTGAGGACCGCAACATCCAGGTGGGAGACGGGTTCGATGAGCAGAGTTCTGAGTCCTGATTTTTCGGCCAGCGGTGCCCACGATGAAGGCATTACGGCGTGGCCTACGCCCGCGAGAACGAGCGGCAGGATGGAGGTCCGGTGAGCGACTTCAGCAACAATCTCGGTGTCGACGCCGTGGGCCAGCGCGTCGTCAACGAGCCAGCGCATCAGGGATCCTCGTTGGCTCGCGATCAGCCGGTGGCCGCCCAAGTCTTCCCGTTGGATGGACGTTCCGGGGTGGAAGGTGTCGGCCTGAGGGTTGACGATGAGAATCAAGGGCTGGCGTTCCAGTTCAAGGACCTGGACGCCGGGCACCCGGATTGGTGTTGGGGAGCCGGCTAAGCCGATCTCCGTGCTGCCTGAACGGACGGAGTTAATGACTTCTTCCGGGGTGAAGGCGGCACTGACATTGAGCCGGACCGAAGGGTGCAGCCGGGTGAAGCCGGCGATCATGGACGTCAGAGGCTCAATGCCGGGGGAGGGCATCGAAATGATGTCCAGCCGCCCACTTCGGATCCCACGAAGTGCCTGGACTGCCGAGGCCGCCGCATCAAGATCACGCATGACCAGTCTGGCTGGCCCCACGAGTTCCTTGCCCGCTTCGCTGAGGACGGCGCGGCGGCCGATACGGTGGAACAGAGGGACGCCCAGGTCCTTCTCCAGACTCGCAATCGTTTGCGAGAGCGAGGGTTGGGCGATCAGCAAATGCTCGGCAGCGCGATTAAAGCCTTCGTGATCCACCACTGCCAAAAAGTACTTCAGCTTTCGCGTATCCATGCAGCTCCTTAGCGCGTTTTCTACCTTTGGTGTTGCACAGCAACGCCTTGGAGCCCACTCCGGGACGACAGGCGAGCGTAAATAGCCTACGCCTATCAGCCGGGTGGCTTCTAGGGTTTGGACGCTCTCCCAAGCAGTGGCTGATGGAACGATATGGTAGCCAATTCAAGGAGCCGCCAGTGGCCCGAAGGCTGAGTCGGCCCACCCGCTGGGCATCATGGGTAGGGATCCACGTAAGAGAACTGTACGCGTACGGCCGCGCCAAAACCTGAAGCAAGAAGGACCCGGTGCTCTGCGTCTGCTGTGACAACGAGGGCGATGCCAAGTGGTCCGGGGCCGCCCGGACGTCCGCACGGAGGGGCATGGGCGGTAAGGGGATCAGCCTTGACCAGCGTGGGGCTGCCCGGCATGAGCTAACGGCGGCAGAGTTGCCTCTAATGGTCTGTGTCCAGGAATGTGGTGTATCCCTCGACCCGGTCCAACAGTCGACGCCCTGCGCCGCTGTCCTGCAACAGCCACAAGTACCGCCCGTCGTCTGAGATGTCGTCTACCTGTCCCATGATCCTTCGTTTTTATCAAGGTCAATGCTCAAGTGACCGGCAAGAGTGTCCGATGTGCCGTTTCCCTTGCGGGAAAGAAAGGAAACGCCCGGCGCGGGCTCCGACTTTCGGATGCGTGTTGCGGTTCCGCTGCCCGCGCCGGGAAAACTATTGTTTCAAGGGTGCCTACTGGAGGGTCCTCTCCTTGGAGCAGGCTGAAGCTCATTGCGGGTTCCTGCCCCTTCCGTCGCATCCCCGTCTATCGGCCGAGGCGGGCGGGTGACGGTAAGCGCTCATGATTTATGGGACAACTTGCGGGAGAACCGGCCAGATCCACAGCCTGCCCCGTGAGGTGGCTGCGGATCTGGCCCGTTAAGTTCTGGCTTATCTGCCGATGCCCGTGATACCGACCATGATCGGGACGATGCTGATGATGAGGATTGCGCCGAGAATATCGAAGGTGAAACCGGTGCGGACCATGCGGGTGATAGGAACGGCGCCGGATCCGTAGACGATGGCGTTCTGCGGTGTTGAGACCGGCAGCATGAACCCGAAGGATGCTGCGAACGTGGCCGCCAGGGCGGGGACCAGGGGGTCTACTCCCATGGCAACGCACAACGGGATGACGATGGGAACAACGACGGCCGCAGATGCGGTGTTGCTGGTGGTTTCCGAAATGAGGATTGCCAGGATTGCCGCGAATGCGGTGATCGCTACGATGTTGGTGACGCCGAGGTTAGCCGCGGCAGCGTTCCCGATCGTTTGGGCGAGGCCGGTGGCCGAAAGGAGGGCGCCGAAGATGATGCCCGTACCGAAAAGGATGATTGTTCCCCAGTCGATCTTGGCGGCGTCGGACCAATTCATGGTTGCGCGGCGTTCTTTCCAGTTGGTCGGAAGGATAAAGAGCAGGGATGCGCCGATCACGGCAACGATGCCTTCGTCCAGCCGATCGTCAAGGAACGCATAGAGATCGGAGTCCGGACCGGTGATGAGGCTTGCGATCGCCGGGAGGAGCCACAGCGTGACGGTCAGGCCGAAGGCGAGGAGCGTGTTGATTTCGGCCCGGGACATCTTTCCCTGCTCGGCCTTCTGCTCCCGGATGAATTTGTCCACGCCTTCAATGCGGCGGATTTCCGGTTTGTTCAAAAGGAACATAATGAGCGCCAGCACGACGAACATTGCTGCGCAGACTGGGGCCACTGTGGCTGTCCATTGGACGAAGGAGATTTTGGTACCGGTTGCTTCCTCGATAAGTCCGCGGCCGATGAGATTCGGGGGTGCTCCGACTGGTGTCAGGAGACCCCCTACGCTGGCGCCGTAGGCGAGCATCAGCATCAGGGCTGCTCCCACGCGGAGGCGCAGCGGGTCGAAGTCTGCCTTGACGACTCCGCGGTCCTGCATCAATTTCGCGATGACGGCCAGGATGCCCAGAGCGGTGGGCATCAACATGGCAACGGTGGCTGTGTTTGAGACGAACGCGGACAGGACGCAGGTGATTGCGCCGAAAGCGATGATGACACGGTAGGTGGATTTGGCGACACCGGGAATGGCCAAAACGGCGAAGGCCAGGCGTTGGGCTATGCCGTGTTTGAGCATGGCTGCAGCGAGTATGAAGGCGCCGATGAAGGTAAAAATGGTTGTCGAGCCAAAGGGTCGCAGCACCTCATTTGCAGGTGCCACACCGAGCAGGACGACGGCAGCTACACCGATGAGCCCGCCCACCGGGATGGGTACCGGTTCGCAGATCCACAGGATAATGACGCCGAGCAAGACAGCGGCAAGCAGTTGCTGGGTGTGATCCATCCCTGTGGGGAGGAGCGCGAAGATAATGGATACTGCCGGTGCCAGAAAGAATCCGAGTGTTTGTCGGACTTTCTCGAACTTTTCTTCCCTCGGAGTCAGCTTCTGTTCACTCAAGCTCCGGAACGTCTTACCGCCCAGTAAAGCTGCTCGAACATCAGTCCGTAGAGGTGACGGCCCGGCTTCGGAGGATGCCGTTAGCTTGCTGGACATCGTCGTCCTTTCGTCGTGGGGCTCAACCCACTGTGCATCCGTGACCCGAATCACGTCCAAGACTAATTCCCTACTGAACTGATAGGAAAAACCAATCTCAGCCCCACTGTGATCCTTCGACAGCGTCGCCTCACTGCGGCCAAGCCTGGGTGCTGCACCACTCCACTGCCAAATGCCCGATCGACGAAGAAGATCGCACGAGTTTCGGACTGCGAGTCCGGCGGATGACTCGTCCTCCTGGTTCTGGGGAGAAAACGCCACGAGTTCATGGTAGGAAGCAACCCTTTTGGCAGGCACCCTCGCATGTTTGGGAAGGCCGATACCGAACCATATGTCAATCTTGTAGGTTCGTTTGGGCCAAGACTGCGGCTCAGATGTATCGCGCACCTGCGTGATTCACACGCAACTTTCCTGCCGGACTAAGGCTGCGCCGACGGCCTAGGCAGCTTACTCCTCGATCTCGCCGCCGAAGGTACGGAGGTGTTGCCGGAATGTCATGCTGGGGTCGTTGTTCCGGGCGGCCTGGTATTCGGTGAGCCGGGCTTGGTTCCTGAAGGGTGTGCCCATGAGCATGCGGGCCGCTTGAGTTCGTTCCGTGTCGCGGATGGTTGTGGCTGTGTCGGCGATCTCTTGGGCGCGGTTGAGGGGGATGAAGAGGACGCCGTCGTCGTCTCCGAGTACGAAGTCATCAGGGGAGACGGTGTACGGACCGCTTCTTGCCGTGCGGAGGGCCGCGGGATCACGGGGGTCAAGGCGTTGAGGCCCGACGGGGAGGGCCCCTTGGCTGAAGACGGGGAGCCGGATGGTCCTGAGTTCGGAGGTGTCGCGGTGCAATCCCCAGATGACGATGCCGGCCATACCGGCGCGGCTTGCTTCGAGGGTGACAAGGTCGCCGACACACGCCTCATCCTGCCTGCCTTCGTTGTCCACTACCAGGACATCGCCTGCGGAAGCTCGATCGATGGCCTCCAGGAAGACGTCAACGCTGCCGGTGTGGCGGGCGGGTGTGACGCGGCCTACAAGGTGGGTTCCGGTCCAGAGCGGGGTGGTGCCGGTTGGTGCACAGCGGACGTCGATCCCGAGGCGCATGCAGGCATCGGCCACGTGCGGGGTGGTGAGGTCCAGATAGGTGCGGTGAAGCTGTTCCGATTCCAAGGCTATGGTCTCCGTTTTCTCGTATTGGTGGGTGGTTGCCGGAAGGGTTTAGGGGCTCCAGTGCAGGACTTGTTCGATGAGCAGGAACATTCCGATCAGGATCATCGCGGCCCCCGATATGCGGGTGACCCAACGGGCTGCGCTGGGTCGGGTCCTCAGCACGGCGCGTGCTCCGGTTCCCACGCAGATGTAGATGACCGCGCAGCTTGCTACGTGGATCAGTCCAAGGACAATGATTTGGGCCCACATCGGCCAGGCGTTGCTGGGGCTGGTGAACTGGGGGAGGAGTGCCAGGAACAGGAGGAAGACTTTGGGGTTCAGGCCGCTGATCCCGGCGCCCTTGATGGCCTGGCGGGCCCAGCTGCCATCGATGCTTTCGCCGGCTTGCGGGACGGATGGGTTCCTGAGCATTCCCAGTCCGAGCCACACCAGGTAAGCGGACCCGGCAACAGTGAGAGCGCTCAATACCAAGGGAGATCCTGCAAGCAGCGCCCCGACCCCCGCTGCCACAATGAGGGTGGCGGCGAGGTGCCCGGTCAGCAGTCCCGCAACAGCGGGAATGACGGTCCGGTGACGGAGGCCTGCTGAGATCGCGTAGGCCCAGTCTGCTCCGGGTGTCACCACGAACAGGAAAGAGACCGCCCAAAACGCGGCCATGGTCCCAAACGGCATCCGTACTCCTTTGGTGCAAAGAATCCCGTGTGTCCGGGACGTCACAAAGAAGTTTACGGAAGTAAGACTGGAATGTGCTTCTAAGTTCTTTGGCTTGAAAGACCAAAACAGCGATAATTTTCTTTATGGACAAGGTTGATAGGAAGATTCTTGCTGAGCTGCAGTTGGATGGTCGGCTGTCCCTGACGGATTTGGCTGAGCGCGTGGGTTTGAGCCTTTCCCCGTGCCACCGAAGGTTGCGTGCTTTGGAGGAGTCGCAAGCCATTAGCGGATACCGTGCGCAGTTGGATGCAGGGGCCCTTGGCCTGACGTTTGAAGCACTCGTGTTCGTGACCATGCGAGACGGGGATCGAGCTACGGTGGCGGCCTTCGAAGAAGCTGTCGCCGAGATCCGTCACGTACTGAGGGCGCAACGTCTCTTCGGGGACCCTGACTATTTGCTACAAGTCGTCGCAAAGGACGTACGGGAATTCCAGGGGCTCTACGACGAGCAACTCTCGGCCCTGCCGGGAGTGCAGCGGCTCAGCTCCACTCTGGTCATGAAGAACGTCGTGGAGAACCAGCCGCTACCACTGTGACTCCTAAGTTTTCGTCTTTATGTGGTCGACCAGTTAGTGATCGCGGAGTACCATGGCCGTAAGACTTGAAGGGATTATCCATGACTGCACCATCCGTCAACACAGCCGACCTTTACGATGAGCTTGGTGAGGACATTCAGTCCGTCGCCATTCAGTTCCAATCGCTGGGCGCCAGAACCCACTTCAGCGGACCGGCCCGAACGGTCCGTTGTTTCGAAGACAATGCGCTGCTCAAATCTGTCGTATCAGGACCCGGCGAAGGCGCCGTCTTGGTGGTCGACGGGGGCGGCTCGCTCTCTCGGGCGCTCATGGGCGATATGATCGCCGAGATCGCCGTTTCGAATGGCTGGTCCGGAGTGATCATCAATGGAGCAATCCGCGATCGTGAAGCGATTTCCAGCCTTCCTCTCGGTGTGAAAGCATTAGGCAGCAACCCAAGAAAAAGTACCAAAACCGGTGCAGGTGAAACTGACGTCGAGCTGACGCTTGCTGGCGTCATCATCAAGCCGGGCGCCATGGTGTACTGCGATCCAGATGGAGTTCTCGTTGAGCGCTGACCCAGCCGTTGCCGAGCCGACACCTCGCGCCACCCGCCGTAAGCGGGCGGCGCCCTCAGTTACCGGGCTAAAGCCCGTCAGTGTGGTGCATGCCGAGCCGGCTTCGTCCGAAGTGGCCAAGGCTCTACTGGATTACATCTTTTCGGGGCAAGTGGCGCCTGGGGAAAAGTTGCCGTCGGAGCGTCAACTCAGCGAGTC
This sequence comes from Arthrobacter sp. GW822-FHT05G07, assembly GCF_058799755.1. Lineage (NCBI taxonomy): Bacteria > Bacillati > Actinomycetota > Actinomycetes > Micrococcales > Micrococcaceae > Arthrobacter > Arthrobacter sp. GW822-FHT05G07. The sequence goes on along the minus strand of NZ_JBXALT010000011.1, from coordinate 5,042 downwards.
CTTTGGTGTGGGGCGTTCCGTTGTCCGCGAAGGGATCAAGTCACTGGGCCTTCTGGGGCTGGTGGAATTCCGGCATGGTGGGGGAACATTCCTTCGGAACGCCAATTCGGAGCTCCTCCCCAGGGTAATCGAGTGGGGGCTGATGCTCGGCGAGCGACGAACGTCGGACCTCGTGGAGGCCCGCCAGCACATTGAGCGCGTTACTGCGGGTCTGGCAGCGACTCGAAGGACGGATGCGGACCTCAAGCGCATCAAGAAGGCGCTTGACGCCATGGGGGTTGCCAGCACGACTGAGGACTTCGTCTCCGCTGACGTAGACTTCCACCTCGCCGTCGCCGACGCCTCGGGTAACACGGTCCTGGCGAACATGCTCAAGAATATTGCAGCGCTTTTGCGTGTGTGGATCCATCGCGTGATGGATGCTGAAACGTCTTTCGACGGTTCGCACGCGGAGCACACGCCCGTGTACGAGGCGATCCTTGCTGGAGACGCCGAGGGGGCTTCGGGCTCGATGGCCGAGCACATGGATGCCGCCAGCGGCCGCCTCATGGCCACTCTGAAGTCTGCTGAGTAGCCGACACAGCGACACCGACCGAGCGGGGAAGCACATATGCTTCCCCGCTTTTTTGTGCCCAAACCCACGTTTCGGCATTACAGCCGACGAATCAAGCAAAGTGGTTGACTGGCCGACCACTTTTGCCGCATGCTTGGTGTGCGAGGCAAATTCAATCAGAACTTCCCGCAACAAAGTGGTTGACTGGCCGACCACTTAGCCTCATGATTATGTGAGCAGCCTCACTGGCTGAGCATCACCAGTCACGGGGAACCAATCACTACCAGCCGTGCAGCCTCAAGGGAGAGAAGCAATGACTGAATTCAAGAAGGCCCTGCCTACCGGGCCCCGTCGCCGTACGGTCATGACCGTCGGCGCAACAGCAGCGATCGCCGCCGTGATGGGCCTGACCGCCTGCGGTGGAGGGTCCGAAACGGCACAGACGCCGGCCCCGGAGAACTCCATCGCCGTAGGCCAGTACCCGGATTACTACCCGGCCGATTACAAGGACCTGGTGGCAGCAGCCGAGAAAGAGGGCGGCGAGCTGACCATTTACTCCAACACGGACCAGGAGAACTGGGATCCGATTCTGCGGGACTTCAAGAAGAAGTACCCCTTCGTCACCAAGATCGCGGCGAACAACCTGGACAGCGACGAAGTCTTCCAGAAAGCACTGAGCGAGAAGGCTACCAACGCCTCCAGCGCCGATATCTTCGTCTCCAACGCCGCCGGCGCCTGGGCAGACTTCGCCGCACGTGACGGCATGTTGGCCAAGTACACCTCGCCTGAGCTGGCCAAAGTCCCCGAATTTGCTTCCCTCCTTCCGGGGGTGGTGGCGATGTCCGCGGACCCGCAGACCATCGCCTTCAACACCTCGCTCCTTACTGAGAAGCCCGAGAGCCTGGAGGGCCTGGCCACACAGATCAAGGCAAAGCCTGCGGACTTCACGAACATGATTGGCGTCCGGGATACTACCGGCGCCTTCGGGTTCACCATGTTTTACAACCTGACCGAGGCCAAGCCGAAGTCATGGGAGTCCATCGAGACCATCCTTTCTGCCTCCCGACCGGAAACGTCCTCGGGTACCTTGTCTGAAAAGGTCCTCGCAGGCGAGTACAAGGCCGGGGTTCTGGTCACCGCAGCTCCGGCGTTCCCGGTGGTGAAGAACAGCAACGGCTTGTTCGACATCGCCCTTCCGAAGGACGGCACGGTGGTTATCCCTCGTGGGCTTGGCATTTCCGCTGACGCGCCCCACCCGGCAACCGCCAAGCTCTTCCAGGACTTCGTCATCTCCCAGGAAGGACAGCAGGCTGTTCTTGAAGGCGGTTTGTCCTCCTACCGCGATGGCGTGAAGTCGGTCCAGTTCGCCCTCACCTACCAGGACGTCGTGTCCAAGGTCGGCGAAGAGAACGTGATCATGGCCCCGTACGAGTCGGTCCCCGCGGACAAGGTGGAGGCATTCACCGACCGCTGGCAGAGCCTCCTCAAGTAACCCGCTGTGCAAGGATCTGGAACCAAGACCATGAAAACACTCCCCGAAGTCGCCGAGGTGCCGACGCAGACGCCGGCGCGAACTGAATTCCCGGCACCGAAGTATCGCAGGATTCTCGGTGCGGACCGCAGCCAGTTGCTCTACTGGGCGACGATTGTCATTCTCGCGCTCCTTGTCCTTGCACCTGTGGTCCCCACGCTGTACCAGTCGGTGATGGACCGTCCTCTGTACGAGGAGGGCGGTCTGTTCACCACAGAGAACTTCACCAGACTCTTCACTGAAGGCGGCTTCGGCCAGGTTGCACTGAACACACTGATGTTCGCAGTCCTGACAACCGTTATGACACTGCTGATCGCAGTGCCGATGGCCATCGTCGTCGTTCGAACCAATATCCCCGGCCGAAAATTCTTCGGAACCGCGATGCAGTGGCCGTTCTTCATCTCATCCTTGATCCTCGGGTTCGGCTGGATCACTATGTACGGCCCGGCCGGCTTCGCCAGTGTCCAGGTCAAGCGCGTCCTGGGTTTCCTCCCATGGGATCTCTACACGATCCCGGGAATGGCGATCACTGAAGCGGTGGCCTTGGCTCCAATAGCCTACGTTTTCTGCGCCAATGCCCTGCGTAACTCCGACGCTTCGCTCGAAGGAGCGGCACAAACCGTAGGCGCCGGACCCTTCAGGATCCTCTGGTCAGTCATCATTCCGATGCTTCGCCCGCCCATGGTCTACAGCTCGGTCCTGGTGTTCAGCATGTCCATCGAAACCCTGTCCATCCCGTTGCTTTACGGACAGCCGGTCGGCATCACCGTCTTCGCGACGTTCCTCTACAAGAACGGGCTCCAGTCCATCGACCCGGACTACGGCATCCTGGGCGCCGCGTCGGTCATCATCCTGCTCGTGACCATCCTCCTTGTCGCAGTGCAGGCCAAGCTCCTCAAGGACGCCAAGCGGTTCGTCTCCGTGCGCGGCAAGGCAACCCGGCCGCGTCTGCTGGACCTGGGCTGGATCAAGTGGCTCTCGGTCGCCTTCATCTCCGTCTACGTCGTCGTCGGCGCCCTGGTTCCGATCCTGGGTTTGGTGATGCGCTCCTTCACCAAGGTCTTCACGCCCCTGCAGAACCCCTTGCAGTCCCTCACCATGGGAAACTACCAGCGCATCTTCGAGTTCCCCGTTTACCTGGCCTCCATCCGCAACAGCCTGATCGTCGCCGGCGTCGGGGCCGTTCTGGTCAGCGTCCTGGCCGTAGTGGCGGTGGTGGTCGCCAAGCGGTCCACGTTCCGGTACCGCAAGGTCATCGAGTATCTGGCCCTGGCCCCGCAAGCCATGCCCGGCCTGATCATCGGTATTGGCCTCTTCTGGGCGTTCTCGTTCCTGCCGTTCAACATGGGGTCCTTCGTCCAAGGCACCATCTGGGCGATCATCATCGGCTTCGGCCTCCGCGCCCTACCCAGTGCCTTCGGTTCCATCTCCCCGGCCGTCATGCAAATCGGTGAAGAACTGGACAACGCAGCCCGCGTCAATGGAGCGGACTGGATGCGCATGTTCATCCGCGTCCTGGCCAAGCTCCTCACCCCCGCCTTCGTCGCCGCCATGGTGCTGACCTTCGTGGTCATGATGAAGGAATACTCCCCGGCGATCTTCCTTGGATCTGCCGACACGAACATCATTGGTACCACGATGCTCGAGCTCTGGGTCCAGGGCAACACCGGATCAGTGGCCGCCCTGGCCACCATTCAAATCGCTATCACTGCAGCCTTCGTCGGCATCGCCGGCCTGCTCATGAAAGGTAAGAAAGATGCCTGACGTCGTAGTCAAGAATCTCCGCAAAGACTTCGGAGGCATCACTGTCCTCCACGAAGTGAGCTTCACCATCAAGGACGGGGAGTTCTTCACCCTCCTTGGCCCCTCAGGCTGTGGCAAGTCCACTACTTTGTCTTGCCTGGCAGGCTTGGAACAACCCACGTCGGGATCCATCGCCGTTGGTACCACCGTCCTGGTGGACGATTCCTCCAACAAGTTCGTTCCACCGGAAGAGCGCAACCTGGGCATGGTGTTCCAGTCCTACGCGCTCTGGCCGCACATGACGCTGGCTGAGAACCTGGCGATGCCGCTGAACATCCGCAAGGTCCCCAAGGCTGAGCAGAAGACCCTGATCCACGACGCGTTGGACAAAGTGGGCTTGGCGCATCTGGCGCAGAGGTACCCTCACCAGCTTTCCGGTGGCCAGCAGCAACGCGTGGCCCTGGCCCGGGCTCTTGTCTACTCACCCAAGGTCCTGCTCCTGGACGAACCCTTGTCAAACCTCGACGCCAAGCTGCGCGAGCAAGCCCGGGTCTGGCTCAAACGCCTCCAGTCAGAGCTCGGCATTACCACCGTTTACGTCACCCATGACCAGGAAGAGGCCCTGGCCATGAGTGACCGCATCGCGGTCATGTCCAATGGCAACATGCTTCAGGTCGCCCCGCCCGAGGAAATCTACGAACGTCCCGCCACCGCCGAGGTCGCCGCCTTCATCGGCCGCTCCAACTTCCTCGACGGCACCATTACCTCAACCATCGGGGACCGGGCAGTGGTCCGGCTTGAAGACACCGGCGAAACGGTCACCGCCGTCCTGACCGGCGAAATGCACGACGGCGACTCGGTCACCGTGGCGTTCCGCCCGGAGAAGGCCTCCCTCGCACCGGTGGAAGAATCCGTACCGTCCGGTCATGTGGGGCTTCCCGTAGAAATCCTCACGACGTCGTACGTCGGTTCCCGCTATGAGTACGAGCTTCGCTACGGTGCACGCACCTTGGCCGTAGACAGCAAGAGCAACACTTATCGGGGCGACTTGATGCTGATCGTTCCCATTGAGGCCTTGCGTCTCTACCCCCGCGCCAATGTGGTCTCAGCCGACGCCGCCGAACTCATGGCAGTCATTCACTAGTTCCTGGTCCGTCAACGAGACCTGGTTATAAAGAAAAGGAAATACCGTGACTACATCCAAGCAGTACCGAT